>JALHLK010000042.1 GCA_022844565.1 Saprospiraceae bacterium
TCCTCGAACATAAGTCTAATATTTGTTATTATTTAATGATTTTGAACCACTAATATATACAATATTTTTCTTATGTTCGCTTTTTTATGCTATTTTTTTATCCATTATTCACGTTAATTTAAGAGAAGCAAAATCCTAATCAAAAGCATCCATATAAATTTCAGCAATTAGCAGCTCTTCTTGGATTGTTTCTATTGAAAATTTTTCATGGGTAGATTTATAATCCCTGAAGATCCAACTTTCATCTTGATTTCGGACGTATTTTTCAATCCTTATGGATTCTGAATCAATGAGTATATATTCTTGCAAAGAATCAATGTCTCGATAAAGTGTAAACTTCTGGCCTTTGTCATAGTCTCTAGTAGACTTTGACAAAATCTCAATGATGACAGATGGATTGGTAGCGGTATCAAATTTATCATCAAGCAAATCAGGCTTACCACAAATTATAGATCAAAACCCTAAAGCGCAACACCAATGCTTATGGTCCGCCAAATTCATTTGGAGAATTATTCTTGAATATTTTATTGTTAAAAATAATTTAGGATTTTTAGCAGTAGAAAAAATAATGTGTCGCTTCACTAGGTTGCATTCAAAGAATACAACGCCAATAAAAAGGCCCATGTTAATGGCCTTGTAATCTCCGATTGCAAGAAACCGCAATACTAAGCTAGAAGTTAATATAAAATGAAAACAGAATATAAGCAACGATTACCGCATATACAGCCTGTTGGAGCAGTTTTTTTTGTGACATTTAGACTTTATGGTAGTTTATGTAATTTTGAAAAGTGCTTTTAAACTGATTTTAAACCACAATTCAAACCTTAAGGATATAGTTTTTGATGTGAGTTTTCAAAGTTTTTTTCCTCTTTTTACCCTCACTTTAGCTTGACAATAAGGACACACTATCCACAGTCGCTCTAATCTACTAAAACATTTGTGGCACGTGATCACTTCCTCGACCATTGATTTTATGGGTGTACTTGTTTTGACTGTGAATGTATCAGGTATCTCTTGCAAAAAACTTGACTCATTGCCTTTTTCTTTTATCAAATAAAGTTTGTCTTTAAGCATGAAAAGTTTTGACAGTAAGACCACTTATCCATTTAAATTTGCGTTGCCACACGATACGCTCCCTATCTTTTTGAGCAGCTGTCAATCTTTTATCAGTAAGGAGAGATTCATAGACACCAGAAGTATCCGCAGCAATGATTAGCCTGTCTACCATTTCATTGGCAGCATTTTTAGTAAAAGTAATGGCTAAAATTTGTGTAGGTTTTACATGTTTTTCCTCTATGAGATAAGATATTTTTTGAAGCAGGGTCTTCGTTTTTCCCGATCCTGCACCAGCAAGCACTAAAATCCTTTTGGCTTCACTTTTTACCGCTTCTTGCTGTTTTGCATTGAGATTTTGAAGAATGCTTGACGCTTTTTTCACTTAATATGTTGATCCTTACTTGAAATACTTTGTAAATATAGCAATATTTATTCCAAAAAAGATAGCCACGTCGTATAAAGATAGTTCTTCTGAAACCATTGGGTAAACTGAACCCGAGATTAGAAACGGGTTAAACAAAACACACACATTCTTGAAAGGCTACTCATAATGCCCAAGTGCTGAAATAATTACTACCAATTGCTCAGGCTCTTCAATGATTTCATAAATAATTCTATCCTTTTTGTTGATTCTTCGACTCCAGTAACCAGAAAGTTCATATTTTAATAACTCGGGTTTTCCAACTCCTTCTTTTGGATGTTCAGCTAATTCTAAGATTATTTTTTGTATTTTATATAAAGAAACTTTATCACCTGATCTTTTTATCTTTGAAAGATCTCGCAAGGCCGTTTCTTTAAAATCTAAGGAATATTTTGCCATATATTTTCAGGTTCAAGTCTTATGGTCTTTTCATTTTTTGTATCCAATACTTTCTTTACAAAATCTGGATTATAAGGCTTATCTTTTTTCACTTTACCTTTATTAATTTCATATGATACTTTTATCGACTTCAAGAAATCAATAACCTTATCAAGTTTGTCTTGTTCGGCATGGATGATGAGTGTTTCCATTTTTGTTTGCTATTTAGGACAAAGATATAGTTAATGGAAATAATTTGCAAGTTTTTTTCGAATGGTTCTCCTCCTCACCTAATAAGGTCAATTTTCAATTTGTCAATATAAACCATCATGATCACCTATGTTGATAAGAATGATCTGATCATCTTTAATGATAAAATCCAGCAATATCCTGTATTTCATATTTAAAGAAACAGAATACAAATCAGATAAACTACCTTTTAGCTTGTGAAGTCTAAGCGAAGGATGATATGGGTTAGCACCGAGTAATTTTATAGTTTTTATATATTTTTCTTTAAGCTCAGGATGTTTTTCTTGAAAGCTTTTAAGCCGTTTTTCATAATATAAAGTTGTTAAAATTGTTGGCATAGAACACTAGTTTTAGCTTATTTCCATAATCTTTCTATATGTTCTTCGGCAGTTTCAATCGTATAATTACCTTCTTCTATGTCTTTTTTGCATAGCATATAAGCTACTTCTAACTCTGCAAGTCGCATTTTATCGAATTGCTCTACAGTCATAGCTACATATTTTACTTTTCCGTGTACAGTAATGGCTGCTTCAGGAGTTTGGGCCAATTGCTGTTCTATGGCTTTGATGCCTTTAGTTTTGAGTTCATTTGCTGTGATCATCTAATAGTATTAAATTTAGTGCTATAAATAATACTAACAAAGGTACGAATATTTTCAATTAAAGTGTTGTAATTAGAATTAGGTGTATATTACAACTTATACTAAGTAGCCTAATTAACAATTTAATAGTATTGATTTGCGCTAAAGTCTTTTTAGTAGCTGCACCCAAGGATTGGATGTTTGAATGTAAATTCAATTTTTAGAATTGTCAGAAGAGTATATTACCAGAATTCTTAACCCAGATTACGCATTGGAAATTAACTGCAAGAAAATTATGCTTCATATTAGTTTCAGTACTCAATTTTCCGTCCTCAATGCAGCTAAGGCTGCAAAAATTATTGGAGAAGCTAAAATCCAGTTGGTTTTAGTTCGCTGCTAAATTGATATTTCGGATATCAATTTTTTACGCAGCTCATGTGCTTCACTACTATTTTGCCTAATTTCCTTTCGAATAAAGTCCAATGCGTAATCTGGGTTTAATGAAAATGGCAAACAAAAAAAAATAGTATTTGAAAGTCTTTCCTTTTTAGGTGTTCATTAATTATTTTGCAATAAACACGCCTAGAGAACTTTCAAATACTATTTCTACATACAAGTTTATGTTAAAACTATTTCTACCTTCCCATTCTCATACCACCCATCATTCCTGATCCTTGATTAGGATTGAAATTATTGAGTCTGTAATTTAAGGTAAGCATAAAGTACTGTTGAATAGAATTGGTAGAAACCTCTTCGATATATGTGTCTCCAGCATTGATAGCTATACCTCGATTTTGATTAAGAATGTCAAAAGCAGATAATTTTGCTGTGAGTCTGTTATTGTAGAGTCTTTTCATGATACTGCCATTCATTAAAGCGAGGGTATTGTTATCTCCATATCTAGCTTTGTCAAAAATATCATAATTTATGGACGCATCTATTACCCATCCTTTACCCAAGTTTAGGATTGTTGTTCCTGTGTATGTCTGATTTAAGAAGCCTGCATTGAGAGCCTTGTCATTAGAGTAAGCGTTGTAGCTATACGAATATCGAGAACCAATCGTTACTTGAACGTTTTGAGTTTTTAAGTTTTCTAGCTCAAATCTTACATTTGGACCATAAGTATTCACTGTATTTTCTGCATTATTTACAAAATTTATACTTTCTCTCCAAGTACCTGCCAAAGTTACCCTAGTTCTTATTTTGATAGGTCTGATTGGGCTATTAAAATTAAGACTTGTAGTGAATCTTTGAGCATTTGCTACATTTATTGGAGATGTTGTTCTGATCAAATCATTGTCAATCTGTACCTGATTTACGATATTATCTTGTGTAAGTCTATAGCTCATATTGGCAAAAAAGCCCAATAATTTGAAAGCATCAAAAAAGCTATATCTTGCGCTAATGTCATGATTGTATTCTGGAGACAAACTTGGGTTACCCTTATAAATGTTCAAAGGATTAGAGTTGTCTACGATAGGTTGAATTTGAGTAACACTTGGCTCATTGATTGAAGTGCTATACCTTAAATTTAATCTTGTCTTTACAAAATTGATATTTGCACCTGGTAACCAATAATAAAAAGGTTTGTCAAATTGTAATTTCTCTTTTTCTCTACTCTGTATGGTAGATATTTGATATACAAGTTCTCCAGTCATATTGATATTTGGTGTAATCTTAGACAAACTTGTACCAAACCTATCATATAAAATTGAGTTGTCAACAGCTGTAGATAATGCTTGATTAAGCGTTTCCAATCTTCTATCAACTGGATCTAAATCATAAAAATCTTTTAATCTATCCGTACTATAATTTCTTCTCGTATAGTTGAAATCCGCATAAAAGTTCTTACCTAAAGGTTCCTTATAGTTGGTATTGATTCTAAAGTTGTTGTTATCATTGTTGGACAATTGTCTTTGAATGATATTGTTTATTATCGGTACGTTATTTCGATTTATCAATCTTTCTTGATCAAAATTTGATTCATTTTCAACTACCGTATTTGCTACATTGATTGTAGTTGATGCAATTCTACCTGGTTTTCCTAATCTGATAGAGTAGTCAAATGTCAAAGATAAGTCTCTGTTATATCCACCTGAGCTATCCAAATTATTGGTAGAGTTTTGTAAAATATTACTTGTAGTGATAGACTGAGTAAATGCGTCAACATTTTGCCTTGAATCTGTGAGACGATAAGATGCGTCCAAAACTATTCTTTGAATACTATCTGGTCTAGCCTCTAATCTTGTGCTGATATTATGCCCTAAAGAGTATGAATCTGTGAATGATGTATCTTTTACGGTGAAAGAACTCTCACCCAATACGTTGTCTCTATTTCTAAATTCAAACTGTGTTCTGTCTACATAGGTAAGGAAATAACTAGTCGTCCAAAGTGTTTTAGGCGAAAAGTTGTAATTAAAGTTAAGACCACTGGTCAAACTTTTTGTATCACCATTACCCATACCACCAAAATTTACTGGGCCCCCTCTTGAGTTACCCCCAAAAGCTGCCGAAGCATTACCCATTAAGGTGCCAAAATCTTGAAATGAAAAGCCTTGTTGGTTGATATTATTAAAAGTAGCTAACCCAGATGCTTGAAACTTACTGCCAAACTTATTGAGCATCACTTTACTTTCAAAACGGTTGTCCGTACCAAATCCGCCTACCAATTCTCCAAAGACTCCAACTTTAGCATTTGCCTTCAACTCTAAATTAATTACCTTTTCTGTCACCCCATCATCAATACCCGAAAATTGAGTCCTTTCAGATTTTTGATCGATTACTTGTACTTTGCCCACCATATTGGCAGGAAGGTTTTTTGTAGCCATTTTTGGATCATTACCAAAGAATTTTTTTCCATCTACCAATACCTTTGTGACCTCTTCACCACCTGCAGTAATTTTACCATCACTATCTACTTCTAACCCAGGTAATCTTTTAAGTAATTCTTCGACATTTGCATTAGGTTGTACCCTAAAAGCATCGGCATTATATTCAACAGTATCTTTTTTTATAACAATAGGAATATAGTCTGCTTCAATCTTTACCTCGTTAAGTAAGTTGGTACTTTGATAAATGATAATATCGCCGAGATCAACTTCCTTACCTGTGCCTCCTATTGTGTGTATTTTTTCAAAAGTTCCATAACCAATATAAGTTATTTGTAATTTTAGATCACCCTTAGGCACACCTGGAAGCTCGAATTTGCCATCTACATCCGTTGTCGCAAATGCCAACATGACACTATCTTTAGGATTGATCATGATACAAGTTGCGGCTATTAATGAATTTTTTTCATTATCCAAAACCCTACCTTTGACAGTGTAGGTTTGAGCTGATATGACAAAAGAAGTAAAAGTAAAAAAGAAAAGTAAAAGTAAATTTTTCATTGTTTGATTTTAAAAATATATAGAGTGGAAATAATTATTTTAACTTAAAAAAGAAAACAACTATCCTCCAGGTCTTCTTGATCCCATCATAGATCTCATTTCTTCCATTCTTTCCTTGATCATTTTATTATAAGCTTCCCGAGTCATTGAGCCTTTTTTGTCTTCAATTGCTGTAATAGTCACGTTCTCATCTTTTAGGTTTATTGTTTTTGCTAGCAAAATTCTATTTTCTCCTACTGATGCTGCAAGGATTAGTCCAGGCAGGCCGTGTAAACCAAATGGCCCATGATGAAGTTGTATCTGCGGTGTAAACCAAACTGTTACTGTACTAACGCTATCTCTGTATTCTGCTTTCATGCATGTATACCCAAGGATATCTCTTTGTTCTGCAGCGATTACTCTCCACTTATATTTATCGAAATTTTCTTTTAAGATAAAGTCTTTATTGAAAAAATTAGCTTTAACCAATTGAGTTTTGTTAGTTAAATCAGTATATATTTCCTCATTACCACCTGCCATTCTACTCATAAATCTCATACCTCCACCTCTATTACCGTCACGATTTTCAAGGTTGGGAGTCAAGTCTTCTTTTACAGGTGCATTCTTAAAGTAAGACTGCTTGTCTACAATTTCCAAAATTTTGACAGCTTCTGCTTTTGTAGGCGAATTTGCAGGCATTCTAGCCTTAAATTCTTCTGGTATCTCAAAGTGATAGGTTTCTTCGTAAGTGACGGTGGCTTTGACTTGAGCAAAAACAGCCGCACTTGAACCTAACAACACAACTACTAATAGCGTAGAAAAAATGTTTTTTTGCATTGATAAAACGTTTAATTTTTTAATTTAAATTTAGACTTACATTTGTTTGGTTGGTTTAATCACCTTTCTATTTCTTTTTGATTTTTAAGGATATTTTAACTTTAGGCTTCTTATTGTGTTTGATTTTAGGAAATTATTAGGATTGATACTCTTATATTTTCTCTTGGCTCAAAAACAAAGTATCCTAACCGAATGACTGCGATTAGGATACTTTTGTCTATTTATCAAATATTTTCATTTTATTGTCTAGTCGTGGTCGAACCAGTACCACCACCTTGTTGACCAGCGCCTCCATCTCCAGTTTTTAAGTCTGAATTTTTGATCTTAGCTTGTCTCTCTTTGAAGTCTACTTTTCCAAATTTATATCTAAAATTGATACCTATAGATCTAAATGGTATTTCGAATGAAGATGTTTGTCTAAAGCCTCCGGCATTGAGATCACTTGCAAATACTAAACTTCTAGTATGTGGCTGAATAATTCGAATACCTAAAGAAGAGTTCTTCCACTCTTTTCTTACGCCTACACCATATATCTGAAATCTAGGATTATCACCCTGCAATGTTCTTGTTGGAGATTTAAAAAATCCAAAGAAATCCGCTTTAATAGTGCCTGAAAAACTGTAGTCTGCATTTGCAAAGATGTTGTATTCATATGAATTTCTAGAAAGTTCTTTACCGTTGATTATACCTTCTGCACCATATGAAAATAGGTTACCACCTGTTCGTAAGGTAAACTTGTTGATGGTTTTTGATATAAAGGTATTTAAACCAAAAGATCTATTTAAACCAATATTTTGAAATTGTGTAACGGATCTACCTTCTGCATCTTGACTCAAGACTGATTCTATGATTCCATCCGTATATTTGTAGTATACAGAGCTAAATGTAGTAAAACCATAAAAATTGGTATTGTATGATAAGTCTGTTTGATGTGTCAACTCAGGATTTAACATTGGGTTACCTGTATTTAAGTTGAACTGATCGACATTGTTATTGAATGGGTTAATAAACTGTAAACTTGGTCTTTGAATACGCTGTGTATAACTTAATTTCAAACTTCTGAATTTTGGTAAAGTCCTACTATATGTTAAACTTGGTAAAAAATTATTATAACCATCTGCAAATGCACGAGGCTCACCAGTTTGGTATTTTCCTGCAATATCTGTTCTTTCATATCGACCACCAATGATAAAATTATTCTTCTTTGCTAGAATAAAACTCAAAGATCCATATCCAGCAACCACGTCCTGATCATACTTAAAGATCTCATCATTGTTTCTAGTACCAGAAGTAAGATTTTCATTATAAAAATCACTGATGATTTCTCTTAATACACCTTTGGCACCAACTTCTAGTTTTGTAGATTTAGTAAAAGGATGTGTATAATCTGTTTGGAAAGTATATTCTGTGTTATCTCCGTCATTAAAAATTCTAAGGTCTCTATTTAATGCGGTTACTACAGCATATCTTTCAGCTACGGTAAAATCTTGATCATTGTTATCTTTATTCAACTGAAAACCCAATGAAAATTCTCTACCTTCTTGATTTTCAAACTTCTTGGTATAATCTGTACTCCAATCGAATCCTCCAGCTAACGTATTACCTTCATTGGTTCTGGTAAACTTGTCACCAATTCCTCTTGCTAAGATTTCTGCATCATTTGTACCATCTACATTGAAGCCGAAACCTCTTAAATTGATGGTAGAATTAATGCTATTATATCCATTAATATCATAAAATGCATTTGCACTCCCATTTACTCCTAAACGAGATGTTTTTTGAGTTCCATTTTGTATGTACGAACTACTCAAGTCATTTGCAATTCTAGAAAAGCTGGAAGCACCTTCTACGGGTATACTGTAAAAGGTAGATGCGTTGGTATTCAAACCAAATCTTCCTTTTCCTACATTTAAACTTACAATAGCATTATTTTGAATGTTTCCAACTGAAGTATTGATCGATCCAGCCACACCTTCTACATTCTTCTTGGTAGTAATGATGTTGATAATACCAGCACTACCTTCTCCATCATATTTGGCAGATGGTGCAGTGATAACTTCTACTTTCTTTATCTGATCTGCTGGAAACATTTTCAACGCATCTGCTACATTAGTAGAAAACATACCGGAAGGCTTGCCATTGATCAATATTCTTACATTGTTAGATCCTCTTAAAGATACATTACCATTTAAGTCTACACTCAAAAGTGGCACTTTTCTTAATACATCCGTAGCGTCTCCACCAGCTATCGAAGCATCATTTTCCGCATTAAATACCAATCGGTCTACTTTATTTTCTATTAATGAGCGCTCACCAGCAACTTCCACTGTCTCCAATAGAATAGCATCTTGATTCATATTGATTTTACCAAGATTGTTGTCTGGGTTTTTTAGTGTAGTCTCTACAAACACTTTCTTTTCAGTAAATCCTATGAATGACAAGTATAAGTCATACTTTCCCGTACGAGTCTCCAAACTAAAGTTACCCGCATCATCAGTAACCGTACCATCTAACAACGCAGAAGTACCTGCCTTTTTGATAGATACAGTCGCATATGCAACTGGCTCTTTTGTTATACTATCGATTAAGGTTCCTGATATTTTTCCTTTAATGACAGGGCCTTGATTTCCACCAGCACCAGGAAATTGGGCAAAAATGCTACTATGCAAAATGAGGGCTAAACAAACAACTAGATATTTTTTCATATATTTTTGATAAAAATTTTACAATTCTGTGACAAAGATAGATTCAAATATAAAATCGGAAGAAATTGTTCGACGAAGTGGCATAAATTTCGGCTTATTTATGAGAATTTTAACCATTGGTCTAAAAAAACTGCATACTAAAATAAAGTTTTTATACTTTTAACCAAATTTCTGAATATTGAAACACTATTTCCACCTCCAATTCAAAATTATCAATCGTAAGATAGAAGAAGCGGGTATTATACCTGTGATTGGATACATTTTAGGAGTTGTTGGTTTAATCCTTGTCACAGAACTATTATTCTATAAAACAGAATTTGCAAAATATATTGTGGTTTTAGGAGTTGTGGGGTTGATGTCAAAATTTCAAACAAAAGATCGAGAGGATTTTCTATTGGCTACTTACGGAGATGTTGAGAAAAGAAAGATTAGGATGGTAGAGAATTTGCTTATCTCTGTACCTTTTATGATCGTACTACTGTTCAAAGGTTGTTTTTTGGAAGCTTTTATTTTGCTTGTTTTGTCATGTGTTTTAGCTGTGGCGACCTACAAAACGAATGTCAACTTTGTCATCCCTACTCCATTTACAAAGCACCCATATGAATTTACTGTAGGATTTAGGAATACATTTTTTGTTTTTCCAATAGCTTATACTTTGACTATTATAGGTGTCAATGTTGGTAATTTTAACCTTGTGATTTTTGCCATGTTGTTGGTGTTTTTGATATCGTTGGGCTATCACAGCGCTCCAGAAAAAGAGTATTATGTTTGGATTTTTAAGGATTCACCCCCTACATTTTTGTTCAAAAAACTTTGGGCAGCTTGCAGGAATATTTTCATATTGAATTTTCCAATCTTATTGATGCTACTATATTTTTATTCTGAAGAATATCGTACCATCATTTTGCTTTATTTGATAGGTATGTTGTTTCTTTGGACCATCATTTTAGCCAAATATTCAGTTTATCCAAATGAAATGAACATACCCGAAGGCATTTTAATTTCTTTAAGTGTAGTATTTCCGCCATTGTTGTTGTTTTTAATACCCTATTATTTTAAAAAATCTGTAAACAATTTAAAAATAAGGCTGCATGATCGTTATTAAGGGACTTTCCAAAAGTTTTGGTACAAAAGAGGTATTAAGAAATATTAATCTTGAGTTTTCAAAAGGTCATATTTACGGTATAGTGGGTGAAAATGGAGCGGGGAAAACCACTTTATTTAGATGCATAGCAGGTTTAGAAGACTATTCTGGTGAAATTACCGCTGATATATTGCCTCTAAAAAACCACTTGGGACTATTGTTTTCAGATCCGTATTTTTTTGAAAAAATTACTGGCAAAGAGTATATTCAGTTACTGTGTAATGCCCGAAAAAAGGAAATCACCGACATAGAAAGTAGAAATATTTTTGATCTGCCCTTGAATGAATATGCTGCAAATTATTCTACTGGGATGAAAAAGAAGTTGGCCCTTACCGCCATATTTCTTCAAGAAAATGACTACTTCATCCTCGACGAACCCTTTAATGGAGTAGATATACAGAGTAATATGGTTCTAACAGAAATCATATTAAAGCTCAAGGAACTCAATAAAATTGTATTAATTTCTTCACATATTTTTTCCACTTTGAGTGATATCTGTGATGAAATAATTTTGCTCCGAAATAGCCAAATATTAAAACATGTAGAAAAATCCGCATTCAAAAGTTTGGAAGACGAGATGAAAGCTATAGTTTTGGGCAATCGAGTCGAAAAATTAGGACTTAAATAATTATGTTTTAGGTAAACTATTAACTTGAGTTTCGGACATGCTTTCAATGTTCAAATTTTCAAATGTTGGAAATTTTCAAATGTTGAGAATCATGACTTGTAAAAAGAAATATCCCTTGTTTTAAAAGAGCGCAGCCTTATAATTAGGGGTGTTGCACTTTAATATTAAGTGATTCATGTATATAAGATTATAGGATTACGTCCATAAACATTAGGGCTGTGTAGTATGGTTACGAAAATTCTAGGGTTGCGCTTCCTTTTTAATAAAATTCTTTGGTAAAAAATATTTTAAATAGCTCCGGGTTTCAACCCGCGGGATTTTAAAAAATTAATGGTTATTTTGGCGAGATTTTTGCACCTAATTGCAAAAATCATGACAAAATCCCACTCACAAAGCCAGAATAATTTATTTTAAAAAATACAACTCAATTATTACAATTACATTTCATGAAAAGAAGAAATTACATTAAAAATACACTTTTAGGCATACCATTGGTCCTATTAAGCCCTGCAGTGTTGTCAAGTTCTTGTCATGAAGACGAAAATATAATGCCTAATGGTAAAAAGGTCATTATCATAGGTGCTGGTCTAGCTGGCCTCACTGCTGCCAAAATGTTAAAGGCAAGGGGATTTGATGTAGTCGTATTAGAAGCTCAAAATAAAGTAGGTGGACGATTAAGAACAGATAGAAGTTTAGGGGTCGCTTTTGATGAGGGGGCTAGTTGGATACATGGCATAGACAAAAATCCGATAACACGTTTAGCCAATGAATCGGGTATGCAAACTTTTCATACCAAAGATGAAGATTGGAAAGCTTATGATATTAAAGGTGCACTTATTGATAGTGCGAAATTTGATCAAGTAGAAAAAGAATACGAAAAAATCTTAAATACTTTGATGAAAAGTGGTAAGGCCAATCAAAGTTTTGAAACGGTTTTTAATCAATTACATCCTACCAAAGTGAACGATCGGCTTTGGAAGTTTATACTTTCGGCCTATCTTACATTTGATACTGGAGATTTGAATAAGCTTTCGTCTTTGTATTATAATGAAGGTGAAGAATTTGGCGGAATTGAAAAAATAGCCACTAATGGATACGATACCATCCCCAACTATTTGGCAAAAAACATAAACATCCAGCTCAATCAACGGGTGACTAAAATAGATTATTCGACCAAAAAAGCTAAAGTATCCCACAATGGCACAACAAGTGAAGCCGATTTTGTAATCGTGACCGTACCATTGGGCGTTTTAAAGGCTGGTAAGATTGAATTTTTACCTACCCTTCCTTCTACAAAAAAAGAGGCCATTCAAAAAGTGGGTATGAGTTGTGTTAATAAGTTTTTGTTGACATGGGATAAAGCATTTTGGGATGATGTGCAATACATAGCCTACACACCTGAGACGCGCGACAAATTCAATTACTTCGTAAATGTCAAAAAATTTCATCCAAGCGTCAATGCACTAATCACTTTTGCTTATGCAGATTACGCAAGAAAAACTGAGACCATGACAGATACCCAAATCATAGATGAAATCATGACGCACTTACGCGACATTTATGGCAACAATATCCCTATGCCTACCAAAATGTTAAGGACCAAATGGCAAAGCAATGAAAATGCGTATGGTGCCTATTCCTATACGGCTGTTGGTACAGAAATGGAACATTTTGAAGAATTGGCAGAAGCCGTCAACAATCAAATATTTTTTGCAGGCGAACATACCGAAGTTGATTATTTTTCCACAGCTCATGGGGCTTATTTAAGTGGTGTGAGAGAGGCGGAGAAGATTATAGATTTGCAGTAATAAGAGAGGATTAGTAATTACATAAAAACATCCCCATAATATCAAAAAAAGATCGTAGCTTTGTTGTATACAGGTTGTTATAATTATTCAAACCAATTAAAATTTTTCAGAATGAGAATAAAACTAAAAATCTATACATTTGTATTTGTCTGTTTGACGTCATTTGCTTTTACAGGCGCGCTTTTTTCTCAAGAAAAACATGATAAGAAACATTCTGATTTTTTAATTGTGGTGGAGAACACGGAAGAAGGAATTACCCTTGCTGGAATAAATGGGACTGCATGGACGAAGCTATCTTTTACTTCCAAAAAATATCAACCAAAAATGATAGATGAATATGGTTCTACTTCTTTAGCCAATATAAATAAAGAAGAGGACCGAAATCTGGCAAATTTTTTATTTACCATTGAAAAAACTGAAAATGGTATATCGCTTGTGGGTATGGATGGTACCTCATGGAAAACATTAGGTTTCTCACTAGCTAAAAACGCAAGACAAGCTTTCGATCAAAACGGCATGACTATAGTAGATTAAGGTCTCCGATCGTATATAATTTTTATTGTTTAATTTTTCTGGAATAAAAGCTTGTGTTTAAATTTTTGATATCTAATAGGCCGCCAAATATAAAAAAAATATTTTTGCTGATTTTTAGACGTGTCAAGAACTCTAAAAAACCCAAATAAAAAGATGTAATAATCAAATCAAATTTTGTAACACTCGTTTAAGTTGAAATAATCATCTTTGACTTGTGTTTTCAAAAGCAAATGATGCATTATAAAATCGTAATTACATAAAAAATGGTAAATGGAGTTTGTAGATTACTATAAGACATTAGGGATAGCCAAGGAGGCCAGTGAAAAAGAAATTAAAGCTGCTTACCGAAAATTTGCGCGGAAATATCATCCCGATCTAAATCCCAACAACAAAGAGGCAGAAAAGAAATTTAAAGAAATTAACGAAGCCAACGAAGTATTAAGTGATCCTGAAAAACGTAAGAAATACGATGAGTTTGGTAAAGATTGGCAACATGCCGACGAAATTAAAAAAGCCCGAAGCCAACAATCTTCAAGATCTAATACTCAACAAGGCTATGAAGAATTTACGGGAGATTTTTCTGATTTTTTTGAATCTATGTATGGCAACAGTGGCAATCGAGGTAGACAGACAAAATTCAGAGGGCAAGATTTAAATGCAGAATTGCACTTGACTTTACGAGATGTCTACAAGGCTCAAAAGCAAACTTTGACCGTGAATGGAAAAAATATTCGACTGTCTTTTCCAGCAGGTATTGAGCATGGTCAAGTGATCAAGATAAGCGGGTATGGTGCACAAGGGGTAAATGGAGGACCAAATGGCGATCTATATATTGCTTTCTCTATTACCAATGATACAAAATTTAAAAGAGAAGGCAGCAATTTATTTACAACGATTGATGTAGATCTTTACACAGCCTTACTTGGAGGGGAGGTTTTGATTGATACTTTTGATGGTCAAGTCAAACTCAAAATTATCGCTGGCACCCAACCTGGCACAAAAGTCAAGTTGAAAGGTAAAGGTTTTCCGATATATAAAAAAGAAAATGAGTTTGGAGATTTGTTCGTGACGTATCAAGTCAAGTTGCCTACAACATTATCTGATGAGGAAAAAGAATTATTCACGCAACTACAAAAAATAAGAGAAAATGGAAGCAAATAATTTGGTACTTATTGATGAATTTTGTTTATATTGTGACGTAGATTTTTCATTTATTAAATCTTTGGGTGACCTTGGCCTCATTGAGATATTAGTTTTGGAAAATAGACAATACATTACTATTCAACATTTAAAAGACGTGGAAAAAGCCAGCCGGATTCACTATGAATTGGATATTAATGTGGAGGGAATAGATGTTGTATTCAATTTACTAGATCAAATAAATGATTTAAAAAAAGAATTAAGTGTAACAAAAGCCAAATTGTATAAATATGAATTAGAAAATCAATATGGAGAAACTTCACATTAAAATACCTATTATTCTTCCAAAACTGCATGACGAAAAGGATCCGTGTGTCCAAAGATTGATTGATGCATTAAAACATGAAAAAGGAATTGAAAAAATTCATGTTTCTAACCATAAAAATGGAGAAGAACCTGAACTTTGCTTTCATTACGCACCGGATATTATTTCTATTGATAGAATTACATTTTTGGCCAAGCAAACTGGGGCTGTATTAACTGAAAAAATAGGTCATCATTTATATAAGGTTTCTGGGATAAGACACGCTCGTCATGCCAAACAAATAGAGCAATCTTTAAGGCATAAAAAAGGAATTTTGGAAGTTGCCGTAACCGAAACTGGTATCATCCGGGTAGAGTATGACAATGATAATACAAGCGAAAGTAATATTTCAGCAATCATTGAAAGACAACATCTGCATATAGAAAGACCCCCAGCAGTAGTTATCGATGAAGTAAAAGTAAAAAGTGGCATATTTGGAACAAGAACGGAACTATTTTTAGCGATAGGATGTGGCATATTTTTAGCCATTGGATTTGGGTTGTCCTATTTAAGTACTATTCCATCATATGTGAGCATCATACTTTACTGTATTTCGTATTTGTTAGGAGGGTATTACACGGCAGAGGCAGCCTTAAAAACCATTTTAAAAGGAGGGTTTGAAATAGATTTCTTGATGCTCGTTGCTGCCATTGGAGCAGCTGTATTGGGGAATTGGGCAGAAGGTGCCTTGCTTTTATTCCTATTCAGTATTGGACATTCTCTTGAGCACTATGCTATGGGCAAAGCTCAAAAATCAATTGCCGCCTTAGTAGATCTATCACCAAAGACCGCTTTGCTTAAACGTAAAGATACCGTAGAAGAAGTTAGTATTGAAAGTCTGCAAATTGGGGATGTAATCGTCATAAAGCCAGATACAAAAATTTCAGCTGATGGATTGGTCGTAAAAGGCCAAAGTAGTGTAAATCAAGCCTCTATTACAGGTGAAAGTATACCCGTAGAAAAGTTTGCAGTTGCCGAAAATAAATCAGGTACTTTAGATGTAAAAAATAGTACACCCGAAAACCATGTATTCGCAGGTACACTCAATGGTAATAACTTATTGGAAGTGAAAGTCACCAAATTGTCTAAGGACTCTACCCTGGCTAGACTGGTAAGATTGGTCAATGAAGCACAAGCTCAAAAATCTCCAACACAGTTATTTACCGATAAATTTGAAAAATATTTTGTGCCTATCGTTTTGGTTTTAGTTGCCGTTCTCAACTTTGCCTTCCTGATTATTGACGAACCATTCAGTGCAAGCTTTTACAGATCTATGGCGGTTTTGGTTGCTGCAAGTCCTTGTGCATTGGCAATTTCTACGCCTAGTGCTGTTTTAAGTGCCATCGCAAGAGCAGCTCGAGGGGGCGTACTTATCAAAGGAGGTAGACCACTGGAGGATCTTGGAGCTTTAACCGCCATCGCATTTGATAAGACGGGTACTTTGACCGAGGGCAAACCAAAACTTACAGAGGTGATTGCCTTAAATGATTTTGAAGAAGATCGTCTATTAGACATTTTGATAGCAGCCGAAAGTCTGAGCGATCACCCCCTTGCCAAAGCAATTGTCATAGGTGCAACACAACGAATTCAAAAACAATCAACCTCAAAAGCCGAAAATATAAAATCAATTCTAGGTCGAGGCATAAGGGCAACCATCAATCAAAAGGAAATTGTGATTGGCAATTTGAATCTATTTGATGAACTGGATGAAAACAAGCCTTCATCAACGATAAAAGATACGGTAAAATCACTTGAAAACGCTGGTAATACGACCATGATCGTAAGACAAGAAAATCTCTACATTGGTATCATCGCCTTGATGGATACACCTCGTAAGGAAGCTAAGCTTGCATTAGAAAAACTAAAAAAGGTCGGTATAAAACGAATGATCATGCTCACTGGTGATAATCAACAAGTAGCCGATGCTGTGGCCAGAGAAATTGGGCTTACAGAAGCTTGGGGCAGCTTACTACCAGAAGCCAAAGTAGAAGCCATAAAAAAATTGATTACCGAAGAAAATAAAGTCGCTATGGTTGGGGATGGTGTAAATGATGCCCCCGCCATGGCCAATAGTACCGTAGGCATCGCGATGGGTGCCGCTGGTTCTGATGTGGCTCTAGAGACTGCCGACGTTGCTCTAATGTCTGATAAGCTAGAAAACCTTGCTTTTGCTATTGGTTTAAGTAGAAAGTCTAAAAACATCATTATTCAAAACATTTGGATAAGTCTGGGTGTAGTTACACTTCTCATCCCGATTACTATGTTTGGAATTGCAAATCTTGGTATCGCCGTAGTCATACACGAAGGATCAACTTTGGTAGTTGTGCTTAATGCGCTACGACTTTTGGCTTATGAAAAGATATAGAGAAGTTCTAAAAACTCCAATTAATTCTTAAGACCACACCAAAAAGCGATTTCAAAATTTGTGAATTTTAGACTTTTTGAAGTAGACTCATTTTTAATAACTTAAAATTCAAGTTAACTCTTTTGTAATCCAAACTTATATTGCGACTTTTGCAATTTATTAAAAAGTCGTAGATGAAAAAATTACTTTTGGTGATAATAGCGTATTGTGCCTTAACAAGCCATGATATGTTTCTTAAGTTAAGCACCTATTTTCTTGAGCCAAACAAACCTGCTGTGATCAGTCTTTACAATGGGACTTTTGAGAAAAGTGACAATGTAATCTCAAGGGATCGAATGGCCGATGTGAGCCTGCAAGGACAAGGTGTGCGCACAGCTGTAGATACATCGCAGTGGAGTGGAAAGGACAGTATTACCCTTCTGAACTTTACAACAGGTACTGCTGGGACATGGGTAGCTGGAGTGTCAATCAAGCCAAGACTGATAGAAATGAAGGCCCAAGCTTTTAACGATTACCTCGTACATGATGGCGTCTTGGAAATGCTACAATGGCGAAAGGATAATAATGCTACGGAAAAAGACGCAATCGAGCAGTACGCTAAGCACGTAAAGACCATATTTCAAGTTGGTGATAAAACCAGCGAAGATTACAAAACAATTTTTGGTTATCCAATTGAGTTTATTCCTTTAGAAAATCCTTACGATCTTCATCCTGGACATGATTTAAAAGTACAGCTACTATGGCAAGGAAAACCACTTCCAAATCATTTAGTTTATATTGGTAAAAGTGTTAGAGATCACGATCATTCTCATGATCATGCCCATGATCACGCACATACACACGACCATAATCACGAAGGTCATACTCATGACAATGTCAATGGTCTTCGCACGGATAGCTTAGGGATAGTCAAAGTAACAATAGACCAAACAGGAGTTTATTACCTTCGGACCATTCATCTCATCAATTCTGAAAAGGAAGGTTTAACCCATGAATCAAATTGGGCGACGCTTACTTTTGAGGTGGGAGATGGGCACACACATAGCCATAGCCATCACACCCATGATCATTCTATTGATAGTGAAGGTGGCATCCCGTTGTATATATTTGGAATTGTTAGTTTGATTTTGGTGATCGGTTTATATTTTTGGTTTAACAAAAAGAAGTAATGCAACTAAAAACTAAGATTTTGTTATTTGTGCTGATCATTCCGATTGTATTGTTGGCTCATGGAGTTAGTCCCGAAGACCAAGCCATATTAAATAATGGAGGTTTGATATCTTACATCCTTGTCGGTGCAAAACACATGGTTACAGGGTATGATCACTTGCTTTTTTTAGCTGGAGTGATTTTTTATATCAAAGGATTTAGAGATATTATCACATTTATTACAGCATTTACCATAGGTCACAGTATCACTTTGATTGGAGCGACATATTTGGGCATCAAAGCAGATGAACACCTCATCGATGCCGTCATCGCATTAAGTGTGCTATACAAGGGATTCGAAAATCTTGGTGGCTTCGAAAAATTGTTTAAATCATCTTCTCCAAATCTGTTGATGATGGTATTTATATTTGGGCTAATTCATGGATTTGGTCTTTCTACAAGACTTCAATCGTTTGACTTGGGGCAAAATCAATTTCTAGCAAAAATCATTTGCTTTAACATTGGAGTGGAATTGGGTCAAATCGTGGCATTAATACCAATTATTTTCGTGATTATCAAGTGGCAAAAAATGAAAAGCTACGATGCGTTTTATAAAGCTGTAAATACCTATCTAGTTATAGCTGGTATTGGCTTATTCATCTTCCAAATTTATTCTTTTTTCAATGGACATTGAGGTTTTTTAGAATATTAGGAGCTTATTTTCTTTTATACCTATTCACATAACTTTAGAGCTGTATCTGTTTTGCTTATTCTAAAATCCTTCCATCTTTATCCATCACTATACTCTTTATATCCTCTCCTTTCTTCAACTGCACACGATACCTAAACTGCCCATTTTCTTTGACGAAAGTAACTCTGCCCATGGTGTAACCGATGTGAAGGTCTAAGAGCTTCTTTTGTAAAGGTTCGGGAAGTTGATCTTCATAGGGGATCGTATTCGTAAATTTAAGGCTTGCGATACCTTCATCTTTTCTTTCCACGAAAGTGTTAGGTGCATTACGTTTTTTGATGAGGTCAAAAGCGTCATAAAGTTCTCCGATTGCTGTGAAGGATTGGTAGGTGAGTTTGTCACCTGCAATGTTGATCACTTGGAACAATTGGGTATTTTCGGCAGCTTTATCCCTTTTAGCACCCAGATCATCCCACCCTTTTGCATTCATATTGTACATCTTGCCACCACTGACAGAGACCACGTAAACGGTGCCTGTTTGGTCTCTTAGGTTGACACCTTTGAGGGTATTTATACCTGGAGAGACCCGTCCTCTAGCATAAGCATGATCGTGACCTTGCAGTACGAGATCTACCTTGTACTTATCAAAGATGGGTTTCCAGAGATTCCTTAATTCAGTATTGTCACGCCCATCAGATGCAGAAAACAAGGGATGGTGAAAAGTGACAACTTTCCATTTTTGAGTAGTTTTAGAAAGTACTTCTTCGAGCCAAATTGCTTGCTTTTGTGTCTCTTCGTTGCTATTAAGGCCAATGATTCGAGTATTTTGATAATCCATATAGTATACCGTCTCTTCCAATCCTTGGGGACCATTAGCAGGAAGGGTAAACTGCGGTCTCCACTGTGCGGATAAGCTGCGTTTATTGGCTTTTTGTTCCACTTCATTTACAGCTCTGTACTCATGATTGCCGGGTACGGGAAAAGAAGGTAGGTTGCTGTGTATCCAACCACCAGCATCAAACCATTCCTGCCATTCTTGCTCACGGTGGGCACTGTTGACCAAGTCGCCAGCATGGATAATAAAGCCTGCATTAGGTGCTTTTTTGTAACCCTCGCGAATGAGCCTAGACCACAATTCGAGGATGTAGTTTTGGGCATCGCCGAGGTATAAGAAGGAAAATGGTTTTTCTGGATCTTTATTTGCTGTTTTAAATTGTATCCATTCACTCCATCTTTGGCCGTCTCCCACGCGATACGCATACGTCGTACTTGGAAGGAGCTTTTCAAAAACAACGGAATGATAGTTTGCTATTACCTCAGCCGAAGCAATATTTGACGCATCAAATAGTGTCGTCTTGGCTTGAAAAGTCTGTGCATTTCTCCAAAACTTAGGAGCACCTGTTGCCACTGCTATTTCAGCGAAAGCTGTATCAATATCAGCATTGGTACGCCATGTTACACTTGCCGTGCTCTTAGCATCTGCTCCTAAACCCAACACTTTTCTATCAGGGTATTGACTTGGCTTACTCCATTCGGCATCAAATACAGGTGCTTGATACACGCGCTGTTCTTGCGCCTTAGAAACTATTTGAAACAGTAATATGAAAACCAACGATAAAATAAACCCTCTAGCCATGTTCTTCCTTTTGTTTAATAACGCTTTTTGAGCACATAGATTGTAAATGAATGCAAGAATGTGTGAAAGCAAGAATGCGAGAATGTGAAAATGCGAGAATGTGAAAATGCGAGAATGCGAAAATGTGAAAATTCAAGATTGAAGATATGATAAGTCATTTTCATCTAAAAGCTTATCGCTAGTCGCTACCAGCTGATAAATGAAATTTTGGCCTACATTCGCTAAAAAATTTGATTCTCTTTATAATTTTTACGCATAATCTACCCATTTGATCAAAAAATTCTATATTTAGCACGAAATTCAATTATATGGAGAATACGGAACGTAGAATATTTGGGCATAGTCCCGGTTTGTTTGTGCTTTTTGCTACCGAAATGTGGGAGCGCTTTTCTTTTTATGGGATGAAAGCTTTGCTCATTTTTTACCTTACGAAGTACCACCTTTTTACAGATGATGCTGGTAATATATTGGTAGGGAGTTATGCTGCCATGGTATATGCTTTTCCAGTGATTGGTGGATATGTAGCGGATAAATATTTAGGATTTAGGAAGGCTGTGCTTTTAGGCGGTATTTTACTGGTATTAGGTCATCTTGGGATGGCTTTTGAGGGGAGTGCTGCGAGTAGGGATACGGCTGGAGTTGTGACGCAGGATAATTTTGCTTTGCAGGTTTTTTACTTTTCGATGGCATTAATAATTGTAGGTGTAGGTTTTTTGAAAGGTAATATATCGTCTATCGTTGGATCTTTGTATGAAGAAGGAGATGATAGAAGGGATTCGGGCTTTACCATTTTTTATATGGGCATCAATATGGGGTCGTTTTTTGCTACTTTATTATGTGGGTGGTTAGGTGAAAATTATGGGTGGAATTATGGATTTGGGGCAGCTGGTATTGGTATGTTCTTCGGACTTTTGGTATTTATGTGGGGACAAAAGTACTTCAAAGGCAAGGCTGAGCCTCCTGATTTAGCATATTTGCAAACGTCTATATTTGGAGGAATCAGTCGAGAGTGGGTGATTTATATTTTGGCCATTTTATTTGTATTCGTATCGTGGGGTATCGTACAAAACCACACCATTGTAGAAATGATATTGATTGCCGCAAGTATCGCAGCATTGGTGCGCATCATTTATTTTGCGATCAATAAAGCCACTAAAATAGAGCGTGATCGATTGTTCGTTTTGACCATTTTGATCATATTTTCCGTCATATTCTGGGCGCTTTTTGAGCAGGCTTATACGTCAATGAATCTGTTTGCTGACCGAGTGATAGATAGAACGGTGTTTGGGAAGGAGTTACCAGCATCGTGGTTTTTATCGTTGAATGCATTATTTATAATACTATTTGCACCTGTTTTTGCATGGATATGGGTCGAGCTAGAGAAGTTCAACAAAAATCCTAATGCTTTGAATAAGTTTGGTTTAGGCATCGTGTTGGCTGGTATCGGGTTTGGATTCCTAGTATTGGGTTGTAAAGGAGTAAGTGAAGGAGGTCAGGTAGCACCGATTTATTTGGTATTGGCATATGCTTTTCATTCATGGGGAGAGTTGTGTGTATCTCCTGTGGGATTATCATCCGTTACGAGATACTCTCCAGTTAGAATAGTAGGGTTTATGATGGGCGTTTGGTTTTTAGCTACAGCAGGAGCAGAGTATATTGCAGGTTTGTTGGCTAAAATAGCAAGTGTGGATACGAGTGCTCCAGATAGTGCAAATGGGGCTGTGGGAGCCTATGAAAACTTGTTTTCCATCTTATTTTATATGGGATTAATTTTTGGAGGTGTATTATTAGCTATCACACCTTTCCTTAAGCGATTCCTTCACGATAAAGAATAATTTTTAACATCAATAAGTAACACTAATTTATTATGGCAAATACAGATCATTTATTTAAGTCGCCCGTCTTAGGGCACCCTGCAGGACTATTCGTTATCTTTTTTACGGAGATGTGGGAAAGATTTTCATACTATGGTATGCGGGCAATACTCGTGTTATTCCTCACATCGTCACTTATGGATGAAGGATGGGCATGGCCAAGAGCACATGCGTTGGCCTTATATGGTACGTATACTTCAATGGTATATTTGACACCTATATTAGGAGGTTTCATTGCGGACAAATATTTAGGATATAAAAAGGCAGTGGTTTTAGGAGCGTTATTGATGACGCTAGGTCATGCTTCTATGGCTTTTGAGACAGAGCCAACACTGTATATAGGCTTGCTAGGCCTAATCTTTGGCAATGGTTTTTTTAAGCCGAATATGACCTCGATTTTATCACATATTTACGTTAATCACCCAGAAAAAAAGGATGGAGCATATACGATCTTCTACATGGGAGTGAATGCTGGGGCTTTTCTAGGAATTATGTTGTGTGGTTATCTAGGTGAAAATGTAGGTTGGTCGTGGGGTTTTGGTTTGGCTGGCATATTCATGTTCTTAGGAATGATCGCATTTCATTTGAGTGGTAACATCTTTGGTGAAATCGGTGATCAACCTGCTGGGGAAAGTTCTGTAGCTCAAGTTGCAGAACTTGAAAAAGAAGAAAACGGCGGTAAGCTTAATCCATTTACGCTTTTTGATAAATCGTTAATTACTATTTCTGCAGGTTTAGCTCTGATATGGGTGATCAATGACCCTATGTCAAAGATATACGGCAATAATATTTTTGGAAATCCAGAAAATGCTAATTATGTGATCTTAGGATCGTTTTTGCTTTTTCTTTTTATCCTAGGCTCGAGGATAGTACGCTATTTTCACATTACAAGAGATCGAATGATAGCTGTCTTTTCTATTGCGATTTTTTATATGTTTTTCTGGGCTTGTTTTGAGCAAGCAGGAGGTTCGATGACGATCTTTGCAGATGCTTATACAGCAAGAAACTTGGCAGGCACAGCAGCCAAGGTGTTTAAAATATCCAACAGTTTATTGACCATCGTGCCTATGGGCATTTTGACATATGTCTTATACTCTTTATTTAAAAACACATTTAAGAATTATGCTGCTGCCAATATAACCTTAGCTTCGTCTTTTATCATCATATGGGGTATTGTCATGTGGTACATTTATCGTGAATTCAAAAAAGAAGAAACGGAGATAGCTGCAAGTTGGTTTAGTATTTTAAATTCATTTTATATCATCGTCTTTGGGTCTTTATTTGCTAAAATTTGGGAAAGTAAATATAATCCAAGCGTCTCTGTAAAATATGCCATAGGTCTGATACTGTTGGGTACCGGCTTTTTGGCTTTAGCGTTTGGATCTTCAAGCATTCCCAATGGTGCTCAAACTGCACAAGTGAGTATTATTTGGTTGATCTTGGCTTATCTATTTCACACACTTGGTGAGTTGTGTATATCACCTGTTGGGCTTTCTTATGTGAGTAAATTAGTACCTGGTAGGATGATCGGTATTATGTTTGGTATTTGGTATCTCTCTATCGCAGTAGGTAATAAGCTCGCTGGTAGCATAGGCGAACAAATTGACACCATATCAGCAACATATGGATTGAGCAAGTTTTTCTTGATTTTTACAGCTATACCATTTGGAGGAGCATTGGTAGTATTTTTGATAGGTCCTTGGTTGAGAAAAATGATGCATGGGTATAGGTAGGTCATTTGTGGGTGGTCTATAGCTTTTGGTCTTCAGCTTTTTTGGTCTTTAGTCTTTAGCTTTTTATGTCTTTGGCTAGTTGGTCTTTGGCTTGATTTATTTGCCAAATTGGTCATTAGCTAGTTGGTCTTTGGTCTTTGGCTTGAAAAATGGGAAGCTAAACCTTAAACACTGCCAATTGAACTCATTGCCCCTTGAATTCATTGAACTCATTGCCAATTGAACTCATTGCGAAATTAAAATCTACCAACTTTGTGGTTCGTTTTGGTCTATCCACCAATTTAATCCGCTGATTCCTTTTGCTTTTAATCTTTCGATCATTTGAGCTGTGTGGTGCTGTATATGTCTAATATTGTTTATGTGTAATTCAAACCTCGTATATGGATACCAATCAAAGCCAGAATAATCTTCAAAAGGTAGTTCTTCGATGGAATAATGTAAGTTTGTGATAATTTCATTTAAGAAAGATATAAGATCCTCTTTTTTAGCAAATGCTCCAGATTTTACAGCATTGGTTGGATTTTCCCAATCACGTGTACCTCCAAGACTTTCTCCTCCTTCTATTGCTCCTTTAAAAGACACATGATAATCAGAGTCTTTTGCTAAATAAAACTTAGTAGCCCATAATGTGTGGTATATAATTTGCCAATTTGGATTTGAATATTCATTCGTATTCCAAAGGTCCTCTGGAATTCTTTTTAAGACGTCAGAAAACATGCCTAAGCTCGCTCTATACTGTGAGTGGAGAATGTTTATCAATAATTCTCTTTCCATTTTGTTATTAATTTTAAGATAACAATATTTTGCTACAAAAGTAAGTCGTAAAACTCATTAAAAATTGTACAAAATAGACATTTTTAATAACCACAAATTTCAATAAATTGATAAGGATCGTAACCAGTAAAATCTTTAAAATCACGAATTAAATGTGATTGATCATAATAGCCTGTAGAATATGCAGCTTGTGTGAAATTTTTAAAAGTCGCATGGTTTTTCATCAATTTTTCAAATCGTATGATTCTAGCATATAGTTTGGGATTAAATCCTGTACCTACTTTAAATCTTCTTTCAAATTGTTTTTGAGATAAGCAATAATTTTTAGCCAAATTTTTAACATTCACATTATTATTCGAATTTTTTATTTGCACCGCAGCATTCAATACCATGGGATCTCCAAATCTTTGATTTTTTAAATTTTCTAAAAAGAAGTTAGAGAGGATCTGAATACGATCTAAAAAGTTTGTTTTAGATAAAAGCATTTCATTTAATTCATCTCCATTTTTACTAAATAATGTATTTGTAGAAATAAATTGGTCATTCAAGTCAAGCGCAGGAATATGAAAAAGGTAGGGTATTGCATATGAATAGAGTGAAACACCAAACATTTTATAAATATTGCTGTCGCAAAATTGATTTGGCTTCTTCGTTTGCCCTTGTAAAGCTGAAAACAAAAGATCATCCCCCTCAAAACCAAATACCATTTCAGCCTGGCTGCTTGCTGTGACATAATATACATCATTTTTATATCCAGCGAAAGCATCCCATTCAGCCATCCAGAAATGACTAATATATGGCTTTAACTCATTGCAAGGATAGAAATTGGTATAATTCACGTACTCTATTAAATGGAATGAAAAAAATTACTTGTGTTTGAAAAAAGAAAAAGATCAAATTAAAATTCAAGAGATCGATCATTTTCTGTCCTCATCAGCATTTGATTCCTGGTTTCTTTTTTTAATTATCCGCCCCGACTTTTTTAAAGCTTGGTCAAGTATGTATTCTATTTGTCCATTAGCACTACGAAATTCATCGGCAGCCCATTTTTCAATGGCGTCATAAAGTTCTTCATCAAGCCTGAGGACAAATTTTTTCTTCATAAAATATTAATGATGTAAAGTGCCTGCATTGACCACAGGAGTTGTCTCCTTGTCGCTACAAAGTACTACAAGTAGGTTACAGACCATAGCCGCTTTTTTGTCGTCGTCTAAGTCAACGATATTATCAGCTTTGAGTTTATCTAATGCCATTTGGACCATACCCACAGCACCTTCTACTATTTTGGCTCGGGCTGATACGATGGCTTCTGCTTGTTGCCTTTTTAGCATGGCACTAGCAATTTCTTCTGCATAGGCAAGATAGCCAATTCTCGCCTCCATAACCTCAAGTCCCGCTATTTCAAGTCGTTCGGCTAGTGCTGCCTCAAGCGAATGATTGATTTCATCCAATCCTGATCTGAGTGTTATCTCATGATGGTCATCAAAATTGTCATATGCATATTGACCTGCTAGATTTCTGACGGCTGCATCACTTTGTAACTTCACAAAATGCTCATAGTCATCTACATCAAAAACAGCTTTGTAAGCATCTTTCACTCTCCATACAATGATTACACTTATTAATACAGGATTTCCTCTCTTGTCATTAACCTTCACTCGCTCACTTTCGAAGTTTCGAGCACGGAGGGAAACTGCTTTTTTGGTAAAAAATGGATTAGCCCAATAAAAACCATTGTCCTTTACGGTTCCTAAATACTTGCCAAAAAGTGTCAAAACCCTCGAACCATTTGGATCCACAAAGAAGAAACCCAATGTTAGAATAAGGGTAATTACGATTAAGGTAATAAATAAAACTTTACTTGCCCCGCTTACAAAAATGAAATAACTTAAAATACCGAGCCCTAGAAAAACTAATAGTGCAAGGTATCCAGAAATAGGTTTGTACAATTTGTCTGTCATTTGATTACTTTTAAAATTTGATATTAAAATGATATCACAAATATATCATAACAACATTACAAATTATGGAGATTCTCGACAAAATAGATGATAAATTCGATGAAATAAATATTGTCTGTAAACATGCAGCAATTTTTGTCTATCACTTTGTAAAATTTAAAGATTTTAGTACTCTGGGTTATAATTCAAATGTTTATCTGGAAGTATTAACCTCAGTAGATATTGCTCCTTTAAAAATTAACTGTATATTTTACAGCCCTTTCAACCAACTTTTCATTACCTCAAAAAATTCCTTATTAAATGTGGTTAGTTCTGTAAACTCATTTTTGCAAACGTCAGTGGTGTTTAATCCAATATGTTGGGCATTGGGTATTAATACTGTTTTTATTTGTTTATTTTTTAAACCATCCACTTTTGATTTTACTACTTTTGAAGGGGTAGAGTCGTCATGTTCGCTGAAAAGCATAAACGTAGGCTTTTGATATTTACTCCAAATGGAGAGCGGATCAAAATCAATTTCTAAAGCCATAAACCATTGATTTTTATTGGTAAGATCGATTTGATTGCTTGTGGGAAAAAGCCAATCTCTTATAAGTGTATCTTGGGCAAGACTTGCTGTAAAATTATCTAATTTTGAAGCTTTTGTTTGGTCAATTAAGTAATCAAAAAAGTATTTTTGTTGTGTTATAGCATAATCAATTTGTGGTTTTGAATAGGCCCTACATTGCATCGAGATAGCAGTATTGTAGATATTTTGTTCTATTACTGTGATTCCACTACCTGCTGCTCCAATGGTCAACACGAATCCTACGTCTTTGCTTCTTTGCTCTATGGCTTTAGCAATAATCCATCCCGCTTGACTGCTTCCTCCTAGGCCAATTTTTGATAAGGCTAAATCTTTTCGTGTTATAAGGTAATCTATCCCCGCTAACGCATCTGTTGCCAAATCTGAAAAACTAGCATAATCACTGTTACCTTCTGATTCACCTACTCCTTGTTTGTCATAGGTTAACACAGTGATGCCTTCTCTTGAGAAAACATCAGCAAGCAACCTAATGATAGACGCATACCCATTTCTATCTTGAGGTCCAGAACCATGAGTAAGTACTATTGCTTTTCCATTTGGCTTTTTAGGTATAAACATAGTGCCACCGAGTTTAATTCCTTTTGCATTTTTATAGGTGACTTTTTCATTTGTGTAAAAATATTTTCTGCTAGCTTTGTTCACTATTTTACCACCATCGTATATTTCTAGGTTATTGCCAACAAATTTTATGGTTTTAGTCTTTTCATTTGAAATAATGGTGTTACCAAATTCCCAAGTAGTAGCATTGACCTTATTTAGGCCTCTATATTCATTAGTTTTTTCAAAAAAAGCATATAATCTTGATTGTGATCGACCAATTACAATCAAATCATTACTTTCAGCAAGGTAAGTGCCTAAAAGATTGTCATAATAAGGAGGATATAGTAATTCATATCGATCAGGAATTGTTTTTACGCTGGCGTTTTCGTACTCAATAAAATCAGTATTTGTTGTAGCATCTGTTTTAAATTTCCACATACCATCTTCAATTTCAAGGACAGTTGAAAATTTGCCATAAGAAAAATAGGATGGCAAATTTGGCCTTATCGTTTGAAGAAAATAGTACCCATTATCTAGTATTATATTACCTACTTTACTTCTATTCTCAATTTTAAAAGTGAGTTGTATTCTTTGATTGTTGTCCTGGATTGATTTAAAAAATTTGGCAAAATAGTTTTCTATTTCTATTCGGCCTTTCATCGAGTTTGGCTTACTGTGATCGTACAAGTTTAAAACTTCTGCATCTTCAATGTAAAGGTTTGCTAACTTTATAGAATTGAGTTCATCGTACGCTTTAGTAAATTTATAATAAAGCGCATCTGGATTTTCATCTATAGTTTGGGCTCCACAGGTTATTGAAATTATACTTAATATGAAAATTAAAGTCTTCGTCATATTCAAAATAATTTTTGATTTTATTAAACGCTTTATAATGAAAATTCACAATCAATTTTAAAACTAAGTTACACCTTCAATTTATACTTTTCAGGTTTGGTCTTCGTTCGCTCGATAATATCCCTTGCTTCTAGGTCAAGTTTGACGGTTTCGCCATACCATTGTACACCACCACTGAAGTTGTCTTTCACTCTGGAGTACAATTCTTCCATAAGTTCTGTGTGGGTCAATTCAAGTTCGCTCAAGATATTAATGAGATTTTCCTTGATAAAAGTATATTTATCTAAGGTAATCCTTTTATTGGTTTTGCCTTGTATAGGATGTAGGGTTTGAATGTACGTTGACTCCATGAGTTCTTTATTAATCTATTAATCTTCTATGGTAGTTGATTTGCCCAAGATGATAGGTCAAATGAGTGGCCAAATGTATCAAGAAATATCCCGTTGTCATCTTTTCTTTAAACACCACAATTGGGTATTCCTTTTCGAGATCTTCTTGTTTGACATTTATAAGTGCATGTTTTACAACTTTAATCGTGTCTGTGACTTTTTGTCTAAGGTCTGCTCTTGGCACATTTTTTTGAGAAAACTCGAGGTCTCTGTCTCTGACATAATTTGTTTTTCCAATTTCTTTGCCTATGAATGTGTTTATGTTACCCACTAAATGGAGAGTTAAGTTACCTGCTGAATTAGCAATATTTTTATCAACGATCCATAAGTGATCTTCGTTTTTATAAAGTTCAATTTCTACAATTAATTTGTTAAGATCTCTTTCAAAAATAGAGATTAAAGCGTTGATTAGCATCTTCTTATTTTTTCTCAAAATTACCAAAGTATTGGGATTTAGCAAATCCCGCAGTCATTATTGTTGTTAAATTATAATATTATTTACATTTGTCTTTTATCAATTGAATTTCAAATGAGACTGATTTTAATTCTATTCCTTTTTGCCCAACTTTTTTCTTGTCGAAATACTCCTCAAAGTATAGCTACTTTAAAATTAGATGCGATTAATGCCAAGTGGTACGGTCGTTATGTTGCTTCAAAAGATGGAAAACAGGTTAATCTTATTTCATCAGCTGCTCATGGGGGATTTAGTCACATGGATTCCTTAACGATCAAGGTAAGCACAGCTAAGGGCAGTTTTGTGTATTTGCAAATAGAGCAAAATGGGTCGATTTTACCCAACCAATATAAAATAATTGGAGATACTATTTCAAAAATTACACTCGCTACAAAAGGTAAAAACACGACATGGTTATACAAATCATCAGAAGCACATACTGGACCATTATATATCCATGCTCTAGAGGCGAAAGATATACAATCCATTGATAAAGGACATTTGACCAAAATAGAGTTTATCGGTAACAGTATAACCTGTGGGGCCGCTTCTGACGAAAGTAATATGCCCTGCAACGAAGGTGAATATGCAGACCACCATAATGGATATATGTCATATGCAAGCCAAACTGCAAGAAACTTAAATATGGACGTTGTGTTGAGTAGCATAAGTGGGGCTGGCATCTACCGCAATTGGAATAGTGAAGGACCAACCGTACCCCAATTGTACGAATATATGAATCTGATGGACAGTAGCGAAGGTCAATGGCAAGCCACAGATTATGACCCGCACATCATTGTAGTCGCTCTCGGGACGAATGATTTGAGTGATGGTGATGGGATCAAGCCACGGTTGCCATTTGATCCTAATTTATGTATTGAAAATTATGTTTCATTTTTGCAAAAAATAATTGCGTGGCACCCCAAAGCCCAAATTTTGTTAACAGATAGTCCTATGGTCACCACAAAAAGTAGAGATTTACAAAATTGTCTGCATGCAGTACAAAAAAAGGTTGATTCATTGACGATATCACAACATAAGATACAGGTTTTTTACTACAAACCTATGATGCCAAATGGTTGTCTAGGTCATCCAAGTGTAGAGGACCATACGATAATGGCCGATCAATTGACAGCGTTTCTTAAAGGAAAGAGATAAATATTTGTTTGTAATCTTGAGAACTTCTATTCATAAAATAGTATTATCTTTGAAAATGAAATAGAGAAGATAACAGGAAAATCAAACAGTATGGGCATAGAACAATTTTTATTAGAAAGAGCGACCAAGAAAGGAATTGACTTGGGAATTGAAAAAGGTATCGAAAAAGGAATTGACTTGGGAATTGAAAAAGGTATCGAAAAAGGTATCGACCTAGGTGTTCAAAAAAATAAAATTGAAACGGTTATTGCTGCAAGAGAGGATGGGATGGAAATACCTCGTATTGCAAGAATAGCCAAAATATCAGAAGATAAGGTCATGCAGATTTTAAAGGAGCATAATATTGCATAAAAAATTGGAGTGCATTTAAGATGGATTTTGATTTACCAAATTAAAACTTAGTATTAGGAAAAACCCTTTAGAAAAAGATAAAATATTTCTAATTCATGATGATAATTTTCCCATCAATCCAAAAAAATCTCCCCCACTAAATACAACCTCCCTTGACCACTAATCTCCACTCTATCACCCAAAATTTTACATTGTAAATGTCCTTTCCTTTTAGAAAGTTGTATAGCAGAGAACTCAGATTTGTTGAGTATTTGAGACCAATAAGGTGTGAGGGTAGTATGTGCAGAACCAGTCACAGGATCTTCGTCTACACCAGTCTGAGGACCAAAAAATCTTGATACAAAATCTACATGATTACCTCTAGCTGTGACGATGACACCACGACAATCTAATTGAGCAATTTTCTGCAACACAGGCACCATATTTTGAATTTCTTCTTCTTTTTCAAACACAAAGAAGTAATCTGTTCGACCTTTATGAGCCGAGGTCGGGGTATAATTAAAACATTGTAACATCTCATCAGTAACCTCAACAGGCTCGTATGTATCTGCTGGAAAATTGAGGGTAAGAATTTTATCCTTTTTAGTGACGGTCAGTGCACCACTTCTCGGAGAGTGAAAATGAATGGTGTCGCCTTGATGATTTTCGCAGAAAAATAAAACATATGCCGAGGCTAAAGTAGCATGCCCACAAAGGTCTACTTCGACCGTTGGGGTAAACCATCGCAACTCATATTGATCTCCCTTTTGGACATAAAAAGCAGTCTCTGCAAGGTTGTTTTCCATGGCAATATTTTGGAGGATGGTATCATCTAGCCAATGGTCCAATGGGCAAATGGCAGCAGGATTGCCAGAAAATATTTTATCTGTGAAGGCGTCGACTTGGTATATTTTTAGTTGCATTGAAAAAGTAGTTAGTGAAAAAGTACAAAAATATCTTTTATTCTTGAGATGAATAAAATTTTGATGAAAATAGACTTATTATTTTAAAAGGGCTGGGAGAATTTTTTCATGAAATATGGCCTCAGGCTGCTGGGTCTTGCCATTTCTAAAATTGCCCGACATGATTACAACCACAGTTTTTAAAGTAGGGATAATAAAAATATATTGACCTCCAGCTCCTCTTGCTTCTATTGACGCGATTTTTTTTTCATCCAATTCATATGATTTATGCCACCAAAAATACCCATAACCATTTTTATCCTTGGTGTTTTCAAGTGTCCGATAGTTTTTAAATGAGAGGTTAATCCATTCTTTCGAGATAACCTGTTTACCCTTCCATGCTCCGTTATTGAGATATAATTCACCAAATTTCATCATATCTCTAGGTGTTAAATACATGCCCCCTCCAAAATAAGGACGTTCTGTTAAATCTGTTTGAAGAATATAGTTTGTAATATTTAGTTTTTCAAATAGGTTTTGATCTATGAATAGTTCTAAGGGCTTTTTCACTATTGAACCCATGGCCACACCCAGTAAATGAGGGTTTGCACTTCCATAGTTTGCACGTGTATTTGGTTTGTAAATCATCGGAGCTTCAAGAATGGTCTTTGTCCAATCTTCGGTCTGTTGGTACATGTCTTCTGAGGCTAAAGATGTTCTTTCAATACCAAAGTCGATAGCGTCTATGCCAGAACTCATTGTCAAAAGACTTTTGATATCAATTTTAGATTTTAGACTGTCTTTGAAGGTTTCATATTTTAATGGCAAGAGATCAAAAATAGACTGATCTACACTTGTAAACAAAGATTTATCCTTTGCAATACCAACTATAGCAGAGCTGATACTTTTCGAAGCTGAACGGGTATCGTGAGGAATGTTGGGATTGTAACCGTCAAAATAATTTTCATAGATCAGTTTTCCATTTTTTGATATTAATACCGCGTGAGTATTTGGAAAAGTATCATTTACAATATCGAGTTCCATTTCTCTAAGTTGGAGTATTGTACTCTTGAGGTCAGAAGCAAAACCCCCAAATTGCCAATCGCTTTTTGATCGAGTCAAATCGATATCTGCTATCAAATGATTTCCAAAATATAACCCTAAGTGAATTTTATCAAAAAGTAACTTTCCTTTGAAATGTATTCCTGTTTTTCCATCTGTAAATGTAATTTCATTATTTTCTTTTTTAAAGTTATGGCACCATGTACCAGTAAATCGATTGTCACTAAGAAATGGGTAAGCACCAAAACTACTATCAGCATTGGTTTCAACATTTAGGAACAACTTTTGAGATTTGAGTTCATCTATGAAAAAGATATTCCATGTGCCTAGATAATTGTTTTTATTTACCTTTTGCAGGTTCAAGTGATATAGTAGCATTCCTGATCTTATGAAACCGGAGATTTCTTTTTTGTTTTTTGACAAAAGGCCTCTGAAATATTCCTTTTCTGTAAACGGTATAAATATTTGATTATGCTCATCAAGTTTAAAAGGAAATTTTGCTTTAAAATCATCGTTTGATATTTGAAACACAGTATTTTCTAGACCTAAGTTTTCTATTTCTACTCTGAAGTTAAATGTTTTTGAACTTCGTAATTCGCCTTCCCAGTTTCCATTATACGATGTAATGTCTTGGGATTTCAAATAAAGTGGAAGGAATAAATAAACAATTAGAACTAAAATATTGATTTTCATCTATTATTATGAATTGTTAATAAAGCAGTAAGTTGAGGCAATTCACATTAAACGTATACTTTGTATAGTCGGTTACCAAAAGTGACACCTTTACTACTATTTTATGTAAAAGTTATAGAAAAAAGAAAGCAAAAAATAATGTGTGTAGAAGCACCTTTTGTTTTTTAATTAAGCTGAAAACTATATTGATCAAGAATAAAATTTGCATTACTACAAGCACAAAAATAGATAAATTGATGGCCTCTTCTATGTTGTTGATAGTTTTCCTTTTAATCTCATAAACCTGTTCTATATATCTCTTTTTTGGTAAGGTATTTAAATAATAATTCCCGAAAATGAATACAAATATCGATAAAAAGGTTCCTATAAAATGAGACCATGTGATCCACGGAATCATGGTTTTGTGCCTAAGTAACCAATAAATGAATCCGATAAAACCTGTAAATATGGATACTAATAAAATGATGTGACTTAAAGCTATCACATAATACGTATCATGGAGCTGTATATCAATATCTCCATCAATGTTAATAATTGAAAACAGCAAAAGAATGGCAGATAAAAGCAAAAATGATAAATGTGGAGAGAGGATTGATAGCTTCATAGCTTTTTTTCCTAATTTTACTTATAATACAATTGGATAACCGCTTTGTCTGTTCGCATAATTTTTGATTACTTATTTATTATCAAATCTCTTCACTCCATTTCTATATAAATCCAAAGCAGCTTTCAAAATTTCATGGATTGATTCAATTGGCAAATCTTGATTAGGATCAATCCGCAATATCTTCATTTTAGATCTATTTCCTTTTTCTAAAAGGTGATGATTTAGATATTTTCCTTCTACCATTAAGATGTAAGGCTCATCTGTTTTCTTCTCCGTCCAAAGATAGCAAAACACCTTATTTTGATAGCAGAAACAAGGCATGCCATATTTTATTGTTTCATAAATTTGTGAATCTTGTTTACAAATGAAAGTTCTTAGTGCTAATAAAACGCCTCTTGTAGGTTCTTGTTTTTCTAAATAAAAATTGTCTTTGTGATCATAATCTACCATTGTATGGGTTAATTTATGGCAATAAATATTTCAACTTCTGCTTCTGACGGATTTTGAGATTTTTCTCCATACACTTCAAAATCAGCGGTATATTTTCTGTTTAAATCTTTATTCCAAATCTCAACCCATTTAGAGTAAACGATACCTTTTGTCAAATCACCTTTGGCATTAAATCTTATATACTCCCCTCCTTCAAACGTTTTTCCAAGCATTCCATCTGGAATATTGTTTAAGCTATCAACCTTGCAGCCAAGTATTGTTGTATAAGGTTTTGTAAAGTCACTTTCATATTCTGTGTAAATAGAGTAAATGGTGTTATCTATCTTATTTGGAATTGAAGCCATAACATTTTCACCCATAAACTTACCCCAAAGATTTCCAATATCTGTTGCAGCTTGGTTATTTTCATTAGTGGTTCTAATGGCAATACCAATTATTTTGAAGGGTTCTATTATTTTATTCTCCATGAATTATTGAATTACTTTTTTAATTTTACTATTAATTTATGCCGATATAAATAGTAGTTTTTAATGTTTTTACACTAAGTCTTTAACATATTCCGAAACCGAGATTTTAAGCATTTCTATCAATTCTTCATCCATATACTTATAATCGTCGGGTATGTCTAAGATGACGATCTCTTTTTTATTTAATTCTTTTTGAAACCTATCCATCATTCGATCCTTATGCTTCTTTTCCATCACAAAAATTAAATCTGCCCATCCGATTAATGCCGAGCTAATTCTAACTACTGCTGATGGTTCGGTACCCGCAGATTTAAAATGATGATGCTGATTTTTTTAAAAAATGGTTTCAGCTGTTTTACTTCTCCATTTATTTCTACTACATATAAATAGTATGTTCATTGTTTTAGAATTGATAAGATATTAACCTAAAAAAAAGCGACTTATCTACTGGAATAAATAAATTAGTCGCTTTTTAACATCATATCACCATGAAATCATGAATACTATCTTCTTTCTTACGAATTAAGTATGTCCTCTTGCTGACTGATACTTTCGTCATGCACAGCTTTGATGATCTTGGTGATGAAGTCTTCACTTAGTTTGTTCGTTCCCGCTTTTTGAGTGAACTTTTCTAATACTTCTTTCCATCGATCAGTTTGTAAAATGGTAAGGTTATTTTCTTTTTTGTATTGACCGATTTCTCTAGCTACATTCATTCTAGAGGCAAGGACATGGACCAACTCTTCATCAATAATGTCGATATCTTTTCTCAATTGATCTAGTTTAGTCTTCATCTCTCCTCTCACTATAGCTTCTCTTACTACGAGGCCATTTATCAGGTCAGCCAATACTTCAGGAGTGATTTGTTGCTTAGCATCGCTCCATGCTTCGTCAGGAGTGATGTGTGATTCGATCATCAAACCATCAAAATTGAGGTCCATTGCTTTTTGAGCCACAGAAGAAAGTAGATCTCTTCTACCACAAATGTGCGAAGGGTCATTGATCAATGGGTAATGCGATAGCTCCGTTTTGAAGTCGATAGCCATCTGCCACTGTGGTCTATTTCTAAATACCTTCTCACTAGCATTGCTAAAACCTCGGTGAATACCACCCAATCTCGTGATTCCTACTTTTTCGAATCGCTCAATGGCACCAAGCCAAAGTGCAAGATCCGGATTGATAGGGTTTTTGACCAATACTGGGATGTCTACGCCTCTCAACGCATCTGCTATTTCTTGTACTGAAAAGGGATTGACCGTAGTACGAGCACCTACCCAGAGTACATCTACCCCAAACTCTAAGGCGAGCTGCACATGTGAAGCTTTGGCAACTTCTACCGTAATAGGCAGGCCTGTCAGTTCTCGGGCTTTTTGCATCCAAGGCAATCCTTTAGCACCGATACCTTCAAACATACCTGGCCGCGTACGAGGTTTCCATATACCACCTCTTAGCATATCTACCTTTCCAGTAGCTTTAAGCCTTTGAGCAGTTTGAATCATTTGGTCCTCTGTCTCTACGCTACAAGGTCCAGCAATCAATACGGGCCTTCCGTCTTTGTTGAGCCAATTCATTCGGTTTTCTGTTTGTGTTTTAATTGTTGTATCCATGATTATAAATGTGTTTCTAGTTTTAAAATTTTAAATTTGTATTGTATTATGGTAAAACTTTTTTGATTTCATTGGCTTTGATCATCATTGATTCTGCAGCATTTTTATCGCCACTTTCGATTGCTTCTTTAAATCGCTGTAGCCAAAGGATGTATTCGTCTAGGGCTCGTGAAAGGTGCTTATTGTTTTTATCAAAAATAGCAGACCATGTTTTCGGATTACTTTTGGCAAGCCTTACCGTTGAGGCAAAACCTGTACTAGCTAAATTTAGGATTTGTTTTTCGTCTTTTTCGATTTCTAAGACGGTCATTCCCAACATAAATGAAGACACATGCGATAAGTGAGAGACATAGGCTAAGTGTTTGTCGTGCTCGGATGCACTCATAAATATGCTTTCTAAACCTAAGCTTTCAAAGATTACAAGAGCCGTCTGCAGGGCATCATTGTCTGTTTTTTCGCTTTCGCAAATAAGATTTTTCTTTCCCATAAAAAGTCCTCGAAGTGCCGCTGTTGGTCCTGAAAACTCTGTACCAGCTAAAGGATGTGCTGCAATAAATCTTCCTCTATTCGGATGGGTCTCGACACTACTGCAGATCAATTCTTTAGTAGAGCCTAGGTCGATGACGAGTTGATTGTTTTGGATTTTGTCTAAAATCTGTGGTATCAAATACTCCAAGATATCGACGGGAACGGCCAAAATGATTACGTCACTGATTTCAATGGCATCTTCGAGCGTTATAATATTAGCGACTAGGCCTAACTCTATGGCTTGTTGACGATGGAACTCGTGATTTTCTACTCCATACACAGTCACACCTATCTGGCTTTTGAGGTCTCTTGCAAATGAACCTCCTATCAATCCCAAGCCGACTATAGAAATTTTCATATCGATACTTTATTTAATGCTTTTACACGTTGAAGCGCATTATTTAATTGCTCCACATCGCTACACAATGAAATCCGCAAATACCGCATGCCCACATCGCCGAAGATATGTCCGGGTGTGATAAATACCTTACTTTCATACAGTATTTCATCAGCCAAAGTCTCTGCGTCTTTGATATCAGTGGGAATGGAGGCCCAAACAAACATTCCGGCACCATCCAAAAGCGGTGTGCAGCCTATGTTTTCCATAATCGTGATGGCTACTTTTTTCCGCTCTGCATAGATCCCATTCAAGTAATCAAACCAAGATTGATCTTGACCCAATGCTTCGATAGCGGCAATTTGTATGGGCATAAACATACCCGAATCCATATTGCTTTTAAACTTCAAAATGGTATCGATGTAATATTTGTCGCCTGCTACAGCACCTACTCGCCACCCTGCCATGTTATAATTTTTGCTCAAGGAGGTTAACTCAAGCGCACAAAATTTTGCACCTTCCACCTGCATGATGGATATTGGGCTATCATTGAGTATAAAAGTATAAGGATTGTCGTGACATATCAGGATGTTGTGACGCTGACCAAAAGCAATTAATTCTTTAAAAAATTCTATCGTAGCATTGCCTCCTGTGGGCATATTTGGATAATTGACCCACATCAGTTTGACTTTAGACAAATCCAATTGCTCCAATTTATCAAGATCGGGCAACCAATTTAAGTGGCTTTCTAAGTCAAAATATACTACTTCGGCACCAGCCAATTTTGCAGTCATGGCATAGGCCGGATATCCTGGGTTAGGCACCAATACTTGATCTCCCGGATTTAAAAAACTCATAGAGATATGCATTACCCCTTCTTTAGACCCTATCAAAGGCAAGAGTTCCGTCTTAGGGTCGAGATTCACATCAAAATGGTTTTTATACCAAGCTGCGAAGGCTTCATTAAGTTCGGGAAGGCCTTTGTACGATTGATAAGCGTGTACATCAGGTCTGGTGGCATATTCTTTGAGTTTTTCAGTGACGCTTGTTGGAGGGGGTAGGTCAGGACTACCGATGCCAAGGTTGATCACTTTTATATCATTTGTTTCATTCATGGTCCGTATTTCTGCCAGTTTCTTGGCAAAATAGTACGTCTCCGCCACTTGTAATCGATCTGACTCTCTGATCATAATGCCTCTATTGATTGGTTTATTAAAATAAGATCTCTTAAGTCTGCTCTGTCATATACACCCAACTCTGAGAATTCAACCGTCAGTTTTCTTAAATCTTCTCTGATGGATTGATATTGCTTAATGTCGGTAAATTCTAAATCTAGATGGAAGAAATATTCTCTAAACTTACCTAAGACAGGAAAAGATTGCAATTTGCTCATATTGATATCATGACTTTCTATAGCTTGCAATACTTTTAGCAAATGCCCTTTTTCGTCGGGAATTCTTAAGTAGACCGAAGCTTTGTTGTAATGATAAATAGAGGGCTGCTTGGTGCGAGATAGGATAAAAAATCGAGTATAATTATTTTTATTGGTCTCGATACTTTCTTGCAATACTTCTAGCCCTGTTAATTCAGCTGCCTTCAGACTTGCTATACAAGCATGATGAGGATTAGGGTTTTCTGCCAATTCTATAGCGCTCAATGCCGTATCAGCATGCTCTATTAAAGCTGCTTTTGGCAGTGTATTTAGAAAATCAAGACATTGATTGAGGGCCATAGGGTGCGAAGATACTTTTTGGATATCTTCTAGTTTTGTATGAGGGTTGACCAATAGGTTGTGTTGTATCCGTAAATATGTTTCTCCTACAATCCAAAAATTATTTTCACGTAATATCCTATAGTTTTGAAGTATAGTACCAGCTATACTGTTTTCAATAGCCATCACTGCATAATCCACATTTTGATTTGAGAGCTCTTTGGCCAATATATCGAAGGTATTGGCAGGTTTAAGTTCTAGGGCCTCTTCACCCATAAAAAACTTACGGGCTGCTTCGTCGTGAAAACTACCAGGATAACCTTGAATCGCAATTTTTAATATGTCGTTGTTTGCCATTTTCTTTTATATTCAACAAAAAAAAAGAGCCCTCGAAGGAGGACTCTTTATTTTTTATGTTTGCAATTTCAAACTTTCTAAAATATCCGTCCTCCTCTTATTTGTGGTAAAAGAAGAAAGGCGAATAAAAAAAGTTTGAATTGTTAATTATCATTTCTATTTACAATAAATTTTTTGCAAACATAGCGCAATCATTAGAAAACATCAAACTTTATATTCATTTATTTAGAAAAAAGTTAGATTTAAAACAGAAAAAGCAAATAATCGGTGATTTCTAAGTTATATGTTATACTAATTCAGGTTTATGCATGGTCTCTGCACTTGTATGCAAATAATACGTTGCCGCTATAGCACCAATAATTGTTCCTGCAATAGATCCTAAAAATGGTATAGCAAATATTAGTTTGACAACCGTTCCTAATATAACAACTGCCGGAATATGCAGATGTATTTTTGGTTTGGCTTCCTTAATTTTAAGATTATAAATATGAAAGTAGCTATCAAAAAATAGATACCCTACAAAAAATGCACCGATAAAAAACTTGATTACATCTTCTAACCAATCTGGGCCAAAGATACCAACCACGATAGATACCACGATACCTAAGACAAGCTCATATATCCAGTTTCGTATCGAAAGTGCAATAATCCTAATTTGAGAATCTATGAAATCTTTAATAGTAATTTTACCTTGATATCCCGTCAAAACATCCATGGTCTTATGCATGATAAAAGTGATAAGCATAGAAAATAGGATCATTACAATATATTTATGATATCCACTAAATGAAGACAATAAATCACTAAAAGGGATTCCACTTATTCCCATTTCTATGGCCTCGCCATCTTTTATCGTCCCTTCGATTTTTTTGTCTACAAAATTAAAAAGTGTAATGGGTATTGCCAAACCAAGTAAAATAGTCAGGTAGAGCACTGCCTTTTGGTTAAAAAAACCTTTCCATAGCTTGTTCTTCACTAAAAAAGGAATGGTCTCCTTTAATATATGAATCATTCTCAATTGGGCTTTGTCTAAAAAATTCATTGTCATAGTATTCTAATATAATATTGAAATAACCCTTTAGTTTGTCGTAAAGTTACAGCATTATTTTTTTTGTCGACTAATTCAGGCAGAATTCTGATGAACTAATCGATTGTAAGGCTAATAAAAATTGTCTTTTAAAGTATAGAATTGTAGATTTGTAGGATAGCAAAAATTCTTTTAAGATTAAATCAATAATCAAAGGGTTTGAAACTTTATCCCTTTATTTTTGTCTTTAGCCATATAAATTAATAGAAAGAACCCAATGAACTTAAAAAACAAAACGATTGTCATGACAGGTGCTACATCAGGTCTAGGTCTTGTAGCTGCAAAACATGCATTAATGCAAGGTGCTAAATTGATCGTATTATATAGAAACCCAGAACTCCTTAAAGCACTAGAAGACATTGGAGATTTAGTACCCATCCAAGCGGACTTATCTTCTACCGTCTCTATCAAAAATGCTTGTGAACAAATAAAAAGTAGCTACCCACATATTGACATTTTAGCGAACAATGCTGGCATATGGGTTTTTGGAGATAGAAAGGTCACAACAGAAGGTAAAGAGATGACTTTTATGGTCAATGTGTTAGCACCATGGATTTTAATCAAATCATTGGGACCACTATTAGATAAAAGTACAGATCCTCGTATAATCAATACTGCCTCTGCCCTTCATCAAGGTACAATCAACTTTGAGGATATGGAATATAATAAAAGCTTTAGCGGCTTTAAGGCATATCGTCAGTCAAAACTAGCTTTGATTCTGATGACCCGATATCTTGCAGTCCAGCATCCAAAATGGGCTATCGTATCACAACATCCGGGTTTAGTGAGTACAAGTCTTGGTCGCGAAGGCGGCTTTTTTTCTAATTTTTTCTTCAAAATGTTTGGTATTTCTGCAGAAAAAGGTGCTGCAACCTTAATACATTTGATGGAATGCGATAGAGCTACGATCAAAAGTGGCGAATATTATGTCAAATCCACACTGGCTAAAACGACAACTGCGGATAGTAAGGATATGGTTCTGGCCGAGCGCGTGGTTGGGTACTTGGAGGGGGTCAATTGGTAAGATAACAGGGGTTAGGTTTTAGGGTGTAGGTTTTAAGGATGAAAAAGCTAAGCATCTAATGCGCTAAAATCGGAATAGTTCATTAAAGTGTGTCTATTTGGTTAATAAATAATTTTTATTTTTTTTTCGACAGATTTTGGAAACTACAACTTGTAAACGACTAGTATATTTTATGGAGAATCTGTCAAG
>JALHLK010000043.1 GCA_022844565.1 Saprospiraceae bacterium
GGGCTCTTTAGAATAAAGGTGCTTTTGCATCCTTTGCATTAATTCTTCTGTTTCAATTTTTGTTCTTTCTTCTTTCATTTTACAAAGATATGTAGACACACTTTATTGAACAATCTCAATGAATTATACGGGGTGACTCACTTTATTTATCCCTTTTTTAGTATTCGTCAATGATGCATCTCTAAATTTATGATTTATTTCATTATCCAACTTATACGGTTGATTGAATATTTCTTGATTTAATTTAAAGTATGCTGACAAATTCCTAATTGTTTCTTTTGATAGACCTTTGTTATAATTTAACATTTTTGAAATCGTACCTTTTGATAAGTTTAAAATCCTACTTAAATCCGTCGAATTTAGTTGATGTTCTTGCATCAATTCTTTAATCGTTTCTATCGGAGTAAGTTTTGAAAACTTGATATTATCTGTTTCCCACTTTGTAGTCAATAGCGTCAAGAGTTCTACTTCATCACTTTCTCTTGTTAACGGATTTATAACCAGTTCATGTAGTTTGTCACAATATGATTCGTATTGTAACGCTGATTTTATTATTTTATATTCCATTTTTGCGATTTAATATTTATCAATTTTGTATTGCAGGTTTTCTCCACATACTTTGTCGTATTCTATATGAGTTTCTAGCCAATTTATGTATAGATGCACATTTTTTAACCCAAAGTAATATGAACATATCATTCTATATTTATTCCCTCCTATATTAAAACCACCCGATCACTTCCGTTTCCCAAAATATCTGCACTTCCAAATGTACTTACAATATCTTGTGGTTTTTCCCAATCTGCATTTGATATTAAATTTACCCAAATTTCAAAATATTGTGAACAGTTCTTATTCTCATTTATATAATCTTGAATGGTCTTTAATTTGATCAGATGTACCTTCATAGGACAAAGCTATTAAATTAGTTTCACAATGTGCAATTTTTGTATTATATTTTTTGGCTTGACATGGGCATCAAATGTTGGATGATCTTCATAAAAAAACCAATCCTGGATATTCGGCAATTGGTAGATTGCGGGGTTTGGCAGAGTTGCGGGGTTTGGAATCGAGTGTAAGAAGTATGCTGAAAGTTTAGTAGTTTTAGGTTTAGAGAAAATATTTAAAATTGCATTTTATTTTTCCAAAATATTTTTATTTGTTGATTTGGTCGAAGTCGCAATGAATTCATTGTTTTCGGCTCGTTCAGCATGATAGTTCATTTTTATAATTTACAAATTCGGAGTCGCTGTGAATTTAAAGTGTTTAGCATGATTTATTCGTTTACTCGTTAAATTGGGTTGAGGAACAAAGCTGAGGCTAAGCTACTGTGAAGAGTAAGTTTTATTCATTTTTTATTCGAGTTGAGTGAAGCATTTCTAGTTTCCATCCATTCTCATTTAAAATTGCCGTTGCGCTTTCTAACCAATAAGCCTTTCTAATGACTTTATTATCAATTGAGAATGTCGCATGGTTATGGTATGCAATCCATGCCATATTGTTTGCAATTTTAACTTCAATAATTTCAATTGTATTCATTCGTTTTGGATTCGGTTTGCGAAGTAAGGCATTATCCAAATAATTTGCAATAGAATCGTTATTCCAAACTTCTCCGTCTTCCAAAAGTAGGAAGTCTTTCGTGTAGTATTTATCAATGTTTTTAGAATTTAATTTAGACCATATTTCGTCAAAAGATTCAATTACTAAATTTTTAATTTGTGTTTTGTCGGTTACATCTGAAACTTGAGCGAATGATATCGTTATAAAAAACATCATTAAAATTAAGGAGTTTAGTCTTTTCATTTTTATTGTTTTTAAATTACTGCTTAATCGCTATAATACACAACAAATCTAATTTAAACCTTCGGGTTTCCATAATCTTTACTCACAATTTTGGAACTTTGCCTGCCATACTTTACAATTTTTGAATTAATCCAACTAACTGGTTAGGAAAGCTAATCTTGAGTACATTTTCACGCTGATTTTTTCAAGTTGGCACGTATATTTTCATATTAAATCATACGTAGATTTTTCTTCACGAAAAAGAAAAAACCTGCAACAATAAATGAAAAGATACTCGCAAACCACCAAACCACAGACCAATCAATAGTATTTCCATTCATTGAATACTGTGCCACTATTCCTGCCAAAAGACTTCCTACCATTGTCCCTACACCATTTACTACAAAACTAAAGATACCTTGCATTGTGCTCCTGATTTGTGGCACCGCCAACGTATTGACATAAATCTGTATGGATAAAGCTGCAAAACAATAAGCAAATCCATGCATAAATACCCCTATCCAGACGATCCACTCCGTTTCTTTGCCAGCGATTGCAAATAAAGTATATCTAATTCCCCAAATGATAAAACCAATTAAAATTATTCTTTTGATACCTAATTTATTGGTTAAAAATGCGAGAAAAATCATAACAACGATCTCACCCATTTGTCCAATACTCATCTTGGCTGCTGGATAATCTAAACCCATATCCGTCATATACGAATTAGTAAAAGTATAATAAAAAGCAGTGGGTATGGTGATTAAAAATGCCATTGTCATAAGTAAAAGTAGTGACTTATCTTTGACCGCCTCAAATATCAGGTGTCTGTCTTCTTTGGTACTTTTAGGGGGCGTATCTGGCAATGTCATACAGTAAACAGACAAAATCATGGAAGCTCCGGCTGAAAGTAGTAATGGCGTTTTTTCAAGCTCCCATCCTAAGAAACTAACAATCACTCCTCCAAAAATCCAACCTGTAGTACCCCAAAGTCGCAATTTTGGATACCCCTTTTGACCATCGCTCAAATGATGAAAGCACAAAGAACTTGTCAGTGCAAAAGTAGGCTGATAACAAAAAGAATAGGCAAGCATAATTGGGAAAAAAGAGCCAAAATCCCTCTGCTCCGAAGCCCAAACCATCAGTAAAGCTCCTGTAAAATGCAGTGTGGCCAATAGTTTTTGCAATGCCAAATACCGATCAGCAACAATCCCGAGCAACCAAGGCATAATAATAGCCGCCATGCCAGGTGAAGCGTAAATAATACCGACCTCAGAACCACTAAACTTAAGGGTTTTTAATAAATAGGTGCCAATTGTCACAAACCAACTACCCCAAATAAAATATTGAATAAATTGCATGACACTCAAGCGAATCCTCAAGTGGGGTACATTATTTGATGAAAAAGAATCTTGCAATTTCTAAAACTTTATAAAGGCTCAAATTTAGTTTAAAATTGGTTTATTTTATGCAACACAGACTCCAATGTGGAAATTAAAGTGTGTATAAAAAATTACACTTCTGAAAATTGGCCTATGTTTTACCCCGAAGGCCTATAGGTAGCCATAGGCCAAATTTTAAAATGTTCGTGATTTGGTTTTCCCTTTTATGGGAGTAAGTGGGTAAAATCAAAAACATTTTTGTGCAATTTGTTATACACACGAAATTAAAGGTTTAAACCCAGTTTAAATAAATATTGACTACTTTTGCATCCTAATAATTGTAAAAAAAAATTTGTAGCATTTATTTACTGTTTTTTAAAAAACGAAAAGGTAGTTTTAGTAAAAATTATGAATACAGAAAGCATCCAAGATATCGTATCCATCATCAAAAGATGGGGTAAAAAAATAATTATTTATTCTATTTTAGCTGGAATAGTTACTACTATAGCTACTTTTTTTATGCCCAACTATTACAAAGCTACCACCGTATTCTACCCGGGTAATTTACTTTTAGCCAGCCCAAGTCCCGTGGGTTATGGTGATAAAGATCGATATCCTTTTGGAAAAGGCGATGATCTCGATAGACTATTTGCAGTAGGTCAGTCAAGTGAACTCTATGATCATTTATTAGATAAGTTTAAACTTGCAGATCACTATAAAATGGATGATTCAAGTCTTGAGAAAAAAGGTAAAATCATCGAACACTTAAAAAGTCTTTTCACCATTAGTAAAAATAAGTATGAAGCTGTAGAACTGGCTTATGAAGATAAAGATAGAGAAATGGCAACAAAAGTTGCTAACGAAGCCAGAGACTACATAGCTCGTAAGATTGGCAATATGGTCATGGGCTCATCTAATAATACGGTTTCTGCTTTTGAAACAACTTTAATAAACCAAAATTTACTCGCAATCCGACTGGCTGATACAATCAAACTGCTAAAAAATAAGAATAATATTATTCAATCGACTGCTCAAGGTTCAGCACTTGCAGAAATTTTGGTCAATGTTGAGAACGAATTAGAAGGAAGTTTAGCCAAGGTCGATTTTTATAAAAATAAACCTAGATATATTGACTCACTTGTAAAATATCAAGCTTTTTCAAAAAGTTATCAAAGTCAAAAGGTAAGACTCAGAAATGAAGGAAGTGCCTATGTCTCTGTGGTAAATGAAATATATAAATTAGAAGTAGAGTATGACAAACTTATCACTCAAATTGCCATTGATAAAGAGCGATTAAAAGGCCTAAAATCCATGGGTAACGGGGATTTTGCTGTAGTACATACCGTAGATATTGCTAAAGTACCATTAAAAAAATCGAGACCTATGCGTTCCTTATTGGTTTTAGCAAGTATGGTCATAGTTGGTTTGTTTCTTTTACTGAGTATGATCATTTTAGAGTCATTATGGTTTAAGTCATTGTTTAATGTAGATAAGCACTCATAATCATGTATGTGATTATAGACAAGATGGTGCAATACAAGCTTGAGGCTTTATTTTTGCTGTGTCTTATGGTTCTAATGGGAGGTTTGTACCTTGGTCAAATCAGTTTTTTTGCCATTCCTATTCTACTCGTGGCGGCATTGATTTTACTTAGAAATTTTGAGTGGGCATATTACTGTTATTTCTTATTGGTGCCCTTTTCTGTAGAAGTCGAGTTGCCAGGAGGTTTGGCCACAGATCTACCGACGGAGCCTTTTATGTGGTTTCTTACAGGTGTAGGTACACTTTTGTTTATTCATAGACTTGATAAAATCTCTTTTAGTAAGTATCAAAGTCCGATTACACTTATTTTGCTTCTTCACCTACTTTGGATAGGCATAAGTATCCTGTTTAGTACACACACTTTGATTTCTTTCAAATGGTTTCTTGCTAAACTTTGGTACATCATACCTTTTTATTTTGGTGCTTTTCATTTTTTATACAATAATGAACAGTTTATCAAAGTCCTAAAATTTACTTTTTGGCCTTTAATGGTTGCCGTACTTTGGGTTCTTAAAAGACATTATGGTTACGACTTTTCTTTTGACACTTCCAATATCGTAGTATACCCCATTTTTAGAAACCATGTGAATTATGCCTCGGCCGTTGTTTTATTTTTACCATTTGTCTGGCTATTATATACCTCAAGTAGGCAATCTTTTTATAAATGGATTTATGCTCTTTGTTTTATAATTTTGGTCATTGCTGTTTACTACTCTTACACCAGAATTGCCATTTTATGCCTACCTATTGGCCTTATAACCTATTTTATTATTCGATATCGATTGATAAAATGGGCTATGATTGGTGCCTTTATTCTCTTTTTTGCCATTGTCTCTTTCTTTGTAACAGAAAATAGATATGTAAATTTTGCTCCTGATTTCGAAAAAACCATAACACACACAGATTTTGATAACTTACTTGATGCTACCTATAAATTGGAAGATATTTCGACCATGGAGCGCGTATATCGTTGGGTTGCCGGTGGACATATGATTAAGGAAAAACCTTTATTTGGTTTTGGACCTGGTACCTTTTATAGCAACTATCAAGATTACACCATAAGAATATTTGAGACCTATGTTAGTGATAACCCCGATCAATCAGGAGTCCACTCTTACTACCTGATGACTGCAATAGAGCAAGGCATAATAGGCTTTATAATATTCATAGCATTAATATTTACAATACTTCAAACGGGAGAAAAAGTCTATAATAATTGCAAAAACCCTGATACCAAAAATAGCATTGTCGCTTCTATCATCTGTATCGTAATTATCCTCGTCATCAATTTAATAAATGATACTTTAGAGGTGGATAAAATAGGCCCATTTTTCTTTACATCAATGACCATAATTTCTATCGAGTACGTAAGGCAAAGAGAAAAGATTTAGTTCTTCGTTTCAAATTTATTACAATATTTTTACTTTTGATTAAAATTATGCTATCATGAAAAAGCTAAATCAAGAAATAATAATTAATGCATCAAGAACATCTGTGTGGAAGACCATAACTGATCCAAATTTGTATAAGGTTTGGGCATCTGTGTTTACCTCCAATTCTTATTACGAGGGTGGTTGGCATAAAGGTGATGCTATTCGATTTTTGGCTATTAACGCTCATGGTAAAAAGCATGGAATGGTTTCTGAGATATCAGTATCAACTTACCCTTCTTATATTTCTATAAAACATCTTGGATACATTGCTGACGGAGTCGAAGATACGACAAGTGACGCTATCAAAAGCTGGGCTCCAGCATATGAAAACTATAGTCTCACAGAGATATCCTCCACCCAAACTTTATTTAAGGTGGATATGGATGTAGAAGACAATTATTATGAAATGATGCTTGATAAATGGCCACAAGCCATGGAAAAAATGAAAGACTTGTCAGAAAACCAAATTGATTATCCCATCTATACCTGTATGTGGTTTAATGCTGAAGCTAAAGAAGCTACAACGTTTTACAGTACTATTTTCCATAATTTTGCCCTACATTCACAAAATGATTTTGTGTCTTCATTTGAAATGGGCGGCAACAAGTTTATGGCAATGAATGGAGGCCCAATGTATAAAATGACGCCGGCCATGTCTTATTTTGTGTATTGTGGAGGAAATAGTGAAATTGAACGGATATATTCTTTACTTATCAAAGGCGGAATGGTCATCATGCCATTAGACAAATATGATTGGTCTTCGAAGTATGCTTGGGTGCAAGATAAATTTGGTGTAAACTGGCAATTAGATATTGATCCTGTAAACAGTAGCCAGAAAATAGTCCCTTGTCTTCTTTTTGTAAATCAAAAAAATACTTTGGTTAACGAAGCAGTCAATTTTTATACTGCCATCATCAAAAACTCTTCCACGATAATGCAAGCCCCATATCATTCTTCTGCAAATATGCCCCAAGGCTCTATACTTTTTGCCCAATACAAATTAAATGGTGTGATCTTCAATACGATGAGTAGCACCATGCATCATGATTATGACTTTACACCAGCTAATTCTATTGTGATCGAGTGCAAGACCCAAGAAGAAATAGACTATTATTGGGAGAAACTTGGAGAAGGAGGAAGTCATAGTAGATGCGGTTGGTTGACCGATAGATATGGAGTATCCTGGCAGGTCATTCCCGATTTTTTATCAAGGCTTACCTCAGATCCAGCGAAAGCACCAGCCGTTATCAAGGCGTTTTCTCAAATGACAAAGTTTGAGATAGAGCCTTTGTTGAATGTTTGACAGAATAATATAGAATAGAAATAATTACTTTCAATTATGCAGGTTCTTCTGCCCTTAAGCAAAAGGGATTTTGTTACCATTGTAAAAAAGATTCCACCATTAATCAATTTATTATAACTTTGTAAATCTAATTCTCACATGAATGAAAGTTCGCACACTTATAAGTTTTGATTGGGCAACAAAAAAGTTTTTAAGACAAAAGGCTAATTTTGATATATTAGAAGGTTTTCTTACGGAATTGACCGAACGAACTATTCAGATCATTGAAATATTAGAATCGGAAGGGAATAAAGAAAATCTTGAAGACAAATACAATCGAGTCGACCTTCTTTGTAAAGATTCAGAAGGGGAAATTATCATCATAGAAGTGCAGTTTTACCTTGAGCTGGACTACTTTCATAGAATATTATACGGTATATCAAAAGTTATTACTGAGCATATCCACGAAAAACAAGACTACAGTCATGTAAAGAAAGTTATTTCAATTAATATCGCTTACTTTGATTTAGGAGATGGAAAAGATTACATTTATCATGGTATTACCAATTTCATAGGAAAAAATCTTGGCGATCAATTGACTTTAGGTCATTTACAACAAAAGAAATTTGGTAAAAAAAAACCATCAGAAATATATCCGGAGATTTATCTTATCAAAGTTAATAATTTTGATAATGTGTCAAAAACCCCATTAGATGAATGGATATATTTTCTTAAAAACACGGCCTTGCCTACAGATTATAAAGCTAAAGGGCTAAAACAAGTTGAAGAAAGATTAAAATACGAAGCTATGAATAAAGTAGAAAAACAAGAGTACGATACTTACATTAAGAATGTCAAGATATCAAAGAGTGTGATTGAAAGTGTGGAATATGCCGCAAGAGAGGAAGGAATCGAAGAAGGAATTGAAAAAGGAATCGAAAAAGGAATCGAAAAAGGAATCGAAAAGGCAAAGATCAATGCAGTACTGAAGGGGTTCGACAATAATCTTTCAATCAGCTTGATTTCTAATCTCAATGATTTATTGGAAGAAGAGGTTGCCAAAATCCTAAAAAATCACGGCAAAATGGAATAGCTATGAATACTATCGAAAAACAAGAGTACGATACTTACATTAAGAATGGCAAGATATCAAAGAGTGTGATTGAAAGTGTGGAATATGCCGCAAGAGAGGAAGGAATCGAAAAAGGAATCGAAAAAGGAATTGAAAAGGCAAAGATCAATGCAGTACTGAAAGGGTTCGACAATAGTCTCACAATCAGCTTGATTTCCAATCTCAATGATTTAACGGAAGAAGAGGTTGTCAAAATCTTAAAAGATCACGGCAAAATGGAATAGCTATGAATACTACTTTAGAGAAAACGACTATTATATTGCCTCTAATCCAACAATCCTCCACAAACACTCAGTGTCTGACCCGTCACATATGAAGAAAGGTCACTGCCTAGATACACACATGCATTGGCAATATCTTCAGGATCTCCCAATCGCTTAAGTGGTATATTTGCTTCATATGCTTTTCTTTGTTCTTCTGTCAGCGCGTGGGTCATGTCGGTAGATATAAATCCAGGAGCTATTACATTTGATCTTACACCCCTAGAACCTACTTCTTTAGCTGTTGATTTTGAAAAGCCGATCACTCCTGCCTTTGAAGCTGCGTAATTAGCTTGTCCAGCATTTCCAAAAACTCCAACGACACTACTCATATGAATGATTGAGCCACTTCGGTTTTTCAACATTGACTTTAATGCATTTTTTGTAAGGTTGAATGCTGATTTCAAGTTTACATTGATAACTTCGTCCCATTGCTCTTCACTCATTCGTAGAAGTAGATTATCTCTTGTTATACCAGCGTTATTGATTAGAATATCTATTTTTCCAAACTCTGCAAGCACATCTTCTATCAATTGAGCGGATTGTCCAAAATCTGCTGCATCAGACTTGTATGCTTTTACCTTCCCACCAAATTCAGCAGCTTTTCGTACTACCTCTTCAGCTTTTGCATCGCTACTAATATATGTAAACGCTATTTGTGCACCTTCTTTGGCATATTTTATTACTATAGCCTCACCGATCCCTCTCGAGCCGCCAGTAATTAAGGCAACTTTACCATCTAATAATCCCATATTATAAACTTTGTGTTAAGTATTTGTAATTTTATAACGCCTTTAATTCACTAACCAATTGAGCTAATGTATTCTTGGCGTCACCAAAAAGCATGGCTGTATTTTGCTTGAAAAAGAGTGGGTTTTCTATACCTGCGTATCCAGAGGCCATTGACCTTTTCATGACTACTGAGTTTTTAGCATGCCAGACTTGGAGTACCGGCATACCATAAATTGTAGAACCTGGATCATCTAATGCAGACGGATTCACCACGTCATTTGCTCCAATGATTAAGCTCACATCACAATTGGCCAACTCTTCATTAGTTTCTTCTAAGTCAAGTAATGCATCATAGGGAATGTCCACTTCGGCCAATAATACGTTCATATGCCCAGGCATTCTACCTGCTACAGGATGTATTCCAAATAAAACTCTCACGTCATTGTCTGTCAAAATTTGATAAATTTGCTTGACATATTGCTGCGCTTGTGCTACAGCCAATCCATAACCAGGCACAATGACTACTTTTTGAGCATAGTACATCATCACAGCAGTATCAGATGCCGTTGTTTGTTTTGACACACCTCCTTCCACTTTGGCCGCTGAAGAAGAGGAGCTGCCACCGAAGTTTCCTGCTATTACGCTAAATAAAGATCGATTCATCGCTTGACACATTAATACGGTAAGGATAGTACCAGAAGCACCTACTAGAATTCCACCCAATATCATAAACTGATTGCCGTAGATCAAACCGGCAGCTGCAGCCGTAAGACCCGTAAATGAGTTTAATAATGAAATCACAACAGGCATATCTGCTCCACCAATCGGTGCTACAAATGACCAACCATATATGAGTGAAACCAATAACAAAATCATAATCAGCATCATATTTGGCCCACTAACCAATACCATACCAACCATTACTATAACAGCTACTAATAAAGCATAGTTTACTAAATTGTGTCCTTTGAAAGTAACTTGGCTATCTTTAATCATGCCATCCAACTTAAAATATGCTAGTAAACTACCCGAGAACGCTATAGCTCCAACCACCAATGCGAAGAGTGTCGACCCAGCTGAACCTAGGTAATTTGGTGTGTCTTTTGTTAGGTTAAGTATTTCAACAAATCCTACAAATACTGCAGAAAGACCGCCCAGACCATTGAGTAACGATACCAATTGGGGCATTCCCGTCATTTCCACCTTGGTTGCCATTCTCCAACCAATTATAGATCCTAAAAATAAAGAAACTACTATCCAAATAAAATTGCTCACATCACCAGAGCTATTTTCTAATGGATATATCAAAGCTATGGCAATACCAAGCAACATAGATACTGCCGCTAATAAATTTCCATTCTTTGCTGTAGAAGGGTCTGATTGCCTTTTCAAACCAAATATCAAGCCTACTGAGGCAATTAAAAATCCTATATCTAATATGGTTTTTAACATTTTTATTTCTTTTTCTTGTTAAACATTGATAACATACGGTCTGTTACTGCAAAACCACCCACTATGTTTATTGCTGCTAAGACGATGGCTAAAGCACCCATAGTCAGTTTAAAATAATCGTCAGACGCCGTACTTCTTAAAAGTAAAATTGCACCAATTAATACAATTCCACTAATTGCATTGGCTCCTGACATCAGTGGTGTATGAAGGACCGTTGGTACTTTAGAGATTAGCTCGAAACCTAATATCACAGTAAAAACCAATAAGTAAATCATAATTAGGTTTTCGCTGATAGATTGTAATAAATTTTCCATCTTTATATTGATTTGTGTCGTTTTGTTATTTAGTAATCATAGATGAGTCTAAAATTGGATTGGCCATATCTACATTTATGACTCCATCTTTGACAAAAAGTTTTAGGAAGTTAAAGTAGTTGTTTGCAATTAGTTCACTTGCATGCTCGGGTATTTGATCAGCCAAGTCGCTGTCTCCTATAATGATTACACCGTTGTTTGTAACCGTTTTTCCTTCCTTAGTAAAGGCTGTATTACCCCCAGTTCTCTGAGCTAAATCTATAATTACAGAACCTGGTTTCATGGCAGCTATTGTTCTATCTTCGATTAAGATTGGGGCCTTCTTACCTCTTAGTTGAGCTGTTGTCACGATAATATCAGAATTTGAAGCAAACTTATGAATTTCGTCTTTTTGTCTTTGGATAAATTCTTCTGACTGCTGTATCGCGTATCCTCCTGCTCCTGCATCGTCTTTTGCTCCCTCTACTTCTACAAACTTTGCACCTAAGCTTTGTACTTCCTCCTTTGAAGAGCTACGTACGTCGAATGCAAATACTTTTGCCCCTAACCTACGACCTGTGGCAATAGCTTGCAATCCAGCCACACCTGCCCCAATGATTAAGATATTAGCTGGCTTGATGGTACCAGCTGCTGTCGTTAGCATCGGAATAACTCTCGTCATCTCTGTAGCACCCAAAACTATCGCTTGATATCCTGACAATGATGCCATTGACGACAAAATATCCACAGCTTGAGCTAGTGTACTCCTCGGAATCATATCTAAACTAAAAGCAGTTAATCCCATTTCTTTAAGACTACCACTTATTTCTAAGTCATTATACGGCTCAAACATAGAAAGTAAAATCGTACCTTTCTTAAAGCTACGATAGGTCTCCAACGGAAGTGGATTTACAGAGATGATGATACTACTTTTACCTATTACTTCATCTTTATTACATGCTTCTGCCACCATATTATATGCATCATCAGTAAAGCCTGCTTGTAATCCAGCTCCTGATTCTACATATATTTTAACACCTAAGCTATCACTTATTTTCTTACAAACTTGTGGAGTTAATGCAACTCTTTTACAAGATTCTTTTAAAATTCCAATCATTGATTTTGATTTGTTATATATTCATTTTGAATTGATGGACAAATATGGTTAAAATCTATTTAAAAAACAATTTTGTACGCGCAAAGATATTATGACCTATGATTTTAAATAGCATTATTGTTTTTTATTGATGTGAATTAACAAACAACTTTTTCAAAATTTAGTAAAAATTTTCATTTTTAGAATTATTAAGAACAAAAAAATGCATTGTAGTTAAAACAAAGACAAAAATTTTCATTTTTTCTAATAAAAAAATTTGCCATCTTATAAATTTGTTATTATCTTTGTAGCAATTAAAAAATTAATAACTCCGAATTAAGATAAGGTTTTCATAAGGTGGGGGGTCCTAACGTTCTGTTAGGGCCCTTTTTTTTATTATTTTTTTTAAAAAATCTTTAGTTGAATATCATGATCTTTACTTAACCCTCATTAAGGACATAGCCCACAAAAATAACCCCGGCAATGGTTTTTGACTTTTCCTTTTTCGTAAATCGTAGTAAATTTTGAGTTTTTTTAAGATAGGGACTTTATGTGTTTCTACAAACTCAATCAAAGTACCATCATTATCTTCAATGTAAGCAAATCTTCCTGCAGCCTCACCCATATCAAAGCTATTTGCACTATCTACCGTAAATGGGAAACCTTGGTTATTTAAAATCTCTTTTAAGTCACCCAAGTTATTTACATCAAAACAAAGATGGATGTATCCTAACTCTCCCCACATTCTATCCTTATAGATATGTCTTGGAGTTTGATCTATCATTTGCACCAATTCTAACTCTGTCTTTCCTAATAAGTTACTAAAAGCTCCATTCCTATTATTTTTGTGAGTTAAAATGACACGACGATAGGTATTTTCAGAATTAGTTAGTGTGGAAAAATCCGTAAAAATGCCTGTTTTATCAGAAAGCACTACATCATACTTTAAGATATCACGATACAAACTTACTACGCTGTCAATATCGCTTACTCCCAAAGTTACACCATATACACCCCCACTATGCAATCCTTTATCCGAGTGCCAATCTTCGCTCTCGATGATTTCCACTAGGTTATTGTAAGGATCCTTGACATAAAATATTTTTCTTCCAATTGGATCATCGACTAATTCTGTGAGAATGTTTAAACCCTCTTTAGAGAAGTAATCATAGGTTTTTATGACATCTTTTACTTTTATTTTTATAATGCTTATGCCTAAGTCACCAGGTAGAATCTCAAAGTTACATGGCCTACTAACAAATGAGGTATGTTGCCAAATCTCTAATCCACCACCACCCTGATAGTTGAGTGCCAATATTGCATGTCTTTTACGCGGCAGCCCCTCTGTATGTGGTAACATCAGTTTCGCCTCGGCTTCTTCATCAAATACAGGTAAGTCAAAGTGAAAATATTTTTTATACCAATCCCAAGCTTCTTTTGCATTAAGTACACCAATGCCGACTTGTTGGATTCCATTAATAGTATAATGATTCTTCATGTTAAACTTGTAACTATACCTTTTTAAAAAATTCTTAATCTAATCTTATTTCATCACCATTATGATCATAAAATACATAAGAGAAGATATTTAGCTCAATATTTTCAGAAATCTTAATCCATTTTCGATACTTCATAAACCACTCCCATTGAATATTAAAAATACCTTTTTTGAGAAATGATGATACAAAAGGGTGGGTCTTAAGCGCAACTTTATGGCCAGGACGATTTTTTAAGATAAAATCTAAGTCTCTTTTGATATCGTCTATTACTAAGATTGCTGCAATAGCCTTACCAGTACCTTTACATAGACTGCATGTCTCTAATGTGTCAATATTGATAGGTGGTCTAACTCGTTGTCTCGTTATTTGGACTAAACCAAATTTACTTAATGGCAGCACCGTATGTTGAGCCCTATCATTTGCCATAAATTCCTTCATTTTAACATAAAGATCTTTTTTAGCATCAGGACTTCTCATATCTATAAAATCGATAACAATTAAGCCTCCAATATCTCTTAATCTTATTTGTCGAGCTATCTCTTCAGCTGCTTCAATATTCACTTGCAAAGATGCCGACTCTTGATCTGAGTTTACATTTTTTGGCCCGCTATTGACATCTATAACATGCATTGCTTCAGTCTGCTCAATAATAATATACCCGCCACTTGCAAAAGTTGATGTCTTACCAAAGGAAGACTTTATTTGCCTAGAGATATCATATTGCTCAAATATAGGTTTAGCACCTTTATATAGTTGTACAATGTTTGCCCTCCCAGGATCAATAGATGTAATATATTCCTTGATTCCATCTACCATCACATTGTTGTTCACAACAATCTTAGTAATGTTATCACTTAAGATATCCCTTAAAAAACTTTGAGTCTTATCTACCTCACTAAGCAGTTTACTAGGCTCAATACTCTTTCTAAGTTCATTATATATCTCCTCCCATTTATCCATTAAATTACGAATCTCGGTATGAAGATCAGCTACTTTTTTGCCCTCTGCAGCGGTCCTTACAATGATCCCGAATCCTTTTGGCTTGATACTTTCAATAAGAACTTTCAACCTTTTACGCTCTTCTTGGCTACCAATCTTTTTTGATACAGCAACGTGATCGTTAAATGGAGAGAGTACCATATACCTACCTGGAATTGTGATTTCACAACTTAATCTTGGACCCTTTGTAGAAATAGGTTCTTTTAAAACTTGTACAAGAACATAGTCATTTCTTGAAAAAACCTGATCTATTTTACCGTTTTTAGAATTATCTGGCTCTCTTTCGAAGTTTTCTAAATTAGGGTGATTGTGTTTTTTCTTTAAAACATCATTGGTGTACTTGATTAAAGATTTGATTTGAGGTCCGATATCTGTATAGTGTAAGAATGCATCCTTCCTACTTCCGATATCAAGAAATGCAGCATTCATGCTCGGCATATTCTTTTTCACTTGACCTAAAAAGATATCACCCACAGAGAAACTAATTGTAGTTTTCTGCTTGTGAATTTCGACTAATTTATTGTTTTCTAAAAGTGCTATTTCAACTTCTGTCGGACTCGAATTTATAATTAATTCTTTTTCCACATTTTTCTATTTTCTAGTTTTTATGATATACACACAGCTTTATGCTAATACCTTTACAGTATTGTCCAAAAACGTTGTCAATTAATAATAGAAAATAGATAAATAGTGTTTTAGGTCTTCACTTGACTTAAAAGTTATATAAAATAAAAATTTACTTGGCTGGCATCCATGATACCAGCCAAGTAAATTAACTATTTCTTCTTCTTATGTCTGTTCTTTCTTAGTCGCTTCTTTCTCTTGTGAGTTGCGATCTTATGTCTTTTTCTTTTTTTACCGCAAGGCATATTTAAATATTTAAAAATTAAAAAATTATTTTTTGTCTATTCAGCGTTACAAATATCAATGAAGGGCTTTGCTAAATCTGATTCTCCTTTATTAGTCATGACTTCTGCCATCAAACAGTTGGCCTGTCTATTATTGCCATCTATTTTTAGAGCTTGTTCTAATCTTTCTTGTGCTCTATCCCATTGGCCAGTTTTTATAGCTAATCTAGCAAGTTGAACCATTACTGAAGCGTTTTCAGGATATTTTTTATTTAAGTCCCTTAACATCAGAATTCCTTTCATCGGGTTATCTGATAAGGGTTTTTCTACATAAACCAAAGAAAGATTAATTTGATGATTCACATTTTCTGGATCCAAAGATATGGCATTTTCAAAAGCTGTAATCGCTCTATTAAATGCAAATTCTTTTTCTTTTTCCTGTTCAGATGATTTCAAACCCAATATATACGAAGTACCAGCGATGGCCCAAGAGTCTGCAGATTTATCTACTTTTGCTACTTCTTCTGCATAGTATGCCGATATAACTGGATATCCAAGTTCATACCATTTTGAAGCATAAGCTTTTGTTGATTCGATCTTTGACACTACGGTGGAGTCCTTAGTAGCAGCTTGCATTGCTTCTAAAGTCTTCATCTCCTCTAGAGATAAAGATTCTCTAGCAGTTACTATTAAGTTTTCAATACCCGTTACTTCCAAATTATTAGACCTAGACTTTTCTAGATTTATAATTTTGTTAGGTTTATATTCGAAACCGAAAAATAATAATAAAACAATTACTATTGCTCCAGCTAGCGTGAATATTTGAAACTTTCCCAATCGATTATTAATTATTCTGTATCACCAGCATCCTCTGGTAAACTTGTTACGTTTTCTTTTACCTGCTCTACAAATACTTTAGCCGGCTTGAAAGAAGGAATAAAGTGCTCTGGTATCTCTATAGCTTTGTTCTTTTTAATGTGTCTCCCTATTTTTTTAGCTCTCTTTTTGATAATAAAAGAACCAAAACCTCTAATGTATACATTTTCTCCAGATGATAAAGATTCTCTTACTTCTGAAAAAAAAGATTCCAATGCTACTAGTACATCTACCTTTGCAACTCCAGTTTTCTCAGAAATTGACGATACCAAGTCTGCCTTTCTCATTTATTCTATTTTCTTTTGTTTAATAATTTTCCTTTAACTTTATAAGTTGCACAAAATGAATACTTTGCGTATAAATTAATGTGCTTTATAGTTTGGAGGTGCAAATTTCTAAATAATATTCTAAAACAAAAACTTATTAACAGTTTTTTTTCATAATAATTTAAAATATCTCAAAGTAATTTATTCATTTACAGAAAGTTGACATTTTTTGTTAGCTTTTTCATAGATAGAAATTAATTTTCGGCAATGTCAATGCAATCAGCATGCAATAGCTGTTTCAAGAATTTTTAGATAAACTATAGTTTCTTTGGAAAAAATAAAAGCCGAATCAAAACAAAACAATTACAGTTTAAAATATCCCAATTAAGGGTATCTTTCTTTACTGTATTTAGGTAATAATATAATACCAATTATACCAATAATCACAAAGGCTATTGAAATATATTGCGCTTGAGAATAATTTAAGCCAAACATTTCGTATTTTTCATTTACTCTTATTTGTTCAATAAAGAATCGTTCAATGCCATTGTACACCATGTATACAAAAAATAAAAGTCCTGGTATTTTGATTCGATTTCTATAGAAGTACATTAATCCAAACCCAATCAATGAAATGGTCGTTTCATATATCGGAGTTGGATATACGGCTTGTGTAAGTTGATGACAATACCTCATGCCACAAGCTGCTTTACATCTTTCTTCGATGGCGAGGCGACCTGTGTTGTATATTTCCATATTGCAGCCTGCTAGAGGTGTACCTTCGTTATTTACATTATTTGGGTAACTATATGACCAAAGCCAATCCGGTAAAAACCACCATTCTGGCTGTACTGCAGCTACTATTCCCCAATCACCATCACCAGATACTTGACAACCGATGCGACCAATAGCATAACCTAATAATATACCCATCCCTGCTATATCCATCATGTATACTGGTTTTATACCATTTTTTTTCACAAAATAGTACACAGCTGCAAAAGCAAATATGATACCACCGTATACGGTTAATCCACTTCCCGAAAATAGTACACCGATTGGATCTGCAAAAAAAGCTGACATATTTTCAAAAATCGAAAAAAGCCTTGCACCAAGTACCCCAGAAATTGCTGCTATAAATATAATGTCAACTGCCTTTTCATGTGGATGTACGATTGCTTCTAAAGGTTGTGACACTGTAGGTTTTTTGACTATTTTTTCATAATAGGTGTAAGCTCCAAATGCTATAGCTCCTATTATACCAATGGTCCAATTTCCTAATGAAGAGAATATTACTGATGCTGGATCCGCTTTAAATTGATCAAAATTACTGAAGATATATGGAAGTTTTGATAAAATGACTGCTGTAATGACGACATTGATGATTAAATCACCTAATGTATATTTATTAGTACTCCCTTTTACTTTAAAAGCAGAAATTGCTCCAATATTTTCTAATCGTTTTAATTCCGACTTTACTAAAATGCCACAGGCTAAAAAAGCCATACCCAACATGAATCCAAAACTCTTGAAAATGGATGTCCAATTATCTACTTCGGTTCCAAAAATATCATTAAAAAAATAGGAAAGATCTGGATACATACGCTTCTTTTAAGGACAAATATAAGGCTTTTTGTCAATTTTTTTGGTAGATGGTTAAGTTAACATTTTATTATCAGAATGGCAGGGTCTTTTGAATGCTTCTGTAAGGATGAATATTAAATAGATTTCTGCTTTTTTGAAAGTATGACTCCAATGGAAATAGATAAAATACAATAAAGCGTAAAAAAGATAGCACCATAATCTAAATGTGTATAATTTAGCGTTTCGACAGCAAATCCTGACTTGTTGTTTTCCATCCGTTCCAATTGAGTGGTAATGAGTCCATAAAAACCCACATAAGCCATAAAAAGAGCAACTACAAATACATCGGCCATACTCCATTTACCTAAGTGAAAGATCATGCCTTTCACCAATTTATTTTGTTGCATCTTAGGTAAGATTAAATACATGCCACTCAAAATTAATTTTATCACCGGGAATACGACGCTGAAGCATAAAACCATTATTCCTACAATTTTTAAATCAAAAGTTCGACCTTCTAACAAATTTTGAGTCACATCGAGAATAGATTTTGTTTGAAAGAATAATGTTTGCTCTTCAAATGATAGCGGTTGGCCAAACAATGTGAATGAAAATGCATTTAGCCTAACATCCAAAATAATCATCGGGAGATTTATACCACAGATAAGCAAAATGATTGACAAAAGTGTTAAGCTAGCAATCAATAAACTCAAACTATTACTCAGAAAAAACAACATGAAAGCAAGTAGAAGGCCTGCTCCCAGAAACAATAAAAGATGAAAGCTCGCCTGTTTTAAATCTGCCTTATGTTTTGCAATATTAGCAACAAGCATATTATTTAATTCTTCTATTGTATTTGTACCATAGGTATGAGCCATTTCTATTCGCGTATCTACTACAGTTGAATCCTTAGTATCAACAAGAATATTATCCAATTCAGATTTTAGCACTGCCTTAATTTTGGGTTCCTTTTTCCTTAATTCGCCAGCCAATCTTTTTGCCATCGAAGGTATACTTGCCTCAATATTTAGGTTGCCAATTTGTTCAGGAAGGTTTTTCTTAAACATATTAAGCAAAAGAGGGGGAATTGACTTTTTCTCTTCTGCTTCTTTAAAAAGCTCTTCAAATAGCTTACCCGATATAAAATAATCTTTATAAATACCTTTTAAATAGCTTCTCAATTCTATTTCCACTTCCCCATAAGCATCAGATGATATCTCGAATTCTTGAAGTCGCTTGGTGAATATGTTTAAGGCTTTGTCTTTCCATGCATCCATATTAAAAAGACCATAATCTATCTTGTGGATAGAAGCACGATCTGTTTCTTCTTGCTGTATGACCTTACTTTGATTGATGAGATCTAAAGCGAGGTAACCCGAATAAATAAGTAACAGGCCAATGCAAACAGCAATCGAATATGTAAGTATTTTTTTCACCAATTGGAATTAGATATAAACTCGAATTAAGCATTAGTAATTTACTTCGAAAAGATCTGACTCCAAATTTGTTTCTGTAATCATTTTTCTTACTCTATGAAGCTTTGGCTGCATCTACGGGTAAAAAATTCCATCATCACAACTTTTTTGTCACATTTCCTCTCACAACAAAGTCTAACACGTAATTCGGGACAAATTTAAGAAGTAACGCTAAAAGTACAGTAAAGTTACTTAATGACAAAGAAATTGGATGAAATGCTAACTAAAAAACAAGTGCCTTTCTCTTCATTACCAAGCTGAAAACCCAAAAAAACCTAAATTTGCTTTTATCAAAATATCTTTTTTGAATAAATCAACTTTTCTTGGCTGATAAGTTCTTTCCTCATCGCAAACGTATAGTCAACATAATCCATAAGCTACTATAAAGTCAAAAAGTCTGTGAAACACACCAGGAATATAGCATCAATGTCAAGTCAGAATGTCAAGAGAATCTTTGACAGTTTCTTTTGATGTCAAAAATAAGTAGTGATTTTGGTTATCTATAAAGAAAAACTTTCTCCACATCCACAAGTACGTGATGCATTTGGGTTTTCGAAATAAAATCCTTTGCCGTTGAGTTCTCCAGAAAATTGCAATGTAGTATTGCAAAGAAACAGAAAGCTTGTTAAGTCAGTAACCAGTTTTACACCTTTATCTTCAAAAATTTGGTCTGCTGGTTTATTCTCGTTGTCAAATGTCATATCGTAAGTCATACCACTGCAGCCCCCACTCTTTACAGCAACTCTTACAAAATATTCGGAAATATTTTTTCCATCTTGCTGAAATATTTCTAAGATTCTGTCTTTTGCACCTTCACTTATGAATAACATACTTTAGTTTTATTATTTCTTGCAATAACATTTTTAGTCACTACAAAGTTCCGATATTTGAGAGTTTTAAAAACCTATTCTATTAAAAATATTTTATCCGGTTGTGCATATTACGTGACTTCAATGACAAAATACTAAAATGAATATTAAAAGATGTCTTCAATGTTTATAAAATCATTAAACTAGAAGAAGAGATCCGTAGTCGGTTCTGCCTCTAAACTATAGTTACATCAATTTTTGCGAAGTAACGTTTCCTCCCATGACATACTTTTACAACAGCGAAAACGAATTTAAGAACTCTCTAAAGAGAAAAAAGTAAAAGATTTTCTTGTTCTATTCTTTTACTCTAGTATAACCACTTCTAGATTTTCATCAACTAGATCATCTCTTAGAAGTGGCAATTCGATGAAGAAATCTGTACCTTGACCTTCTACAGACTCGAAATAGATTCGACCGTTCATACTTTCTAGCATGTTTGCACAAATTGCAAGGCCAAGTCCAGTACCAGAACTTTTGGAAGTAAAGTTGGGCGTAAAGACTTTTGGTTTCATTGCATCACTTATTCCAGATCCGTTGTCAGAAACTCTAATTACGGCTTTGTTTTCTTTTTTGGTGAGCTCAATTTCTATTTTGCCTCTTTTATCTTCGGCTATAGCTTGTGTAGCATTTTTCACTACATTGTTGAGGATTCTAACAAGATGATTTCGATCTGCAAACACATGAATATCATTAACAGGCTCTAACATTTCGATATCCATATCTTCTCTTTTACGAAACAAGTCATGAATAGCTTCTACAACCTCATTAAGGATGATACGTTCATTTGAGGTCTTGGGAAGTGTGGCAAAATTAGAAAAACTATCGGCTATTTGTGTTAAGTTGTTAATTTGTTCCATCAAAGTGCCGCTTATTTTTTGAATTAAACCTTTAGCCCTTTCTGGATCATCTTTTATGGTTTTTTCAAGGTATTGTAGGCTCAATTTCATGGGTGTCAATGGATTTTTTATTTCGTGAGCAACTTGTTTAGCCATTTCTCTCCAAGCCATTTCTCTTTCAGTTTTAGCCAAGAGATCGGCACTTTTTGTGATCTCGTCGGTCAAGAGATTATATTCATTGATTAGCTCACCAATCTCATCATTACTCGCCCATTCAAGTTTTGGGTGTGTTTTTCCAAATTTATATGTTCTTAAATTGTTTTTTAAAATTGTAAGGGGGTTTGTTACCGTATTACTGATGGTGATGGCTATTGCAGTAGCTAATAAGAAGAGAAAGATATATACATTTAACATCGTACCTATGTATGTGCGTACATATTCTTTTTCGACATTACTATATCTTAAAATCGAAGGAGAATATCCGAGATACAGTAATTGGTTGCTATTTTGAGTTGATTTTATTTCAATGATGGAGTATTTATCATTAACTTGGAAAGACGCAAACATACCTTGATTAAATTTGCCTAATGATTCTTTTATAGATTTGAGCTCTTTTGCTGGGAGATTTGGTACATAAGCGTTCGAACCTCTGGATGAAATAATACTAAAACCTTTCGAATCATAAAGATCAATATAGCCTTCAAATAGCTCACTTAATCGTTGATTTTGAATAGTGAGATAATTTTTCATACTGGCAAAGTCATTATTATTACCTAATTCTTCATTGATATACTTTCCTAAAAGATCTGCAGAAACTCGAGACTTTTGGGCACTTTCTTGAGATGACATTCTATTAAGGTAGATGGTTGTCATGATACCAATAACGGTAAAAATTATAATGCTTAAGCCAACAATAGTTACCTGTATTCTAAAGCTAAGGGATGAACTGTCAGCAAATTTTATAGACTTTTTATCTCCTATAGGGATAAGATTGAATTTATTGTTTACTACAATCAGAAGAAGGACACCGATTACTCCAAAAGCAAATATCAGGGTGAATAAAGAAATTGGTCCAATAAAACCTTTCTCAATTGTATAAATATATGCTTTATATTCATTTTGGATATCTAAAATGCGCGTATTGACGCTAGTACTATATTTTGGAGTACCAAGATTTATTCCTAAAAGATTATTCTTTTCGACTACAACATTATTTTTTGTGATTTGGTAAGGAAACTCTGGCTGAGCATAATTATTAACTTTAAATGTTATAAATATTTCACTATTTTCAGACCCTTTATAATGCAGTGTATAATGTGGTTTTGTAGGCATGTAGTAAATATTTTTGCCCACACCTAGAGCTTTTTTTCGTATCGTATTTTTAATGGTTTCATAATTATAAAGACCTCCTTTCACAAGAGATTTACCTCTGTAAAATATATCGACTGACTCTATATTTATATTCCTATTTGACTTAAGGCTACTATTTTTTAAAAGGAGGTTTCTAATATCGCTTACTTCTAAAATTTCAGACTCTGTTGCATTGAAGAATTTTTTAACATAACCTTTCTTGATAATTTCTTTACTAAATTGTGCTACCACCTCTATGTCGGTTTTATTAGCCTTGTAAAAAGAAGAATTAATGCGGATGTCAAAATCTTTTTGGGCCTTAAGTTTTGATGGCTGATAGAGTATAAATGATATGTAAACAGCTTGAAAAACTATCCACCAAACATAATAAGTCAGTCTTTTTTCTTCAACTGATTTATAAATATCAAAAGAGAATATTAATAGTAGAATGAATAAGGAGAGTATAACAAGAACATTGATGGAAATAAAAAAAGAAAATATTGAAGCAGCTGCCAAAGGGATTACAAACAAAAACAGCAGTTTTTTTGAAAAACTAATTTCGTATCTATCCTCGCCTATATCTCTTGTCATGGCCATAAACATGAATGCAGACATCAACATCACAATAATAAGAAAAACAAACTGTTCGGAAGTCAACTGCAGACCATGGTTTACATCAAAATTATAACCCAACTCACTGATGTAATACTTGACATAAAGGTAGAGTGAATAAATACTAAATGTTCCAATAAACGACAATGTAATGTGTTCGGAGTTTAGTTTTTTAAAGATATAGGATACTAGCTTTACCCTTATTAAAAGATAAAAAACAGAAAGAATATCAGAAAGTATAAATAGAAATATCTTAAATTTTGGGTCAATTCGATATTGGTTGTCCAATTCTTCTATCCCAAATTTCAATAAAGACCATAGAACAAATACCGTTAAAATATTGGTCAGTAAAGTATTGGATAAATATTTATTTACGAAAATTGGAACCTTTCTCAGTAAGAATAAATAAAATAAAAAGAAAGAGGCATACGCTAAAATAGAATATATAAAATAATAGATGTGCAATTTTATAATTCTGCCTTCTCTCGGCAAGTTACTATTTTTTTGATATTGATATTGGTAGTTATTGAGTATTATTGGGTTGCCAGAAGCATTGATAAATCCTATTCTCGGACTGTGTAATAAATTTAACTTTATAAGATCGCCATCTAATCTAAAACTATCAACGTGGTATACGGTATAATTTTCCCGTTCATCTAAGATGTCGTTGTGCAATAAAAGTGTATCATTTTTGTATACCCGAGTTAAAAATATGGTTTTATAGGTATTAATATCATCGATGTTGGTAACAACTGACTTAAACTTAGAAACTTCAATTGATAGATACTTCTTAAACTCTATTTCGTGATCGTCGACATGCATTAACTTCTTGATCGATATTGTAAATATCAAAATACTCAAAAGTACTAGAATAACCGAAAAAAACTTTGACTTAATCAAGCTTACTTGCAATATTAATTTGCCACAAAGTAAATAATAAATTACAAATAAATATAATATGTTGAGAAAAGATTCAAAGGAGCTAAGATTATTTAGTCCAATTATTGACAAAAATTAACAAAAAAGAATTAATTATAATTTTAGATATCTAACCTCTCTATAAATGAAAAAGTCCCTGATAAAGATTATCAAGGACTTTTTACTTCGACGATTTGAATTTAAATTTGAAATAATTTAAATCATAAAATTAATAATTTAAACATCTCTTTTCTTAGCAGAATAATTTACTCTTAGCTGTCCACTTTTTCTAAGCATAGTCTTTACGTCTTCAACTATACCCATCGTAACATCACCATCGATCTTTAAAGAAGATGTAATTCTTCCTTGTCTAGATTCAGGCACTGTAGACTTGTGTTTTTCTAAAAATAAAGGAATATCAACTTCTGTAGCAAGCTTATCTCCCAACTGTAATCTTGGCTTAGTGCCATACACCGCTTGATATTTTTGAACTGGCTTACCAATCATAATAAAATTAACAAGAGATTTTTCTTCTAACTTTGTTAACTCTGTAATAGCGGGAGTACTTTGAGCCACTTTTACTTCGGTTTGTCTCAACTTAGTTACCACCATAAAGAAGAACAAAAGCATGAATACAATATCCGGAAGAGAAGCCGTAGATATTGCGGCACTAGCTTTGGACTGTTTTTTCTTAAATCTTGACATATCTTAAGTTTTAAAATATAAATTAATTATCACCAAAAGCGGTTGATTCAGCTTCTGAAAGTACTAAAGGAATCTCAGCTTTGATCTCTCTTTGTTGTGCGGTTGTTAGGAATTCAAGATTTTTTCCAAATTTTATATTTGACCTTTCATCCCACAACTCTCTGTAAGCTGCTTGGAGCTCATTGTACACATTAAGATACGTAATATATTTGGTACCACGGTCATTTTTTAAAGAAATAATTGCCTTTGTAGGATCTACCGACTTATCAGCCTCTTTCCTTGGATTAGCAATAAAATCCTTTGTAACTTGTCTAAGCGTTGTAAGATCCTGTGGTTTGCCTCTCACAAGTAATTGGTTATCTTTGTTAACCAAAACAGACAAAACATTCCTAGCATTGATTTGAAGATTTTCAGGTGGTTCTTCAGACCAAGGTGGAAGCTTCACAAGAAGACCTCTATCCTCGGAAATCTGAGTCGTCACCAAAAAGAAAATCAACAGCAAGAAAGCGATGTCAGCCATCGACCCTGCATTAATTTCTGGAACAGCGCGATTAATTGCCATATTTATTTAATTTAATGTTATTTAAATGAGTTTCTTATCTCAGCACCAATCATAATAAGTACAGCAAGAACCGTAAGTATTCCAGTTGTTTTCAAACCTCCGCTTATAAACTTACTCACACTAGGAGTAAAGGCAAAATCAGGATTATTGTACAGTCTATCCCACAATGGACCTGCCTCAGCTGTTGAACTCATCGTTAACCCAACGAATACAACAATTAAAGCAACTACTGCCAAAATTGCTCTACCCATTTGTTTTGGAAATTTACCAATATCCACTAATATAAATAATAATAATAACCCAAAACATACTAAAGTTAGAATGATAGCTGCCCACAAACCAAAGTTAAAGAAATTCATTGAGGGAATATCAGCTTTTCTTTCTGTAAGATCAACACCTGCTAATCCTGCGCTGTTAATGCCACTTACAGCTATAACCAAGAAAATAACTGTGATAATTGTCCCAACAATGAAAGCCATTGTTAGACCTTTTTTTACTAAAAAATCATACATAATCTTTTATATTTAGATTATTTAAAAATATTGTTTCTTGACATTACATCCATTAGACCGATAGAAGCATCTTCCATTTTGTGAGTGATACTATCAATCTTTGAGATAATGTAATTGTAAAAAATTTGTAGAATGATTGCAACTACAAGACCAAATACTGTAGTCAAAAGTGCCACCTTGATACCACCCGCAACTACTGCAGGAGAAAGGTCACCCGCTGCTTCGATTTTGTCGAATGCGAAGATCATACCAATTACCGTACCCAAGAAACCTAACATCGGTGCCATAGCAATAAATAGTGCTATCCAAGGCAAACCTTTTTCTAGCAAACTCATCTGAACAGATCCGTAAGCAGAAATTGCTTTTTCTACTGCCTCAGGGCCATTTGGAGCACTTCTAAGACCTTCATAAAGTACACTTGCTGCAGGGCCAGGAGTAGACTTAGCTACTTCTTTAGCTCCTTCTAAATCACCACTTGCAAGACTTTCTTCGATCTTACTAAGTAACTTGTCCGTATTGGTAGTTGCAATGTTTAGAGTCAAAACCCTTTCAATACAGAAAGCAAGACCCAAAATCAATGAAATCAATACCAAACTCATAAATCTCCAGTCACCTTCGATGAAATACTTTTTAATCATCTGAAAGGCACCTAAATCATCTCCGGTAGCTGCTGCCGCCGCGTCTTGAGCCATCGAATCAACAGCTCCAAAAAATGATGCTACTAAAAACACCCCTACTAAAAATAAAAACTTTCGCATAATCCTCGTATTAATTGTTTTAAAAATTTCTTAAAATCGACGTTAAAAATATAAACTTTTTTAAATAAACAAAAATGTTTTCAATTTTTTTTGCGGAGAGTGACGGATTCGAACCCTCGATACCCTTTTGGGGTATACACACTTTCCAGGCGTGCCTCTTCAACCACTCGAGCAACTCTCCAACGAGGCACAAAAATTGAAATAAAAACCATTTTTCCAAAACGATTTCCATTTAATTATTTACATTTATTTAATTTTAATCTATAATCTGTTTGTTTCTAGCTCTTTGATGCCAAAACTTTTTTTGGTCAATATTTTGTAAAAAGAGTAGAAATGGTCCGTTTTATGAAATTATATACTAAAATGAGGTTTTATGATAGATGCATTCAATTATATTTGTGGTGTAATACCAAATAAATTAAGTGCATTTTTGGTAGTTTTCTCACATAAAATATTTTTTTCAACATTCAATTCTGTTGAAATCTTTTCTAAAATATATTTTAAAAAAGATGGCTCATTGTCTTTTCCTCTAAAAGGTACTGGGGCCAAATAGGGAGAATCTGTTTCTAAAACCACATTTGAAAGACCATTTTCAATCAATATCGGTAATAAGTTTGAATTTTTATAAGTCACCACACCCCCAATACCGATATGAAAGGATAATTCTTTGATCGATTTGGCTTGATCCATATCTCCTGAAAAACAGTGAAAGATGCCTTTTAAATCACCATTTTGTTTTGCCCTAATCATCTCAATACAAATATCCGTCGATTCTCTACTATGTATAATAATCGGTAGGTTCATCTCAAGGGCCATATCGATTTGCCAATTAAAAGCTTTCTTTTGTTCTTCGTAGTATTTTTTTTCCCAATAAAGGTCGATACCCGTCTCACCAATTCCTACATAATTTCGTGTTTCAAAATATTTGGACAATTTGCTCATTGTATCTTTCCAATCTAGATCAACACTGCAAGGATGCAGCCCCATCATACTTTTACACAGTTGAGGATATTTTTCTTCTATTTGGTACATACCATCCACTGACTTTAAGTCTACATTAGGCATAAATATATATTGCACGTCATTTTCGAGGGCTCTATTGATGATATCATCGACCTCAGACATTATCTTTGCATAATATATGTGCGCGTGTGTATCTACTATCATATTTTAAAGTTTTTCTAATTGGGTAGCAAAAGTAAATATTATGTTGTTTGGAAAGGTATTAAACCAGGGGTTTATTATACTTGGGATGAATGTAAGGCTCAAACTCATGGATTCGAAGGTCCGATTTTTAAATCTTTTGAATCTTTAGAAGAAGCACAAATCGCATTTGGTGATGATCATAAGAAATACATTAAACTTAGTACAGGTGTAGTGAAGTCTAAATCTACTAACCAAGCTTCCATTTCTAAATCAAAAATTGTCACCAATAGTGTAGCTGTCGATGCAGCCTGCTCTGGCAATCCAGGATTAATGGAATACCAATGTGTGGAAACAATAAGTAAAAAATTGATTTTCCACCGCGGCCCTTTTAAAGATGGCACCAATAATGTGGGGGAATTTCTTGGATTGGTTCACACACTTGCGCTCTTAGACAAACATGAGAAGTATAGTGTAGCCATTTATACCGACTCTAAAACAGCAATGGCATGGGTCAAAAATAAAAAAGCAAAAACAAAATTAGACAAAACAAAGTACAACGAAGGCTTGTTTGATATGATAGAAAAGGCAGAACATTGGCTTCAAACACATACCATTAAAAACGAAATACTTAAATGGGAAACTGACATTTGGGGTGAAATACCCGCAGATTTTGGAAGGAAATAGCTGTACAATTAATTTTCGAAAATCTGCAAAAAAAATAGGCAAGTGGTGTTTCCCGCTGATTTACTCTGATAAAGCCTCCAGATTTAAAAATTTAAAATGAGTTAATAAGAGTAATTATTGATTTGTAGTGAGCCAAATCAAATATGCTATTATTGATTAGCAACTACTTACGTCGATTAGCTGTCAAACTCAAGTGTTTTCCGCTGATTTATGGTGATAAGTTGACTGATTTCTGCTATTTTTTTTGGAAAACAACTACACATAATTTGAGGATTTAACCCAGGTTAAGTATTAGACTTTATTCGAAAGGAAATTTGGCAAAATAGTAGTGAAGCACGGAAATTTTCACCCGCAGGTGCAGCCTTAGCTGCATAGAGGACGGAAAATTGAGTACTGAAACTAATATGAAGCATAATTTTCTTGCAGTTCATTTCTAATGCTTAATCTGGGTTTAATATTTTAAAAAACAATTATTTATAAATTATAAACTTTTCAGATATTTTGAATATTTGGAAAGAGATCATTTTAAATCAACAAAAATTATCTTTCAACTGCCTTTTTCTTACAAAACAAATTCATATTTTGCCGTAAAACAATAATCATATACCTAGATTTTTACAATTCATATTTCACCTATAATATTTAGGTCATATTTTGCATTTCAAGCCTAGGGAATTTAATATCTTAGCCTTTTACCCAATCTAAAATTTGCTTATCCATAGGGTTAACACCCGAACCAAAACTTTTTACTAATTGGCCTTTTTCATCAATCAAAAATTTATGAAAATTCCATTTAACCTCAAAATTATCAACTCCATTCTTTTCCTTTTGAGTAAGGTATTGATAAATAGGATGTGGATTGTTTTTGATGTTTACTTTTTCGGTAATGGCAAAAGTAACTCCGAATGTCATTTCGCAAAATGATTTAATTTGGGCTTCACTTCCAGGTTCCTGACCTCCAAAATCGTTACATGGAAATCCAATAACCACCAACTTATCTCCGTAGGTCTTGTGAAGATTTTGTAAATCCTTGTACTGACTGGTAAATCCACATTCTGATGCAACATTTACAATCAGAACTTTTTTGCCTTTAAAACTGGCAAGATTAATGGTATTGTTTTCTACATCTTTGATGCTAAAATTATGAATTCCTCCTGTAATATAAGTACTCAGCATAATTGTAATAATTGTTTGAATGATCATTTTTCAATAATTTAGAATGTTATTCCTAATAAATGTAAATTTAGATTAATTGGTTCATAGCAATTCCTTCTTTATGTAGGTCTTGGAGATTGGCTTCCCGTTTAATGCTTGCACTAAAGTAAATGTGGCTAACAGAAAATAAAGTATAGCCACAAAAATAGTAGCCTTGGTATTTTTAAAAAGATAAAAGGATAATATTGGTAACACCTGTAGTGCATGCATACCAATAAAATGTGCAACTCTCAAATCTCCTACTGTTTTACTCCAACCAAGGATAAACCAATTAGAATTATCATTCATTACACCGACGGAGTGACTCAATCTCGATCCCATTGCAAAGCCTTCAAAAGAAAAGATGACAAATATCAAAATACCAAACCTAATGGCCCACACATAGTAATTTGGAAGCTCGGGAAAAGATTGAATAAAAAATAACAAACCAACATAAGCAGTATAAATGGTAACCAATGAAGCTGCCAAGGCCATCAAAGAAAACATTGCAGCATAAAATGGTGTACTCAAATTGTAATGAGATGTTTGCCCTTTGCCAGCCATAATTGCAATATAGACAATCTCAAAACCCAACAAAAGGATAACAGTCCAATTGAATAAACTGATATTAAAATTGGGTAAGTAATGGCAAAACCAAGCCATCGCCCAAGCAAAAATAAATGTAGAAAATGCAAATTTAAAGGGTTTATACCAAGCATTTACATTGTAAACTTGGATGGTGGTAAATTGTGTTAATAGCAAAAATAATGCTGAAAAAATAAGGCAAACAATCCCATAATGATATAGGGTTTCGTTCCTAAGCTTTAATTCTTGTATAAATTCTATTATGCTTTAATACTTACTAAATCTTTCTTAATTTTTTAATCTTCATCAGTACAAAATCAGGGGTAACTCTAGGGAAAATAGTCAAAACCCAATTCATACATCCAAGAATTTTTTGTCTTGCCGTTTAAAAATAGGTCAACTCCTGTTCTAGATAAAACATTAGCAGTCACCGTTTGTTGGCACTGATCGCATTTATTTTGCCTATATTGGAAGAATGAAAAGTTGTTTGCACAATATCAGGACATAAAGTGATAAGCATAGTACCCGCACCCTATAACGCTGTGACATTATTTTCTAAATAAACAAATACGAAGACTTTTGCAGCGGAATAAATAGAATAAAAAGGAAAAACTAAAAAAGAGGGTATGGAAGCGACATTTATAATACGGCCTGATTTTGTCCCTACCATATCCTTGCCATACAATTTGATAAGAGCAACCAATGAGCAAACATTCAATTCTATCATTTTAAGCTCATGTACCAAGACAGATTTTCATATATACCTTACATACACCAGCATCATTGATCCATCCTGTGACCAAGAGATTTTTGGACTGTGTAGTGTTGTACAAATATTGAGCCTCTTCTTTTAATATGAAAAGATGTCTATGACTTCGATCTCATATTTAGTAGATAATTACGATTGGAAAACAAACAAAATTACATTTTCAAATTTGCAAATCTTATTTGTTTCCAGTTTCTACTGTAAATTTGAGATTAATTAGATCTTAACTTTTTGAATGAAACATTTCAATTACCTTCTCGTTCTAACTTAAAATCTAATAAATGAAAAAATATCTTTTAATTTTTATATTGAATGTCACTTTATTCAATACTTCTTACGCCCAGATTGGTAATATATTAAAAAAAGCTAAATCTGCTGTTGGTGTAGCAACTGGTGATGAAAATGAAAAAAGTGCCGCACTTAAAGAGGCGCTAACCATAGGAGTCGAGGCAGCTGTGAATCAATTAGGTGTTGATAAAGGATACTTAGAAAGTCCTTATAAAATCCTTATCCCTGCTGATGCACAAAATGTGATTAATAAAGTAAAACTGGTGCCTGGTTTTCAAGATGTCGAGACCAAACTCCTTACTCAAATGAACAAAGCTGCCGAAATTGCAGCAAAAAAAGCTACTCCTATATTTGTAAGTGCCATCAAACAAATGACCGTCCAAGATGCCGCCTCTATTATTGGAGGTCAAAAAGATGCGGCAACTTTATACTTGACCAAGACGAGCCGCACTCCTCTTTACACAGAGTTTATGCCTGTGATCCAAGCTGCTCTCGACGAAGTAAATGCACGTACATATTGGAAGACGGTTGTAGATGCATATAATAAAATACCTTTTACAAAAAAGATGAATCCTGCATTAGACGATCACGTAAACAATAAAGCCCTTGATGGTCTTTTTTCGCTAATTGCTGTAAAAGAAGCGGGTATTCGAAGTGATGTAGGTCAGAGGACTACAGAATTATTGAAGAAAGTGTTTGGGGGATAGAAAACCAGTTTTGATATCCAGGTATCCAGAATAAAAAAGGGGCTTTTGAAAGCCCCTTTTCTATTTAGCCGAGATTACGCATTGGACTTTATTCGAAAGGAAATTAGGCAAAATAGTAGTGAAGCACGGAAATTTTAATCCGCAGATGCAGCCTTAGCTGCATAGAGGACGGAAAATTGAGTACTGAAACTAATATGAAGCATAATTTTCTTGCAGTTAATTTCTAATTCGTAATCTCGGTTTAATCTTATACCGCTGGATCCGCAGGTGTATTTGAATTATTATCCCTTTCAACATTTGGATAAGGATAAAAGTTTCTATTTCTTTCGGCTCCTGCGCCCGACTGCCGCTCTTGTATATAAAGAATGTAATGCAGCTAAGATGACTTAATGAAATTTCTTCTTTGCATAATGTGCTTTTTAAATTGAATGATTTGTCTAATGTAAAAATTATATTATAATATTTCAGAATTTTAAAAAATCATAATAAAAAAAGGACTCCTTAATGAAGAAGCCCCTTTTTTATTTACTACCTAAATCCTTAACTAATATTATATCCCAGGATCCGCTGGTGTATTAGGATTATTATCTCTTTCAGAAGATGGGTAGGGATAGAAGTTTCTATTTCTATCTGCACCAGCCGCACCAGGAGCTGGCATTCCAAATCTTCTGCTATCTTCAAGTTTTAATCCTGAATTATACAGTTCTATACATCTATTTCTATAAATTTCTCTCAATATTGCAGCTTGAGTATTTGGACCCGTGTATGCAGGTAATTTAGCAGTTATGCCATAAATATCTGTTGCTTTTGTAAGAACTTTGTTAAGCTCTGCAACTGCTCCAGTCAAATCATTTTTTCTAGCCAATGCTTCTGCTTTTATGAGCATGATTTCTCCAGGTACGTAAATAGGAATTTTTGTTTCATTAGCAGTAAAAAAGCCTTTACCAGGATTTGAAGTACCAACAAAAGTTTTGGTTTTTAAGTAGAATAAAACTCTTTCGTCAGTAGCTGATGGAATTAAGTCTCCTTTCAAACCTAAATTAAAATCACTTGGGCCACAGACATTCACATTACTGTAATGAACATCAAAAATAGGATTTCTAGTTACAGCGTCAAAAGTATATTCGCTCTTTTTAGTTAAATCTACCTTATTAGCCGATTCAATTGCTTTGTCATTATTACCTGTCATGTTATAAGCACGAGCCAATAATGCATTGAAAGTATTTAGAAAATCGATACCTCCTATATATCCCGCTGTAAATTTTGCACTTGGAGCAGCAGCAGCACCCACCTCTAAAGTTTTGATAGCTTCAGCTAATACCTGCGTTCTTGGTACAAAAGCAGCTTTTACTGCTGTATTAATAGGTGCTTGTTCCCAATAAGTTGCCAATTGTAAAAGGGAGATACCTCTGAATAAAGTGGCATAACACGTCAAAGCTGAATTAGTGCCTTGATCTTTAACATTAGTAAGATTTTTTAAAATAAGATCAGCATTACCAATGGTGATGAGACTTTGTTCCCAAAGTCGTGTGACGACAGAATTATTGCCAGCTACCGATCCTGCACCAACACCTAGCGTTGCTTCATCAGTGTTGCCTTGATTATAAACTAAAAGCTCATTAGTACTTAATCCTGATGCCGTAATAGAGGAATATAATGGTGATGCCCTACCAATAGTGTATTTAAACTGTAGGCCGTTTGCCAAAGCAATAAGACCATTAATATCAGTAACTACAGTTTCGGTCGAAGCTTGACTTGGATTGAGGTAATCGTCTTTGTAGCAAGATGTGGTAAGAATACTCACAAAAACCAAAAAGGTAAAATATTTTATATAATTATTCATTTTTTATCGTTTTAAAGTTGTGTAAATTAAAATCCTGCTCTAACGGCAAATTGTATTGTTCTCGGTATAGGAAGATTACCAAAATCTACACCTTTTAGTCTATCAGATACACCACCCGCATTAGTCTCAGGATCATATCCTTCATAGGTATCAAATGAATGTAAATTTCTACCAATTATTGAAATATTCAGACTTTCTAATCCTTTCATAAAAGTAGTAGGAAGATTATATCCCAATGATAATTCTCTAATTTTGGTAAAAGAACCATCTTCGATTCTCCAAGCTTCATTTAAATATATAGAATAAATGTAACCTCTAGGCAATTCTCCTTTTAATTCTCTTTCTGCATAATCGCCAATACCAACACCTTGTCTTGTTCGTCTATCTGCATTGAAAACATCAAAGCCATAGGTCCCGTCAAGCAATAAGCCAAAAGTTAATCTCTTGTATGTTAAGTTAGTACCCAATGAAAGGCTAAAGTCAGGGTTTGGGTCTCCAATGATGTTTCTTAATGCAGTGCCAGTAGGCTGGCCTGCAGCATTTCTCCTTGGAGTGAATAACTGTCCAGCTACTACATAAGATCCTGCAGGAATTTCAGTACCTGGTATATATGCTACAGCAGTACCTTTTTCAGTCTGAGTAAAGTTAGAAGTATTTAAGGTAGGAGTTCCATCTGAATTAGTAGCGGTATAAGTACCAAAAAATAAACTTGATGGCTGGCCTTCAATCAAGAAAATGGGAGCACCAGACACAGTAGAGATCTGTACTAAAGGTGAACCTAATTTAGTCACTTTATTTCTATTTCTACTATAAACACTATAAACATCCCAATCTAGATTTTTAGTTTTTGCTGCTTTTAGGTTTAAAGAAAGTTCAAGACCTTTATTCTGCATTTCTCCCACGTTATCTAGCTTACTAGTTCCACCTTCAGATGGAGCTAATACTCTATTTACCAATAAGTCAAAGACATTCTGCTGATAAATGGTCACTCCTAGACCTAATCTATTTTTAAATAGTCCAAGATCGGCACCAAATTCAATTTCTCTATTTCTTTCAGGCGCTACATTCTCAAAAGCAATTTGTGAATTTGGAACAAGGGTATTTTTACCAAGATAATTGGTGCCACTTATTAAAGAAAATCTATCGTAAGGACCAATAGCTGTAACACCACCTGCCTCTCCAAAAGATGCTCTAAGTTTTGCAGAATTGATCAGATTTGAAAAAGAACTATTTTTCCAAAAGTCTAAAGAACTAGGCACGAAAGATGCACTGGCTTTAGCGTATGTTTGATTGCGTTGTGATTCTGAAAAAACAGAAGAATTGTCTACTCTTAAAGCTCCTGTTACAAAAACCAAATCTTTGTATCCAAAAGTCTGTTGACCAAAATAACCATCTATCCAATATTGGCTTAAAAAGTAAGATGTAAGTCTATTAGGAGACCCATTCACTGATCTAAATCCTGGAGCTATGTTTTCGCCATTTGATTGGGTGTAATCAACTCGGTTATTCTGATATCCATAACCTACCAAAGTGTTTGACGAAATATCGCCAAAGGTTTTGTTATAACTCAAATTAGCATCCCAGTTATACAAAAAAGATATATTATTGGCAGTAGAAGCAAATCCATTAGCATAAAAAGTGGGGGCTACTCCAGCATAAGGGTACACAGGGATAAATTGAGTTCCTACTTGTGAAAATCCATCTAATCCTGCAGTTAGATCAAACTTAAGTCCGTCCAAAGGAAATATAGATAACTTTGCAGAAGTAATTGCTCTGTTTACATTTTGCTCAATATCAAATGTTTCAATCGATAACGGATTTATTCGCGTAGGTTCGGCCGCTAATAAATTACCGTTGGCATCTCTTTGGGTGATGTCAAAAATATTATTAGTAATGTTGATAGAGTTTACAGGACTCCAAAATGTATTACCTGTCGGTACATCTCTAGAACTAGACTTTGTAGCGTTCACACCAATACTTAAAGATGCCCATTTAGAAAGTATTTGATCAATGTTTAATCTTGCATTAATTCTGTTAAAATCAGTACCTATTACTATTCCACCATTATTCATATAACCTACTGAAGCGAAGTACTTCGTTTTATCAGTGCCACCAGAGAAATTTATAAAATTATCAGTGCCACTTGCAGTTCTGAATAATTGATCTTGGTAGTCAAATCTATTTACATCTACAAGATTACTGGCCAAATTAATGGTTGCACCATCGCGCTCGATAGGCAAAAGTGTCGTACCGGGATTAGCCGCTGCAGTTGCCGCAGTTATATTAGATATATTACCTAACCTTAAAGCCGGAAATCCAAATTGCTTTCCAAGAGTTGTTATATAGACTTTTTTTCTCAATTGGTTGACGTTAAAGCTTGTTCCAACCGTAATCTTTGGTTTACCAGCTACTCCTCTTTTGGTAGTGATAAGTATTACTCCACCAGCAGCCCTTGATCCATATTGAGCCGCTGCTGCTGGACCGTTAATTATGTTAATTGATTCAATATCATTAGGGTTAATATCAGCCATTCTAGGCGTACCTACTTGGCCTTCACCTGTGCCATTCCCAACTTGCGTTACAGCAGTTGCGCTATTGCTTACGATTACTCCATCTATAACATAAAGAGGATCTGATGATCCACTAATCGAATTTACTCCTCTTAGATTGATAGCCATTGCACCTGAAGGATCACCAGATACTTGGGTGATTTTGGCACCTGCCACCCTGCCTTGAAGAGCAGCAACAGCATTTCCTGTTCCAGATTTTTCAATATCTTTTGCACTAACAGAAGTTATGGAGTTACCCAATGATTTTCTATTGGCTTGCACAGAGGTACCAATAACTAAAACCTCATCCAGCCTTAATAGGTCTTCACTAATCATAATGTTGTCCACATTTATTGTATTGGAGTTAGCAGCTTCGAATGAAACTGTTTTTGTCTCATAGCCAATATACGAAACAACCAGTTTGTAAGTACCTTGACTGAGGTTACTGCTTATTTCATAATTACCGTCAATATCGGTTATTGCCCCGCTTTTGAGACTTGGTATGCTAACAGTAGCCCCAATCACTGGGCTGCCCGTATTATCAGTTACCTTACCTATGACTTTTGTATTGCCTTGTCCAATAACTAATTGGACGCTGAATAGCAGAAATAGTAAAATAAAATGTTTTTTCAAGTAAATTTTTAATTTCATTTCTAATGAATTTTTAATTAATTAAATAGTGTGCTCGTGCAAAAATAAACAAATAATATGCTTGTTGTCTAATAATTCTTCTTAATTAACGTTTTAAAGTGTTATTCTTGAGATCATCTTTTCAAAATTTTATTAAAAAACTAGTTGAATTAAACGATTTCATATTTTTTAGTTTTACAAGAAATTTTAACAAATTGATTCATTCTAAGCCAATACTTCTTTTATCACCGTTCCCTCTACATCGGTCAATCTAAATGGACGACCTTGAAAGTCATAGGTAAATTCCTCATGATTGAAGCCTAATAAATGTAAAATTGTAGCCTGTATATCAAAGGTATTTACCTTGCCTGACGTGGGATAATAGCCAAATTCATCAGTTTCGCCATGAGAATATCCTTTTTTCAAGCCACCACCAGCCATCCACATCGTGAAAGCATATGGATGATGATCTCTTCCTAGAAAGCCATTATCCTTTCCGTTTCTATTTTCTGCCATAGGTGTACGACCAAACTCTCCACCCCAGACCACCAAGGTCTCTTCGAGCAAACCTCTTTGTTTGAGATCGAGGATTAGGGCAGTGACTGCTTTGTCTGTTTGGCGACATTTATTTACAAGGCCTAGATCTACAGACTCGTTGGCATTGGTGCCATGTGTATCCCAACCCCAATCAAATAGCTGCACAAATCTTACTCCTTTTTCAACTAACTTTCTCGCCAGCAAAGCATTGTTTCCAAAAGATTCTTTGCCCGGATTTGTACCATACATCTCATGAATATAGGCAGGTTCGTTGCTTATGTCCATTGCCTCAGGAGCTTCTATTTGCATCTTATAAGCCATTTCATACTGATTGATTCGACTTATGATTTCAGGATCATTGACTTCGGCATATTCGATTTCATTCATCTTATTGATGGCGTCAATGGCATCTTTACGAATGTCTCTTGAGATATGGTCAGGGTTATTGAGGAAGAGTACTGGCTCTCCCGCAGATCTACATTGCACACCTTGATATACAGATGGTAGAAAGCCACTACCCCATATACTCTTACCTGCATCAGGATTGTTACCACCTGAAGTGAGTACCACATATGCGGGTAAGTTAGCATTTTCGCTACCCAAGCCGTAAGTCACCCATGAGCCCAAACTTGGCCTACCTAACCTTGCACTACCTGTATGCATGAGTAATTGTGCTGGAGCATGATTAAACTGATCCGTAGTGACTGCTCTAAAAAACGTGAGTTCATCAGCTATGGTAGAAAGATGAGGCAGATAGTTACTGATAGGTGTTCTACTTTCTCCATACTGATTAAAAGTGGCTGTACTTCCAAGCATTTTTGGCACTCCGCGTATAAAGGCAAATTTCTTACCTTCCAAAAATGATTGTGGACAAGACTGACCATTTACTTTTTCTAATTCTGGTTTGTAATCAAAAAGTTCTAATTGGGATGGGGCTCCCGCCATATGGAGATAAATCACCGACTTTACTTTTGAAAGAAAATGTGGAGCTTGCGGTTTAAGTGGATTTTGTGGATCAAAGACGATGGAAGAGGTAGCCGTATTTTTGCAGCCAATCATGGTTGACAAAGCAAGGCCTCCAAGACCTAGAAAGCTTTCTTTTAAGAAATTTCTTCGCGTATTCGCTCTAAAACGTGCTTTTTTTGCTTCTTCTAAAATTCTAACTACTTTATCTTTGCTATCTCCCATTTCATTATGATTTTACAACGACTTCATCTAGGTTTAATATTGCATTACAAACTACAGCCATCGAGGCAAAAGTTATCTTATCTACATCTTTTTGATCAGGTATGTTTTTCAATAATCCTTTATTAGTGGTGTACTTTGTTCTTGTTGATTCGTACAAGTTCATAAGGACAGTCAATTGATTGTCTTTAATTGTTTTGCCGGTGGCTCGCTCGAAGGCTAATTTGATTTGTTCCTCAGTTTGCTTTTTTGCGTGAATGACTGATATTGCAAATTGATTAGATAAGTCAATATACACCGAATCATTCATGGTCACAAGGGCTTGTAATGGTGTATTGGTCCTTATTCTACGAGCTACACATACTTCTCTACCAACTCCATCGAATGTCATCATACTTGGATATGGACTGGTCCTCTTCCAGAATGTATAAATGGCTCTTCGATACTTATCTTCGCCTTCTGATATAATCCATCTATTGCCACTATAAGGACTGCTCCAAATGCCATCAGGTTGGAAAGGCATAACAGGGGGGCCGCACATCTTATTGCTCAGAAGTCCAGCGATGTAAAGGGCTTGATCTCTAAGTTGTTCTCCTGAGAGTCTTACTCTTGGTCCGCGAGCAAAAAGCTTATTGAATGGATCTTTGGCTTTGTGGTCTTCTGTTACGTAGGAATCTTGCTGATACGTTGCAGAACTTACAATCTCTTTGATCAATCTTTTTACAGACCACTTGTATTCTGTCATGAATTGATAGCTTAGATAATCCAATAAAGGAACATGAGGTGAAGGCATCGACTGCGAACCCAAATCTTCCAGCGTCTCTACAAGTCCAGTGCCAAACAATTGTTCCCACACTCTATTTACCATGGTTCGAGCTACGAGGGGGTTTTCTTTTGAAGTCATCCACTGTGCTAAGCCCAACCTATTATCTGGATATTTTTGATTTGGATTTTGGAATATTTCTGGTATGGAAGCATTTACTTTTTCCCCTTTGCTCAGCCAAGATCCTCTATCAAAAACATGGGTGCTTCTAAACATATGTTTTGGGTTATCTAGCATAATAGGTGTGGAAGGTGTTCTTACAGTGAGCAAATCATTAAATAACTTTTTGTTGTTTTCATAATTGGGATGATTTTGACCTGGAAATTCTTTTGTAAAATGAAACCAATTGAAAAAGACACCTTCTTTATTAACATCAGTAAGGTTAGGTATGTTATAGCTAAAATGAAGATCACACTTACCATTAACCGTATCTAATGGAAAAGTGAAGTTTCTCCAGTCTGAAGACCCCTCTGCTTTAAGATGTATAGTTGCAATAACCTTTCCTTCTTGATTATTCTTTCTTATGGTGAGTATACCTTTTTCGACGGTAGTTCGAGCTTGAAAAATGACCGTATTTACCCCTGTGAGATCTATATTGGGTATCGTAGCTTGCCCATTTTTTCTCATAGCCAAAAACTTGGTATCATTGAGGGCTGAATTGACTAAATTGACAGCTTGAATAGAATTGACAGTTGGTTGCAGTGTTTTTATGAAATTTACAATTTCGGTCTTTCTATTTGCATCTACTTCTTCAATATAATGCTCTAACTTGGTTAATTCATTTTTTAAGCTATCGTTGAGATGTCGTATGACTGGATAATCGTGATAAGTATCTTCATCGCGTGTATTATTAAAAAAAGCCATGAACTTGTAATAATCTTCATGTCGGAAAGGATCATATGGATGACTGTGACATTGTACACAGGCGAATGTTGTACCCATGAATGCATCCCATGTTGTGTTTACTCTGTCTATGACTGCGGCTACTCTATATTCCTCATTCTCGGTACCACCTTCGTCATTGGTCATGGTGTTTCTATGATATGCCGTAGCTACAAGATCATCTTCAGTAGGATTATCGAGCAAATCTCCTGCCAATTGTTTTGTTATGAATTCGTCATAAGGCATATCTTTGTTAATAGCATTGATCAACCAATCACGATATCGCCAAATACTTCGATTATCATCTCTTTCATATCCTTTGGTATCTGCATATCTAGCTAAATCAAGCCACATAGACGCCCATTTTTCTCCATACTTTGGGGAGTTGAGTAGTGTATCAATCAGTGTCGGTATTGTTAAATTACTTGTGTCGGAATATGGCACACCTATTATATCAAGGCCAAGCCTTCTGCTTAAAGTGGACTCGTCTGCCTTATCCATTGGTGTCAACTCTGCTGCCTGAGCAGTATTGCTGATAAAATGATCAATGTCGTTGACCGCCCAACTACCACCTCCTCTGTAAACAGTAGGCTTTTTAATAGGAACATACGCCCAATGATCTGTCCATTCCGCACCTTGATCTATCCAATCTGTAAGTATCTTGATTTCATCTTTGGATAAGGGATCCTTCTGATATGGCATTCTCTCATCTATATCCTTGTGGGTTAATCTTTTGATCATCTCACTACTTTTGGCGTCACCAGGTATTATGCCATACTTTCCTGACTCTCCCTTTGCAAAGGCTTCTTCTTTGAATAACAAGCTGAATCCACCTTTCTTTTGTACACCTCCATGACATGCAAGACAATGCTTATTTAATATAGGTTTTACATCATTTGAATAGCTGATTTTATGACCAAAGCTGCACGAATTTATCATCCAGATGATTAGGACGAAGACTAAAAGAAGGTAAGTTGGCTTAACCATTAAAATTTGTTTGTGATATCGTGGGTAAATATCGTAAATTTTTCATAATCAGAAAGCAAAATTTATAAAAATTGGAAAGTTGAGATAAACTAGTGCTCTGTCCAGAAAAGATCTAAATTAAGTTGTGAGATATTTTTGGATAGATTGAGGCAAAAAACGTAGATGAACTGGATAGTTCAGCGAGGCTTTTTAACGAAAAGATATTCAAAAAGAGCCACAAATAATTAGTTTCTTTTTCTGGACAGAGCACTAGAATAAGAACAGGAGGATACAAAGTTGTTTCTAAAGTAGGTTGGATAGATATCCTATGGGTGAATATTTTTCCCTATATATTGTGGTCGAGACCACATTACGTAAATCTTTTGTCTTTTTATTCTGTAAAGGGGAGTTCTAAAAACTCTATTTCTATTACAAAAAACTGCAATGGCAAATTACTGTGTTGAATGTTAAAAAATGTCCTCGATATGGTTTAGGAAAACTATAATAATATTCTCTTAGCTGGTGCACGAAGGCCCCAGTTCAGAGCTAAAATCGTTTGCGACGATTTCTTTACGCTCTTCTTGCCTTG
>JALHLK010000044.1 GCA_022844565.1 Saprospiraceae bacterium
TCTTTCAGATTCTCAATTACTCGAGACACCCTTGCATTAAGCTAATGATTCCCGTTGGCTGGCTCATTGAGGACTTTCACCTCTTAGGTTTTAGACATGCATGGCACACAATAAAAAAGAGATACCATGAGGATATCTCTTTTTGAATCATTTCCTTTTTATAAATTTTGTTATCAAAAACAAAATTTATAAGTCGTCTCTTAATTTTCTTCTAAGTATTTTTCCAACATTGGTTTTTGGTAATTCATCCTTAAATTGTACATGTTTTGGAACTTTATAACCTGTTAAACAAGTTTTGCAATGACTAATAACTTCCTCAACGGTAAGTGAATCATCTTTTTTTACTACAAAAACTTTAACTGCTTCTCCAGACTTTTCATCAGGTACACCTATTGCCGCTACTTCAAGAACTTTCGGATGTTTGATAACTTCATCTTCTATTTCATTAGGGTAGACATTAAATCCAGATACAAGAATCATGTCTTTTTTGCGATCTACTATTTTAAAAAATCCATTTGGTTCCATTACCGCAATATCTCCCGTATACAACCAACCATCTTTTAGCACTTTTGCTGTTTCCTCAGGTTTTTCATAATAACCCAGCATGACTTGAGGGCCTTGAACAATGAGTTCACCTCTTTCTCCTACAGGTACGTCTATACCTTCGTCGTCTACTATTCTAACATCTGTGCTAGGTACTGGTATTCCAATTGTGCCATTTCGAGCAGTTCCATCCATTGGATTGACTGTCACGACGGGCGAGGTTTCTGTCATTCCAAATCCCTCAGCTATTCTTACACCTGTAGCTCTTTCCCATCTTTCACTAACAGCAACTTGCATTGCCATACCACCTGCGACGGCTATCTTTAAATGACTAAAATCGCTAGTAGGGAAATCAGAATGATTCATCATACCATTATACAAGGTATTAAGGCCCGACATTAAAGTAATTTTATTGTTTTTAAATTCCGACAGTAACGACTTAATATCTCTTGGATTAGTAACTAAAACAGATTTGGCTCCAAAAGTAGTCATTGCAAGCCCAGTAACGGTAAACGCAAAGATGTGATACATAGGAAGGGGATTTAAATTAATCTCTTCTCTTTCTTTGAGGCTAATGTGCATAAATGCCCTCATCTGATTGAGATTGGCAACCATGTTCCTATTTGTAAGCATTGCTCCTTTTGACACTCCTGTTGTCCCACCTGTATATTGGTGAATTATTACGTCATCAGGTTCATTTACAAACTCTTTGATGGTAAATTTCTTTCCTTCCTCCAGTGCGTGATTGAATAAAACTATATTTGGAATGTCGTATTTTGGTATCATCTTCTTGATATATCGCAATACGGTATTTACAATAAAACCTTTTAGAGGTCCCAACATTTCGCCGAGATTGGTAACTATCACCGTAGTTATGCTGGTTTGTTTTATTATTTCTTGAAGATTGGCAGCAAAATTTTCTATTATTAAAATACCTTTTACTTTACTATCATTAAATTGATACAGCATTTCCCTAGGGGTGTATAGCTGATTGGTATTGACTAAAACAAGACCTGCTCTCAGTGCTCCAATGATCGCAACGGGGTATTGTAAACAATTAGGCATCATTATAGCAAATTTATCTCCAGGCTGTAATCCGCGCGAATGTAGGTATGCTCCAAAATCTCTTGAAAGCTTGTCTAACTCCTTATAGGTAATCGTTTTACCCATATTTTCAAAAGCAGGTAAATCTGCGTATTTTACTAAGTTTTCATCGAAAAAATCTACCAAATTTTTATGACTATCTGGATTTATATTTGCTGGAATACCTTGTGGATACACCTTTGTCCACGGCCTACTTTGATACATGTTTGCCAACTTTAACGATTATTGAATATAATATAATCTACAATTATAAGAATAAAAAATTCTTTTTACAATGAACTTGATACCAAATATTATTAAATTTATAGAAATCGCTATTTGCTAAATGACCAAAGGACTTGACTCCATTTTAAGAAATATGGTTTTTTGTATATTTAGCTAAAGCTATTTTAATTTCATCATAACTGTGTTGTTCTTGTAAATGATCATAAATGGGCTTCATTTTATCGAATGAATCAATTTCTTTGGCAGTATTGATTATTCTTTCATAAATAGAATCTTCTATGAGTTCATCTATAGATTCAATTTTACCTTCTTTAAAGTTCTTGATCACATGCTCAGTGACGGTGCCTATGTTGATTTCTCTTATTTCTGCAATTTTTTGCAAACTATGTCCTTCATTGTACAATTTTAGTGTTTCTGAAAATGTATCTTTAGACTTCTTCTTCTTTATTTCCGAAAATTCAGATATTATTTCAAAAACCTCATGACCGTATTTTTTAAATTTGACTTGTCCTATACCAATAATACCCTCAAGATCTCCAATTGCATCAATCTTAGTATTTGATAGTGCTTGTAAAGTATTATCGTTAAAAATGATATAAGGTGGAACACTTTCGGATTTTGCTTTTTCTAGTCTCCAAGATTTCAACCGATCGAGTAATGTTTGATTAGTTTCCTTTTTGACCAGTAATTCGGTAACCTTCTTCTCTGTTTTTTTAGATGGAACAGCGTATAAAGGAGCAACTAACTGTAACTTTTGGCCATTATAAAGCACTGCATGCGCTAGAGATGTAAGTCTAAGTTTGTAACCATTGGAATAATCTAAAGAAATATATCCTTTGTGCAGAAGTTGTACTATATACTCTCTCCATTCAAATTGGGTATTATTTCTCCCAACTCCATAAGTCTTTATTTTATCATAACCTGCCTCTAATACTTCTGCTTTAGCGCTCCCTCTCAATACATCAATCAACATTTGTATGGTTAGTTGCTCTTTGGTTCTAAAAATAGCAGAAAGGGCCATTTGAGCAATAATTGTTCCGTCAATTTTCTTCGGTGGCTCGAGGCAATTATCACAATGACCACAAGGTACATCTCTATATTCTCCAAAATAATTGAGGATGACATTGGTGCGACATTCATTGCTATTAGAAAAATCCCAAACCCTGTCAATCTTATCCAATTGAACATTTTTGAATTCTTGATTAGAATCACTATCTAATACAAAACTTTTCAATACCTCAATATCTTGGTAGCTATGAAAAAGTAAACTTGTGGCAGGCAAGCTATCTCGACCAGCTCTGCCGATCTCTTGATAAAATGATTCTATATTTTTTGGCATATTGTAGTGAATCACCCATCGTATGTTTGGTTTATCTACACCCATTCCAAAAGCAATGGTAGCACACATGATGCTCACTTTGTCATTTATAAAATCATGTTGAACTCTTTTTCTAGTCTCATTGTCCATACCAGCATGATAATAGGAAGTGTCATATCCTTTTAGTGACAGACTTTCGGCCAAAGATTCAGTACTTTTTCGACTCAAACAATAGATGATACCACTTCCTTCATTTTCATCTATGAAGTTCATGATTTGTTCCAATCGCTTCTGCCCACCTCTGACTTTGATGGTTATATTTTTTCTTTCAAAAGAAGAAATAAAAATTTTATCATCTTTAAGATGGAGTTGTTTACAAATGTCTTGTTGTGTGACTCCGTCAGCAGTGGCGGTTAAAGCTATAAATGGAACATTATAAAAAGTATCTCGAAATTGAGAAATTGCCAAATAATCACTCCTGAAATCATTACCCCAAATCGAGACACAATGGGCCTCATCCACGGCCACTAGTGACAGCTGAATTTCCTTGATAAAGTCATAAAAACTTGGTGTATTTAGTCTTTCGGGAGAAACATACAATATTTTAAGCTCTTTATTCCTTGCCTTGATCCTAAAAGCACTCAACTCTGCCTCAGTTGCCATACTATTATATGCTTCTGCGTCGATCCCGATGGCCTTTAGGTTGGTCACTTGATCTTGCATTAGAGCTATAAGTGGAGAAATTACTAAGGTCAAACCTGGTAAACACATTGCAGGCACCTGAAAACAGACTGATTTTCCTCCACCAGTTGGCATGATGACCAATGAGTCTTTACCACTTAATACATGGTCAATAATCTCTTCTTGATTATCTCTAAAAATATCATAACCATAGTATTCGGATAAAATCTGTTTGGGTGTTTTCATCATTGTATCATTTGTCATTGTCGAAATCATCGCAAATATATCATTTAAAGAATTAGCAAAATATTTATCAAAAAAGAAAAGTTACAATTGATCGGAATCCCTAAAACTAAAAAAAGTATTTCCTCCAAGTATGATGTGATCAATTAAAGTGATCTCAACGCATTTAGCTACCGTAGCAAGGGATTTTGTTAAATTGATGTCTGATTGGCTTGGTGATAAGGAGCCACTAGGATGATTATGCGCACAAATGAATGAATTAGCTTTTACATCAATAACAAGAGTCATAATTTTCTTTTGTTCTACCAAAACTTTAGTGTCAGTTCCCTCACCGATTTTATACTTAGAGATTACTTCATTACGTCTATTGAGACATACGATCCAAAACTCTTCTCTTTCTAAATTAAAGAATATTGGCTTAAAATAAGCGAATGCCTCTTTACTATCAGTAATTTTGGTAGGTGTTTTATTACTGTCCGTGACAATCCTGGATGATAACTCAAGTGCTGCTTTTATGGTAATCGCTTTTGCCAGACCAATACCCTTTACTTTCTGAAAATCTTTTATTGACATGTTTGATAAACACAATAAATCCTTACCTGAGAGTTCGTATAAGTCACGCGCTAAATCCTGAGCTGTTCTATTAACCGTTCCATTACAAATGATGATGGTTAAGAGCTCAATATCTGTCATATTGCGTGCTCCAAATCTTTGTAGCCTCTCTCTTGGTCGATCTTCCTCTGGCCAATGATTGATGGTCATTTTGTTTAAAAAAACTTCCTTTTTGACAGCGGTCTCCAATCCTGGAAGAGGATTTAAAATTTTGATAGCACCCATATTAATGATTTTAAATAATGATTTTGAATTTGTCTAAATAGGATCTTGAAAGTTTTACTATTGAGGCATTTCTGTGTCAATAGTTGCTGACTTTTTGTTATTTACTACTATAAATTCGTCAACTAATACTTCCGTAATTTTATTGGTTTTACCAGACTTATCTTGATAATCACGGTACTGAAGCCTTCCCTTTATAGCGATCATATTTCCTTTTTGCAAGACTTTTGACATAGAGTCAGCTTGGACACCCCATGCAACAATGTTATGCCATTGAGTGTCTTTTTGTAATTCGCCTTTTGTGTTTTTGAAGTAAGAAGTTGTTGCAAGAGAGGTGCTTGCTCTTTTATTTCCTGATTCAAATGTTTGAAGGTTGACATCTTGGCCAAGGTTTCCGATTAGGTTGACGGTGTTGTTCATTGATTTCATTTTTGTAAAATTTTAATGTTTTTGAATGATTGAATGCAAGAATGCTTTAATGCGAGAATGCAAGAATGCTTGAATGCTTGAATGCTTGAATGCGAGAATGCATGAATAATATTGATAAAGGATTAAAAGGGAAGGGGTGCTTCGACATCTTCGACTTCGAGATTAGCATTGGCATTTACAACCGAAGTTTTTTTGTTGTTGACGACGATGAAGTCTTCTGCTACGATTTCGGTGATTTTGACAGGTTTTTCATTTTTGTCTTGATAGTCACGATATTGTAGGTGACCTTTTACCGCGACCATGGATCCTTTTTGCAATGCTTTGGTCATGAGTTCTGCTTGGATACCCCATGCGATGATGTTGTGCCATTGGGTTTCTTTTTGAAGCTCGCCTTTTGCATTTTTATAATACGTGGTAGTAGCGAGTGATGTGTTGGCTTTTTTGTTGCCGGAGTTGAAAGTGATAAGGTTGACATCTTGGCCAAGGTTTCCGATTAGGTTGACGGTGTTGTTCATTGATTTCATTTTTGTAAAATTTTAATGTTTTTGAATGATTACATGCTTGAATGCAAGAATGCAAGAATGATTTAATTAATATGATTTTAGATTAGAAAGGAAGGGGTGCTTCGACTTCTTCGACTTCGAGATTAGCATTTACAACCGAAGTTTTTTTGTTGTTGACGACGATGAAGTCTTCTACTACGATTTCGGTGACTTTGACTGCCTTTTCATTTTTGTCTTGGTAGTCACGATACTGTAGATGACCTTTTACCGCGACCATGGATCCTTTTTGCAATGCTTTGGTCATGAGTTCTGCTTGGATACCCCATGCGATGATGTTGTGCCATTGGGTTTCTTTTTGAAGTTCGCCTTTTGCATTTTTATAATATGTGGTTGTAGCGAGTGATGTGTTGGCTTTTTTGTTGCCAGAGTTGAAGGTGATTAGGTTGACATCTTGGCCAAGGTTTCCGATTAGGTTGACGGTGTTGTTCATTGATTTCATTTTTGTAAAATTTTAATGTTTTTGAATGATTACATGCTTGAATGCAAGAATGCAAGAATGATTTAATTAATATGATTTTAGATTAGAAAGGAAGGGGTGCTTCGACTTCTTCGACTTCGAGATTGGCATTGACAACCGAAGTTTTTTTGTTGTTGACGACGATGAAGTCTTCTACTACGATTTCGGTGACTTTGACTGCCTTTTCATTTTTGTCTTGGAAGTCACGATACTGTAGATGACCTTTTACCGCGACCATGGATCCTTTTTGCAATGCTTTGGTCATGAGTTCTGCTTGGATACCCCATGCGATGATGTTGTGCCATTGGGTTTCTTTTTGTAGCTCGCCTTTTGCATTTTTAAAATACGTAGTTGTAGCGAGTGAGGTGTTGGCTTTTTTGTTGCCAGAGTTGAAAGTGATAAGGTTGACATCTTGGCCAAGGTTCCCGATTAGGTTGACGGTGTTGTTCATTGATTTCATTTTTGTAAAATTTTAATGTTTAATTTAATGCGTGAATGCATGAATGCGTGAATGATTTGATAATATGTTTTTGGATTAAAAAGGAAGGGGTGCTACGACATCTTCGACTTCGAGATTAGCATTGGCATTTACAACCGAAGTTTTTTTGTTGTTGACGACGATGAAGTCTTCTACTACGATTTCGGTGATTTTGACAGGTTTTTCATTTTTGTCTTGGTAGTCACGATACTGTAGGTGACCTTTTACTGCGACCATGGATCCTTTTTGCAATGCTTTGGTCATGAGTTCTGCTTGGATACCCCATGCGATGATGTTGTGCCATTGGGTTTCTTTTTGAAGCTCGCCTTTTGCATTTTTATAATACGTGGTTGTAGCGAGTGATGTGTTGGCTTTTTTATTGCCGGAGTTGAAAGTGACTAGGTTGACATCTTGGCCAAGGTTTCCGATTAGGTTGACGGTGTTGTTCATTGATTTCATGATAAATAAAATTTTAAGTTATTATTAAATATGTTTTTAAAAAGTCGCACAAGTCAGTTTGAAATGATTGACGATGCAAAGATGAGAGCACAAAAAAGTTTGATCCGTAAATTAAACCTTTAGTTACGGTTAGATACGATTATATACGTTAATAAACTTTTATAATATTGAATATCAATTAAGTAATAAAAATATTATGAAATGAAATTATTTGATATTTTTACGAGCAATCATAATAATTACTCAATTTTTACTCAGTTATTAATGAGTAAGTTATCTACAATTAATCGTTACAACCAAGAAGTAAAATTCATATTGCTGAGATTAACACACTTAATGTCCGCATATTTTGCGGTGATAATTTCAATTGAGGAGAATAATACGTATTTTATGTTGCCTAATTTGCGGTGATTGAAGATCTACCTACATATTCAAGATTTAATAAAAAAGGATATTTTGGAAAAAGAAGCCACTGGAGGCCGAAGCACAAGTTATGATTGAAAGTAAAATTTTAGATCTCTAACTTCCTTTTAACCCTAAACCAAACTTATTCCCCTTTTTTAACAGGACGTAGTATGATTACCCCAGTTTGACTCTTTTTGGAAGCTAAATAACTCACCAAAGAATTGGAAGAAACAACAACTTTTTTATAATCGGTAGAAGCGTGGAGCAATTTTAAGATACCTTTTTCCCATTTGGCAAAACCTACATGAGAAATGTCTAAACCAGAGATATTGGTGGTTATGGCAATGATATCGCCATTTTTAATATCCTTTTGACAAGCGGCTAAATCTTCTTTAGGAATGAAAGAAAAAGGCAATTGATTTATCTTCGTTTCAGTCTCTTTAATAGCATTTACAAAAGATGCATTGCCCTTTAATTGTTTATATTTGTCTGGGTTTTTAGACATAAAGGAGACGCTTACCTTGTAGGGTTTAGCACATGGAAATTGGGAAGTGACGTCCTTAATTACACCGTTTTTGCTGTTTTCATATATCCATTCGGAGAAGTAATGAATTCTGCTTGTATAATCCTTAATCACACCATTTCGATATCGGGTGGATTGTACGAATTGGGCTACATCATTTGGTGTATTGCTTTGAGCCAAGACTGTTTCAAGTAAGGTATAGCAATCAAAACCGGTAGTGTCGATGACCAGTTTTTCTTCTATTTCTTTATCCAGAGTATGTGCCACATAGGGTCTACCTAGATATCGTGAAGCATTTTTTATGATAGTGGTTCCGATTTTTTCTTGAAGAGGCGATGCACTTGTGATGCTGGTATTAGCAGGCATGGCTTTAAATTCTTTCTTGCTCGACTGGCCATTGCAAGCCCAAACGATGGAAAGAACAGCTGTGTAAAATATAAATTTAAGTGCTAGTGACATAGATGTTACCTGTTATTTTAAGCAAAGAAAGTAAAAGTTTGAGAACTATCCTTTCAGGCATCTTCAATTTTGCTTTTTTATCATATTTTCTAATAACTTATTTCCACAAGTAATAAATTTCGCAATCGATTTTTCATGCTAACTTCTAATAGCTTTTTCTAAGGATAAAACCTCAGATTGTAGTGTTATCCAAAAGGGTTGTCGTAAACTCTTGCATTGGTAGTGGGGTTTTGCTGAGATTTTTGCAGCGTTTGCAATAATCTCAGCAAAACTTTATTTCAGTTTTTTTAATAGCCACGGGTTGAAACCCTTGGTAATTTATGGTTGACTCATATTTGGAAGAAGGGAAAAAACTTCTAAGTTCGAAACTAAAATTGTATCTTTGATTTGTGAATTATCATTTAAATGATTCAAGTGAAATGACAAATTGAATATTGGATAAGTAGTGCGGAAGAGGATATAATCACAGCTTAAATTTTGTTTAAGCAAAAGAGAATTCTGCATGGTTTGTTTTTTTGTCATTTAGTTATCGAAAAAGCATTAAAGGCTCATGTTGTAAAAGGCACAAATGAAATGGCACCAAAAACGCATAACTTATTATATCTAAGTGAATTAGTGGGCTTAAATTTTTATAAAGAAAATGAAATATTTTTAGGAATTTTAATGAAGTATCAGTTGCAAGGACGTTATCCTGATTACAACCCTTTCATACCAGATAGAGATACAGTGGATGAATATTTTATAAAAACTCAAGAAATATTAAAATGGCTAAAACAGCGGTTATAAAAATAGTAAAAAAGTTTGTAGATGTTCTAAAGTCAGAGGGGATAACCGTACAAAGAGCTTTTTTATTCGGTAGTTATTTATCTAATTCAAATAATAAAGAAAGTGATATTGATATTATGATCGTGACAGATAATGAAGATGATTATCTATTTGGTAAAGTTTGGAGTTTGACAAAAAGAGTAAATATAAAAATTGAACCGATCCTTGTTGCCAAAACTAGATTTAATGAAACAGATTATTCACTATTGGTAGACTTTGTAAAAAGTAATGGGTTGGAGATAGTTTAATTTACAGTCGCATAAAAAAAAGCCCCACATCCGCAGAGCTTCTTTCATTAAAATATTTTACTTTATTCAAATCCTATCAAACATTATTTCAATTGCAAGAAAGTACTTTTAGATTAAGGCCAAGGCAGGTGTATTTGGGGTAAAGAGGTTGATTTGATACGAATTTCAATAACTGAATTGTTGTAAAAAGGTAAAAGTTCTATTATTTTTCTCCCGAAATATCTATACTTTTTGATACAAGTCTATGAATCACCCCATTTTCAAAGGAAGAGTTTTCAAAATCAGTTTCGAATATTCCTACGAATTTATATAATTTAAAACCTAGGTTATCAATACTTCTCGGGAATACAATTCTTTTGACATCATGTGAAAATACTCCCTTATACCATTCTTCAAATTTTTCAGGATTTTTACATTTTTCTATGATCATATTTCCATCCTCACTAATTCTATTATCCCATTCTTCGTTGATGTAAAATTTGGGAAACCATAAAAAATGATTTGGGTAGATTTTGCTTTTAAACCACCCACGCTGTACTGCTTCGTAATTTTGACCAAGACAATTACAAGCATCGATTATTTTTCTAAAAGCCGGATTTTCATCTACGTGTAAATATCCTTTTTTTATGAAGTAAGATGGTTGAAATTCTTTTTCTAAATCCCATGGTTCCCATTTTTGTTCATTCTCAATTGTTTCAATTTTAGACTTAATCAACATTAATAACTGGTCTATTTGATCATTAATCTCTTCTAAACTTTCTTTAATAATAATTCTGAAAAACTCATGATTGGTAGCTTGAATAATATCTGTCTCTCTATCAATATCTAAAAGCTCCTGCTTTTTGTGAAATGGCTCATCAATCTCAACATGAAATCTCAATTGAGGAAAGTATAAATCTGTAAGTGCGTGCCCTTTTCCTTCAGGTCTGTTTACGTATTGTTGCGTGATAAATTTCACATCACTTCTATTTAGTCGATGATAGATTCTTGTTACAACATAGTTCTCATAATTTTTTTTATTGGTCTTAGATATCTGCTTTATAGTATATTCTCTTTTTGTCATAATTTATAGTTTATTTTATTTACAAATACATAAAAAAAGCCCCACATCCGCAGAGCTTTTTTCATTAAAATATTTTACTTTATTCAAATCCTATCAGACATTGTAAATTTCCTTGATTTGTGCATCGTATTTTTGTAAGATCACACGCCTTTTAAGTTTCATCGTAGGGGTGAGTTCTGACTCTGTACCATCATTGCGCACCGGTTCCCAAGAATCAGGGATCAATGCAAATTTTTTGACCTGCTCTATGTGACTAAAGTTTTGATTGACGGCGTCTACGGCTTCCTGATATTTTGCGATGACTTTATCGTTGTGTAGGATATCAGCTAAGGAGGTCCATCCTATTTGATTTTCTTCGCACCAAGCTTTTAAAGCATCTGGTGCAGGCACCAATAAAGCTGCTGTAAATTTCTGATTGTCACCTATTATCATAGCTTGCTCTATAAGAAAATCTTCTTTTAGTTTACTTTCAATCGGAGCTGGTGCTACATATTTTCCTCCTGAAGTTTTGAGTAATTCTTTTTTACGATCGGTTATTTTTAAGTATTGCTTGTTGTTAGGTCCATCTACAAATTTTCCGATATCACCCGTTCTAAAATAATTTTTACCATCTATTTCTTTAAAAACAGCGGCTGTTTGCTCGGGCTGTTTGTAATAACCTAACATAACTTGTGGACCATGTACTAAAATCTCTCCTTCGCCTTCATTATAGTCACCTTCTGATCTATCAATATGTACATGACAAATATCTAAAACCACACCTACTGTACCTATTTTGTTGTTGCCACCATAAAACTGATTGAGCGAAATAACGGGAGAGGTCTCTGTAAGTCCATATCCTTCTGTGATGATAATACCTGCTGCTGAAAAAACTCGTGCTATTTTTGATGGACATGCAGCAGCTCCAGTAGCAATTGCTCTGACATTACCACCTAGTGCATCTCTCCATTTGCTAAAGATCAATTTATCAGCAATTTTTCTTTTTATACCATCTAAGCCCGAGAATTTTTTGCCATGCTCAAATTGATCAGTTAAACTGAGTGCCCAAAAGAAAAGTTTTTTCTTAGCACCTGTCAGAAGCAATCCTTTGTTATAAATTTTTTCGTATACTTTTTCCAATAACCTTGGTACGGTAGTAAAGTAATGAGGTTTGACAGTGGCCAAATCTCCAGTTTCGCCCCCTAGATTATCCGTACCAGTAAAGTATACGGTAACCCCAACTCTTGTATAAATATATATTACCGCTCTCTCAAAAATATGACACAATGGTAAGAATGATAAAACTTTTTCACCTCGATTTACAGGTAATATGTCTTTGCATTCCTCGATGATGCTAATGATATTATTATGAGCTAACATCACACCTTTTGGATTGCCTGTGGTACCTGAAGTATAAATTATGGTAGCTAAATCTTCACCTTTTACTTGCTGGCTGAGTTCATCTACTTTTGATAAGTTATTGTCATTCATAAATGATTCCCAATATGGTCTACCACCTTGCTTGTCAAAAGTAATAATTTCTTTCAAAGAATTTACACTGGCTTGAGCACTTGATACTTTGTCATACAAGTCTCCCACACCTACAAAACATACTTTAATTTCTGCTTCGTTCATAATGTATTCATACTCTCTTGAGCTTATGGTGGCATACATAGGTACCCCTATGGCTCCTAAATATTGAATGGCCAAGTCTGCAATAACCCATTCAGGACGGTTTTTATAAACCACTATCCCAACCTTGTCACCAGGCCCAACTCCTAGATCGATAAGACCAGAAGCTAATTGTCTAGATTTTTCAATAACTTCTTTGGTACTGTAAAAATTCCACTCTCCATTTTCATTTCTCGAGCCTACAAATTTGTCAATATTGCCCCCTTCGATTTGATGAGTGATATAATCAAATAAACGATTGATTGCCATTCTATATGATATTTAATTTTAATGATGCTTTAACGGTGGTAAATATATATACCAAAGAAAGATTTTCAAAATAAAATATGAAAAAAACATTGCGTAGTAAGCAAAGGCAGCAAAATGGCATAAAAAAATGTATTGTTTAGGTCAACTCGACTGTAAAAGTGGTAACGACAAAACAGATTGCCTAGGTCGCAATGAAGCCCATTATATATACTTTTTATTCTTTGCAAATCTAAAGAAAGTTTCCCGCTGTTTCATACAAGATTAATGCAAATTCGAAACTTCTTTTAGCCAATCTGATTAACTTAAAATCGATAATGAAGCTAATCAAGTAGGCTATATTTTATTTATCACACACAATATACCAGATTTATGTTATTCTTTTAATTTGTTTAGTTTCATCATCAATTTTATGGATTGTGTTTAAATCCATTTAGTTTTCTAATTTTTGGAAACATTCTAATTGCCATTCAAGTAAATAAATTTTAGGAGAGAAAGATACATTCAAAAACACTTAATATTCAATACAAAATATCCACATGTTGTCAATTAGTTATCAAATGCTACAAAATTTGAGTACTTTTGTGGATAAATATTGTAAATATGTTCAACCCGAAATATGTGTCAGATACGGATTTAATTGATATGATGGATCAATTAGACCAAAAGGAACAACTCTTTTTTGACACACAAAATGAAATTTTAGAATCTCAACCGGCTGTAGCAGCTATGTTTGGTGATGACGAACTTACCCTTTTGTCAGATGATGAATTTGACCTTTTATGGTTTGTAGTAGTAACGGTCTACTTCGCTCTATCTCAAAAGTATAGAGTTCCCATCGCAGATATTAACAAGTTAGGCTTAGCAGAAGAAAAGAATTGGGAGGTATTAGGAAAAGATCCTGGCCAGCCATGGCGAAAAAGATTAGACCCATTTTATGAAGGTTACCCTCAAGAGGATCTTTTATCATTTTTAGAAGATAGTATTGATTCTGATGAAGACCTTCAAATTTCTGGTGCTGCTAAAGAAGTGCTTTTTGTAACGGCAAAGAGTATATTGGATGTTTGGTCAATGTAGCTTTAGTGATAAACTCATAAATTTAATCCTAAAAATATCTTCTAGCCAATGGTGGAAATGCATGACGAAATAAGTAGAGAGGACATAAAGTATATTATCTCAAATCCATGGAGTATTTCTATCAAAGAATGGCAGCTCGACGATCCTTCAACGCATGATACTACTAAGCAGACAATTGACCAAAGACTTGAAGTGGCAAAGACGGACGGATTTGCGAAAATATGGAAGAATGAAGAACAATTGCCGATAGCAATACTGGGATTCTATAATGTAGGATATAATGTATACGAAACATTTTTTATAGCCAGTACACACATGGATACGAATGGTAGGAAGGTAACTTTAGATTTAAGAAAACTATTACAAGAAAAGGAAGCTACAGATTATAGGAATTGCAGATGTCGATTATATTCACAATCCGATCATCCCAAACAAATTGAATGGTTTAAATTTATTGGCTTTGACTATTTCCCGAAGTACAATAGAGGAGATGTGCATTATTTTGAATATGTGTCGAAATACAAATAAATTATAGCCTAAAAATTAATTTAGTATTAATTTAAATATGAATAATTAAAAAATAATTATTAAATGTTTTGTAAATATTTTGAAATTTTATAAAAAAAGGTATATTTACAACTTTAATCATAAAAATAATTAATCATGTGCAATAGTCAAAGCCAACCTGATAATCCGACAGCAAGCGTGCCAAATATAGTGACGATTACTATTAATGCTACAACTGCTGTACCTAAGCCTCCTATCATTACCGATAGCGAAGGCCATAAAGGTACTACAAAGGCAGGTGACGAAGCTTTGATCACTTTTGCAAGTCGAGGGGATACGATAAGATGGGATAGAACTGGAGACATTACAGCAATTTGTATTCGACAGACAGGTGGAGTAAATTTATTTAGCAGACTAACCCCTGGTAGTCATGATCCTTTACCAGCAACATGGGTAGGTATTATCTCTGACGCTGTAACTCCTGGTCAAGAAGAAGAGTACACAATAGATTATTTTGTAAAAGGTCAAAATGAAGGTGGGAAGCCTATAAAATTTAGTCAAGACCCTAGGATTCAAATTAAACCTGAAGATAAATAATAGACTCCACAATTGATTTGCTTGAAATTAAAGTTTAAGTTGGATTTAATCAGGTTTAATTGGTCTACCTTATTTTAAGCGATTTAAAATTTATTTTTATTTTTAATATAGGTCAAAGTACAGATAATTGTAATCTTAAAATTTATGTATAACCAATAATATTTTCGTTATATTTCAAAAATAAATAATTTAAATTTGTAAAGTAATTTAAATTTACTATATTTGAGTTTTTAATCATTTTAAATCATTAACAATGTGTGGTGGAAACAATCAATTTATTAATACCGCTGGATTACCCCATATAGATTGGAAAAATGTTCAATTTCCGCTTATACCAGCAATTTCTATTAATGCTACTACAGCAGTTCCTTGGCCAGTTACTATTTCTGATGGACCAGACCATAAAGCTAGTACTGAAAAAGATGATGATGAATTTACAACTATTGTAAAAAAAGGAAGTGTTATTTATATCTTTGGTAAAGGAGACATTACCGCAATCAGAATATACAAAGGGAATGCATCCGATCCTGATGTATTTAGTAGCCTCAAAAGCATAGATGCTAATAGCAAACCTCATGATGATAATGGTAAGCCGCAAAATAATATTTGGGTGGGTACGATCTCTCCTACTGCTAAACCAATTCAAATGGAGAATTATTTAATAGATTACTATGTTGCAGGTCATAATAATCCCGATAAATCACCAATAAAATTTACTCAAGATCCAAGGATTCAAATTAAACCTGAAGATAAATAATAGATTCCTCAATTGCTTTTCTTAAAATTAAAGTTTAAGTTGGATTTAATCAGGTTTAATTGGTCTATATTAATTTATGCGATTTGAAATTTATTTTTATTTTGAATATGGGTCAAAATACAAATAATTGTAATCTTAAAATATTTTTTATAACCAATAAAATTATTTTATTTCAAAAAAAGTAATTCTAATTTAGAAAATAATATAAATTTACTATATTTTAATTTTTAACCATTATAAATAATTAACAATGAAAGAAGAAAAAACACCTGGATGGGGATACCTAGACCCGTCAAAATATAATGAACAGATTGTTTTTAGTGCTTCAAAAGAAGATCCTTTTCCACCATCGATTTCTCAGGGCCCAAAAACTGTTCATAGTTTAAAAGATGATGTAGATTTTTCATCTGACTTAAAAGAAGGGAGTCAACTAATTTTCAAATGCGGAGGAGATATTACCGCAATCAGAATAGTCAAAAAGGCCGATTCCGATAAAGATTCCGATCTATTTACTATTCTCACAAGTTTAGATGCTGACGGGAACATGCGAGGTGATAATGATTTTCCACAAAATACAAGATGGATTGGTATTGTCTCTTCTTCTGCTGAAAAAGGTCAAATAGAGCATTACAATATAGAATATTATGTTGACGGTGTCATTGAAGGAGGCAAACCTAAATTATTTATACTAGATCCAAGGATTCAAATTAAACCTGAAGATTAACAATTGAAGCCTCAATTGTTTGACTTGTTTTTAGTTGAAAAAAGTATCAAAAAAGGTATTTTAATTTTAACGAAACTTTTTTGATTTAAAAACAGCTCTTAACTAAGGTCGGCAATAGAAACTGACGAAAAAATACTGATCACCGATAAAAATTGATCATTAAGCTTGGGAAGAATTGATATCAATATATTTTAAGATTTAAAGGCAAGTCATCCGTCATGGTGTTCGTTGAATAATGTTTTTTAATATGTAATCTTTAAAAAATAACAATTGTACATTTAGTATTTTACCAAAAATATTTTTATCATCACATTCTGAAACATAAAAAAGTAAACAATAAAATTTTTGAAAAAATATTGAAATATTGTTTTTTATCAATTCTGATGTTGAATTGTATCTTGTCATTTTCTCAAGATAGCAAGGTAGCTGATAGCTTATTGCTAATATATAACAAAGAGCAACTTTTAGGAATAAATAAACTAGAACTGTTACTTGATTTATCTTTTAATACAGCTAATAATGATGAAGCCTTAAATTTTGCTAACGAGCTCATAAAGTCATCACATTCGCTTAATAATGATTTGTTTTTATACAAAGGTTATAGTTTAAGAGGTCAAATTTACCAAAGAATCGGAGATCTTCCAGCCACTTTAAAAGACTATATAAAGGCAAGTGAAATAGCATCAAAAATAAAAAATAAAAAATACGAAGGTGCGACGATCATTCTGATTGCAGGTTTATATTCACAGATGGGTAACACCCCATTATCAAGGAAATATTATGATGAAGGGATAAGCATCTTACGTGAGACTAAAATATCACTTACCTTAGCCTCTGGTTTGTTAAATGCAGGGGATTTAGAATTTAACACTGGTAACCACAACGCTGCAATAAAGTTTTTCAAAGAGGCACAATCTTTATTCCAACAATTAAACTACGAATCAGGTATTGCCTACTCTTACGGTAATTTTGGAAAAGTCTATGCTGCACAAGGCAGATATGAGTTGGCAGAACAAGAACTCAATAAATGCTTAAAAATTTTAGAAGAACAGGAGGATTATTATGGCATATCAGACTATTTGAAATCAATGTCTGAAATATATATAAAAAGGAAAGAATATCCAATTGCCATTTCTTATGCTCAAAGAAGCGTTAAATTAGCTCAGGAATATAATTTAGTCGAACAATTGAGTTCTACTAATGCGATACTAGCTCAACTTTATGAAGATATCAATCAAAAGGACTTGGCCTTAAAGTATTACAAAGACCATATTACCTATCGGGACAGCCTAATCAATCTAAAAAATGTGCAAGAAGCTGCTGATTTGCGGACTAATTTTGAAGTATCTCAAAAACAAAATGAAGTAAATCTACTTACTCAAACAAAGAAAAATCAGCGATTAATTAGTTTTGGAATTGGCATTTTAACGCTGTTATTGGGGATAATTGCTCTATTGTGGTATAGACGTTACTTGTTTTCACAAAAAACGAATCAAATTATCAAAGGTGAACGTGATCGAGCTAACCAAGCTTTTTCTGAGTTAAAATCGACACAAGAACAATTGATACAACAAGAGAAACTAGCAAGCCTTGGGCAACTTACTTCAGGTATTGCACATGAAATGAAAAACCCATTAAATTTTATCAATAATTTTGCTGACCTATCAAGCGAATTGATACAAGAAGCTTTGGATGAAATAGAAAAATCAAATAAGGATAACCATATTGATGAAGCGCTAGAAATCCTCTCAGATGTTAAAGTCAATATCAAAAAAATATTAGAGCACGGCAAAAGGGTAGACACCATAGTTAATACCATGTTACTTCATGCAAAGCCAGGCAACATAAATAATCAAAATACCGCAATAAATGATTTAATAAAAAATTATATCCACATCTGCTACCAAGGCATGCAGGTTAGCAAAAACCCAATTGATGTAAAGATTGAAATGGACCTTGAAGAAAACCTGCCGAATGTATTATTGAATATGGAAGAGTTTTCAAGAGTAATCATCAATCTATGTAATAATGCATTTGATGCCATGAAAACAAAAAAAGCCAAAATCGGACAATATACCCCAGTACTTAGTATAAAAACCCTCATGAAAAACAATTTTTTAAGCCTTGCAATACAGGATAACGGTTGTGGGATTTCGGACGCTATTAAAGATAAAATTTTTCAACCTTTTTTTACTACTAAACAAGGGAATGAAGGTACAGGACTGGGCCTAAGTGTCACACACGAAATAATCAGAAGACATGGATTTGAGCTAATAGTGGACTCAGAAGAAGGCATTGGTACTGAGTTTATTATAAAAATTCCATGTTAGGTTGATACCATACTTATTAACTCATCTTTAATTTGTTAGTTAACATTCGACAAATAACTTTTGGATCCCTCAAAATTGATTTTTTATTAGGGCATCTTATGAAGAGAATATACCCCTAAAATAGTAAAAAAATGAGTTATTATATTATTAAAAATAAAAATATATCTGCTTATTTATTGGCTTTATCCACAATATTTCTACTTTTGTAGTGTTTTGTAAAAAATAATCAAAAATAATAACAATGTCATTTAAGAGAGCTGTTAACATCTCAGGTATACTTGTTTTTTTAATATCCATGTTTGTGTACTATCAATCTGCTGAAAGAACAGGTAGTTTGTGGGATTGTGGGGAGTTTATATTGGGAGCATATAAGTTGCAAGTAGTTCACCCACCGGGTGCAAGTTTGTTTTTATTAGTTGGTAGATTGTTTACGGCAGTAGCTGAGGCGGTCTCAGACAATCCTTCTAATATTGCCTTTGCGGTGAATCTTATGTCATCCATGCTTAGTGCTTTTGCGGCAGTTTTTTTTGGTTGGATAGCTATGATATTTGGTAAAATTTCCTTAGTAGGAAGGGACAACGAAACAGACTTCAATCAAAATATTGCGTTGATATTTGTAGGATTGGTCACAGGTCTAGCTAGTGCATTTAGTACGACGATGTGGTTTAGTGCGGTAGAGGGTGAAGTTTATGCTACATCTACCTTCTTTACTGCTTTGACCGTTTGGGCAGCTGTCAAATGGTATAATTTACCCAATGAATCAACCCACGATAGATGGTTGGTACTTGCGTTATTTTCTGCGGGTCTTTCTACAGGAGTTCACTTATTAAGTTTGCTTACACTTCCAGCTTTAGCGGCACTTTATTATTTCAAAAAATATGAAAAAAGAACAATCGTTGGTCTGGGTACTGCCATATTAGCAAGTTTGGCTATCATTTATTTTGTTATGAAGACGGTAATAGTTGGCATACCTACTTTGTGGAGTAAATTTGAAATCTTCACTGTTAATACACTAGGGTTACCAGTTCATAGTGGTTTAGTGCCTACCATTTTATTAGTTGGGGCCATTAGTTTCTTTGCCCTAAGGTATACGCACCAGAAAAATAATCAACTTCTGCAAACGATATTTTTATCTATGGTACTGATTGTTATTGCATCTACTACGGTAGGGGTTGTAGTGATAAGAGCTAATGCAGATACTCCGATTAACATGAATACACCAGACAATGTAATGCGATTGATACCTTATCTCAATAGAGAGCAATATGGTGAACGTCCACTTTTGAAAGGTCCACATTTTGATGCTAAACCAGTAAGTGTTAATAGAGAAGCCAGATATGGACTTGTTGGCAAGTCCTACAAAAAAGTAGATGAAAAATTGGATTATGTCTGGAATCCTAGGGATAACATTTTCTTACCTAGAATCGGACACCAAGACAGACCCGAGATACACAATATGTGGAAAGAAGCATTAGGATATAGTACAGGAAAACAGAGTATGTCGAGTTACAACTGGGCATTTTTGTTTAAATATCAGGTCAATTGGATGTACTGGAGATATTTTATGTGGAATTTTGTTGGTCGACAAAATGCTGATCAAGGGTACATGCCTTGGAATGTAAAGGATGGCAACTGGCTGAGTGGTATCAAAGCGATTGATGAAGCAAAATTGTACAATCAAGATAAGCTACCTGATGCAATAAAAGACGAAGAGTCAAGAAATACCTATTATTTTCTTCCACTTATTTTTGGTCTGATTGGGTTGTTATATCACTTTAGAAAGTCAAAAGACGAATTTTTGGTACTTGTCTCGTTGTTCTTAATAACAGGGCTTGGTATTATAATTTATTCTAATCAGCCTCCAAATGAACCAAGAGAAAGAGATTATGTACTTGTAGGTTCTATTCTTACTTTTTGTGTATGGATCGGATTGGCAGTGCTAGCGATATACGAATTGGTTTCTAAAAAAATGAAAAGTATGTCGTTGGTTGGAGGTGTTTTAGGTGGTCTGTTGGTACTTACAGCTCCATTGATAATGGGTTTTAAAAATTATAACGACCACAGTAGAAAAGACCATACGGGAGCTAGAGACTATGCAAGTAATTTTCTAAATTCTGTAGAAAAAAATGCCATTATATTCACTTATGGAGATAACGACACTTATCCTCTATGGTACGCTCAAGAAGTAGAAAATATAAGAAGAGATGTGCGAGTGGTGAATTTAAGTCTTATAGCTGTAGATTGGTATATCAATAAACTGCGCAATAAGGTAAATGACTCACCTCCTATCAAATTATCTATTCCTGCAGATCAATACCTATATAAAAATCTTAATCAAGTGATGCTTCCGGATGCTAACCAATCACAATTCGGCTCACTAAGTGTCAAAGATGCGTTGAATATGGCAGCAAATGGTCAAAAATCCTCTAATGGTTTGGCCTATCTAAGCTCTTCAAATCTTTTTCTTACCATAGATAAGCAAAAGTATATTGCTTCAGGCATGTTAAAAGATGATCCATCGACCTTTGTAGAAAACCTTCCAATCAAAGTGCCTAACCCACAATATTTAACAAAAGATGATATTGCGATACTTGACATATTAGCTACTAATATTAATGAGCGACCGATCTACTTCTCTGTAACTTGTAAAAATGACAAATTGATGGGGCTCAATGACTACATGCAGTCAGAAGGTCTTGCTTTAAGAATTGTTCCTATCAAATCTGTTTCCGACGTAAACTTAGGAATCTATGGGTCAGGGAGAGTAGATACAGAATTGGCCTATAACAATATCATGACCAAATGGAAATGGGGTGGATTTGATAAAAAGAAGATGTTTGTTGATCGCAGTTACTTAGCAGCAGTACAAGCGAAGAAGTATGCTATGCTTCGGACTGGATTTAGCCTTCTTAATCAAGCAGATACTACGAGAGCTGTCAAAATAATCAATAAGTATTTTGAAGCATTTCCTAATATGAATTTTAGATATGATGCATCAACAGCCTCGTTTATAAACATACTTGTAAGGGCTAATGCAATGGAAGATGCAAAAAAACACATAAGAATTTTGGCAGAAGAAACTAGGCAACATTTAGAATTTTATGAATCCTTAGATGCAGATGATTTAAGTGGGTCTTTTTCTCAAGATTATTCATATTTTAATAGGTGTGTATCAGAAATTAAACAGCTTTTACCACAAATCAATGATCCTAAGTTTACAATGGAAATTGATAAATCACTTGGTAAATTTAGTGCAGCAAATCCAGCCACAAACTTACCTAACTAATAAAGAGTATACAAACATTCGACATTTAGCCAAATCTTAATATATTTAGTGTATTAAGATTTGGCTTTTTGTTTGCCTAATTTAAACTGTATTCCTTCATTTTGCGACCGATCAACCATTCCAAGACGGCTCTTTTAACGAAGATTTATTTTTATACGATTGTTAATTTTGTCTTGTTGGTATAATTTATTAATTTTGCGTTTCAAAATAATTTTAAAATGGGTGGAAATATAAATTACAGCAAGCAAGGTGTTACTTTTGGTAAAATAATTGTTGCAATACTAGTTTTTATAATCTTAGTTATTTACGTCTATCATCATAACGCTAACGGGTTGGTATTTCCTCAATAATAAGGAATATCAAAATATTGCCAATTGTTGTTTAGCCATATATCCTGTAGTTTTTCTAAATAAGTAAAGATTTAGGATTATAACCTGAAATTACAATATTATTTAAATCTAGCTTAAATTCCTTAAAGTAGGCTATTTCGTGCCAGTAACACATTTTTTATAAAACTTTATTCCAGCTTACTCTTAAATGAATTAAGATTAGTGCTAATACTCAAATGATTTGTACCACCAGCCAAATGGTGGTATCCTACACCGTAATCGATACGAAATTTGTTGATCTTTAATCCAAATCCTAAACTAAAACCTGCTGAACTTCTAAATTGGGATAAAGACAATTCAGCTCTTCTTAAATGATTGTATCCTGCTCGCAATCTTAAATTTTCATTTTTGCCCAGTAGAAATTCTCCATTGATGATGACGTGCCTAAAAAAGTTGTCAACTCCTGCTTTGAAAGCTGATGTACCTTCATCATTTCCTCCAAGATTTGTTTCTTCTGTAAAATTTGGATCGTCGTACCGGATACCCCACTGATATAATCGATGTAGTATCACAGAAAACCTAAAAGGCATATATTTTAGCCTATTCGAAAATCCAACTTGAAAGTCAAAGGGGGTACCATATCTTTTGCCATTCAAAGTAGTTAATTCTGTGCCGAAATTTTGAAATACAGCTGCAAATTTTGTTCGATTTTCATTTGTAGAATACATACCACCGAGATCAAGAAGCATACCATTCGCCCGATATTGTTCAAAAGCGGAAATGGCAAATTTGATATTAGAGCCAATAGTAATTCTTTCATTTATTTGTTTAGAAGACCCAAGTGTAATTGCTGATTCTGACGCTGTAAAATTTCCATTTTGCTGGCCTAAATCGTCAGCTGCTATAAATTCTCCGTAATTAATAAATGTGGCTGCTATGTGATTGTTTAAACCCAGTTTTTTTAATCCAAAACCATAAGCAATATGTCCCTGACTTATCCCAGTAAAATGAAAATTATAATTAAATGCTACTGATCCTGAGGTCTTTTCATTAAGTGATGCTGGATTTGCTAGCGCAATATTTACATCATCATCTGCGGTGGCGATCATATTACCACCCAAAGCGGTAATTCTCGAACTTGCAGGTAATCTTAAGAACTCAAAACTTCTTCGACCACCTATTTGTGTAAATGCCATGGTGGTATAAAATATCAACAGGAATGCAAAGCAGAATTTTTTATTCATCGTTTACGGTTTCCTTTTTCCAAATCGTGCGGCATATGCCCAAAGTATCACAATTCATTTTTTTTATGAGCGCTCCCTTTTCATCAAACTGTTCTAAAAGGCCAAATTCTTTGTTGCCATTTCTATATGTTCCTTTCCACTTGATTACTTCGTTCGTATAATATTCTTCAAAAGGTCCATTTTCTAGGTCATTGACAAAATTAAGATATAAACGCTTTTTGCCATTGTCATAATAGGAAAGATATTTGCCTTCTAATTTATTTTCTACATTAAAACATTTAAATTTTAGAACACCATTTTCATGATAACCTAATTGTTCACCCTTTAATTTTCCTTTTTCAAACATTTGAATCTCCTCAATCTTTCCATTTTCATAATAAAAATATCTTTTGCCCTCCAAAAGGCCATTTTTGTATTCAGATTTCTCTAGAATTTTACCATTTTCATAAAAAGACTCAAATTTGCCGTGCTTTTCTCCTTTAGCATTAAGTTGAAAAATTTCTTTAACCTTTCCATTGTCGTAGTAAATCTTTTCTCTTTTTTGACACGAGATAAGTGTTAAAGCGAGTAATAATATAACTATATAAAGTCTATACATAGATGACATCTCTTTTAATTATTTCTTTATAAAGCTTTTTTAAATAAATACCTAATCACAATAAAGATAACGATTAAAAGAAATAAAAATTGATAAAAGGGCATGAAAGTAAATACATAAATGTTGGTTTTTTCTAGTACCCACATAGCAATCAAAATAATTGCAATCATGGAAAGTAATGATGATATTTTTCCAAATCCTGGTACCAAATCCAGACTTATATTACTTTTTACAAGGCCCAAAGTAAGAAACATGCTAATTATGGGTAAAATCTGTGTATAAATATTAGCATCCATGATACTTCCTCTTTCAAAAAGGAATCTGTAAATGCTTAAGGTAATTGAAAAAATACCTGGAATACATACTGCGTAAATTAAAAATGTATAAAGATAATTCCATGGTACGAGGTGCCCTTCTCCCTTCCCAAACCATTTTGCCAATGCTGCCGTCAAAGGCAACAATGCAAAGTACATAAGCACCATTTCTTGTTGAGTTGAGCAAATTTCAAAAAACTGTCCAAGCGTCATTTTTATAATATTTACTTAAAATGTAAAAGTAATATATGATTATCGTAATTATACAATATATTTGAGTTCAATATAAATATTTTAAAGAAGATGATGAAAGGAAAATTGGTATTATTGTTAGTGTGTTTCATGGCAATTAATAGTATAAATGCCCAATATGTTGGGGATGTTATTACAGCAGATCCAACCAAAAGGATTAGTAAATCAATGGACAAACCCATGCTCAAATTTAGCGATGAAGTAAAATTAGATGAATTAAAGACACATTTATACAAAATTGCATCTGCCGAAATGGGCGGTCGAGAGCCAGGAAGTGAGGGAATGAATAAGGCTGAAACATACATCACTGATTTGTTGAAAAAACATAAAGTTAGTTTTGCACCGGGCTTAAATAGTTATTATCAACCAGTCGAGTTTACCTTTTCAAGTTGGGAAGATCCAAAAATCACAGCTGGGGACAAAGAGTTTAAACATCTTTGGGATTTCGCATCTTTTCCAAATAAGACAAATGAAGTACTAGGGGCAAACATCAATAAAGTACATTTACTTGGTTATGGTATTGAGCATAAATCAATTAGTAATTATCCTAAGAAAACAGCTGATTTGAAAGGCTCCACTGCCATCGTATTGCACGGAGAACCAAAAGATAGTGATGGTAACAGTATGGTTGATAAAAGCGTAAGTGAGTCAGATTGGACGACTAATATTGATTTAAAAATTGGTGTTGCAAAAAAATACGGAATTCAAAATCTACTTGTAGTAATTGGTGATGTAAGAGATTTTGTAGCTAAAAATAGAGGAGGGTTGCTAAGACCAAGCTCCGAAATGAAAAATACAATAGGTAAAAAATTCGATACACCGAATGTAATTTACATTTCTAAAGCTATGGCGGCAGCAATACTGGGTCAGACAGAAGAAGAGGTATCAAACTTTATAGAAAAAGGTACATCTTCTGAAACCAATTTTGTTTTGAATCTTAAGAAAAAGCAATATTTGATCAAAGGAAATAATATAGCGGCTTATTTCAAGGGTTCGAAAAAGGCAGATGAAGTAGTAGTATTGAGTGCGCACCATGATCACGTAGGTCAAAAGGGAGAAGAAATATTTTACGGTGCCGATGACAACGGAACAGGTACAGTCGCATTGATGGAAATAGCCGAATCTCTAGCTTTGGCAGAGAAAGCTGGTAAAATGCCTGAAAGGTCTATTTTAGTATTATGGGTAACAGCTGAAGAAAAAGGGCTTCTTGGTTCAAAATACTATGTTGAAAACCCAATATTGCCGATTGAGAAAACGGTTGCTGATATCAATATCGATATGATTGGTAGAAATGATAAAAAATATACGGAAGCTGGCAATACAAACTACGTTTATGTCATTGGAGCAGATAGGATATCAAAAGAGCTACATGAAGTGAATGTGCAGTTAAATGATCAATACTCGGATTTAACACTTGATTACACGTACAACAGTGATAGTGATCCCAATCGTTTTTATTTTCGTGCAGATCATTACAGTTTTGCAAGTAAGGGAATTCCAGCAGTATTTTTCTTTACCGGAGTACATGATGACTATCACAAGACTACAGACACACCTGATAAAATTGACTTTACAAAGTATACAAAGATCACTCAACATATATTCAATGTAGCATGGGAAATAGCTGATCGAAAAGAAAGACTTAAGATTACAGAACAAGTGAAGTAGTTTTATGAAAAGTATTAATGATCTTGGTTTTCTTAAAAGTGTAGTTCTTTTGTTGTGTCTTTTGTTCTTCGCGTCTTGTAAAACTAATAAATTGGATGGACAAAAGAAGACAGAACCTATTATAGATATTGATCAGATTGAGGCTTTTAGCTCCAGTTTTCATGGATTAATGATTAAAGACTTAGCAAACGGTCAAGTTATCTATGCAAAAAATCAAGATAAATATTTTACCCCTGCTTCCAATACAAAAATATTGTCCCTTTACACAGCTTTAAATTGTTTTAGAGATTCTATTCCTGGCTTAAAATATAGTGAAACAGATTCGACAGTGACAATAAGTGGTTTGGGTGACCCTACATTATTACATAGATTGTTTTCTCAAGATCAATATCATGCATTTTTTACTTCACGCAAGCATAAAAAGTTTTATCATTATTATAATTTCCCTCAAAAGAGACTAGGCCTAGGTTGGATGTGGGACGACTCACAATATGCATATCAAGCAGAACTGAGCGGTATGCCTATCTATGATAATTTGGTTGAGATCAAGACAGGAAATGGTAGTGTAAGTGTCGTGCCAAAGTTTTTTATAGATAAAATAAGGGTTAAGGATACGACATTGACAGAAATCTACCGAATGAGTAATAATGAGTTTATCATTCCAAAATCTTTGGCAACAGGTTATGAGATAACAGAAGAATTAAAGCCTTTTGCAAAAGATCAATATACTATTATTCAATTATTAAGAGACACTTTCAAAATTGACATAGTTCCTACTCAAATTGCTCCATCAAATCCTTTAATTTTATATTCACAACCATTGGATACGGTGATGCGATTGATGATGCAAGTAAGTGATAATATGATCGCAGAGCAGACCATGATTATGGCGGCGGGATTGCTTAGGGATACTTTGAGTACAGAGGTGGGTATTAATTATATGGTGAATACTTATTTGTCGGATATGCCTCAACCCTTCAAATGGAGAGATGGATCAGGCTTGTCGAGGTATAATATGTTTACTCCAGCTAGTTTGGTAACCGTGCTTGAAAGAATGTACAGAGACTATTCTAAGGATCGGCTTTTTTCTTTGATGGCGATAGGTGGTGGTAACGGGACACTAAAGAATATGTTTAATGGCGACAAACCGTATATCTTCGCAAAGACAGGGTCTCTGAATGGTGTATACGCCCTCAGTGGATACTTAATTACTAAATCAGGTAAGACTTTTGTATTCTCTTTTATGAATAATAATTTTGCCCAGCCTACTTCTGTGATAAGGAGAGAGGTACAGAATGTATTGAAGACGGTTAGGGATAGGTATTAATGCTAAATGACCGAATGGTGCGTAGCAATTTTGATTACGAAGGAACCGAGCAAAACCTTGCGAGGCTACTTCAAATGCTAATCAGAATAAAATAAACCTTGCGAGGCTACTTCAAATTCTAATCAGAACAATAATAAACTTTGCGAGGCTACTTTTGGAATAATTGAATGCAGGAATGCAACAATGCAAGAAAAATGTGAGAACTTTTCCAGCTAAAAGCTAATCTATAAGTGCTAAAAGCTTGTAATAAAAAAAAGCGATTCCTAATCTTTATTAAGAATCGCTAGGTCGATAAACTGAGAAATTTGTTTAATGGTCCTAATATTAATCAACTCTCAGATCTTCTATATGTACCCCAGGGTACTTACTCGCTTTAAAAGCGAAGACATCATTTGGATAAGTCTTATTGTAAAAGACATCTTTAAAAACCAGTGTAAAGGTACTACTATTTTTTGAAAATACCTTGATATAATTTGGGTTATCTGATTTGTCAATACCCATTCTTATCTTTGAATATTCACTATTTTTTGATTTCGGCATAAATTCTATATTTATAATACTCTTGTTACCAATCATTTCTTCTCCTGTGATAGCATAAATGTATTGGCCTGTTTCGTACAGATTGATGATTTGTTGATGGGACATGATCTCATTTGTGGCAGATGGGTCAAAACGGTCTATTTGCACTTCATTGGCATCTTTCAGATAAACCCAGACACTTTTACCATCACAAAATACTTCTTGATCAGTAGAAGATGCAAAGTACTTTTTACCCGCCTGAATCAATTTTCCTTTTTGTTTTTCAGTCTTTTGGCCAACTAAATCTATTATCAAGTCAAAGTTGACCTCTGATGTTTTATTTTTTAAAAAACTTGTTTTGAGTCTTTCTAAAATCACTTTTGCTTTTGGATCAGATTTATCAAGTGTGTTCTTTGGTTGAGCAAAAGTGAAGTTAAAACTTGTAAAAATTAATAGACAAGTAATAAAAGTTAAACTGAAAAACGAAATCTTATTTTTTATTCCTCTAAATTTTATAATTCTATACATATTGAAATTGAATATATAACACATTAAAGACGTGTTGTATTCTTTAGATGTTGTTAAACTATTGTTAATCTAAATACGTCTAAGCTACATAAAGCTTATTTAGGTTTGTTTTTGACAGGTTGCCCTCTGCCAAATCTTTAGTGACTACAAATTCTTTTACATTTTTATCAGAAGGGAGGGTGTACATCGCATCGGTAAGTATGGCTTCACAAATAGACCTTAAGCCCCGAGCGCCCAATTTATATTCTAATGCCTTTTCAGCAATAAACTCGAGGGCTTCTTCTGTAAAAATAAGTTTTATTCCTTCTAGGTCAAATAATTTTGTGTATTGTTTGACTAGAGCATTTTTAGGAGCCACAAGTATGTTGATCAATGTCTCCTTATCTAATGGCTCAAGATAAGTTAATACAGGTACTCTACCTAAAAGCTCAGGAATCAAACCAAAAGACTTCAGATCTTTATGAGTTACATACTTAAGAACATTTTCTTTCTTAAGTTCTATTTTGTCACCATTACTATATCCGATAACCTGAGTGTTCATCCTTCTAGATATAATTTTGTCAACTCCATCGAAAGCACCTCCACAGATGAAGAGGATGTTTTTAGTATCAACTTTTATCATCTTTTGTTCAGGATGTTTTCTACCTCCTTGTGGGGGTACATTTACATCTGTACCTTCTAACATTTTGAGCATACCTTGCTGCACCCCCTCTCCACTCACATCTCGTGTGATAGATGGGTTGTCACCTTTTCTTGCTATTTTGTCTATCTCGTCAATATAAACGATACCTTTTTCAGCAAGCTCTACATTGTAGTCACATGCTTGTAATAATCGAGTTAACATTGACTCTACATCCTCACCCACGTATCCTGCCTCTGTAAAAACGGTAGCATCAACTATTGCAAATGGAACTTCTAGAAACTTAGCAATTGTTTTGGCCAAGAGGGTTTTACCGGTACCAGTTTCCCCTACAAACATGATATTAGATTTCTCGATTTCTATATCGTCTTTCATGTTTTGCCCAAGTCTTTTGTAGTGATTATAAACAGCTACAGAAAGAAACCTCTTCGCTTCTTCTTGACCGATTACATATTGATCAAGAAAGTTTTTAATGTCTATAGGCTTATAATTATGTCTAATATTTGTGGTCTTTTTAATCGGATTATTTGGACCATGAGCCTCTACTTCATCATTGATTATACTATGTGCTTGTTCTACACAAATCTCACATATATGCGCGTCGATACCAGCAATCAAGATGAGCGCCTCACTTTTGTCACGTCCGCAAAAGCTACACTTGATATTATTTTTAAATTTAGCCAATTATTGTATCTTTTTTGGATTTTTTCTATCTAAAACCTCATCTACTAAGCCATATTCTTTTGCTTCATAAGAAGTCATCCAGTTATCCCTATCTGAATCTTTCTCAATTTCTTCAAAAGTTTTTTCAGTGTGGAATGCAATGATATCATACAATTCTTTTCTCAATTGTTTGATCAATTGATAACTGATCTCCATGTCAGAAAATTGTCCTTGCATACCTCCTGAAGGCTGATGTATCATCACTCTCGCATGTGGTAGACACGTTCTTTTGCCTTTATTACCAGCACACAACAATACAGCACCCATAGAAGCCGCCATTCCTGTACAAATAGTAGCTACGTCAGGAGCAACGTACTGCATCGTGTCATAAATACCCATACCATCTATCACACTTCCTCCTGGGCTATTGATAAACATTTGGATATCTCTTTTATTATCCGTAGACTCTAGGAATAATAATTGTGCTTGTATCACATTCGCTACATAATCATTGACAGGTACACCCATGAAGATGATTCTATCCATCATTAATCTAGAGAATACATCCATACCCACGATGTTCATCGTTCTTTCTTCTATAACTTGCGGAGTAAATCCTGTAATATTTGGAGCTGTAGCATTCATGTACTTTTCTAAATGCATAGAACTCATACCAAGATGCATAGTAGCATATTTCTTAAACTCGTCTTTTGAATACATTTCTTACGATTTTTTATCTTAATAATTACATAAAACAATTAACCAACAGTTTCAGTCTCCGATTGTTCAGGCTGTAACATTTTATTAAAAGACTCCAAGGTAATACTTTCTTCTATCTGAGTGATGTCTTTTATGATTGAACTAAAAATTTTACTGTTGAGAATTACATTTTGGGCATTGTAGACCTCCTTTTTGTCGGCAATTAATTTGTTGTAGACTTTTTCAAAAATAGAATTATCATAATATCCAAATTGCCCCATGAAGTCATTGGCTTTTTGTCTCAAGAAGTCGTCTACTTCTTTATAATCTAACTTGACATTGTATTTATTTTGAAGTTCTCCTTGAATGATCGTCCATTTTAAGTCTTTTTTGAAATCTTCAAATATTTCTTCAATTTTAGTATCCTCCATTTGTTCGCTTTCCTTCAACCACCTTTTCACAAAAGAGTCAGAGAAGGATAGGGTAGATTCTTCATTAATTCTTTTGTGTAAATCTTGGTACAATTTACCTATTGTAGAATCCTCATTTTTAGCGGATAGGTTTTCTTTAAGTCTGGTTTTTAATTCATCGAGTGTATTTAGACCGTGCTCACCAAAAGTAATACTAATTTTTTCGTCGTCTAATTCTGCAGGCAAGTGTCTTTCTATCGTTTCAATAGTATATCTAAATTCATCTCCAATTACTCTTTCATCATCTGCTTCCACACCCAACCATTCTTTTCGGATTTTATCAATATCCATCCTTGTAAGTTTAGATATTGGAGCATCAACAGTATCCTTTAGATTTTTTCCTATGAACAAAGTTTTCATTTCTTCATCAGGGATGGAGCTAATATAAATATCAAATGAAGACTGCCACCCATCTTTTTTGGCACTTCCATCTTCTAATTCAACCGCAGACACCGTTATTTTGTCAAATTCTTCTACAGCGCTATCTACATTACTGTATCCACCTAATTGTTTAGCCAAGGCGTTTAATTCTGTTGCAACCTCTTCGTCATTTGTCTCTATCTTATATCTTACATAAGTGTCCTCAGGTGAGATGCCTTTGATGTCAAGATTATCTACCAAACCAACTTCATAATCCATAGAATATACTCTTTCTTTATCAGAAGGATTAAGCTCTATTTGCTCTTGATCTTCAGACATCATCGGTTGGCAGACATAGACGATTTTATTATCGGCTATATGATGCTCAAGAGATTGTTGGAAAGATTTGTTAAGCACATCTGCCAATACTTGCTCACCATACATTTTTGAGACAACGTGATCAGGGGTTTTACCTTGTCTAAAGCCCTTAAGAGAAACTTTAGATTTTACCTTATTTAATTCTACTTTGTATTTAGGTAGGTAGTCAGAAGGCTCTATAGAAATACTAATTTTTGCGATTAAGTCCGTGTTGGATTGGTCTATCTTCATTCTTTTGTATAAAGTTTATATTTTTTAAGTTCAGTTTTTATATACAATTGGTTGATTGATAGATTATTATGTAAATCAAGATCAAAATTGTATAAAAATGACTGCAAAGATAAAAATTATTCATAAAAGGGCGAAATATTTGTTGGTTTAAAGGGGGTATTAAGGTAGAATGTTATAGAATCTTTTGTTGATTAGTAAAAATGCATGATTGGGATTTGATAAAATTAATGCGGTAGGATATGGAGTACGGTAGCGGTAATATTTTATTTAACGGAAATCCAGTTATAAAATCAAAAATATCAGGTAGCGGAAAGATCAAGAAGTTATAATAAATTCTGATCAAAAATTAGTCGGCCACAGAAAGTTTTTCCAATTCTCCTCATACCCAATACTGCTACAAGTTCAGCCTTGTCTGATTTTATGATTTTCTCAAGTTTTTCTTTCTCATTATCTCTGCAAAGAAAATTCATATTTTTTTAAATTGGAAAATTCTGCAACTATATATAAATCAGTTATTTAAATCAAATTTATTAGTAATTAATTTGTCCATAAATCAATTTTAATAGTACTTATGGACAAAACGTATGATTTTTAGATTTGTCCATAAGTCATTTATAAAAGTACTTATGGACAAAACGATCTATCATTAGTTATGTCCACAAGTCATAAAATACGATACTTATGGACAAAACGTTTGATCGTTAAAATTGTCCATAGCTAATTATATTTAGCACTTATGGACATATCTATTTTATATTTTCAACAAAGATTACAAGTCTAACTTTTTGCTAAAATTTTATAAATCGATAATTAACAGCACTCTATTTAAAAATTGGAGCTTTGCACCTGTATCCAAATCACTATTATGCCAAATCACTTGAGCATTACCTCCATGTTTTTTGACCTGACCTATTAGATATTCGATCACTCGATATTGATTGTCGTAATCTATATCAATTCCTAGGCAGGACATCGCTTTGGTGGGAAATCAGCATTAATATTATTAATTTTTTGCTTTTAAAATCAAATTAGGATATTTCTATTTGAAAATAGATTTTACATTTATATGCCCAATAAGCGTTATTTATTCAATCACAATCATTTTTCTTTGTTCACTATAATTTCCTGATTCTATCTTATAGATGACGGTACCCCTAGCTCCATTCAGTTGTTCACGAGTGATTCTAAATACGTTTTCGCCGGCTTCCTCGTTTGACGCATAAGTTCGTATTATTCTGCCATATGCATCCATTAATGTTAATTTCACTGCTCCAGATTGCGGCAATGTGTAGTTGATCATTGTACTTGCTTTCCATGGATTTGGCTCGTTTTGGCTTAATTTGAAAACGTTAGGTCGAATATCTTTGCGCATTTCCAATATGATTGTAGTTCGCTCCATCTTTGTTCCTATATATGCTTCTGCCCCTGTCACTTCGCTTGTGATTTGTAATGCATTTGATAATTGCTGATCCTTTGTAGCTCTGAATTTCATTCGCATTACTTCACTACCTTGTGCCACTGTTGTACCATTTGCAGATGCCCAGCTCATTGTGGTCTTGACTTTGCTGATTTTACCTATGTGGTCAGCTGTCATCTCTATCGCTCTACCGTCTATGCTTACTAACTCCATACCTTCGTGGCTTAAGGTCAGCTGCATACCGTGTACTTCGTTGAATTGTTCTGCAGTGAGCGATATTTCTATTTCTTCACCTGCTTTCATTGCTCTATCTTCCACACTTAGTCTCAATCCTGCACTTCTGGGCTGTGTAAATATACTGGTCAAATTAGCACTCGCTGTACCGTCTACATCTCCAATTTTTACTCCAATAAAGTTATTATTTGTGGATGATGTAGTTAAGGATGTATGGCTGATCTCATCTTTGAACGGCCATGGGCTGTTAGTAATACTATACTTTCCGTCCACAAAAATCCAGCTAGGCATATTCTCAAATTTGGTCGCCATGCCTAATACTAACTTTCTGATTTCTACAATATCACTAACTCTGATCGTTTGATCTCCGTTTGCATCAGCTGCAATCAACTTATATGGACTATCTAATTTTTTAATGCCCAAAATATGCCTTTGAATCTGTACTAAGTCCAAGGTATTGACTCCATTAATATGATCAGTGTCTTTTTTGGGTGTCATGGCATAATTCACACCAATTGGCATGTTAGTAAATACATAGTTACCTTCCTTGTTAGTTGTCGATACTATTGGAAATTCGGGCAAATCTGCCTTTAAAATTACTTCTACTTCTTGCATCACTAGCGAGGCTGCTGTAGCGATAGAACCGCTTATGGAAACTAAGGAACCTACTCCACATCCGCCTTGATTATCGATCAATGTCAATCTTGTACTGCAGAAGTCACTGCCTTGTGTTGTTCCTGACTTGAAGCTTCTAAGATCCCATACACGCATTTCAGCGTTAATTGGTTGACCAATTCTATTGCCTGCCTTGCATCCAAAATTCATTCCAGAAGTACCTCCTAACAACTCTCGTAAATTAGGTTGTACTGTTCCATTTGGAAGAGTAGGTCTTTGCGTTACCTTTACCTGCGGATACCATAGTTGTGCCTTTCCCTCTTCATAGAGTTTTTTTGCGGCTTCTTCTCCCGAAGAGGTTCCTGATACTGTTTTCATAGCTAAAAAATTGCCAAACCCCGTGAAGTAATGCTCAAACGTCAAGTGATTTTGATCCACGCTTGGGTGCTCTGCTTGACCTCCTCTGTTAAATGTGAATAGCATCACACCTGTCCCACAATTGGTAAAAGAACCCTTGTCAAAATCTTTTGCCCACAACTCTACTAAACCATTCTTCATCACAGCACTACTTAAGCTTATGCAATATGGGGTAACTGCCTTCGCCCTTATTGTTATATTGGCGTTACATTCACTCAAGTTGCCACAATCATCTTTTACAGAATATCTAACAGTGTATAGTCCAGGTGTAAGCGGAGCTTTCAAACCTATGCCGTTAAAGATAAAAACAGGGTTGGATCCCTTCAAATTGACTATTTCTCTAATAGGTGAAGTCACTGGAATGTTCCCAATATTTTGTCCTTCATAAATTCTTGCCCTCCAAATTAATGCTTGGCCATCATCACACAATTCATCAATAGCTGACGGACTTAATGAAATAGGTAAAGTACAAGAAGATGACTCGATTTCAATATCTGTATCAACACATTTAGTAATAACAGGTGCAGTAGTGTCTTCAAATTTGTAAATTGTCTCTCTACAGCCAGCATTAGAGTTATCACACCAATTGATATAATCCCATCTTACCAACCATTTTTTGCAACCATCACCTATATTGTACTCTTCTATTAAAAGTTTTTTACCGAATACAGAGCATCCAACATTTTTGTAGTTGGTGTTAAATCTCGCTTGACTTCTCAAATTTTCAGCCAATGGTCCACTAGTAGGGGTAAATCCGTTAGAGGTAGCGGCCATCTTTTCTGAAGTTGCCATGGTACTGTTAGTCGCGGGCTCATTTAGATTATATTTATCGCATCCCTTATACATATCAGCCCTTACAAGTGGTGAAAGTCTAACCGTATTTTCTAAAACATCTGCCTCGGTCAATGTGCATTTATTCCATATATGCAAACTAATCGGATGCTCCAATATTGGTTTCTGAACTAAACCTGAGAGTGTAATAATTTGTGTGCAAGTCACTGATGGAAAATTCTTAACCCTATATGTCCTTGTAAACGAACCTATATTGCATGAATTTAAACTTCCAATATCTCTAAACTCTAATTCATATCCTCCACAAACACCCATAACTTCAGGGAGTAGTGCTTTAGATACTTTTCCTTTTACATCGCTAAAAGGCCCAGTTGTTGATTGTATATTAAACTCTGTGATCTTACTATTATCATTTTCACAATTAAGTATTACATCAGGGCTACATGAAATCTTTGGGGTAATCTTGTCTTCAACCGAGACCGTTGTCCAAGTTTCATTAAAGTTGTCTCCCATATTGCCAAAAATCCCGTCACAGCTTGCATCATCCCACACTCTTAGCCATACTTTGACTTCTTTACCTACATCTTCACAACAAAAATTGACAAATTGCCCTTTGTCTGTATCTAGTATACTATCATTCAAATGAAGTGGCACATTTTGATCAAGTCCATTAATATTTCCATTATAGGTAATATTATTATTCCAAGGCAGACCCTCAACAGTAGTATTTCCCAAATTTAAACAATGGGGTGCCATATCTTCTCTTCTGACCTCTAAATAAACATTGCCACAATTATCATAGGACCCATTGTCAACGTCTTTTGCTTTTAATGCCGCATAACCTTTTACGCTTGATGAAGACGTTAGGCTTAACACGATTTTACTTTTTACAATTGCAACAGGGGGTGTGATGTCTTTTACGTTGATATTTATATCTTTTTTAGTTTTATTTCCATTACAATCCTCTACTATATATGTTAGGGTATGATTCCCCTTTGTAAATCCTTGTACTACATATTCTGGTTGTAAGCCACTGACTGATAGGCCTCCAGGAGGAATAACATACCATTTTAATTTTGAAACATCAGAACAATTATCTGTTATTTGCGAAGGTGAAGGAACCTTTAAATTTAAGGAACATTCATGTGCTTGCAGAGATGTCTCAATAGAAACAACATTAAAATTAGGACCTGTTGTATCTCTTAGGATAATAATTTGATTAAAAAATTTGAACTCATTCGTACAGTCATCTAAAATTGTCCATTTCCTTATTATTTTTCTTTCTTTTTCACATCCATTCTCATTTATGACGATTACTTCATCGCTATGTTTTGTAATGATGTTACAAGTCTTGTAGTCGATTAGCTGAGCATGTAAAGCTCCGTCAAGCCCCTTTGCTAAATAGGTAAAACCTCCATAAACTGACCCTTCATTATTTTCAACTACCCATTTAGATTTTAGACTGCCTAATGTATTGCGATTGTCAAATAATAACTGAATGTCTGTAGGCTCAAATTTACTATTACAATCTATTATTACTTTAGCCAAAGGTTCCTTTAAATCAGAAAGCTTCAAAGGTGAGAATTTAAAAACTTGCTTACAATTTGATTCATTGCCAAATTGATCTTTAAAAATCCATGATCTTGTGATTTCAGTTTCGCCGCAAACTTTGATAGTTTCTACATCTTTAAAATCTGCTTGAAAAACAACACAGTTTTCATAAACAAAAGGAGGCCTAGAAACTACATGCATACTCGGGTTGGAGAAATGGTCTCTTGGTTTTTCATTTCTTACAGCATCAAGTTCATGACAAGCAAAGATTTGATTTTCAAAACAATTTTCAATTATAGGAGGTAACTTGTCCTCTACAATCATATATCCCCAGCAAGAATTATTAGAACACTTTTCCTTGATAGAGACCTTATATTTTTGCTTTCCAATTACTTTCTTTATTGGATTATTTACTACGGTTCCATTTATATCAGTAATCAAAACCTCATAAAACTCCGAGTCATTTATATTATCAATTAAGAACAATTTAGGGTCTACATAAACTTCACAATTTCTATCTGCCGAAACATTAATTGTACCCAAACATGCAATGCTATTTGGTTTATATGAATGTAATATAAACTCATTACTCCATCTTACACAAGTCCCAAAATTTATTCTTACCCGATATTTTACCTCAGGCGCATTATCAGGAAGGCCAAATATATTAAAAATACCGCTAGTATTAGGTCCATCAACATCAATCCAAGTATTACCATCAAATCTTTCCAAAGTGAAGTCAGGAATATATGCTGCACCATCAAGCATCACATTCACATCTATAGTTTTTATCTCGTTTTTACACAAATAAAGGTCATCAGGAATACCAGAGAAAGTAATATTTATAAGATCACACGAAACAGCAAACGTATATGCCGTATACGTATTAGGTATAATAGCGGCAGTAGTTGTCAATGATCCTGAAGTCAAATTAGCACCAGCATCAATCGTGCTCGGTATATCTACCCATTGACTTCCATTCCATCCCACGATACGCAGACCCATGAGCATAGCGTTGGTCAAAGTTGCGATTTGTGACACACTTCGCCAGTGAAAACTCAGACGTGTTGGCACTGAGCCATCTACATCCCAATATTCTATGGAACTCACAGCAGATATTCCTGTTTCGCGCAAGCTTCTATTGAAAGGACCACCCAAGGGAAGAGGAGGCTCGTCACCGCCCAACAAAGATGTCGTAATCGCATTGTCTGGATTGGTGAAAAAATAAGCTGCACTGATAGGATTGGTAACATTCAAAGGACTGGCAGCCATCATGGTCACTGGACCGTAAACGCCATTGTCCCCTACAGGAAAAGTAAAATTCTGATTTACATAATTTTTGACATACCCATCGACATGGGCTGCATCAGACACAACTGCTACACTCGATGTGCCTGCAAAAGAAAAATATGTCGGTATGTTTCGTTTAGTACCAACTATACCAGGAAGTACTCCACTGCCACCATTGATAAAGTGGTGTGCTCGAAATACAGCTGTCTCTCGTGGGCCGTGGATGAAGGTATTACCTAAAGTTTTACTTTGAGAATATATTGGATACAAATAACTCATAATAACACATATCAATATTGTATTAGTTATTTTTAAGAAATTATTTACCAACTTATTAGACATTAAAAAATTATTTCTATATCATCTATTTGAAACTATGTAAATGAAGTTATCCAAACTTAAAAACTAGCTACATCAAACAATATTCTTTTCAAATTAATCCAACTTTTCAATATTCAGTCCTGTACATGAAGGTACTGTATTCATATTTATAGTATTGACCCTTTGCATTCTAATTCTAATCACATCATTAGCTGAAAATTGAATAATTATACTCCTACTTGAACAAGTAGTTGACCCCCCATATGCATGAATAATTATATTAGAATTAGTTATTTCAGTTGCATTATTTTCCAACCAAAACCTACTAGATAACTCATTCAGTGAACCAATGTTTACTCCAACATTATAAGTTATTCTGTAAGTTCCAGCTTGCAAAACAGTAATTTGATTAGCAGCTAAAGTATATGCAGTACCTAAATTTATTCTTACTGTTGTTAAATCAAGCGTAGCTACCGCAGCAGTAATTGCTTGTACTCCTCCAGTTGAAAAAACATCAATAACCTTGGTTTCCAATCTCGATGAGGAGATTCTTTTCAATTGTCCTGTGGTTGGGTCTATTACTACAATGCTATCCGTTGTAGAACCACTAGTCAGTCCTGTGATTTTCAATTTATTGCCGCCAGTTGCAAAGGTTAAGCTGTCTTTAGCGGCGACTTGGGTGATGGTGGTAGCACGATTGAGTGTTCCTCCTAATAGAATGCTATCACCACTTACGCCATTGCTCACTCCATTTGCACCTATCGTTGCCAATCTAGATGAGGAGATTCTTTTCAATTGTCCTGTGGATGGGTCGATTACTGCAATGCTATCCGTAGTAGAACCCGATACCAGACCTGTGATTTTCAATTTATTTCCGCTTGTTGCAAAGGTTAAGCTGTCTTTTGCCGCTGCTTGGGTGATGGTGGTAGCACGATTGAGTGTACCTCCTAATAGAATGCTATCACCACTTACTCCATTGCTCACTCCATTTGCACCTATCGTTGCCAATCTAGATGAGGAGATTCTTTTCAATTGTCCTGTGGTTGGGTCGATTACTGCGATGCTATCCGTAGTAGAACCCGATACCAGACCTGTGATTTTCAATTTATTTCCGCCCGTTGCAAAGGTTAAGCTGTCTTTTGCCGCTGCTTGGGTGATGGTGGTAGCACGATTGAGTGTACCTCCGAATAGAATGCTATCACCACTTACGCCATTGCTCACTCCATTTGCACCTATCGTTGCCAATCTAGATGAGGAGATTCTTTTTATTTGTCCTGTGGTTGGATCTGTAACTACAATGCTATCCGTTGTAGAACCCGATGCCAATCCTGTTATTTTCAATTTATTTCCGCCCGTTGCAAAGGTTAAGCTGTCTTTTGCCGCTGCTTGGGTGATGGTGGTAGCACGATTGAGTGTACCTCCTAATAGAATGCTATCACCACTTACTCCATTGCTCACTCCATTTGCACCTATCGTTGCCAATCTAGATGAGGAGATTCTTTTTAATTGTCCTGTGGTTGGATCTGTCACTACAATGCTATCCGTTGTAGAACCCGATGCCAGTCCTGTTATTTTCAATTTATTTCCGCCCGTTGCAAAGGTTAAGCTGTCTTTTGCCGCTGCTTGTGTGATCGTAGTCGCGCGATTGAGTGTGCCACCTAATAGAATGCTATCACCACTTACTCCATTACTCACTCCATTTGCACCTATCGTGGCCAATCTAGATGAGGAGATTCTTTTCAATTGTCCTGTGGTTGGGTCGATTACTGCAATGCTATCCGTAGTAGAACCCGATGAAAGACCTGTGATTTTCAATTTATTTCCGCTTGTTGCAAAGGTTAAGCTGTCTTTTGCCGCTGCTTGTGTGATCGTAGTCGCGCGATTGAGTGTGCCACCTAATAGAATGCTATCACCACTTACTC
>JALHLK010000045.1 GCA_022844565.1 Saprospiraceae bacterium
AAATATGCTTAAACAAAAGACATTCTTTTAAAGTTGGCTCACTACATTTCGATCCTTAGGTGCAAAACTTTCTAGTATTTATAGGGCTTTCAGCTCGCATATCTATGATTAGCTGTCAATCTCAAGTGGGTTTAATTACCCCAATATCGTTCAAGATGCTTCACCAATTCCTCGGAGGTTTTAATGTTTTTTGCTAGGATTTTTCCAGACTTTTCTACAAGCATTCCTGACGGTCCTTTTATACCAAGTTTGTGAAAATATGGACCTTTATTAAGTATTTCATCATAATTGTATTGTTTCCAAGGGTAGTTATCTTTTTTCAATGCTTCAAGCCATTCTTTTTCTTCATTGATAGAAATGGATATGGTCGCCAGTTTCTTATTGTTTTTTAATAAGTTGGGGAGAATTAAATACTTTAAACTTCTTTTTATCTCGGTGTTAGGCTTCCAATCAGCCCAAAACTCAACAAAGGTCAATTCGTCAACAAACTTTTCAATAGTTGTTGTTTTGCCCAAAGAGTCTTTCACTATAAACTTAGGAAGAATGTCTATTTTTAGGAGATATGGTAGAATTTTTTTTCCGTAATAGGTATTATTTAGTACGTTTTTGTCAATTAAGTTTGCTAATTGAATATAACTATCCAATCCATAATTGTATAAAGTAAAAGCACTTATCACATTGTCTTTATTTTCTAAGATTACCCTTCTTATCAACGAATCATTGATGTTTTTTGAAAAGTCTGTTGTCAAAGAGTTGAACTTCTTACTCAAACCTCGATCTGCTTCATAAGGTATTTGGTATCGTCTTGCTTTAAATTTTGTTTCTCCTTTGTCTGCTATTGCAACAAGCGTAAACTCAGGTTCTCCTTCATCATATTTATAATCAGAAATAAAAAACATCTCCCCAACCTCATTGGTTTCCCATCGATATACCCCATCGTTGGATGGATAAATAGAGTCAATGGGTTCAGAAAATTTAGGCTGTTCCATAAATAAGTATAACTTCTTTTTCAAATCACTGTCAGTTGTGATGAAAAACTCAGCCTTTTCTTCATTTTTACATGAATGAATTATTAGAAATAATAGAAAAATGAAATATTTATGCTTCATTGTGTTTGGTTTCTTAAGCAAATGTACTTGCTCACGAGGTATAAAGGATGTCCACGATTGTTAAAAATATATTTAAATCAGAAACACTAGGAAAATCATAGTTTTTTTAACCCTGCTAAAACCGCTTTATCTTTTCTCATAAAGATTATTACAATGAGTCTGGTCTTTACTTGGAGACTTCCATTACTTCATATGTACATACTCTTTTAATTCTTTCACCCTACTTTCTGCAAATTTGATATAGGTTTGATCTTGGTTATTGGCTTTTTTGAGAAAGGATTCATAATGCTTGATGACTTGCTTTTTGTCGATCGTAGTTTTGTCATAACACTGGGCTAGGGAAAAATAGGAAGCTGGAAGGTCTTCATATTGTAGCGATTGTTTTAGCTGGGTTATGGCGTCTTTCCATTTTTCTTGTTTCATAAGGTTAGCTGCCACACGACGGTAATACAGGCCGAGTTGGATAGATAGACCCGATTTTATTGCTTCTTGATAATAATGAATTGCCGATTGAGGTTCCTGCTTTTGCTCATAGGCTAATGCTAAATAATAATATGCATACTCTATCCCATTATCAGTTTTAAGGGATCGATTGAGATAGATGATGGCTTGATCAGCAGAATCCAACTGTATATAAGAAAACCCAATAACACGAAGGAAGAAGTTATCTAAGTCGCGCTCATTTTGGACTTTTTTTAGGCTATTAACCACCATGGGATAGTCTTTTGATTTGTAAGCGATTCTAGCATTTAAGAGCTGTAAAGAAATATTGCTTTCATCTAATGCAAGCCCTTTGTTGATGTAATCCTGTGCAAAATTGAGCACTTCTAATGCAAAATAACATTCTGCCAATCCTTTAATGGCTAAAATATCTTTCTCATTTTTATGATGTGCATAATTATAGAAAGGGATTGCACTACTGATATTACCCGCATCAACATAAAGTTTACCGATTTTTCTTGCAGTGATCGAGCTCGAGTCAACTCTAAATTTTAAGCTATTGTATTTAATCGCTTTAGGCAAGTGCTGTTCCGTCTCATAAATTTTGCTTAATAGGTCCATTAACTCATATTGAGTGCTATCCGAAGCAAAAAGAACTTCCCCTAAGCTTTTGGCTGAAGCATATTCCCCTTTTTCAAAATGATCTTTTATTGTAGTAAGATTGTCCTGACAAAGGATGCTACCTGTAAAAACGATTGATATGAGTATTGTAGCTAGGTGTTTTAAAATTCCTTCCATTGTTTGTCATGATTTTAACATAAAACACAAATATAACGCATTTTTTAGTTATAATAACTTTGGCAGACCTTTTTACTTAAAATCGAATGCATTTAAAGCTCATATCGGTAACTTATTTCAAAAAGCGCAAAATAATTACCTTTCATCTTTCGCTATTTATATTTATTTTTGCTAAAAACTATCATATGTCATCATTCATAAATTCTCATTATCAACTTTTGGAAGGCAAAGTGGCCATTATCACAGGAGGAAGCAACGGTATAGGAAAAGCTACCATCGAGCGTTTTGCAAAAGAAGGAGCTACTGTAGTAAATTTTGATATCAATGTTGCAAAGGGCGAAGAATTGGGCATTCTTCTCAAAGAGAAAGGATTTAAATATCATTTTTATCCGGTTAATACCGCTGATAGCGAAAGTGTACAAAAAGCAGTCAATGATGTAATAGACCAATTTGGAAAAGTAGACATTTTAGTCAATAATGCCGGCATTCTCCGGGATTCCTCGCTTCTTAAGATGACGGATACACAGTGGTCAGATGTGATTGATGTAAATTTGACTGGTGTTTTCAACTGTACACGGTGGGTTGCCCCACATATGGTCCAAAATGGCAGTGGGAAGATAGTAAGTGTATCTTCTGTAGTAGCTTTGTATGGTAATTTTGGCCAAACAAATTATACGGCAGCCAAAGCAGGAGTTATTGCTATGACAAAAACTTGGGCAAGAGAATTGGGTCGTAAAAATATCAATGTAAATGCCATTGCCCCTGGCTTTATACAAACAGACATCTTGAATGATATGCCCACAGAGGTTTTACAAAATATGGTAGAGAAAGTACCCCTTAAAAGGATGGGTACTGTTGATGATGTAGCTAATGTTATCTTCTTTCTATCCTCCCCCGAATCTGACTATATCAATGGTGCCGTCATTAGTATTGATGGGGGCGCTACTGTTTAGACTGTCGAGTGATTTGCTCTTTTTGTCGATTTTTAAAGTAGTCTGGATACAACTTTTTGATAAAAAATGTTATCCTTTCATGGAACTACAAAGGTTTTGTTTTTGTTCCTTATTTTGTTTTACACAATAAAAAATAATTATGAAACTTAATCACTTGATTTTTATTATTGGTATGGTAGGTGTAGGTTACTACTTTGGAAGTAAGTACTTTATGGACGATAACTCATCAGACGGTTATACACAAATACGTAGTAATGCCGATATAGCACAACCTAAACAAAAAAATGCCAATGTAACTATTGCCCCCGTCACCCAAAGGTTTGACTCCGAAGAGGCAACGATAGAGTTGTTTGAAAAAGCAGCACCATCTGTGTGTTTTATTACCACTAAAGTAGTGCAAAGTAATTACTACGGTAGAAATGTAGAAGAAATACCAAGAGGATCAGGATCAGGATTTGTATGGGATACATTTGGCCATATCGTGACCAATGCCCATGTAATCGAAAACTCCAATAAAGCTTATGTCACGCTCGGTGATGGGAGTACTTGGGAGGCCGAGCCTATTGGTTCTGAACTGAGTAAGGATTTAGCTGTGTTAAGAATAAAAGCTCCAAAAAATAAATTATTTCCGCTACCTGTTGGCTCGTCATCAGATCTAAGGGTAGGTCAATTTGCAATGGCTATTGGCAATCCTTTTGGACTGGATCAAACATTGACTACTGGGGTCGTAAGTGCATTAGGCCGTGAAATTAAATCTTTGACTGGGGTCGCAATCCGAGGAGTCGTGCAGACAGATGCCGCTATCAATCCAGGTAACTCAGGTGGTCCGCTTTTGGACTCTAGTGGGCGATTGATCGGTGTAAATACACAGATATACAGTCCTTCGGGTGCTTCTGCGGGAATCGGCTTTTCTATTCCTGTTGACGAAGTAGCATGGGTTGTACCCGAATTGATCAAATATGGAAAAATCAAAAGACCAGCTATTGGTATTCAATTGTTTCCTCAGCAACAGGCTAAACAATATGGTTTGAAAGAAGGGGCAGTAGTGTATCAAGTAGTAGAAGGAGGTCCAGCTGAGGCTGCGGGATTACGAGGATTCATGCGCAATTCTAGCGGAGAAGTAGTACCTGGTGACATCATCATCGGTATTGGCGACCTACAGATAGCTAGCTTTGATGATTTATACCTTGCCTTAGAAAAATATAAGATTGGCGATACCGTTAAGGTCAAATACCTTCGTGATGATAAAGCAAAAGAAACTATTGTTACACTCACCGAACTCAGAAATGATTAACTTTGTATTTCTAAAATTAATAGAAAAATGAAATTTGAAGATTTAATTCAATCAGAAGTACCTTTACTGATCGACTTTTATGCAGATTGGTGCGGACCGTGTAAGACACTCAGTCCCATCGTGCAAAGCGTAAAAAATGATATGGGAGAGGCTATCAGAGTAGTAAAAATTGATGTAGATGCTAATTCCGCTATCGCTGGGAAATTACAAGTACAAAGCATCCCAACTTTGATGATTTTTAAGGATGGTAAACAAATGTGGAGAGCAGCTGGAGTGCAGTCTAAACACGAGATTATGACGCAGTTGAAAGTTGCTGGTGCTGTGGTTTAAAATAAAAATATGAACAATAATATTGCTGACATGCGAGTCAACTATGCTATGCAAAGTCTTGACATAGTAGATGTAGATCCCAATCCAATGATCCAGTTTGAAAAATGGTTTGCAGATGCCGTGACTGCCGAGATCAAAGAGCCCAACGCCATGTTGCTATCAACTATTGATCATGACCAGTTCCCAGACAGTCGAATTGTATTACTAAAAGGTGTAGAAAACGATGGCTTTGTGTTTTATACCAATTATTTAAGCTCCAAAGGAAGACAGTTAGAGAATAATAATCAATGTTCACTTACTTTTATGTGGCTAGACTTAGAGCGGCAAGTTAGGGTCAAAGGCATTTGCGAAAAAGTAGATCAGAGTATCTCAGATGCCTACTTTCAATCACGACCTAGAGACAGCCAAATTGGTGCTTGGACCTCACCCCAAAGTGAAATTATTTCGTCAAGAAAAGAATTAGAAGACCTTTTTGCTACAAATTTGGAAAAATTCAAAAATCTTGCAATCATACCCACACCAAACTTTTGGGGTGGATATTGCGTTATAGCTAGAGAAATTGAGTTTTGGCAAGGTAGACCAAATCGACTGCACGACCGAATTCGGTATACTGTATCGGAAAACGGATGGGATTTGAATCGACTTGCTCCATAAAATGTAGAATATATGATCGTACAACTAACAGAAGAACAACAAGCCATAAAACAAGCCGCTAGGGATTTTGCTCAAACTGTTTTGCTACCAGGAGTCATCGAGCGAGACAGAGATATGATTTATCCTGAGAAAGAAATCAAACAAATGGGAGAGATGGGCTTTCTGGGCATGATGGTCGAACCTCATTACGGAGGCGGTGGAATGGATACCTTATCATATGTATTGGCTATGGAGGAGATCGCTAAAGTAGATGCCTCAGCCGCAGTCATCATGTCGGTCAATAATTCTTTAGTTTGCTACGGTATACAAGCTTATGCCTCGGAAGAAATCAAACAAAAGTACCTTCCAAAATTATCTACAGGAGAGTGGCTTGGCTGTTTTTGTCTTTCAGAACCAGAAGCGGGGAGTGATGCCACAAGTCAAAAAACTCAGGCCGAAGACAAAAGTGATTACTATCTGGTCAACGGTACTAAAAACTGGATAACCAACGGAGGTAAAGCAAAACTGCATCTTGTCATCGCACAAACACATCCTGAATTAGCACACAAAGGTATCAATGTCTTATGTGTAGAATCCGATCAAGCTGGTGTGGTCATAGGTGGTAAGGAAGATAAGTTGGGTATTCGGTCTTCAGACACTCACTCGATCATGTATTCTGATGTAAAAGTTGATAAAAGTCAAAGAATTGGAGATGATGGATTTGGATTTAGGTTTGCTATGAAAACACTCGATGGTGGCAGGATCGGCATCGCTGCACAAGCACTTGGTATCGCTGCCGGTGCTTATGAACTGTCATTAGCTTATGCAAAACAAAGAGAAGCATTCGGTAAACCCATAGCTCAGCACCAAGCTATAGCCTTCAAACTTGCGGATATGGCAACAGAAATAGAAGCAGCCAGACAACTCGTCTATCATGCTGCCTATTTAAAAGATCAAGGCAAAGATTACGCTCGAGCCGCAGCCATGGCCAAAGTATTTGCTTCAGAAGTAGCCATGAAACACACAGTAGAAGCGGTACAAGTACATGGCGGATACGGATATGTGAGGGAGTACCATGTAGAGCGTATGATGCGTGATGCAAAGATCACCCAAATATACGAAGGCACTTCAGAAATTCAGCGATTGGTCATAAGTAGAGCCGTTTTGAACGGGCAGCTATATGATCCAATCTTCATAACCCAAGATAAATCTTAACCATGCAAGGAACAATTACTATTGGCTCCCCTTTCAATATTCCTGTCAAAATACATTGGTCCTTCTTACTATTAGTCCTCTTTCTTGGATATACTCTTTGGTCCGATCAAGTTAGCTTTGTGCGCGGCTTATGGTTTGTGGGCTATATAGCTTGCTTGTTCGTTTGTGTAATTTTTCATGAGTTCGGACACGCATTAATGGCAAAAAAATATGGTATTAAGACCAAAGACATCATCATTTCTCCTATTGGAGGTGTTGCAAGGCTAGAAAAGCTACCAGAAAACCCCAAACAAGAAATGATAGTAGCAATAGCAGGACCCTTAGTTAATGTGGTGATTGCCGTTATTTCCATAATCTTGGTCTTAATATTTGGATATACTGGTATAGGCATACCCGAAGACCCTTTCACAGAGGCTATGAATTGGCAACATTTCATATTTAATTTGGCCATTATCAATATGGTCTTATTTTGGTTTAACCTCATACCCGCTTTTCCTATGGATGGTGGCAGAATCCTTCGTTCAGCATTATCTATGAAATGGGGTCGCGTAAAGGCAACCAAATATGCTAGTGTTGTCGGAAGGATCATGTCTATTGGCTTTGTAGCTTTGGCTTTTTTCGGTAATTATTATACCCTTGGGTTTATAGGCCTTTTCATTTTCTTTGCTGCTACTGCGGAAAACAGATCTGTCCAAACCATTGCTAAATTGGAGGAGTTTAGCCTTCGTGACGTAATGCGAACTCAATTTACCCGTTTACATATTGCTGATCTATATGAGGTGCCAATGGACTTGTATAGACGAAATATTGAAGCAAACTTCCTCGTTTTCGATTCACTCGGCTACATAGCGGGATGTATCCCTGAAATTTTTGTGCAAGATGCTATAAAAAATAATGGTGGTGAACTACAAGCAATGAACCAAATATCTAAATCATTTCTAAGAGAAGACATCGGAATAAGTCTCCGCTCACTTTATGAAAAAATGATGAAATCTGGTAGTGCAATTGCTGCTATTACTGAAAACGATGAAATTGTTGGGGTTATAGATCAAAAGACATTTACAAATTTATTTGCTACGGTGTAAAGGGCTATTATTTTTTTCCGTTTATTAATCACCTTTAACCCATATTACGCATTAGAAATTAACTGCAAGAAAATTATGCTTCATATTAGTTTCAGTACTCAATTTTCCGTCCTCTATGCAGCTAAGGCTGCATCTGCGGATTAAAATTTCCGTGCTTCACTACTATTTTGCCTAATTTCCTTTCGAATAAAGTCCAATGCGTAATCTGGGTTTAAGTAATTTAGGGTACTGTTTTTAATCAAAAATTAATTTAAATGCTAAAGTACATTACTCTGTTTAGCTCTTTCTTATATTTGGTAATATCGAAATACCAATTATAACAACTTTACAAAGCTTACAAAATCATAAAGTGCAGTATTCTTTCATTAGGTTTATCTTTCTTTCTAGCGATATTGTTCTTCCTATACCCCTTCTGGTTTTACTTCTAATAATGAAGTTAATGCCATCAATGACTTTATTGTTATAGACTTTTCTGCTAATTACAAGCTAAGGAAAGGGTTTACAATTTTTACCACTATAAATAATCTTTCCAACACAAAAGCTATAGTTGCAAACCAGCCTAATGGTTATAGGCCCAACATTCCCTTGAGTTATAATGCTGGATTAAAAAAAGACTTTTAAAGGACTGTTTTATTCTTCACTTTCCAATTAAAGATCACCTCAGTTGATACCTCTTCAAAATTCCTTCTATTGTCTTTGTCATAGTTATGGTGGCTTCTATCTCATCTTTTTTAATAGCTACACTTTCAATATTGAATCCAAAGGGTACATTTCTTTCAAGACAGTACTCCGTTAGTGCTTGAGCGTGGTTAAGGCAAATATTTACAGAGTCTGATAAAATATCTTTTGATTGCAAAAGTCTAGCTTTCATTTCTGCTGGAATATAAATACCCAACCACTCTATAAAATGTAGTGTTCGTTCAGAACCACACGAAGTTAATGTAAAGATGATTGTTGGTATTTGTTGTTGATGGTTAGCACTATATGCTACAATTGAATCAATAAGATCTTTACTAAACCCAATATCAAAAACACATTGTGTAATAAAATAAGAGACTCCTTTATTTACTTTTGCAAAAATACGATCATCTTCATCTCTAAGTGCAAAGTGTCTTTCTGGAATGGTAACTCCACCGAGTTTAGATGTTTCACTATATTTTTTATACAGCTCATAAGCTTCAACTAAGCTTGTTTTTGGAACATGGTCTGGAGATGGCACTCCTACAAAAACTGGATGAAAGCCTAATATGGCGATCCTCTGTAACCAATTATCCAATTCATTAGAAAAAAACTTGCCTGCAGGCTTATAAATAATTTTTGAGGTAGCAATATCGTGAAGGTATCTTTCTGTAAAATATAATGGGTCTAATGCATTCAAAAAAGGAAAAGGCCGCTCCTCTGCTATTCTCTCACTTTCATCTTGGACGTCGTATACAATTAAGGCATCAATATCCAATGAATTAACCCTTTCTACTGTTTTTTTTGCGTAGTTGTCGATTTTGTTTTCATCTGTTCCTATTTTTGGAGGCGTAATACCATATAACAAAAGTCCAGATTTTCGTTGCTTTATTTTTTCTAAAAACATAAATACTTTTTTTCAATATCGGAGGACAAAGATATTCCTTTTTTTAATAATCTAAACTCCCTATTTCATAAGATCCAATTAAAGAAATGGGCACAAAGTATTTTGCAGGAAACGGCACTTGATTTTCTGGAATAATTATGGACTCTTGTTTAGGTTAAAATTTATGTAAGAGTACTTTTGCAAATTGTCTAGATAAAAAAAAACAAAGGGCCAAACACTTATTAATCGTATTTGACCCTTTTAAGCCTATAGAGTAGGCATTTTATTAATTCTTATTTGATAATGCTTCTAACTTTTCAGTATAGATTTTAACCTTATCTAATTTGCTTGTTCTTGCAAAAATTTCTTTTAATGCTATGATTGTGTTTTGGTCTTTACCGTTGATACTTTCTGCCAACTCGAAGTAAGGAAGTGCTTCTTCAAACGCTTTAACCATTCTGGTTTTAGCTTCGTTGTATTTTTTAGTACCAGCAGGAGTAAAGTCATTTGCATACTCGTTTACTTCTTTTGCCACTTTAGCTGCATTGTTGTAGTATAGGGCTCCTATAGCATAGTTGGCTTCGAAGTTTTTTGGATCTTTCGCCAATGCTTTCTCATACCATTCTTTTGCTTTTGCCATGTACCCACTTGCTTCCTCTGCGTTCTTGGCTTCAGTACTTTTTGCACTGAGTTGCTCATATACATTACCCAATGTAGTATAAACAGTTAAGTTCTCTGGTTCTTTTGCAATAGCCATTTCTAACTTACTAATAAGCTCATTCAACCTACCTGCTTTTAAAGCTGCATTAATTTCAGTAAACAATAACCCTGTGTCTTCAGGAAACTTTGCTCTACCTTCTGTTAAATATTTTTCTGCTTCTGCAGGGTTGCTTTCTAAAGTTAGCTCATGTAAGACTTGATATACAAAAGATTTGTCTGTTTTGTTGTTGTACATCTCTTTTAACAAAGGAAGTATTTCTTCTTTCAGACCTGCTTGGTACCCACATATTGAAGAATAATAATAAGCTTCTTCTCTTACAACAGCATCATCCAATCTTGATTTTTGACCATTTTCTTTTAATACTTTGAAAACTTCGATCGTTTTATTAAATGCCATATATGCTTCTTTAAGCTTTTGATCTTGGTACAAAACCACTCCTGCATTAAAAATTGCTTGCTCTAATCCTGTAAGACTTTTGATAGCTGCCTTACCTTCTCCTTTTTTTACTACTTTAGTTAATGCTTTCATATATGCGTCGGCAGCCAAAGATGCCGCTTCTGGCATTGGGCTTTTATAGTCAGGTTTTAATATTTGCGCGGTCATCGCTGCATCTACGATATCATTGTAGATATCACCCTTTAAAGTATGTGCAGCTACCAATTCTTCTGTTCCTGGCATAGCAAATGCTTCATCAATCATTTTCAACGCTTTTTCAAGGCTAGCCGCATTTTGTACGGCGTTTGATGAATATTTACCCATTTCGCTTTTTGCGCTCTTGAGTAATTTCATACCATCTTGGCTAAATGAACTGTTACTAGTAAGGATTAAGGTGAATACGAATAAAAATAATTTTTTCATGTTCGTTGTTTGTTTAGATTTTGTGTATACAAATATTTTAATTAGATTTAAAAAATCATAGTTATGACGGCAAAAATCATATAAATATGTTTAATTATTGTTAAATTCGGTACAGTTTTTTTAATTTTTTCTAAAATTATTCCTCTTCGCCACCTTCAAGGGTACTTTCAGGCATGGTTTTATCTGTAACAATTATTTCTCCCCCTTCTATTATTGGATCTACTCCTTCTTCATCAACAATCTCCTCTACATCATTTGGATCATATCTGATTACCGCCACATCAGCTATTTTATCCTTATCATCCAGTCTGATTACTTTTACCCCTTGAGTTGCTCTGCCACTTATTCTTACATCATTTACTTTCATCCTTATAATGATGCCTTGTTCCGTTGTGATCATTAGGTCGTCTTCCTCTGCGACTGTTTTAATAGATACTGTTTTTCCTGTTTTCTCGGTGACGTTGAGTGTTTTAACTCCTTTTCCAGATCTGTTAGTTATCCTATAGTCATCAAGGTTTGATCTTTTTCCATTTCCTTTTTCTGACACAATGAAGATGGTTGTTGCTTCGTTAGTCGGATCTGCAACTACCATACCTATGATCTCGTCATCTTTGTCCTTGTCAAGCTTCATGCCTGTTACACCTGCAGCAGATCGCCCCATAGCCCTTACTTTACTTTCTGGAAATCTGATCGCTCGTCCATTCTTATTTGCAAGTAGGATGTCATTTGTACCGTTAGTAAGTTTTACCTCCATCAATTGATCACCTTCATGTATAGTAATTGCAAAAATACCATTAGCACGAGGCCTTGAGAATGCTTCCACTATGGTTTTTTTGATCACCCCTTTCTTGGTACAGAAGATTAAGTAATTTGAATTGATAAAATCTTCATTTGTTAAGTCTTCTATCTTTATATATGCGCGTACTTTGTCATCCGCTGGAATTTGTACTAAGTTTTGGATCGTTTTACCCATGTTTGTTTTAGAGCCTTCTGGTATTTCAAACGCTCTTAACCAAAATACCCGTCCAAGTTCTGTAAAGAGAAGAATGTAATTATGATTATTAGCTATAAAAAGGTGCTCAATAAAGTCTTCGTTTCTGGTTTTGCTACCTTTTGATCCTCGGCCGCCTCTAGATTGTTGCCTATATTCGTTTAGTTTGGTTCGTTTTATGTAGCCAGCATGCGAAATTGTAATAGCAACTTTATCATTAGGTATTAAATCTTCTATAGATATTTCATCATCTGCATAGTGTATGTCTGTTTTTCTTGCGTCTCCATACCGCTCTCTAATTTCTAGAAGCTCATCTTTTGCTATTTTTTTCTGAAGTTCTGCGCTTTCTATTATTGACTTCAAATATTCAATGGTCTTCATCAACTCATCGTATTCTGCCTTTAACTTATCTACTTCGAGACTTACTAATCGGCTCAATCTCATTTCTAAAATCGCCTTCGCTTGAATTTCAGAAAGTTCGAAAGTTGAAATTAATTTGTCTTTCGCTTCATCAACGGTAGCACTTGTTCGGATGATCTTAATTACCTCCTCGATGTTTGCCAAAGCGATGAGTAATCCTTCTAATATATGAGCACGTTCTTCCGCCTTTTTGAGTTCAAACTTTGTACGTCTTACGATTACTTCAATTCTAAACTTAACAAACTCCGAAATAAGCTGCTTTAGATTGAGCTGTCTAGGTCGACCGTTGACCAAACAAATATTATTAACCCCATATGATGTCTGTAGTGCTGTATATTTATATAGTTTGGACAAAATCACACTTGCCATCGAATCACGCTTGATTTCTAGCACTATTCGCATTCCATTTCGATCGGATTCATCACGAGGCGATCCACTAATCCCTGTGATTTTTTCCTCTTGCATCAATTCTGCAATCTTTTCTACAAGATTGGCTTTATTTACTTGATACGGTATTTCTGTGATGATGATGGTTTCGCGTCCTTCGTGACTTGTTTCTATCGTGGCTTTACCTCTTACCACTACCTTACCTCGACCTGTATGAAACGCTTCTTTTACTCCGCTGTATCCAAATATAGTACCTCCTGTTGGAAAATCTGGAGCTTTGATATACTCCATCAATTCGTCTATGGTAATATCTTCGTTATCGATGTATGCAATGGTACCGTCAACAACCTCGGTCAAATTATGAGGTAACATGTTAGTGGCCATACCTACGGCTATACCCGAGGCTCCATTGATCAATAAATTGGGAACTCTTGCTGGTAGTACTGTTGGTTCTTCTAGCGTGTCGTCAAAGTTAAGTCTAAAATCTACCGTATCTTTGTCAATATCACCTAACAACTCCTCTGATAACCGCGTAAGTCTAGCTTCTGTATACCTCATAGCAGCTGGACTATCACCATCCACACTACCAAAGTTACCTTGGCCATCCACTAGTCTGTATCTTAATGACCAATCTTGGGCCATCCTTACCATTGCGTCATAAACGGAGGTGTCACCATGTGGGTGAAACTTACCCAAAACCTCTCCTACAATCCTTGCAGATTTCTTGTGTGCCTTGTTATAACCAACACCTAATTCGTTCATACCATAGAGCACCCTTCTGTGTACCGGCTTTAATCCGTCTCTAACATCTGGAAGCGCTCGCGAAACAATGACCGACATAGAATAATCTATGTAGGAAGCTTTCATTTCATCTTCGATATTTACATTTATAATTCTCTGATTATCCGACATTTAAGCTATTTTAACTCGTTTTTTTTTAAGATGTGCAAAAATACAAATTCTTAACAACTTAAACAAGTTTTTAATATCAAAATAGAGATCATCCATTTTGGTGTGCAAAACTGTAATTATTTCAGGTTCTAGAGAATATACAACCAATTATAGTAACCTATCTGTGCAGGGTTTTAGATATTTAAGTTTTATTTCTAATAAATACTATTGTCCCCACTCTAAATAAAACTGATCAAGATAAGACTCCATAAATGCATGTCTTTGCTGTGCTTTTCTTTTCCCTGAGGAGGTATTCATTTTATCTTTCAGTAAGAGTAGTTTTTCATAAAAATGATTAAGGGTTGGGGAGATACTAGATCTATAGCCTTCTTTTGATTTGTATTCTTGAGGTGGAATAGTAGGATTATAAATCTCTCGACCTTTAAATCCTCCATAATTAAAAGCACGTGCAATCCCAATTGCCCCAATTGCATCAAGTCTATCAGCATCTTGGGTCACTTGGAGTTCTAATGAATTGAATTGTTGCTCTTGGTAACCGCTGCTGTAAGAAATGTGTCTAATAATATTGATTACATGGTCTATTGTTTCTTGAGGTATCTTTAAAGAATGCAAGAATTTTTGTGCGATCTCCGGTCCAAGATCATCATTTCCATTATGAAACTTTGGGTCTGCAATATCGTGAAGCAAAGCTCCTAATTCTACAACGAGAAGATCAGCATTTTCTTCCTCTGCTATTTGCTTTGCAGTATTGTGTACTCGCTGTATGTGCCACCAATCATGGCCACCTTCTGCACCTTCCAATTGTTGCTTTACAAACGTTATGGTTTTTTGGATGATTTCATTGTGGTCCATCGTTATTTGCTTATGAATATCTTTTGGACATTTTTATAAGCACCCGCGCTTATTTGCACAAGATGGATTCCTGTCTTTAAACCACTTACATCAAATGCTTTTTCTATTTCTCCTTTTTCGAAGACAAAACTTTGCACTTGAGATCCTTTTGTATCAAATATCTTTATACTCGCGTCAACAGAGTGGTTTTCTGATCTAATGACTAGATTTTGGTCTCTTTGGAATGCAGAAAAGCTTATATTTTTGGTAAGATTCTCCACAGAAGTTGAGAGTGCATTGAGGGGTAAGACGTTACCATTTATAAAATCATACCTTCCTGTTTTGTTTTTACTCCATAAAATGGCAGCGATTTTGACGTCTGCCGCTTTTCCATTATGGAGCGTAGGTTGGTCAAAATCTTGAACAAGGTTTAATTTGGTTTTGGCAGCTATATTACCTTTGTACGCTTGAATACCATAAGTGGTTGGCGTCAACTTAGCTGATAAAATATTAATGTGAGATGCCATGTTTCCAACAGAAGCTTGATTTGCAATAAACTTATCTCTTAACACAAATAAGGACACACTATACTCTACAGAATCTAACTTTGCCTGATTTTCTAATTCTATTTGGGCAGATAATCTTGTACCTTTTTGCACAAGCTTAAACTTAAATGAAACCTTTGGATCAGCTGCAGCTCTACTTGAACTTGCATTTAAAAAATCTTTTACTTTAGCGTCCACGTTTGAAGAACTTACCAAAATATCGGTACCATTATCAAAAAAAACAGGTTGACCTGGTCCAGAAAAATTTCTATTTAAATCTATTGCTGTCTCATTGCTCAACCCTCCGGAGAAATGCATAGCTATCATTATGGTGTTTGCTTCCGCTCCTTGATCTTGTATTTTTTTGAAAAAATCCCAGCCATAAGTCCCACAAAAGGGACACCAATCTGCTGTCTTCTTGATTATCAATGAAGTTTGTTTTGCCTGAGCAAATGAAACGTTTGTAACAAATAGAAAGCAAAATACGATTGTAAATAGTCTTGTCATAATCTTTAGTTTTTTTATCATCACACAAAAGTATAAAAAACAAAATAATTACACAATGGTTCACAATATATATTACAAAATTATCTAATATTATACGCCCCAAATCAAGTCCGTTTCCTCAAACTTAATTTTATATAACCTTTATAATAGGCCTTAATACGTGAGTTTCAATTGGTACTTTTCTGCGAAATGACCAAAACGAATATATTGAACTAATTAAAATATTTTGCGTATGAAGTATATTACATCTCTGGAATATCTTAACTAAAAGCTTCTCTTGCCCAATATTTACTGCATACCTTTATTGGACTATAAACTGTATCCACCTGACTTTATCAAATCTCCAGCAATTCTTCGTCTATTTTCTTTGACGTTTTGCAATGGATATTTTGTATATTTTCTCAGTCCGCTGATAAAAGCACCTTGCATTTCTGGGGCAATAAATGACGCTATTGCATCGGTTGCTTGCCTTGTAACTCTACCTGTAGCATCATGCAAATGGGTGCGCAAAATGGTATTATACAATTCTATATCTTTGTCAGGATAGCTCTCTGCTATTTTCATTACACGCATTAATGTGCCTTCTGCATTGAATATCTCTGTGATGATATCCGCAAGATTCATCAAGATTTCTTGTTCTGTTTTTAAATTCAATTGTCCGCTCATTGCCTGTTGAGCAGCAGAGCCTAATAACATGATCAATATCTTTTTAAAATTGGCAACGGCAGTTTGTTCCAATGCATACTCACCACTAAATACTTCTCCTTTTGAAACCCCATTCATTAATTCGTCCTGTACAGCCATACCCGGCGTCATAAGGTCTAATTCTCCTTTCATAGCACTTTTTAAGATTGTGCTTAACATGACCATTCTATTGATTTCATTTGTTCCCTCAAAAATGCGGTTGATACGCGAATCCCTATATGCTCTGGCAATATGACCTTCTTCAGAATAACCCATACCTCCAAAAATCTGTACCGTTTCATCAACTACAAAATCCAACGTTTCAGAGCCGATAATTTTGATAATAGAACACTCTAAGGCATACTCTTCGGCCGCTTGAAGCTTAGATTTAATAAGTTCCAAACCAGATTCTTTGTATTGTATTTCGCCCATTTGAATCAGTTGGGCCGTTCTATACACCGCTGTTTCGGTTACAAAACAACGAATGGCTTGTTCTGCAATTTTGTATTGTATAGCTCCAAAAGTCGCGATCGGAACCTTAAATTGTTCTCTTTCATTAGCATATTTAACACCTAGTTCTACAATTTTTTTTGCACCACCAAGACAAGAAGCCCCTAATTTAAATCGTCCTGAATTTAAGACATTGAAGGCAATCAGGTGACCCTTACCTACTTCCCCAAGTAAATTTTCTTTAGGTACTTTTACGTTTTCCATAAAAACCTGACGAGTAGAGGAGCCCTTGATGCCTAATTTTTTCTCTTCAGCCCCTAATGTAAAACCTTCCATTCCCTTCTCTAAGATAAATCCAGTAAATTTATTACCATCAACTTGGGCAAAAACGGTAAAAATGTCAGCAAATCCAGCATTGGTAATCCACATCTTTTGACCATTAAGTATATAATGTGTTCCTTCTGCATTAAGTATTGCTGTCGATTTAGCTGATAAAGCATCGGATCCGCTTGAAGGCTCCGTCAGACAATAGCTAGACTTTAATTGTCCAGTTACGAGTTGTGGTAGATATTTTTGTTTCTGAGCTTCTGTGCCATAATAGAATATTGGTAGCATGCCAATTCCTGTATGAGCATTGTAACTTACACTAAAAGAGCCCGAAGGACCCACTTCTTCGCCAATAAGTGTATTTGTAATATAATCAAGATCACTACCACCCAAAGATTCTGGCATATGCGTCCCTAACAAACCAAGGTCTCCAAATTTATCTAAAATTGATGGTACTAATCCGTCCTCCAACTTTTCTATTCTCTCAATAAAAGGTAAGATTTCTTGATCCACAAAAGTGCGCACGGTCTGTTGTACCATTAGCTGTTCTTCAGTAAAGTCCTCAGGAATAAACATATCCTGATAATTACTTTCTTTTATTAAAAACTCGCCTCCCTTAAGTATGCTGTTTTCTACAATATTATTCGACATATTTACCTGTTTTAAAAATTTAACTCAAAGTTAAGATTTTATTCTGTAATGTGCAAATAAATTTTTTGACTTATGAATTCAGATCTTTAAAATAAAGCACAACATAAACTATTGTTTTTTTACTTTAAGTAAACTTTATGAATCCTATGGAAGGGTTATTGACTGAAAATTCTAAACTATTTTTGTTTGTTTAATTCGAATTTGGCATTGGAATCGTTAATAAATGGTACAGTTTTGAAATATTGATTGCAAATTCATGATTGGTTACCGTTTTTAGTAAAATACCGTGCTTTGGGTCACTGACGTAGAGATCTGATGAGATAATAGTCACTTCTGGTGGTAAACTCATAACTTCTACTGTTGACAGCAATCCATTATTATCAATGTTTAGACTCCATTTTTTTCCATTATCAGAAGTAAAGATAAGTTTTGCATTAGGAGAACTCATCTTTATACTTGATTCTCGGATCTGAATGCTGTAAGGATTCAAAACAGCATTTGTATCCTTACGAATAACCCCACTATTATCAATTCTAATTCTTAGTTTTTGATTTAAAGCGTTGGTTAAAACTAGACCACTATTGTGTTGATCTATTAAGACACTATTATGATAAACAACATTTGGTAAATAACTTTGGGGAAGCACCAAATCGATAGCCGCTTCGGCATCTATAATACCATATCCAAAAGTATTGTTTGGAATAGAGGTACCTGGTACATTATTGCAAGTTTGAGTACTTGTCATATGTTTTGCAGTATAATTTATGATCTCTTGTATTTTATCCACTTCTCCAGACAAAGCTTGGTTTGCAGAAATCATAAGTGCAACTAATCCAGCAACGTGTGGCCCTGCCATACTGGTGCCGTTATAATTAGCAAAGCTTCCGTCTTTTAGGCACGAACGAACATTGACACCTGGAGCAGAAATATCTGGTTTGATACGATTCGATCCATCTACCGTCACATGGCCTCGACTACTAAAACTTGCTATTTGATTACTACTATTAGATGCTCCCACAGAATAACTTTCTCCAAAAATTGCAGGAGGGCTATTCACGGTACTGCAATTACTCCCACTATTTCCTGCAGAAACTACTACTACACAGCCGGCAGCCTTTAGGTTTTGGATTGCTATACGCATCACTTCCCAATTGGCCGCGTTACAACCTTCTATAGGAGGACAAGCCCAAGAATTATTAATTACGTGCGGCATAGAGTCCGACTGACCTTGACTACTATTTCCTCCTATAGCATATGGGGCTAAAAACCATTGAAAGCATTCAGTATATGTCGTAAGTGTTCCGTAGCCTTGCTCCATGTTCCGACATCCTATCCATTTTGATGATGGTGCTACACCTATTTCGTTACCTTGATTATCTACTCCTCCAACCATAGTCCCCATCGTGTGAGTACCATGATTATCATCATCACAAGGAGCAACAATATTATAGCCACAAGGATTACCAGCTGGTGTCATTGTGTTTTCATTGTATATTGCGTCATGCCAATGATAGTTATGATCTGCACTCACACCATTCCATCCTTTATATTTTGATTTAATAGTAGCAATGTCCCATGCATAACCTGTATCTTGTCCACCAATGACAACACCTTGCCCTTTCACCCCTTTTGCCCATACCGCGGGCGCTCCTATTGCTTCTAGATTCCAAATAGGCACCCGTGGAGAACCAACAATTAATTCAGGATTTCTTATGACATCTTCCTGATATAAATTACCATTTTCCATAATAAAACTAACATCTTCTCTCAATATTAAAGCGTGGATTTGAGCCTGATTCATCTTTGCTTCAATCATATTCACTAAGTAAAATGATTGGTAGTTCACATTATTATTCTTTAAAGATTGAATAATTCCTTTTTGTGACCTTTGGGCTGTGTTTATCAATTTATTGTAAACAAATCTAGCTTTTGCATTTTTACCTTTTAGGGATTTTGCCTCAGAAAGGTCTGCTTGTTCATTCATCATGATGATCACATCCATAGGGTTATTATGAGCAATGATACTGAGTTTTGGATCTATTTTACTAGATGTTTGAGTAATACCACTATGAGCAAAAACCAATAAGTAGAAGAAGATGAATCTACCTATTAAAAAATCAAAACCCAAAACACCGTTCATAATAACTTCTTTTTTAGTGTACTTAAAATACAAAATTAAATAATTTTGCTGATGTTTATTTATTTAACAATTTAACATACTTTCCTTGGTACCTATAATTTTCACGGTTTTACAGAAAAAACTAAAACCCTTTTCTTTCTTATCTTATTTTTGTTTTCGAATAAACATTGTATTAAAAAAGGAAAGGAATAAAAAAATATGAATGGCTTATAAAATTAATTATGTTTTTACATTTTCTAAAAAATCAAATACATTGTCGTTTTAAATTTACTTATGATGCTAATAGAATCCGTACCAAATTTTAGTGAAGGAAGAAATGAAAAAATAATTGGCCATATTGCTGATGCCATGCGATCTGTTTCTGGAGTCCGTCTTATCCATGTCGATAGTGGCTATGATGCCAATCGCACGGTTTATACACTTGTAGGAGCACCTTATGAAGTTGTTGAAGCATTGTTTAGGGGTATAAAAGTGGCAACTGAACAAATCAACATGCAAACACAATCCGGTACTCACCCTCGCATAGGTGCCTGCGATGTCTGCCCACTCATTCCTTTGTCAGATTTATCGATCGATGAGTTAAAACCGTATGCTCTTGCCTTATCCTATCGGTTAGGCATGGATCTACAAATACCCGTTTTTCTGTACGAATCTTCTGCACTAAAGCCCGACAGAAAAAACCTAGCAGCCATCAGAAAAGGTGAATACGAAAACCTAGCCACTAAAATGAGTTCTCCTGATTGGTATAGTGATAATGGCCTACCGTTTAATACTAAATCAGGTGCTACGGTACTCGGAGTGAGGCCGTTGCTTATTGCGTACAATGTAAATTTAGAATCAAAAGATGTACATATTGCCAAATCTATTGCTTCTAAAATGCGATTTGTTAGTGGCGGCCCCTACATTGGACTTAAAGCTATCGGGTGGATGATGGAAAAATATGACTGTGCTCAGGTGTCTTTTAATATTGCTGACACTTCTGTGGTGAGTATCGCTCAGGTTTTTGATAGAGTAAAAATATTAGCCAAAGAATATGACATTGAAGTAAATTCTTCTGAACTTATAGGCCTAATCTCCGAGAAAAGTCTCACATTTGCAATGGATTATTATAAGCTCTCACATGATGAAAACGGAGAGAGCCAACTTATAAAAAAACTTGGATTAGATTTTAAGAACACCTTTGAATGGTCTGAAAGAGTGATAGAAAGATTGATTAAATAATAACTGAAATATAATGAAAAAAATACATTTCCTGATCTGTTTGATGGCACTTTGTTTCACTTCTTTAGCCCAAAATAAGTGGATTACGCCTTTTGAAAAAAATCCAAATACTACGCCCACTTACGATGAGGTTATAAAATATTTTACTACCCTTACCTCCGCCTTTAAAACGCTTAAAATCGAAAAAATAGGAGATACCGATGCTGGCTACCCGCTCCACCTGATAACCTATGATGTCACAGCAAAGTTTAATCTAAAGGACAAAAGCAAACTCCACGTACTGATTAATAATAATATTCATGCTGGTGAGCCCGATGGAGTTGATGCTTCTATGATGTACCTGCGAGATTTGGCTATGGGCAAAATCAAGGGAACAGAAAACTTAATCATCTCTTGCATTGCTATTTATAGCCCTGGAGGCACATTAAATAGAGGCGCCTTTTCTAGGGCTAATCAAAATGGACCGGACTTTTACGGTTTTCGTGCTAACGCCCGAAACTATGACCTCAATCGCGATTTTATTAAAAAAGATACTAAAAACGCCAAGTCATTTGCCACCATTTTTCAAAAGATAAATCCCGAAGTATTTATTGATAATCACGTAAGTAATGGTTCAGATTACCAATACACCCTCACCATCATTGAGACACATCCAGATAGATTAGGTAATAAATTAGGTCAATATCTTCAAAAAGAATTTACACCTACTGTTAGAAAAAATCTATTGGAAAAAGGTATTATCAGTATTCCATATGTCAATTCTTATGGACCTACGCCAGAGAAAGGCATTACCCAGTTCATAGATTATGGAAGGTACTCTACAGGATACGCCTCTCTTTTTAATACTATCGGATATATGCCGGAGACACACATGCTCAAAAGTTATGAAGACCGTGTAAAAGTCACCTATGAGTTTATGGTAGAAACCGTAAAGGAAGCCAATAAAAACCACAAAAAAATCAAAGAATTAAGATCAGAAAGTTGGAAAAAATATGCTCCTGGTGCAACTTACCCAGTCACTTGGGCAGTCGATATGGACAAATTTGAAGAGATAGAATTCAAAGGTTATGAGGCAGCATACAAGCCGAGCGAAGTCAGTGGTAAAGACCGATTGTATTATGACAGAAGCAAACCTTTTACCAAAAACATTCCGTATTATGATAAATTGAAAAATAGTAAATTTATCACGATTCCTAATTACTATATAATCCCACAAGCGCAACATTATGTGATAGAAAGACTCCAACTTAATCAAATTCTGATGACACGATTTAAAAAGGATACCACCATCGAAGTAGAACAATACAAGATCAAAACCTTCGAAACTGCAAAAACTGCCTATGAAGGTCACTACAATCACAGCAATACGGAAGTAGATAAAAGCACCTTAAAAATGGATTTTAGAAAAGGGGATTACCTTGTCTCTACACGTCAACCGGGCGTTAAGTACCTGCTCGAAACTTTAGAACCAGAAGCTTACGACTCCTTCTTTAATTGGAACTTTTTCGACACCTACCTTCAAACAAAAGAACACTTCTCTGCTTATGTATTTGAAGATATTGCCGCTGAATTATTAAAAAAGGATGATAAACTAAGAAAGGAGCTAGAAGAAAAAAGGTCCTTGGATGAAAAATTTGCTTCAAGTGCGTCTGATCAACTTAGATTCATTTATATCAACTCACCTTATTACGAAAAAGAGCATATGAGGTATCCCATATTTAGAATTAGGTAAATAATGATTGAATGCATGAATGAGAGAAAGAGAGAATAATTTTTACTGATGCCTTTCTTTTAATATTTTTATGACGTCTGTAGTGGTAAATCCTTTAGCTTGAAGTAAGACGAGATAATGAAATAGTAGATCTGCGGCTTCTCCTAAAAAGAGATTATCATTATTATCTTTTGCTTCTATTACGATCTCAACGGCTTCTTCCCCCACTTTTTGAGCGATCTTATTGATACCTTTTGCAAATAGGGAAGAAGTATAAGAGGTGTCTGATGGATTGTTTTTTCTTTGTGTAATTATTTCTTCTAGATGTGTAATGAAGGTTATGTCTTGTTCGTTGTTAGCCTCCCCCCAACAAGTATCGGTACCTGTGTGACACGTTGGTCCGTCGGGTTGTACTTTTATGAGGAGCGTGTCTTTGTCACAATCTAATGCGATACTCTTTAGATGTAAAAAATTATTGCTTGTTTCGCCTTTGGTCCATAGTCTACTTTTTGTTCGGCTGTAAAATGTCACTTTTTGAGTTGATAAAGTTATATTCAATGCCTCCTCGTTCATAAAACCAAGCATTAAAACCTTGTTCGTTTCAATATCTTGAATTATAGCAGGGATTAATCCATCTGCTGATTTATTAAAATCTACTTCGTCTTTTATTAATTCGCGCATTCTTTTTATTATAAGCCGTAAAGGTATTGAATATTTAGGTTTAGAGCGGTAGCTTTTTTATAAAATGTGTCTTTAGCTTTTTGTCATTGGCTTTTAGTCTCCCGCACGGGCGGGATTTCGCTTCGCTTATTTAGTTTTTAGCAAGAGTTACCTATATATATAAAGCAACTTTAGGGAATTGCCTATTGTTCTTTGGCTGTATCTTACAGCTATTTTGCTCTTTGAACTAATTGCCCATTGTCCTCATTGCCTATTGAATTATTGCAGCTTTAGCCAATTGCATATTGTCCTCATTGCCCATTGACCTCTTGGTCTTTGGATTTTTGGTTAATGGCATTCCTATCACCACTGTGTTATAAATAAATTTTATTTACATTTGCGGAGCAACAAAGTATTTCAAGCAGAATGACATATCCTCTCCTTAATATCAAAGGCGAAGTACATTACGACAAAACAAGTCTAGCTCTTTACGCTACAGACGCTTCTATGTATCAGATGTTGCCAAACATGGTTGTTATACCTAAAGATGAAGATGATCTATTAAAAATTGTTGATTACGCAAGAACAAATAATTTAACCATACTCCCGAGAGGTTCTGCCACTAGTCTAGCTGGTCAAACCGTAAATTCTGGCATTGTCCTCGACTTTACTAAAAATTTTAACAAGATTGTCAATATCGATCTTGATAAAAAACAAGCAACTGTTATGCCCGGTGTAACCCGCGATCAACTCAATGTCGAAATTGCTAAACACAATCTACACTTTGCACCCGACCCTGCTACTTCTAATCGATGTACCTTTGGAGGAATGATAGCCAATAATTCTTCTGGTACAAAATCTATCCTTTATGGTAAAACGATAGATCATGTCATACAATTAAAGATTATGCTTTCTGATGGTACTATCTTATTTTTGAAAGACGAGGACGCAGAAAGTTACAACGCAATTTGTCAACAAAATGATCGTGAAGGAGAAATTTACCGTAATTTCAGAGATATAATTTATAAAAACTCTTCAGAGATAGAGCATACTTACCCAAAAGTAATGAGGAGAGTCTGCGGTTATGCTTTGGATGAGTTTATATTTACAGATAGTTGGAATTTAGCAAAAGTCATCACTGGTAGTGAAGGGACTTTAGCACTAATTTTAGAAGCGACAGTCAATTTAGAACCATTACCTAAGTTTCAAAATATGATGGTGATTCATTATGATAACAGGCACAAAGGTATAGACACTGTTGCTGAAATTGTAAAATTTGGTCCTGCTGCCGTTGAAGTATTAGACTACAATGTTCTAACCCAAAGTAAGCTCAATGCGATTACTAAAAAATACCACGAAAGTTTAATTATTGGTGAGCCCGATATCGTATTGACCGTAGAGTTTTATGGACAAACGCATGAAGAAATAAATCAAAAAGCAAGTTCTTTAAAAGAATACTTGAAAACGGTTGCCAGTGCCTATGCTTATCCATTGTACTACGAAAAAAATAAAATTAATGATGGTCTCAATCTTAGAAAAGATGGATTAGGTCTTTTAATGGGCAAAGCTGATGCACGAAAACCACAGGCATTTATTGAAGATCCCGCCATACCCTTAGAGCACTTATCAGAGTATGTCAGAAAAGTTACGCAATTTTGTGAGTATCGTGGAGTGAAAATGGTAATATACGCACACGCTAGTGTAGGTGTACTCCACATCAGGCCTTTTTTAGATTTGACAGATCCGAAAGATATTAAGCTTATGAAAGAGATTTCGGACGAATGTTTTACATTGGTTAAAAAGTACAAAGGTTCCTGGAGTGGAGAGCATGGAGATGGTAGAAATAGAGGTCATCGTATCAAAGACTATTATGGCGAAACTATTTATGGACTATTTAAACAAATAAAAACACTTTTCGATCCCTTCCTCATGCTCAATCCAAATATCATTATCGATACTCCTCCGATGGATCAAAATCTTCGTTATGGTCCAACTTATAAAGATCAAGAATTTGAATTTGCTTACCATTATCGCAAAGATCACTCTTTTAAAGATCTTGTTCATATGTGTTCAGGCGTAGGTGCTTGTAGGAAAACAATAGGAGGCACGATGTGTCCTAGCTACCGGGCTACGTTGGACGAAAAGGACAGCACACGAGGAAGAGCAAACATCTTAAGATTAGCTATGTCGCGACAATATGGATTTAATGACTTGGCTTCTAAAGAAGTGTTAGAGGTCATGGATTTATGCTTATCTTGCAAAGCTTGTAAAACTGAGTGCCCGTCTAATGTAGATATGGCTAAGTTAAAAAGCGAAGTGTTACAAATAAAATATGAAACCCGAGGAATGAATATGTCTGAACGGCTACCCAAATATGCCCCAATTTTATCGAGAACATTTTCTGGCGTCTTAGCCCATTTTGTTAATTTTATACAGCATACATCGTTATTTAGATTATTATCACATCATCTTTTTAATGTGCACAAACAGCGTATTTTACCTGACTATTCTCACCAAACTTTCGTTAATTGGGCAAAAGCAAATAATAATTTTACCAGTAAAAACAAGGTCGTTATTTTTATAGATACTTATTTAAACAATCATCAACCCGAGGTTGGTATAAAAGCAGTGAAGCTTTTAAATGATTGTGGGTACGAAGTTATTCTCAAAGATTTAGGCTGTTGTCAAAGACCTTTAATTTCTAATGGACATTTACACAAGGCTAAAAAAGAAGGCTCTACCACCTCTGAAAACTTGCGCTTTTATTTAGATCAAAATATTCCTATTCTCACCTTCGAGCCTTCTTGCCATACTGCTTTGACAGATGACTTACCGGACTTAATTGATGATGCAGTACTCGGTCAAAAAATGTATAGTCAAATCAAAACCATCGAAGTGTTTTTAGCCGAGGAATATAAAAGTGGTCGTCTCAAAGGTAGTTTCACTTGTAAAGTAAGTTCAATAGCTATTCACGGACATTGTCATCAAAAAGCATCGTACGGTACCGACGCAACTAAATATCTTTTAGGGCTTACTAATACAAACTTTACTGAATTAAATACTGGGTGCTGTGGTATGGCTGGTTCTTTTGGCTATGAAAAAAAGCATTTTGATTTATCTAAAAAAATTGCTCAATCCGCATTGATACCTGGAATTGATGCTAACCCAGATGCCATCATTGTCGCTCATGGATTTAGTTGCAAACATCAGATAGCAGATTTTAGAGGTAAAGATACTATACATATTGTTGAAGTATTAGAATTTTTGAAATTATAGGTTGAGTGTTGGTCTTTGGCTATTAGTCTTTGGTCTTTAGCAATAAATTGATCATTGAAATCATTGCCTATTGAAATTATTGACTTTGATTTATCTTATCATTATTCATATGTCTATCAAAATCTCTTTTAGTTTTTTTGTCAATATTTTTCTGGAGAGCATCTTCGAGGTTTATGCCTAATTGATTGGCTAAACACACACTTACCCATATTATGTCGGAAAGCTCATCTGCCAATGCTTCTTGTTGTTGAGATACTGTCATTGGTGTCTTGAAGGATTGTTCTCCGTAAATTCGCGCTACTAAACGGGAGAATTCGCCTACTTCTTCATTTAGTATGAGCGTATTCGTTTTTTCATCAAAATATCGAACACCAATTGTTTTTATCCAATGGTCAACTGTGGATTGTAGTTCTTTTATCTCCATAATCGTATTTATTCTTTTGTTTTTGTATCTATTATGATCGTAACTGGGCCATCATTAGTAAAGGTAATCTGCATATCAGAACCAAACTCTCCCGTAACTAAGTTTTGTTCTGAGGACAAACTTTTTTTCATTTCCACAATACAGGCCTGATAGAGTGGGATAGCTATATCCGGTTTTGCACTTCTAATAAAAGATGGGCGATTACCTTTTTTAGTTGAAGCAAATAGGGTGAATTGAGATACCAAAAGGATATCCCCTTTTATTTCATTTAATCCTAAATTCATCTTTCCCTCTTGATCTGAAAAAATGCGCATGTTTACTATCTTTTGTGTTAACCACTCGACATCTTCTTGTGTATCATCTGTTTCAATGCCTAAGAGAACTAGAAAACCTTGTCTTATTGATCTTGTGATCGTCGAATCAATCACAATTGTTGCGCTACTTACTCTCTGAATTACTGCCCTCATATGGTTACAAACATATTTATATTATTTAATATTTAATAATCAGAGTGATAAAGATATTATAAAATATGTTTTACACATAGAATTGGGTAAAAATTTGGTATAACTATTTTAGTCGGTAAATTGTGGTAAAATATATATAATAATAATAAATAATATTATGAATAACTTTATATTTCTAAACCATACTATTTTAGTAAACACATTGTAAATTTAACTGTTGATAAAAGTATTCACATGTTGAACAAAGTTGTTAGTTCCTTGATTTTTAATATGTAAATTATCTCAAATTCTTGTTTATAAAAATATTTCATTTACAATTGATAAAAACAGTTCCATATTGATAAAATCTCACTTTCAACATTTCCACAGAACTAATGATGAGTCTGTTTAATTTGAATAAAAAAAAATATCATTATTAGTTAAAATGGGAAGTTGGGAAAAAAGTTAATTTTAAAAATTACTTTTGCAACATGAAAAATTTAAGATTTATAGTCATATGACATCATATAAAAAGTATACTTGGTTTATTGTAATCTTTGTTTTTTTGGTTGTTTTGGCCGGTGGCATAGTCAGGACAACACAAAGTGGCATGGGATGTCCCGATTGGCCCAAATGTTTTGGTATGTGGATACCTCCGACTAAAGCAGAGCAATTACCTCCAGACTTTGTCAATTATCTGTCTAAACAAGATATAGATCATACATTTAACGTATATCATACCTGGATAGAGTATATTAATCGGTTACTAGGTGCAATCTTGGGTTTATTAATTTTAATTCATTTGGCTTGGACTATTAGACTAAGAAATGTGCTAGACAGAAGTATAATAGTTACCAGTATATTCATGTTGATCGGTGTTTTGTTTACAGCTTGGCTAGGAAAGGTGGTAGTTGATAACAATCTTGCGGTCATGAAAGTTACGCTGCATATGCTATCTGCTTTGGTCTTAGCTATTTTGCCGCTGTTTATAATCGTAAAGTTAAATAGGAGACAGTGGTTGTCAAATAAATACTCCCTTGTTATGCCTATTGGTCTTTTAATACTCTGTTTAGTACAGCTCTATCTTGGTACAAATGTTAGAGAATCTGTTGATGAAATTTCTAAAAGTTTGAACTACGGAAGTAGGGAGCAATGGATTGATAGATTAGGCTCTGTATTTGATATACATAGAACATTTAGTTGGACCATACTATTTCTGTCTATTTATCTGTTTTATAAGAGTGGCTACGGTATTGTAGAAGGGATAATTTTAGGTTTAGTTTTATTTTTATTTGTTCTTGGTCTTTTATTTGTTTATGCTTCTTTTCCTGCTTTTGTTCAGCCCCTACATTTACTGTCATCGATGATGTTAATAACACTAATTGCCACAGCTGTATTATCTAATTATCAAAAGGAGTAGAGTTGTTTGTAAGTTACTATGTTAATTTGTTTATAACATTAATAAATGAATTATTTGCGCTATTATCACTCACAATATTTTGATACTAAATTTGTTTATTTATATTTGCCTAATCATTAATATAATCTAAGTGAAACATACAATTTATAAAGAGTCTAATTTTAGTTACATTGAATCTCAACCAGGACATTCAGAGACACCATTAATGTTGCTACATGGTTTGATGGGGGCACTAAGTAATTTTGAAACGATAGTTGATCATTTTGCGGATAAGAGAAATGTAGTTATCCCTTTGCTACCCATATTTGAGATGCCACTTTTTAAAGTAGGATTGGAAGGGTTGGTTGAATATGTTCATTCTTTTATTTTATATAAGGGTTATAAAAAGGTTCATTTACTAGGAAATTCATTGGGAGGTCATATTTGTCAATTGGTAGCGCTACAGTATCCTGAATTGGTTCAAACCATGACGTTAACTGGTAGTAGTGGTTTGTTTGAAGCTGCAATGGGCAATAGCTTCCCAAAGCGTGGTGATATGGATTACATCAGACAGAAAACAGAGATGGTATTTTATGATCCTAAGTCCGCATCAGAAGAATTGGTTCAAGAGGTTTATGACACTGTCAATGATCTTTCTAAAGCAATTAGAATAGTCAAAACTGCAAAAAGTGCAGTGAGGCACAATTTAGAGGATAAACTAGGTAATCTTAAGCTTCCTGTTTTGTTGGTATGGGGTAAAAATGATGAGGTTACGCCAAGTTGGGTCGGAGAGAAGTTTCATGAGCTTATTCCTAATAGTGAGCTCCATCTTTTTGACAAATGTGGACATGTGCCTATGATGGAGCATCCTGAAATGTTTAATCAAATATTATCATCTTTTTTAATAAAGAATTCATAATATCTTCACCTTATTAGATAATTAGTTTTTGTTTCTTAATTAATTATGTTTCACGTGAAACATGATTTTAATGATATTTAGTAGGCTTTAGTTTTTAATAGGGTGTTCCACGTGGAACAATAAGATTTACTTTTTGGTTAAATCTATGTAACAACAGCACGTCCTTCTTGCAGAAATTATTATATATTCCTATTATTATATAAATTTAATACATCAGAATATCTGTAAAAAAGTAGCTCATATTACACATCGAACTTCATTCGAAGTTAACTTAGGCAAAATACTGTTGAGCCATATGAGTGAGCATTGTAAAAAAACTGATATCGGAAATCCAATTAGATCCAAAGGGAAACGATTTGGATTGTAGGTATTTCTATTCTTATTGTTCATAATCCTTTAACTTCTTAATATTTAGTCTTGAAACTACTATGAGTTAAAATATTCTTGCAATTAATCTCTATCAGGAAAGGGAGATAATAGAATGCATTACATCTTTACTTCTAGTAAGCCAAAGCGATGTTTATAATTATCATTGATAAGGTGCTTAATATGTTTTATTGCTTGTGGTGCCTTTATTTGTGATAAATGCAGTAGTAATTGGTCCACAAAGATATTGCTCGCCTCTCCTAAATGACTTTTTAAGTAATCATCTACCATATTGGTGTATAAGAGTGCTAGTGGCACAGGTCTAATATTATTTATTTCTTTATCAAAATTTTTGAGAAGCTCAAAGCTTTTTACGTAAGTTAAATGTTCCAATAATCGATCGTAATCATATATTTTAGCTAGATAATAAGGGAAAGCTATTGATTTTTGAAACTCTAAATAGTTTTGTGATTGCTCAATTTCTTTTGTTACACTATTTATAAAATCTTTATGATATTGTGTGATATAATCGATAATCCTTAAGTCTTTAGTTGAAATAAATAATTCTGCCAATTCGCTCAATTTTGCAGCATCGTTGTGATCGATTAAGATCTTTGCCAATTTGAGAGTAAGAGGATTCCTGCCTTTATTATTATGAAAAAAATAAAGAAGTTTTAAAGCAAGATCCAACTCCTTATTCAAAATGAGATCATCTACAATCTTTTCTAAGTATACTATATGAGCCGAAGGAATTGTACTAAAATCTATTTCATTTTTTTGAATTCTAATATTTAAGCTATGTAGCAGGAATATTTCATGTTCGTTTTGATTTCCTTTCAATCGAGTCTTGATGATTTCTTTAAGTTCATCATCAGATATGAATTTATGTTTCCATAAAAGCTCAGCAGCATTGTATTCAGGGATAGAGCACGAGTAGTAAGAGGTATCAATGAGCTTAAGTAGTACTTCTTTAATTTTATCCAAAAGGTCTAATGAAGTTTTATCTGTTATAAGTGAACTAAGTACAATGTGGTATGATTTTAAAATTGCTAGTAATTCAAGCGTGTTTTTACCAAATGCATTTTGAATATAAGCAAGTTTACCAATCACTGCGTTTAAAATATCTACTGCCTCTTCTGCACCTTTGATCACAATTAGATCTTCAGTTTGGTCCAATAGGTCACTGCATATAGCTTTAAAGGTTGACCAATCTGATTGTGATAACTTCTGATTTTTGACAGTTACGGGCTTGATAACCGAATCTAAAATAGCCTTGTACTTTTCAGCATTGTTTTCTAAATCTGCATATTTTGCAAAATGTACCTTTAATGCAATATTTAACTTTCTATCTTTGCCTGCAAAATATTTAATAAACTTTACCAATTCATCATGAGGCACTTCATCTAAAAGATCCGCCAATTTTAATTTTACGGGTTTAGTGTTACTCGGTTTAGTGCTTTTAGTTTCTTGCTTTAAGTGAATCAGAGCGGCGACAGTATGCTTACAATACCCATTTGCTTTATGAAAATCACAGACGCATGTTGTCATCATCTTTTTGGTAAAAGGTTTGCTTACTTCTACCTCATAAATATCGTCGTCATTGACAAATATTTGATATACACCTTTATCTATACTATTAACTTCCAATATCCCATTGCCTGTGGCTAAGATACTTTCCGCAGCTTCATAAACTTCAGGAGGATAAATAATGTCTAAAGAATCCACAAATTTATTTTTATTTTCAACAAGATCCAATTTTATAGGTACTACAAAAAGTATATACTACAAAAACCTGTCCAAACTTATAAATATTTAGACTTTAAGATTTTATTTATCCGAAACCGTAATTTTTTTGCGTTTACATTTTAATACCAACTCTAAATGGATTCTTTTCAATTGCATGTTCAAAAGCTTCGTTTACTTCTGTTAAGGTGTAATGGTCATGTATCAAAGAATTAAAAGGAAAACTCTTGTGATGCTTTTCTATAAAATTTACTGCATTCAAGAAATCTTCATTGTTATAATTGTGGAGTCCTTTTATCGTATGGATTTTTCTAATTAATTTTTCAGCATTGACTTGTGTGGATCTTGCAGGATAGGTGGCACCCACCCAGATAGATACTCCTCCTATATCGAGGAAATCTAATGTTCGTTCCATGGAGGAGGGTTGGCCACTTAACTCGATGATTATGTCAAAAGGAGCTGATGAACCATAATAATCGGCAATCTCTTCACCTATCCATTCACTTATCAGACCTCCGTTGTTAGCACCAAAAGATTTTGCGATATCTATGCGGCCTTGATCAATGTCTAACGCAAATACTTCAGTTGCCCCGTTCATTTTGCACATTGCACAAGCCATTATACCGAGCATGCCAGTCCCGGAAATGAGCACTTTCTTATTATAAAGATCACCTGCTAATCTTACAGCACCGGCTACCGTCGCAACGCTACAATTTATCAAAGCAGCAACAGGTAAAGGAACCTCCTCATTTATTTTTATAATAGGTGTATTCGGTCTAAGCACAATATATTCCGCAAGGCCTCCATGCAAATGACTCTCTGTTGTGATCTCTTCATGACCGTATTTAAAAAGGTCTGATGCTTTTTGAGGAATTCCTTTTCTGGACATCTCGCTTTCCGGATCAGAAGCAAATATAGCCCAAGTGATTCGATCACCTACGGTTAAAAGTCCACCACGCAAATCAGCAAGAATAGTATCAGGGCCAATAGCGCTAATTCTACCAACGATCTCATGGCCTAGGATGGTTGGTGTTTTTTCAATCCTTTTTCCACAAAATGTATTCACATCACTTTTACAAAGGGTGACATATTCGATTTTTACTAAGATTTGTTTAGCCTCAAGAGTAGGAATCTCGATATTTTTAATTGACAGTGGCTTCTTTGAACTTTCAAAAATAGCTACTTTAGCATTATTCATTGTCTACTTTTTGAAGTAAAAGAGCATTATATTTCCTTTGTATCATTAAATAAGTCACTACACAAAGAATAACTGCCAATATTGAAAGGATAATACTTAGGTTGCCCAAAAAAGAAAGCCAGCTAATGTTAGGTGAGAAAAAATTCTTCATCATAAAAGAGGATACGCTGCCCAAGTAACCTATAGAGTCGGAAATATAAAAAAGAAAACCGATGTTACCTACTTGTTTGAAAGTAGCAATGAATCGCTCAAAAAGTAAAGCGTGATATACGATATAACCGAGGTATAACCCAAACCCAATAGCAATCATCCAAAAAGCACCTGAAATCAAATCGGCTCTAAAAGCCAAAGTAGCGATTATGTTAATCACAAAGCCAAGTGCTACCAATAATAGGGAGCCATTTAAGGCCCGAACATTATTTTTCACTACAACCATTAATGCCACAATGATCAAAACACCAAGACCAACAGGTATTTCTGCAACACCAAAAATAGAAGGTGTATCTCCAAATCCAAGCTCATTCCATATTTCTGCAGCAAAACTATCACGGATATCTCGCATAACTGTCAAAAAGATATACACAATGATTAAAGGAATTAGGATCAAAATAAACTTGGATAAAAAAGCTTTTCTTTCTGCCTTATTCATGGGTAATCGAATGGTTCGGTGTTTCACATCATCCTCACTCGGAGGAGGAATCATGTTCATCAACCACACAAAAAGCATCAGTGGTAATGTGAAGATAAGACCCGTCACAAAAGGCATCCAATACTCCGATATATCATAATTTACCATTAAATATTTGCCCACCGATTTTACAAATCCCGATGAAAAGATGAAAGACACACTAACGCCCGCCCCTAATAGTTCAGTTGTTTTTCGCCCTTCGAGGTATGAAAAGACCAAGCCCCACACCAAACCTAAAGGCAAGCCATTAAAAAACATCCATATAATATTCCAAGGCCGCGGAGTTACAGCAAAAAGGAAAAGAGCAATCTGTGCTATAGCCACTACCAATAAAATATACCTCGCCCGATACTCCGGTTTCATCTCTGATATAAACTTTATCCCAATGAATTTTGATAAAGTATACCCAATTAATTGAGATGTAATTAACCAAATCTTATAATGTACTCCTAAAAAGTATTGCTCATCAAAAGTAGCGACCGTAAATGTTTTTCGAAAAGCATACATACACGAATAAGTTAGAAATGCTGCCATTGTAGCATACACCACAAAAACCCACTGTGGTTGCCTAGCTAAACCGTTTTGGATGTTTTGTTTTATTGTTAGCATATCTTATGATTATTTTAGATCTAAATATTTATGATATAATATGAAGGCAGTAAAGATAGAAGGTCAAAGTTAAATAAGTATTATGAACTGGTTATTTTTTGTAAGGAATAGAAGTTTTTAATTTAAAAAGCAAAATTTCTTATTTTTCTTTTATTGACCCCTTAAATATAAACTTAAATATTTACAAAATTACATATTTAATTTTAATAAAATCAATTTTTACAACATATTATATCAAAGCCTAAACACACATAAAAAACAATAGCAAAATAGGAATAAATTTTTTAGCAGCAAAATTTGACTTTAATTCGTTTATAAATTAATTTTGTTTTCTAGTAACGTTAATTTTTGACGTTATTTAATTTTTTATATTTAATTAACTAATGATCATGCAAAAAATTTACAGTTTTTCAATTTTTTTATTGATTCTATCCAGCACTTTTGATGTAAGTTGCCAAAAAGTGCAAATTAATACATCTGCAGGTAAAATCATTTTGGAATTATACAGTGACAAAGCACCGATTACCGTCGCAAATTTTTTACAATATGTCAATGAAGGCGCTTATGATGGTGGTAGTTTCTATAGAGTTGTAACAAAAAACAACCAAAGACCCGATCAACCACATATAGAAGTAATACAAGGAGGTATAGATACAGATTCTACCAAAAGAAGGGGCCCAATCGAATTGGAAAGGACAACGAAAACAGGTTTAAAACATGTAGACGGGACAATTTCTATGGCCAGGTTTACTCCAAATAGTGGTAATTCTGAGTTTTTTATTTGTATTAACGAACAACCGGCCTTGGACTTTGGGGGTACAAGAAATCCAGATGGTCAAGGATTTGCGGCATTTGGAACCGTCATAAAAGGTATGAAAATAGTCAAAAAAATACAAGGAGGAGAGACAACCTTTATGCCTTCTCTTGGTCTCAACCAAAGACTCAAAAAACCCATAAGGATAAAAAGTATAAAAGTGATTAATTAACAAAATTAAATGTAATGTATGAAAAAATTCTACTTTGTTTTTATGTGGATTCTAATACCAGCACTTCTATCTGCTCAGTCTAGAGAAGTGAAGGGATTGGTCCTTTCGACAACCCAAGATCCATTGATCGGGGTTTCAGTTTTTGTAAAAGGTACCACGACAGGTACGGTTACAGATGTTGATGGTAATTATTCTTTAAGTGTACCTAGTAATGCTTCTACATTGGTTTTTAGCTTTATTGGACACAAAAGCCTAGAAGTTGCTTTAGGCAATCAAAGTATCGTTAATGCAACATTAGAAGAAGACCAAGTCAACTTGAATGAAATTGTTGTAACAGCCAATGCAATCGCTAGGGAAAGAAAAGAACTTGGTTACTCTGTAGCAACCATCAAAGGTGACGAGTTTTTGAAGGCGCGAGAAACCAATATTGTCAACTCCATGGCTGGCAAGATAGCAGGGGTAAGGATAGCACAACAATCTGGTACAGTAGGTGGTTCTTCTAGAATTATGATCAGGGGTGCAAACTCCATATCTTCATCAAGCGAACCTCTTTTTGTAGTCGATGGAGTACCTATTTCAAACTCTTCATTCAATAATTCAGAAACGGATATCGTGACGGGTGGTGTAGATGTGGGAAACAGGGCTAGTGACATCAATCCAGATGATATCGAAAGTATGACTGTACTAAAAGGAGCAGCTGCATCTGCATTATATGGCTCTAGAGCACGAAATGGAGTAATCGTTTTGACAACCAAAAAAGGTAAACCGAGTACAAATGGCAAAAAAACCAACGTTACGCTCAATTCTTCATTTAGGACAGACAACATATTTAGATTACCACAAATACAAAGTGAATATGCACAAGGCAATCTAGGTGTGTACAACCCACAGTTGGCAAATGGATGGGGACCGAAGATTAGTTCTTTTACGGGTCCCGTAACAGATTATAAAGGGGTATCATCCACTTTAGAAGGTCATCCAGATAATTGGAAAAACTTTTATGTCACAGGGAGTACGTACATCAATTCTATTTCATTTGATGGAGCGAGTGAAAATACGGATTACCGTGTGAGTTACACCAACTTATCTCAGACGGGTATTGTACCTAACTCAGAACTTGGTAGAAACACACTTTCTTTCAACGGTGGCTCAAAAATCACGGATAAATTAAAGTCTAGACTATGGATGAACTATGTTCGTACTACCAGTGATGGTCGCCCGGCCCAAGGTTCTAACACTACAAATATTATCCCGACAATCTTGACATCATTGCCCGCTACGATAGATATCAATGAACTAAAAGAAAACTTATTTGCACCAACAACACAGTCTTTCCCGTCAGGATTCATCGGCGATGTAGCAATGGCTATAGATTTAAATGGTGTGCAGAATAATCCTTACTTCGTTACAGAGTTTAATCGTTTTTCTAATATTGTAGACCGTCTTTATGGAGGAACAAGTCTTGAATATGAAGTAGCACCTTGGTTTAATCTATTAGGCCGAGTAGGTACAGATTATTTTGCAGAGAATAGAAGGTCTGTAACTAGAAAGGGCACAAGAGGAAGATTAAATGGTCAGTTTGACACTAATGATATATTCGAACGAGAGTTTCAAACGGATTTGATCGGTAGTTTTAGTTTCAAGTTGAACGATGATTTAAGCCTTAAAGCGATAGTAGGCCATCAGTTTAATCAAAGAACGATAAGAAGATCGCGGGTTTTCTCCGAAGGGCTCAATATTGATCAATTGTATACTTTTGCAAATGCTCAGTCAAACGTACCTTCCAACTTTACAAGTAAAAGAGAAATATTCGGTGCTTATGGAGACTTGAGTTTAAACTACAAAAATTTTGCCTTCTTAAATGTAACAGGACGTAACGATTGGAGTTCCACATTACCGGTGGCAAACAATTCTTATTTTTATCCATCTACAAGTTTATCCCTATTATTAACAGAGGCGTTTCCTAAATTAAAGGGAAACATCATGAATTATGCAAAAGTTAGAGCGAATGTGGCCAATGTAGGTAGTGACGAAGATCCATATCAGCTATCATTTACATACAACCCATTGAGTCAAGCAAGTGATATATATACATTTAATTTATTATTTCCTTTCAACGGAGCATCTGCTTTTGCGGCTACGAACGTGTTGCCTCCAACAAATCTACTTCCACAAAGGCAAACATCTTACGAAGGAGGAGGTGAATTTAGCTTTTTTGATAGTAGAATAAACTTAGACATTACGGCATATAAAAATATCAACTACGATCAGATCATATCCATTGCGATACCGCAAAGTACAGGATACTCTGCACGTAGATTGAATGTTGGTCAAATTTCTAACAGAGGTATAGAAGCCCTACTTTCTTTTAACCCTATACGTACGAAGTCAGGATTTAATTGGGATATTGCTTTCAACTTTAATAGAAACATCAATAGAGTAGATAAGTTAGCGGAAGGACTTCAAGAGTTTATCATTACTTCGGGTGATGGCTTTGGGATATTCATTGCAGCTAGACCAGGAGAAACATTTAATATTCAAGGAGTAGGTTGGCTGAGAGACGATAAAGGAAACTTTGTAATAAATCCATCAACAGGTCTTAGAATACCAGGTCCAAGAAAACTATTAGGGAATATATATCCTGATTGGATTATGGGAATCAACAATTCATTCGGCTACAAGAACTTTAATTTCAGCTTTTTGGTAGATATAAGAGAAGGTGGAGTGATAAATTCTCAAACGGTGAGTATTTTAAGAGGTTCAGGTAATGCCATAGAAACGACAGAAAACAACCGAACACCATTTATAGATGAAGGGGTCGTGAGAAATGCAGATGGCACTTTTAGCCCGAACACAAGACCGGTTGCATCTATTCAACAGTTTTATGGTAACTCAGATAATTCTACTAGTCCAGAAAACAATACCTTCGATGCTTCGTTTATAAAGTTGAGAGAAATTCGATTTTCCTACTCTATTCCAAGCAAAACGTTAAAAAACCTACCAATAGGTAATGCAAGTATCGCTTTGGAAGGTAGGAATTTAGCACTTTTAAGCTCACATGTGCCTCACATTGATCCTGAGAGCAACGTTTTAGGACCAGGATTGATCGGTGAAGGTCTAGAAAGAGGAAGTGTACCATCTACGAGATCCCTTGGTTTAAATTTAAGAATCACATTTTAAATATATTAAGACATGAAAAAATTATTATTCGCTTTAGTCCTTATGTTAAGCCTTAATGCCTGTTTTCAAGACAGTGACATCAACATAGACCCAAATAGATCCACTACGGTAGATCCATCACTTTTGTTTGCGGGTGCAGCAACAAATCTTTCTTTACTGCGCGTGGCAGAATTGACTTGGCCCGTAGCTCTAGGAAGCCAAATGTGGGCTTCAGGCGGTAGATGGGGCTTATCTCAAGCCAACTACGATCAGACTAGGATTCGTAGTGCGTGGGGTAAAACATATACAGATATACTAAAAAACCTCAATGTGGCCCAAGAATTATTGGAGACATCAGCCGCTCCAAATAATAATTCAATAGCACAGATTAAAATTCTGAAGGCATTTACATTCTCACAAACGACTTTTCTTTGGGGTGATATACCGTTTTCAGAAGCTGCTACAGGTAAAGTTGATTTTCCAAAATTTGACCCACAAGTTGATGTTTTAAACGGATGTGTAAAACTACTCAATGAGGCAATTGCGAGCATCGATGAAAAAGGTAAAGGAATAATAGCTCCTAATGATTTGTACTATGCAGGTGACATGGCAAAATGGAAAAAATTTGCAAACTCACTTAAGTTAAGAATCCTTTTTGCAATGGTAGATAGCGATCCATCTAAAGGTAGCGAGATCGGAGCAATCGTAGCAGCTAATAGTGCTATCAGCTCTTTAGCGGATAACATGCAATTTAAGTATTTTAACCAGCCAGGAAGGCAGAATCCAAGATTCTCATTCACGGCTATATTTAGAGGAGGTGTACAGTCAGATTGGTACTGCTCAAAACCGGTGTATGACATGTTGGTAGAGCTAAAAGACCCAAGAGTGCCTTATTTTTTCCAAGTTGGTCCTGCTGCAGCACCAAATGAATTCATCGCACTTACTTCCACAGAGAATTTTACCACTAAATCATCATTGGTTCATTTAAACTTACTAAAGCCTGATCTTCCTGAAGTATCATTTTCTTATAGTGAGCAATTATTATTTGAGGCAGAAGCTATAGCAAGAGGTTTTGCTCCGGGTGGATTTGATGCAGCTACTACAAGGCTTAAAAAAGGAGTAGAAGAGTCTCTAAAGTCTTTTGGCGTACCTGCAGCTGAAGCAACAACGTATGCAAACTCCCTTCCTGCACTAACAAGTGCAAACTTCAAAAAAGTGATCGCTCAACAGCAGTACCTTGACCTATTTATGAGACCTGTCGAAGGATGGACACAAAATAGAAGATCAGGAGATGCAGCCAACGAGATACCAAAATTGGCTACTCCACCTGCTGCACCGGTACAAGGCTTGTTTAGAAGAGTTTTATACAGAAATGAAGAAGTAAACTCTAATCCTAACACACCAAAAGGGGTAAATATCGATACTCCGATGTGGTTTGATAAGTAGGATAAATTACGTTTTAAATAATAAAAAGAAAAAGCCCTTCGGAAATGGAGGGCTTTTTTATTGTGTGCCATGCATGTCTAAAACCTAAGAGGTGAAAGTCCTCAATGAGCCAGCCAACGGGAATCATTAGCTTAATGCAAGGGTGTCTCGAGTAATTGAGAATCTGAAAGA
>JALHLK010000046.1 GCA_022844565.1 Saprospiraceae bacterium
AACAAAAGACATTCTTTTAAAGTTGGCTCACTACATTTCGATCCTTAGGTGCAAAACTTTCTAGTATTTATAGGGCTTTCAGCTCGCATATCTATGATTAGCTGTCAAACTCAAGAAAAGACAGTCAACATCTAGGTATAAATAATTTTGGATTTCTGTAAAACGATTTACACTGTCAACTCGTCAATTTCTTTTGTAAATCTTCTAAGTTTACACCTTTTGTCTCAGGCATTATTTTCCAAACGAACAATAATTGTAAAACCATCATAATGGTAAAAATAGCAAAAACAGATGTAGCACCGATTGTTTTAAATAAGAAAGGGACCATAGCGGGTATTGCCGCTGCTAAGACCCAATGAGTCCCACATCCAAATGCTGATCCATCAGCTCGAAGATGGGTTGGGAATATCTCTGAAATAAAGACCCAAATGACTGTACCCTGTCCAATGGCATGGGAAGCAATGAATAAAAAGAAGAAAATAGGTATCGCCATACCCGTGTAGCCCGACCCAAATAAGTACGCAACTGTTCCCAAAGATATGATATAGCCTACAGAACCAATATACATCAATTGTCTCCTACCTAGCTTATCGATGAGTGACATTCCTACAAATGTAAAAATAAGATTTACAATCCCTACACCTACACTGCTCATCAATGCAGCGCTTTCATTCAATCCAGCCTCTTCAAATATACGTTTGGAATAGTACAAAAACGCGTTAATACCAGAAAATTGATTGAAAAAAGCAATCAAAAATGCCAACATTAGTGGAAATTTATATTTTTTACCAAAAATGCTTTCCGTCTTTGACTTAACTTGATTGTCATTTTTCATAAGGTTTAAGTTTATCTCTGCTTCTTCAGGACCAACTAGATCTACTAGAATAGCTCTCGCCCCAGCTTCATCACCCTTGTTCATCATCAACCATCGAGGTGATTCTGTTATAGTTAAGGCTGCTAATGTATATAATAAAGCTGGTACTGCTTCTATACCGACCATCCATCTCCATGGCTCGGGAGGTGTCTCACGAAATAAATAATTTGACACAAAAGCAACAAGTATACCAAATACAATATTAAACTGATAAGTGGCCACCAATTTACCTCGATTTTTAGCTGGTGCAATTTCGGTAATATAGGCAGGTGCCGTAATTGTAGATGCACCAACTCCTAAACCACCAATAAATCTAAAAAAGGCAAAAGTCCAAGGATCGTTGGCAAGCCCTGAGCCAATAGCTGACACTGTGTATAAAACCCCAATAATAATTAGCGTCTTTTTCCTTCCAATCTTATCTGTAGGGATATTTCCAAAAAGTGCACCTATCACCGTACCCCATAAGGCAGAGGCAACCACAACATTGCCATGAAATATGTCTGATGTGCCCCACAATTGCTGTAGAGCTGCCTCGGCTCCGGCAATAACTACTGTATCAAAACCAAATAAAAAACCCGCGAGGGCCACGATAATTGATCTAATCCAAAGCTTTGTATTCATATTTTTGACTTTTGTGAAATTGAATTTTAGGTAAAAATATAAATTATATAATGGTTTGCAATAGATGCTATATAATAAAATTAAAAATATCTCTTTGAGTATAGGTAAGAATATTTAGTGAAATTCTAAAAACGCTATAAACAAGAAAGCAAATAGAAAATATTAACTAACGATAATTCAAGAATAATTCCCTAATTTCTAGTAATATTGTCTCGTAATTTAATCTTGTAAATTTAAGAAGTATGCAAAAAATTGGGTTAATTCTTTTTGTCTGTCTATTGGTACAACAAATCAGTGCACAGAATCCTGCTGCTAAAGGTTTTGATTCTGCAAATTCCGATGCAAAAGCAATAAAAATTGCTGATGATGTAATGAAAGCAATGGGGGGGCGAAAAGCTTGGGATAAAACCCGATATATCACTTGGAATTTTTTTGGGGCTAGAAAACATGTTTGGGACAAAAAGACAGGAGATGTAAGAATTGAAGGTATAAGGGACAAGTCCGTTGCAATCATTAATGTCAATACTGAAAAAGGAATAATCTTTAGAAACGGAGAAATGGTAACGAATGCTGACTCGTTGAAAAAGTTTATAACACAAGCCAAAGGACAATGGATAAATGATTCTTATTGGTTGGTGATGCCCTTCAAATTAAAGGATTCTGGTGTAACATTAAAATATCTAAGTGAAGGTAAAACTCAAAAAGAAGAAGATGCATATTTACTCAGCCTTACTTTTAAAGAAGTCGGTAATACACCACAAAATAAATATCATGTTTGGGTGTCTAAAGCTGATAATTTGGTAAAACAATGGGCTTTTTATCAAAATGCTTCCAATGAAAATGCTGGCTTTACTTTACCTTGGGTTAACTATCAGAAAATGGATAAAATCCTTCTATCGGGTGATCGTGGTGAACGGAAATTAACGGATATCAAGGTTTTGAAAAAAATTGATGCAAAGACTATGAAGGATCCCAAGTTTGTGTCTACAGATTACTAATAAACGTTTAAAAATTAATTTTTACACTCAACCCATTGTTTACAACCACTTTCTATCTTTTGAAAACGGCAGTTTAATACGGTAATTATCTTGCTCAGAGATATTTAAGGTTACCGTTTGTAGTGTTTCCGAATCAAGAAGATTTATCATTTCATGTCCGTCATACTGATAGGCAGCAGAGGCTCCATTATAACTGATTTTATTTTCATCGCCACCTATTCTATTCACTCCAATGGTGTATGCTTGATTTTCTATGGCTCTTGCTTTTAGTAAAGTGTTCCAGTGACCGATTCTTGGTATAGGCCAATTAGCCATATAAACAAGCACGTCGTATGTATCTTCCGTCATAGAAAGGTACGGAAATCTAAGGTCATAACAGATGAGTGGTCTAATTTGAATACCCTTCAAATCAAAATTAACAACTTTATTACCTGCCATGTACTCAAGGTTTTCTCCAACAGGACTGTACAAATGTATTTTGTCGTAGTAGGAAAATTTGTTTTCTTCAACCAACACACATCTATTGTAAAAATTACCATTTTCCATATAAGAGGTACTTCCTATGATTGCTGTCTGGTATTGTGCCGCAATTTCCTGAAGTTGTTTTATTTTTTCGTCAAGCTTTAACAAGATTGATGATGTGGTTTTGGGCTTCAAGATGTATCCTGTGAGAAACATCTCAGGCAAGACCAATAGATCAATTTTTTCTTTGTAGGAGGATAAATGCCCTTTGATTACATCTATATTTTTATCAGGATCCATCCAGTGGATATCCATTTGGAGCAAGCCAACGTTGAGTGACCTTGCGTGCATTATTATGGTAGTTTTTTGATGATTTCATTGACCCACAATTGGTACATCTTACCAGAAGGGTGCAATTTGTCATTGGCTATAAGGGAAGGATCTGTTTTAGCTTCACGAGATATGGGTGTGATATCTACATAATGGGTCTGATATTTTGAAGAAATCTTTTGATTTATTGCATTATATAGATCAAGTTCTTTGCCAATAAGTTCTGTGTTTTTTTGTGCTGCAAAAGGTGTCACTCCATAGTCAGGAATAGAGACCACAATTACGTTAGATGCTTTATTTTGACCTAGTTTTATGGCTCTTTGAAGGAGAGTTTCAAATTCTTTTTCATATTGATCGATGGGCTTTTTCTGGTATTGGTTGTTGACACCAATGAGTAAAGTTACTAAATCGTAAGTACTCGATTCATTGAGTTGGAGATCCATGGCGTCCAATAAGTTTTTTGTGGTCCAACCTGTTTTAGCAATGATTTTGGAAGAAACTGCTGTTTTACTTTTTAGTTTTGTTTTAGCCAAATGATCTAATAATATTTTGGGAAATATATGATCATAATCTACATCTTCCCCAATGGTATAACTATCACCGAGAGCAAGGTAACTAAAAGGTGTTTGGGCCTGGATAGTTGAAGGCATATTGATCAAGATTAAAAGTAGGTAAAATAAATTTTTTATCATAGTAAAGTATCTTGTCTATAGTCAAATTGGTTAGGATAATCCGTATTGTAGTGAAGTCCTCGGCTTTCTTTTCTCATGGCTGCTGATCGTGTGATTAAGTAGGAGATAGTAATTAGATTGCGTAGTTCGCATAATTGCGGAGAGATGATTGTAGAATTGTATAATAACTCTGTTTCCTGATGCAATAAGAACAATCTATCCAACGCTCTTTTTAACCTTACATCCGTTCTCACGATACCTACATAGCTGCTCATGATTTCTTTCAATTCCTTGAGAGATTGAGTAAGAAGTACCATTTCTCGTGGTTCGGTCGTGCCTTCTGCATCCCAATTGGGTATATGAGGTGGGTTTTCTATTTCGTCGATTACTTTAAGAATATCCAAAGCCATACGTTGTCCATACACTAGTCCTTCTAATAGTGAGTTGGATGCCAAACGGTTTGCTCCATGTAGGCCTGTATGGGTACATTCTCCCGCAGCGTAGAGGTATTTGATAGAAGATCTACCATATTCATCTACATTGATGCCCCCACATGTATAGTGACATGCAGGTACTACAGGGATAAAGTCTTTCATTGGGTCAATACCTAAGCTTTTACATTTTTTAGTAATGTTAGGAAAGTGATTTTCAAAACCTTCTGGATCGAGATGGGTGCAATCTAAGTATACAAACTCATCTCCTCGAATTTTCATTTCATTGTCTATTGCTCGGGCTACAATATCCCTAGGAGCCAATGATTTGCGCTCATCGTATCGATCCATAAACTCTGCACCATCAGCAGTACGTAAGATTGCTCCATAACCTCTCACTGCTTCTGAAACTAAAAAAGAAGGATTCTCTCCAGCTGGATTGTATAATGAAGTAGGATGAAATTGCATAAACTCCATATTCGCAACCCGTCCTTTAGCCCTGTACATCATAGCTATACCATCTCCTGTTGCAATTGTAGGATTGGTCGTACTTTTGTACACCTGTCCTGCTCCGCCTGTTGCTAAGACTGTAACTTTTGCAACAAAAGTCTCGATACTATTTGTTTTTTTGTTTAAAGCATAGGCACCATAACATTCTATATCAGGTGTGAGTCTGGTGGTCAATCTACCCAAATGGTGCTGGGTGATGATGTTTATTGCAAAGTAATGTTCTAGAAAGGTGATATTGTCGTATTCCTTTGACTTTTCTATTAGCGTTCGTTGAATTTCCCAGCCTGTGATGTCTTTGAAGTGTAAGATCCTATTTTCGCTATGTCCACCTTCTCTACCCAAATCGTAGTTACCTGCTTTATTTTTATCAAACCTAGCTCCCCATTCTATAATTTCTTGTACTCTTTTTGGTCCTTCTTCTACTACGATTTTCACAATATCTTCATGGCAAATACCGTCTCCTGCATCTAACGTGTCTTCAATGTGTTTTTTAAAATCATCCACATTTTCATCCCATACGGCTGCGACGCCTCCTTGGGCATAACTGGTATTACTTTCTGCGCTATTTGCTTTTGTCAAGACCGTAATTTGAAGGTCTTTTCTTTGATCAGCCAACCATATAGCGAATGATAATCCTGCGACACCTCCACCAATCACCAACACATCAGATTTATTCATCATTCTTTTTTATATCTTTTTTCATAATATAATATGTAGCACATTAAAAATGCTATTCTTCTTCATCGTTAGTTTTGAATTCAATCCAAAAGTTATTTACTCCATCTCCTTGTGTCACTATGACTTGTTGTAAATTGAGCATTTCAAGTAGGGCTATAAATGTAACTACAGCCTGAATTCTATTTTCTAATTTTGAAAAAACATCTACAAAGTTGACTCTTTTATGACTTAAAACAGAGGTTCTTAAAAAATCTTGTTGGCCTTGGATGCTATATTCATAGTTGTATATCCGATGTACGACCTTATTTTTATCATTTTCATAGTTTTTTATCAACCTGTTAAAAAGGGTCATCAATCTATATAGGCTGATATTTTCTAATTCGGACTCATAAGATACTTGATCTATTAATTGTTTATATTCTACTAAAGGGTTGCCACGTTCAAACTTCAAAGACCTCAGTTCTTCTAAAGAGGCAAAATCAGCAAGCGTACTTTTATACTTTTTGTATTCGATCAATCTTTCAGTCAATTCGGCCCTTGGATCTATTTCATTTCCTTGCTCGTCCAATTCTTTGCGTGGTATCATCATTTTAGCCTTAATGCTCATCAATTTAGCCGCTACAAGGATAAACTCTGAGGCTGCGTCAAGATCCATTATTTCTAGTTGTTTGATGTATTCTAGAAAATCTTTGGTGATCTTTGCAATTGGAATATCATAAATGTCTAACTCGTCTCTTTCGATAAAAAACAGTAAAAGGTCAAATGGCCCTTCAAATTTTTGTATTTTTATCTTGTAGCTTTGCATTATTCTTGATTTACATAAGAGACTGCTGCTCCGACAATGCCTGCGTCGTTTTGGAGTTTTGCAGCGGAAATCACGGCTTGAATATTTAACTGAGGTCTAAATTGTTCAAATTTCTTACTTATCCCTCCACCAATGATGATTTGATCTGGATTTAATAAAAATTCTATTCTTTTTAAATAATTATTGAGCACTTTTCCATAAGCCTTCCAAGTCATTTCTTTTGCTTCTCGTGTTGCATTAGAAGCAATTTTTTCTCCCACCTTTTTATTTACAATTACATGTCCCAATTCCGTATTGGCTATCAAATGTCCATTTACAAAGATAGCAGAACCAATGCCTGTGCCCAAAGTCAAAAATATTGTTGAGCCAGTGAGTTCCTTACCACTACCAAACTTCATTTCTGCCATGCCTGCTGCATCAGCATCATTTAAAACATGGATTGGACACTTCAATTGATTAGACCAAATTGATTCAATAGGGTAATTTACCCACGTTGGGTCAATATTACTCGCATTCATAACGACACCATGTTTAATCGTTGCGGGGAACCCGATTCCGATAGGTTTTCCTTCCCAACTAAAGCTGGCTATCAATTTTGTGACAGCACTCAATACTTTTTCAGGAGTTGATGGAGAAGGTGTAGCCACCTTTATTTTTTCTGATAAAAACTCACCACTTTGTATATCAACTATTGCTCCTTTTATACCCGTTCCCCCAATATCAATTCCAAGCACTTGATTTGCCATACCTTTTATTTTAAAATTATTAAGTTTTTGATTTTAACATCATTTGAAGGTCTATTGTTGCCGTCTGTTTTCATGGTGGCAATTCTATCTATTGTTTCTAATCCTTCAATCACTTCTCCGAATACGGTATAATTCATGTCCAACTGTGGGGCTCCTCCTATTTTGAGGTACTTTTCTCTAATTGTAGTAGGGTATTTAAAATCAAATCCAGCTTCTACATTATCTAATTGAGCAGGTGTAACTCCTTCGCCATGCACGATATAAAACTGGCAACCCGACGACCTTTTATCAGGATTGGATTGATCGCCCAACCGTGCAGCAGCCAAGGCACCTTTGACATGAAAGTTTTGTTTATTAATCTCTTTAGCCAAAGTATACCCTATATCACCACTGCCCAATCTTTGACCCGATGTAGCACCTTTTGAGGTAGGATCTCCTGCCTGAATCATAAATCCATTAATCACTCTATGAAACAAAATATCTTTATAAAAACCATCTTCTACGAGTTTGGCAAAGTTGTTTTGATGCGCTAATGTGTTATCATACAATTTAAGTAAAATATCGCCTTCAGATGTACTCAATAAGGCTAAACACGCATCAGGAGGATTTAAAAAAACTTCTTTTTTAGTTTCTGTTGCTTTTTTTCCCTTTTTAGCTCTTAAGATAATTGTGTGCCTGCCTGAATTGTTAAATTGATAATGTGGAGATCTGTCTCTACTTATGATCGAGTCTCCGATTATCCATTCAAAAGTCTCCGCTTTGGACGATTGATTGATTAAGCCTATTTTAGACGGTATAACAAGATTAGTAACGTCAATTTGAAAATCAGCGATAGGCCTAGAGCAATTAGATAAAAAAGCAACTAAAAGCACAAAGTAAACAAGTTTTTTAGTCATAAATCTCATAGAGTACAAAGGTAAGAAAAAGTTTGGAAAGGGTAGAATGTGAGGAAAAAAATGGAAAGAGAAGCCAAAAAGAATTCGTCCTTCTTTTGTATTTACATAAAAGGTTCAAGTATAGTTTTAATGGATAAAGCTTTTAGCCTTGAGTAGTGAGCTTTTAGCTTTAAAAAATGGTTCTACTTTAAATTATTCACAAGGATCATTTAAAGTGTTTTATGTATTTGAGGTTTCTCACTTCGTTCGAAATGACTCTTTTAATTTGGAATCAGGAGTGCCAAAAGCAATTGCCCACAAAAAACAACATAGAGCCAAAAAATAATGTAGATATTTGTAGAAAATCGAAAATTAAGGTCATTCATAGGAAATAAACGTTTTCCTTTTTACAAAAGATAAACATGTTTAGGGTTAAGGCTATTTTTACCGTATTTATTATACTACTCTTTAATTTAGATGACCTTCAATCACAAAAGCTAAATAGAAATAAAATATTTGATCGGCATAAAATTGTCATCACTGAAGTTGACACACTCAATTCACTCACCTTGGGCAATGGCCAGTTTGCGATGACCATGGATGTTACTGGCTTGCAAACTTTTGTAAATGAGTATGCCAGAGGAATTCCTCTCGGTACACAATCTGAATGGGGCTGGCATAGTTTTCCCAGCAAAAATGATTACAAAATTGAGCAAACTTTGGCAGATATTGATTTTCATGGTCGAAAGATCCCTTATGCTCGTCAATGGCCACCCAACACAGATGAATCAAAAGCCTCAAACTACATTCGTCAAAATCCACATAGAATTCATTTGGCTAATGTAGGTTGGCAAATCCAAAAAGAAGATGGCTCTATGGCAACTATTCAAGACATAAAAAACATACGTCAGGTACTTGATATGTATCGGGGAGAGCTCACTTCTACTTTCTATATTGAAAAAGAAAGGATAAAAGTAGTAAGTATCATTAATCAAGAAACAGATGAGTTGGCGGTTTCCGTACAATCATTACTTATTCAACAAGGTCGCTTAAAACTAAAAATTAACTATCCGTACCCTACAGACACATTTGTAGATGAAGCCAATCTTTACGAAAATCATGAAGCTGAAAGGCTAAGTCTTTCAATGGATCTTCCCAAAAGAAAAATAGTTAAGAGAGAACTTGATACTACAATTTATCATACTTCAATCAATTCAGATAATCTAGAAATTATTTACAAGCAAACTCCTCATGGTGCATTGATTAGTCCAAGCAAAGGAAAGAATACATGGCTGTTTACGGTACATTTTAAAGAATCACCAGACATCATGACCAGTAACTTTGACCAAGTAAAATCAATAAACAAATCCTTTAATGATGGATATTGGAAAAAAGCTGGCATCATAGATTTTGGTAAAGTCAAAGACAAGAGAGCATTTGAACTTGAGAGAAGAATGGTTACTTCTTTATACCTAACCAAAGTAAATTGCCAAGGAAAATCTTTCCCTCAAGAAACTGGGTTGACGTACAATTCGTGGTATGGTAAGCCCCACATGGAAATGGCTTGGTGGCATGGGGTTCATTTTCCAATGTGGGGACAGAAAGAAGTATTAGAAAAGCAAATGGAATGGTACTTTAGAGCTTATGACAAAGCTGAAAATATTGCAAAAAGACAGGGGTTCGAAGGTGTGCGTTGGCAAAAAATGACGGATCCCTCAGGTCAAGAAACGCCATCGTCTGTTGGTTCTTACCTCATTTGGCAACAACCGCATATTATTTATTTTGCATTTCAAATTTATGATCAAAGTTCCAATAAAGCAGAGGTTTTAAAAAAATATGACCACTTAATTACAAAAACTGCAGACTTTATGGCTGATTTTGCATTTTTTGACAAAAAAAAGAATCAATATGTTCTTGGACCGGGTGTTATAGCCGCTCAAGAACGTTTTGATCCCCAAAAGACAATTAACCCAACATATGAATTGGCTTATTGGGCTTGGGGATTAGAAAAAGCCATTCAATGGAAAAAGTTGCAAAACCTTTCCGCTCCACAAAAATGGCTTCATGTAAAGAATAACTTATCTCCTTTACCCATTCAAGATAGTTTATACTTGTTTGCATCCTCTGCCACTGATTCATATCGAGATTCACATTTGCTCACAGACCACCCATCTGTATTAGCCATTTTTGGGATGTTACCTGCTGTTCATGGTTTGGATAAAGATGTCATGAAAAAAACATTTGATAAAATACTCAAAGTCTGGCATTGGAATGACACATGGGGATGGGATTTTCCAATGTTGGCAATGTCGGCAGCAAGACTAGAAGATGGCAACGCTGCCGTTGATGCTTTATTAATGCCAATCACTACCAACACTTATCTAAAAAATGGACACAATTATCAAACTGATCGATTGAGATTGTACCTTCCTGGCAATGGTGGTATATTGGTAGCCTTGGCAATGATGGCCAACGGTACCCTAGAAAATCCTAAAAAGAACATGGGGTTTCCTAAAGAATGGAACGTTAAAAACGAAGGGCTATTTAGGATACCATAACAATTTCTTAAGGGATAATATGGCAATGTGTTCAATTAGGCAATTAGCTAATGCTGCAATATTTCAATGGGCAATTCCCTGTGGGGCAATGATCTCAATGAGCAATTAGCTAAAGCTGCAATATTTCAATGGGCAATGAATTTTATCTTCATTCTCGCTAAAGACTAAAAGCCAAAGACTAACGCGGCAGAGGGCAATTAGCAATTAGCTAAAGCTGCAATATTTCAATTGGGCAATAAATTCAACCTTCATTCCTGCTGAAGACTAAAGACCAAAAGCCAAAGACCAACGAGGCAATGTAATCTCATTCCAACTTTATACAAGTAAACATCCATTTAATGGGATGATGCCAACTTGTACTTTTCGTAGTACCAATTGGGGCTTTGATGAGTACCAAGTTCCAACCTTTTTTCAGTGGAATCAACGTTGGGTATCGATATTCGTAACCTTCATCCATTAAGGGAATCTCTAAGTTGCCATTTTGATCTGCTCGAAGCCAATTTGGGGGTAAAACCTCTTCGTTATTGCACCATATTTTGCTAGACTTGTAATCCCACCCACCTTTTGGAGGACTGTCAGAACCTTGTGCTCTACCTAGATTATTGAAGCCTATCCAAAATTTTGATAACTTGTCTTCATTACTCCATATTTGGGTGGATGCATACCATGTGGTACTATCTTTAGGATTAGGTAAAACACCTTCAATCATAGGCGTCCAGAAATGTCGTAAAACAATGGTACCACCTACTGCGGTCAACGTGGGCTTTGTGTTTTCATAAAATTTTGGTGTCATTTCAGGATCAAACTTTTTACTTAATTCACCTTTATTGTTGTATGGTCCGAAAAGATCCCATTTTTGTGTGCTCTGAGCAACATAAGGAAACGGCTTTTCTATGAAATATTGTGATTTGTGATTGATCAATCGTTTTTCAAAATTAACAAAATCACTAAATTGTTCTACCTTGTTTTCTTCTATTTTGGCCAACCACTTAGTCTGTCCGCCTCCTTGCCAAGTTCGCTCTGCAAATGTAAGAATGCCTGGATAAACAGGATTCATTGCTAAGATATCTGCTTCTTGAGCAACAGCTCGATCATGCCATACACATAGAATGCCACCGAGATTAAGGCTATCACCTGTAGATACATTTCCAATTTTTCTAAAAAATATCGTAGGGACCGCTTCTAATGGATCCATATGATTGAGGTATAAATGCCTTGAATCTACAAGTTTTAAGTTTTTATTGGTTTTAATAAATTCCGTATTTTCTTGCCACATCTGCCTAATGGTATTATCACCAAAATTACCGCCTGGCTGCCACGATATTACTTGTTTACCTTTGCTTTCAATAAGTTTCGTTACTTCTGGTATGAAGTTTTTATTTGAAATTTTTACTTCGTCCGAACCGATATGAATATAGGGAACATCATAAGTGTCGCAAAATTCAGCAAGAATAGTTTTCACAACCATCAGGCCTGAGTCACTTTGCATATCAAATTTCATAGCTCGTGTAAAGGCAGCGCTGTGTCCAGGCATATCGATTTCTGGGATAAGGGTGATGTGACGGTCTTTGCAGTATTGTATCAATTCCTTGATTTCGGCAATGCTATAATACATTCCTTTGTTGCGAAGCATGTGTTCAGGAGCAGTCAATTGAGGATAGCTGGCTATTTGAATCCTCCATGCGATATCTTCCGTAGCGTGAAAGTGAAAAATATTCATTTTATAACGTGCTAAAACATCAATTTGCTCTTTTAGGGATTTCATTGATACAAAATTTCGACCTACGTCAATCATATATCCCCTCCAATCATATGCTGGCCAATCTTCGATTTCACAACCAGCTGTAGTACTTCCCGTTCTTGATATTTGCATTATTGTTTGAATACCGTTAAATACTCCATGAGGTGTGTTTGCTTTCAGTAAGATCTTATTTGCATTGACAGAAAGATGATAACCTTCCTTTTGATTTTCAGATAATCTTTCATTTGTGATTAAGATTTCTATTACTTTGCCATTACTGATTTTGGGGTTGATTTGGATTGATGTTCGTATTCCTTTTTCATGCAGAAATTGTTGTAGAACACTAGCTTCATGGGTGATAGAAGGTGTGTTTATACAAATACTTGAGCATTGATATAAAGGGAATATTTCTTTATTCCATGTTAATTTTTGAGGTTGTGGAATCAAGGCTGGCTTTTCATTAAGATCGTATATGTGATGAAAAATCAAGTGTTTCCACAATTGGTAAGCCTCACCCATTGGATGCAGACCATCATTACTAAGTGCCGTAATTAACTTACCATTTTCATCTGTCATATGGCTATGAAGGTCTACATAGGTATAGTGATGGATTTTCTGATTATTGGCCAGATTTTGGTTGGTTTCTACTATTTTATTGTTGTTTTTTGTGTGTCCTGAAAATTTACCATAGTGATCATTGACAGGTAAAATACTTTGAACATATAGTTTGGTCAAGGGCTGATGTTGGTGAATGTAATCAGCGATCCAAAGCATATTGTTAAGTACAGAGTCTATGCTTATGCCTCGGGCGAGATCATTGGTGCCAATCATTAAGAATATTTTGGTAGGATTACGTTGAAGGACATGCTTCAACCGGTGTAATACCCCCGATGTCACATCACCACTTATTCCCATATTTACTATCCGCTTATCTCCAAATAATGAAGTCCATTCGCCACTATCTGTAATGCTGTTGCCCAGAAATATTATTTCGTCTTTTTGCAATGGTATGGTATTGATAATACTTACCTTTTGATGAAAATAGGTGCCAAATATAGAATCTTGAAAATTGGGTTCTCTTACTTGTCCAAATAAATTATAAAACGAAGCACTGACTCCAAAAAACAGACACACAGCCAAACAAAAATGTCTTCTTAAATTTATTTTATATTTCATTTTACATTCATTTTAAAAGTAGAAGTAGGGAGCTGTGCATGGTTCGTAAGGTTACCGTTGGTATATGGCGACCAATTGTAATAGACGTATTCAGGTTTATTTTCGCATACGATTTTTACTTTGTTTCCTGATATTACCGCATCAAAACTTGATGAATTGGATAAAGAAAAACCATGTAATTTTTGGCCCTCTGAAATAGATAATGGTTGGTCAAAGAGGATTTCAAGGATATTGTTTTTATAGCTTGTTTTTATTGGTTGAGGACCAAAGGTGATATTGTTTTTATTGTATTCACTATTCAAAGCCCACAGTGCTAATCTTTCTCCTACTACCTTTTTATTCCTCGGGTGTATATCGTTTTTCATTCCATGATCAGCCGTTATAGCCATACCTAAGCCGGGTAATTCTTTCATCAATTTTCTCTGTTCATCTCTAAAAAATGGCCAGAGATGCGCTTTATAATTGATTGTATCAATGGAAGATAGTTGGGCAAAATAGAAAGGTAATTTTTTGGTTTTCCACACATCACGATAACTCTTTATCATAAGTTTGCTCAATTCACGATATTCCAGAACTCTGTCCATTTCTTGAGCATTGCTTTCACCTTGATAAAAAATTATACCTTTTATGGCCAAAGCGGATAATGATTGGATACCTGCTAAAAAAGCAAAACCAGGCTTAAAAGCATGATTTTTTCCATTTACATCTTGAGGTACAATGTTATTAAATCCTATATTTTCTTTTGCTCTCACTCTTATCCATTCTGGTAGATGATCATTTCCTAACCAATCACCTTCCATCTTACTTTTAAATTGATGGTGTGATTTCAAAACCATAGGATCGATAAATGTCTCTATCGGAGCACCTCCGATTGACAAGTTGATCAATCCTATTGGAATATTCGTGTTTTTTACGATTTCTTTGCCAAAATAGTAACCTACTGCACTCATGGTTTTAAAAGTAGAGGTATCATTTACTTCCCAATAGCCTGAATAAAAGGTTGTGGGTTGCAACTTGAGCATAGTTGAGTCTGAAAATCTTGATCCATACATATTTTTTCCCGCATACGTAGCATTATAAAAACGTAAAGGTATTTCTTTAAATTTTTGAATTTCTTCTTGAAAATGTTGCTCTTTTACCATCGGCCATTCCATATTGGATTGCCCTAAACAAAGCCATAGATCACCGACCAATATATTTTGTAATATGATTGTGGTGTCAGGAGCTTTGACAGTTAATGTTTGAGGTAAAGATGATGCAGGCATAGCTTGAAATCGAATCTTCCAAGTACCATCCGTTTGCACTTTTGTTGTTTGACTTTTTCCACATAATGTTACTTTGATAAAATCTTGAGGATTGCCCTTACCCCAAATTACTATTGGCTTATCTCTCTGAAGAACCATATTGTTAGTAAAAATATTGGATAAAGATATTTGACCTTTACCGATGAACGGTATCGTACCAAGGATTATCCAAATCAACATCCTCATCATCAATCTACCATATTAATGGTTTTTGGCTTTAATGTGGCCAATAATAGTACAATAGCTAAGCAAACAGGTATCGCCAAGTATGAAATATCTCTGCCCAAACTACCAGCATCCGTAGACTTACCTAATAAATCTGTAATAAACGCTCCAGCGATGACGCCTGTCATGTTCATTAATCCGTACCCTGCAGCTCGATATTTAGAAGAGACAAATTGACAAAGAATAGGCATATTGTTGGCATCAAACATACCAAAACCAATCCCAAAAAGCACGGCACCTCCTATAACCCCGATCAAACTATTGCCAAAGCCTAAAAATAGTAGTGCAGGAATCGTAAGACTTAGACCAAGAGCTCCGGTAAAAATTCGGCCTTTAAGGTTTTTTTTAACCCATCGGTCAGAAAGTATCCCTCCAGCTATGACACCAATGAAGGAGGAAGCGGCTATAGATATGGTAGACAATGGACCAGCTAAGGTCATCTCGATATTTAAATTTTGAGAAAACAAGGTCGGTATCCAGTTTTTTATAGCCCAACCGGGGAAGCTTGGTGCAGTAAAGTAAAATAATATTACCCAAAAGCTAATGGTCCCTAATATTGTACCTAGACTATTTTTTAAAGAGGATAGATTGAAACTAGAAGCTTTATTTACTTCAATAGTTGTCTTATCTGTCTGGTAATCGTGTAAAAACAAAATAAGCACAAAACTATATACTACCCCGATTACCCCAAATGTTTGAAAAGTAAACTGCCATGAAAACATATCAGAAATCGTAGCTCCAAAACCTCCCAAAGCTTGCCCAAAATACAGGCCTGTCATATGAATACCAGTAGCAAGTGATCTTGTCTGATCTTGATGATAATCTGCAATCAAAGAAAGTCCAGCAGGTATGTATAAAGCCTCACTTAAGCCCATGAAAGCCCTTAAAACATATAGTTGATCAAATGTCTCAGCATACCCCATCAGCATGGTAATCAAAGACCATACGAACAAACTGCTAACAATTAATGCTTTTTTACTAATTCGATCTGCTATCAAACCAGCTATTGGACTCATCAATGCATATATCCAAAGAAATACGGCCATCAACCTACCAAAATTTTCTGCAGTAGAAAGTTCATTGATGTCGAGCATCATTTGGTTTTTCATCGTAGAGAGCATCTGCCGATCTAGGTAATTGAGCAGAGCAACTATCCAAAGCAAGCCTACAACTACCCAAGGGTAATGTTTGTAATTCGAAATTGATTTCATGCTTGCATTGTTTTAATATTATTGGATTTTGATTTTTATGATATGAGGAGTCCTCATCCCTGGCTTGATTTCACCACTAGGAATGATGACATCATTTTTAAATAAAAAGGCAGAAGTAGTAACTTGTGTTAAGTCTTTTCGCTCTGATATTTCTTCACAATGATTAGTTTTGACATCGTACAGTAATATCCGCTTACTAAATCCATTGTGGTTAGTGAGCAGTTGGATTTTTTCGTTCGTCAATTGGGTTTTATACATTCCTTCTGCTTTTTGAATGTCATAATTGAATTGTTCAATTTTATTAAAAGTAGTACCTTCATCTCCTCCAAATAGAAGGATTTTACCATCTTTTATAGCTACTCCGGTACCTGCAGCTAGCGGCAAATTTTGGAGGTTGGTTTTTAAATTTCCTACTTCTGTCCAAAGATTTTGTGATGGTTGGTATCTGAAGACTTTGCTTGAGAAAGTGGTCGTGATGTCATCGGTGTTTTTATATCTCCCACCTAATACATAAATACATTGCTCTTTCCCATCATTTTGTTTTACAATGACAGCATTGTTTAAAGCCATAGGCAAATCAGTCAGTTTTTTCCATTCACTTTCTTCATCAATGTGTTCGAGACAAAATAAGAAAGGAATTGCTTTGTTTTCGGAGGTGCCTCCAACCAAATATATCTTGCCATTGATTTCTACTGCAGATGTGGCGGTGACAGGTGTAGGCAAGTCTTTAAATTGAACTATTTTTATCTCTCCCTTGGTTTCTTTTAATAAGTATACACATTTTAATTCGCCCGTTTCATTTTCTCCACCGATTACTAGAAGCCCTTGCTTTGTATTGATATTGGCACTGTATCCGATTGTGTGTGGTAAGTTTGATTCAATTTTTTTCCAATGATACTTGCCTAAGAGTTTTTTTGATAACGTGTATAACTGATTGTGATATATCTTTTTACCTCCTTCCCATGGCAAACCTTCTGGAAAATTGGCTCCACCACCCACTATTATTTTATTATTAATAAGACCACAAATTGGACCTGCCACTCCTATATTCCACCCTCTAGTATCCGTGCTGATGGGAAGGGAAGCGATGATATTTGTTGTTATCTTGTTTTGTATAACGGAATGTTGTGACATCAAAGGATTGAAGAATACGATTAATAAAAAATGAGCTATTATTTGTTTCAAACTTCTTGATATGATGTTCTATACCGCAATATGTGAAATAAATTTACTAAAACCTACTTTTTCTAATTCTTGCATCAAACTGGACTTTTCGCTTTCTGAAATTTGCTTAGAGGGTAATCGTACATAACCATTATTTATCCCTAATTCTGTCATAACAAATTTACATGCAGAAATGTATCCATAAGATGCCAAAACTCTTATAATTTGTATGGCCTGTAGTTGCAATTGCTGAGCTTGGCTAAAATCTCCTTTGTCAAAACAATCAAACATTTCATAATAAAGTGGTGTCAAAAAATTATAAGAACTACCAATAAATTTCTTTGCTCCCAGCGCTCTATTAGCAAGCGACAATTCGTCAAAACCTGCAAATATCTCAAAGCTACCATGATCTATATTTCTAGCAACTAAATATTCTTCTAAGTCATTGTGCGTATATTTCACACCTTGTAGATTGGGTATTTCTTTTTTGGCATTGATCAAAAACTGAGCTATTGGCAAATTTACTTGAGTTAGCACAGGAATGTGATAATAATAAAAGGGTTTAAAAGGTGCCTTTTCTGCTATTTCTTTACACAAAGCAATGATCAGTTCTTGAGATGATGGCTTTTGATAAAAAGGAGCTGTAGCGGATATACCGTATACATTCTTGTAGGATGCTGCGTGTTCTGCCATTTCGCAAGCTTCTCTTGTAGCAAGATGTCCTGTGAATACAAAAAGTTTAAAATCGTCTTCGCCAATAGCATTGGACCATGCATCAACCGTTGATTTCCTTTCGTCGGTGGTTAAGTGATACCCTTCTGAAGTTGATCCATTGAGGAAAATACCTACAACTTTGCTTTTCTTTAAATGCTGGTAATAACTAGGAATAACATCATATTGTATATCTCCTCTACTATTCATAGGGGTGTGTGTTGCTGCGATTAGTCCATCATTTATCATATAAACTGTCTTTAAGTTGGTTAGTTTTATTTTGAAAATAGCTCTTTAAGTGATATTTTTTGGAAAAACAAATCTTTAGAACCTTCGTATACAATTCCTACAGTTTCACTATCTACCATAGTCAAACATGAATATCCGTAACCTTTTGCAGCATTGAGTTTGATCTGATGTTCTACAGGCCATGTCAATCCTTCGTCCATACTGGCTTTGATCGTCATATTAATACGTTCAACTTTGTCATTTGGATTTGAAAAAAGGAGTACTTTTTTGTTTTCGTAGGTTGTTGAGATTAGGCTTGCCATACAGTTTGGCTCATGTAATGCACTATTGCTCGATGGATGTGTACTCCATGTTTTACCCATGTCTTTAGTAATGGCTATGGCCCGACCGTTGGCTTCTGTTTTGTCTTTTCGATTTCTATCATCGCGCATATTAAGCATCAGGTCACCGTTTTGTAGTTGTACGACTTGGGCCTCGGTGGTATTTGACTTTGCACCATTTCCAATTTTCCATGTTTCACCTTTGTCTGTGCTGTATATAATAGTAGAATGACTCGTATATTGGCCTCCATCTATTGCTTTTTGCCCTATGTCTTCTTTAAATTGTGTTGGAAATACAAGTGTTCCATCTTTTAAAGTAATACCCATTCCTGGGCCTTGAAGGAGTAGTTGCCATTCAGGTTTTTTTATTTGAGAAGTGATGTTGATTGGTTGTGACCAAGTAAGTCCATCATCGGTACTTTTAGACAGGATAAATTGGCCTGTTTCTTCCGGCGTCATACCAGGATTGGAGGCCCACCACAACATTTTATCAGGACTTAAGCCGCTCATCCACAATGCTGCTACCCATATTGTGTGCGTATTTGGATCATAAAGTACAGATGGATCACCAATGCCATTAAGTCTTTGGGAACGGCCACCAAAAGTCCCCATATCCATGATTACTTTCATCGGTTGCCATGTACGACCACCGTCAATACTCCTACTCATACCTATATCCACGTCTTCTTGGAGATCTTTGCTATTGTTGTATCTATTGTCATATACCATGATTAAGGTTCCGTTTTTTGTTGTGATCATACCGGGTATTCGATAGGTATCACATTTATCTTGTCCTCCTGTCCTAACCTTTATGCACGGTCTGAAAGTAAACTTATTTGTAGGGCTTAGACTATGATTTATCTTGTTTTTAAAATGAAATTGAACGTTTTTTAGATCAAATTTACTGAGAAGATCTGCGTCTCTTTTTATTGCGGTTTGGATTTGGAAATGATGGGTGCCTTTACTCAAGTTAAGTTTGGTAAGAATATTGTTTAAATCACCAACTTTTGTGGTCTTGCCTATTTCTTGGTGCAAAGTGATTCCATTATGAACGCCTTTGTATATGATGTTTAAAAAAGATAATGAATTCACCGTTAAATCTTTAGAAAGTGTAAGTGTGATTTTCTCTAGATCTAGTGATATTTCATTTTGATTGATGAGTCTGAAATCTGCTAAAATAGAAATGCTATCATTTGTAAAAAGTGGGCTTTCGTGGAGGGAGATGGTAGATGAAATATTTTGCTCTAAAGTAGTTATTTCTTCTTTATTGCATGACATTGCACTTATCAGCGTGTAAGTCACGATGACGAAAACAACTTTTACAAATATTTTATCCATACGTCTCATTTAAAAAAGAATTGTTGTCTATATTCGGGAGCCAATGTTTACCATCGCTCCCGAAATAGCACAAGATTAACAAAATTCAAAAAATCGCAACAATTATTTAAATTAATATTTTTAGTTGGGTTTAGTAGTAGGGTAGCCTGGTGTTTGATTGACTAAAGGATCATTTGTCCAAATAGCGGGCTCGATAGGCCATCTTACCATGTGAGCTTGTGTTGTTTTATTGATGACACCAAAAGGATGAGCCGCACTGATAAAAGCAATGGGTTCGTTTCCTACTTTCATACGAATGGCATCATACCATCTTTTTCCTTCATAAACAAACTCTTTAGCTCTTTCTGTAAATATAAATATTTCATTGTTATCTCTTGATCCATTAACAAAAGGATTTGGATCAGCTTGTGGGGCATATGATCGGTCTCTCAATGGTTTGATAAATTGAGTAGGGTCCGCACCTTCTGCATTCGCTATTTCTGCTAGCATCAATAACCTTTCTGCTTCTCTATACACTGGCCAATCATCAGAAAAGTATCGCTTATTTGCACTTATTGTACCTAAAAACTTAACCAATGCAGTATTTCTGATCACAATACCTGCTGGTTTTGTTGCCGTATTTAATCTGTAATAATCATAGAATGTCGCATCTCTTCTTTTGTCACGAGTGTCATACAACCTGAATAACTCAAAAGTATAACCATATCTTTGGATGATCTGCTGTGAGTTTGAATTTGCTATTTCTAGTGGGTCAACCAATAGTGGTCCTGAGGCTAATGAATCTTTGTAGTGTTGATTACTAAAATTGAAAGTCGCATAAAGAAACGAGCCAACCCCAGTCATTTCTGATTCACCCACAAAATTACGCATTGCGAAGATGATCTCTTTATTGTTTTTTTGATTGTAAGCAAATACACTTGGAAAACTGCTTTGCAAACTTGTACCTGTGACACTTTGTAGTGCCGATTTAGCTTCAGCTAGATCAGCGGTAGTATTGTATACTCGTGCAGACCACAGAAATGCATCACCCTTCAACATTCTTGTTGCATTGGGGCTCCATTGTGTTTTGTCAGCAGGACTTATACTACTTTCAAAAGAGCTTAGTGACTTGGCAATATCGGCTTTTATGAATGCAAGCACTTCAGCTTCAGTTGATCTAGCTTTTCTTAAACTGACGGGATCCGTATTGCCATTGAGTACTTCGGGTTCGGTCCTAATTGGTACACCTCCGTAAGTTCTTAATAGATGAAAATAATGAAATGCTCTTAGACCATAAGCTTGTCCTAGCAAATATTTCTTCCTAGTTTCGTTTAGGAAAGCAATTTTTTCCACATTTTGAATAAACAAGTTTATCTGTATGATCGAACCATAAAGGCCCGCCCAACTACTGACGCCAGACGCATTTTCATTGATTCTTTGCTCAATAATGGGTAATTCGTTGAGTGAAGTATTTTGACGATCTATATTACTAAATCCTCCCCCTCTCATCTCACCTAAACGTAGAAACATAAATTGATTGTCTCTCAATTGCTTATGAATTCCGACCATAAAGTTGTTGACCTGCGACTCATTCTGCCAGAAATTTCCACTTCCAAAGTAGTCCTCAGGTGTCAAATCTAAGGTGTCAGAACAAGATGCAAATCCTAATAAAAAACAAATGGAAAATATGATGTTTTTTGTATATCTCATGACTGATAATTTAAACCTTTTTTCAATAAATTAAACTAATTAAAATGTAGCATTGATCCCCACAATAAACTGAGTTGGGATGATATAACCACTTGTCTGATTACCTGACCGTTCTGGCAGATTCAACATAGAATGGGTAAGGTACCCTAAGTTTTGTCCAGTGGCACTGATATTAAATGCAGACATCTTTACTTTCTTTGCAAAACTTTTAGGAAGACTATAACTCAAAGTAACCTCTCTAAATGATAGATAATCAGAAGGCACAAAAAACATACTGCTTGGTCTATCAAAATTTTTGGTATTGAGCTGATCAGCCCATACGTATCTAGGGAGGGTGGCATCAGGATTTTCAGGAGTCCATGTATCAAATACACGATCTGTTGGGTTAAACTCTCCTTGAGCTGATGCAAGAGCCCACATGTGCATGAAGTCTTGTTGTACATGGCCAAGTGCAAAGTCCATTCTTGTCAATAATGAAAAACCTTTATAACGCATGGTAGTAGAAAAACCTCCCGTCCATCTTGGTATTTGCCTACCAAGTGATACCATATCTTTAAAGTCGATTGTATCATTGTTATCAATGTCTTTCCACATCATATCGCCAAGTTGTGTAGATAGCCATCCTCCTGCTAAAGTTAGGTTTCTTTCTTGTACTAACTTAGGACTTGCTACCCTTCTTCCAGCTGATCCATTAAACCAAACTTGGCCCGCTGCTAAGTCAATTTTATTATAATTGGCTAGATCTTGAGCATTTCTGATGATGCCTTCACTTACAAATCCGAAGATCTCTCCCCATTCTTGTCCTTCTTGAAATCCACCAACCCAAATGAGTTGTCCTGTAGCTGGATCAAAGATTTGCTGACCACCTTGTCTATTGTTTTCATTTCCATTAAAGGGCAATTGAAGAATCGTATTCTTATTCCATGCTGCATTTGCACCGATTTGGATAGAAAAATCTTTACTTTGATAAAGTTTTGCAGTTGCTTCTAGCTCCAAGCCTCTGTTGCGCATACTTCCGTTATTTGTTCTGATACTCGAGACTCCTGATGATGTAGGAAGGAGCACATTCGCTATTTTATCGTCGGTTATTCTATCATAGACAGCTACCGAAGCATTGATTTTATTTTGGAAAAAACCTAAATCAGCTCCTACCTCAATGGTATTAGATTTTTCCCATCTTAAATCAGGGTTGGCCACACTTGTCTGTAAGAATCCAATTGTACCACCGTATGCAGACTGTGAACCAAAAGCACCTTGCAATTCGTAGATTCCTATGTCTCCAATATTGCCATTTCTACCCCAACTACCTCTTAACTTCATAAACGAAAGCCAATCACTTGCACCTTTCATAAACTCTTCATGATGGACCAGCCATCCAAGAGAAAACGCAGGGAAAGTACCGTACCGATTATTGCCCAATAACCTAGAATACCCATCTCTCCTCATCGTAAAGGATGCTAAATATCTACCATTATAATCATAGTTTATCCTACCAAATGATGACAAAATACGCTCTTTGTTATTATATGTATCTGTACTACGTGTCTGTTGCTCAGCATTATTAGTGGTCAGTTGTAAATCAGCAAAATCATCTGTCGGAGCCAATCTTCCTCCAGCAGACAATCCATTATTGTACGATTCAAAAAATTCTACACCTACCATTGCCTCAACATTGTGGCTTTTCATAAATGTTTTGTTGTAATTTAAGATAGAATTATAGGTTTGACGAGTAACTCGATTAAAACTTGATGAAGACTGTCGATCTCGATTCCATCCCGTGTTTGGATTTGTAAGATTTAGCAAACCTGTTCTAAAATCTTGGTTAAAACTTTCATTAAATGCTTCATCATACATCAAAATACCATTTACCCTGATTGATAAGTCCTTTGTAAAGTTGACTTTAAACGCTTGGTTTAATGTAAACTTATCACTTTGGTTTTTGCGCTTATATTTGTCAATATTGTAAATCGGATTTCCATCACTAGCATCTCGACCAAGAAGCAATTCACCATTAGCATTAGTACCTCTCATAGTAGGTGGTGCTGATAACATCCTACCCCAATAGTTGCCCTCTCCATTCTGCAAAGATTCATCCCTCCAGCTAGCTCGCGCAAACTGAATACCACTTTCTGATTTTAACCAACTATTGATCGCATAATCCCCATTAAAGGCAAAGTTAAACCGCTTATAAAAAGTTTTTAATGATAATCCACCTTCATTATAATAACCTATATTTGACCAATACTTGCCTCGGTCATTACCTCCACTAAATCCTACATTGATATCTTCTATTGCAGCAGAGGTATTCAAACCAAAATCACCATAATTAAAATCTTTGTAAATCAAATCGGCCAAAGTACCATTTGGATCATAGTTGCCCGCTGCATTTGTTGTCACGGCGTCTTTCATTTGTTTCCAACCAGGTTGATTGAGTAATTCTCTATTTACATCTGTCAATCGCATCACACTCCATATACCAGCTGCACTGTAATTACCATCTACTAAGTTGCCAGCTGCGTCTTTATAAAGATTACCCGTGCCTCTAGGTCCTACGGCAGATAGTGCTGTGTTAGCTGCGACCGTACCAAATGTACCATTGATCATCGCTTGGACGACACCTTTTCTTGTCCAAGAGATATAATCTTCTGCACTCAAGAAGTTGTAAGGTACATTTAATTGACTTTGGCCGCGTTGTACTTTTACAGTTACAGCAGATGTGCCCTCGCCTCCTCTTTTTGAAGTAATGAGGATAACACCATTACTGGCCCGAGCTCCATAAATTGCTGTAGCAGAAGCATCTTTTAGTACTTCCATACTTGCGATCTCTTCAGGATTGATGTCGCTTAATGAGCCTCTAATCTGACCGTCCATAATGATCAAAGGACTACCTGTACCATTGAAATTAGTACCGCCTCTCAAGACGATATTTGGTAGAGAACCAGGCCGGCCAGAACCATTTACCACTCTTAATCCGGCTATCGTACCTGACAAGGCTTGTGCGGGATTCGCTCTTATACCTGTTTCCAAAAATTTATTATCCAATTTTGATACAGAAGCAATCAATTTTGACTTTTTAGTGGTGCCATAACCCACTATGACCACTTCGTCTAAAGCACTCAATGCCTCTGCCAACAAAACCTCAATGGTGGTATTTTGCTCCACATTGATATTTTGAGTCTGATACCCGATCATAGACACTACCACTTCCTTCGTATTTGTAGGCGCATCCAATACAAATCTACCATCACTATCTGTGATCGTGCCTGCAGTGCTACCTACCACATAAATATTTGCACCTGGCAATCCGTAGCCGCCATTAGCATCTTTTACTTGGCCATTAATCACCTTTTGAGCATGTACACTCAATCCTGGTAAAATGAGAAACACCAAAAAAATAAAAATTTTGTAAACACTTTCTTTCATTATCGTTTATTTTTGCTAAGTTTGTAATTGTTTTATGTCATACATAATAACATAAGACAAAAATAGAATGAAATTTTAAATAAAGAAATTTTTCATTAAAAATTATTAAAATTAATTTTGTGCCATCATGAAAGAACAATATCCTTTTTCGTCAATCACTGCAATTGACAATAGTAGTATGGTTGACAGAGTTGAAATGAGTCTACTCAACTTTTTTATCAATCAAAAGCTTAATGTTGGTGACTCTATACCTAAGGAGTTGGAGCTTACGAGTATGCTTGGTGTAAGTCGGACCGTGATCAGAGAATCGCTGAATAGATTGAGGACAATGGGTCTGATCGAAACAAAAAAGAAGAAGGGTACGGTCATTAAAAGCCCAGACATTAGTGCATTGTTACAAAAGTCTTTGATTCCACATATATTGGACAAAAGCACTTTAAAAAATATTTTCGAACTACGCTTGGTACTAGAAGTTGGTATGGCTGACTTTATTGTGCACAGAGCCACCGATGAAGACATTAAAGAATTGTATGAAATCGTCAAAGATGAAATGTCACCACAATCCGATAAAATATTTGACATTGATTACGAAGTAAAGTTTCATGGTAAACTGTATGAAATCACAGGTAACGACACGTTGAAGGATTTTCAAAATCTTTTACTTCCTGTATACAGCTATATTTATGCTAGCGGATTACTTAACCTCCCCGCCACAGACAAACACTTTACTTCCCATAAAGAATTGGTCGAGATACTTTCAACACGTGATGCTGACAAATTCCGTGCGGGCATGCGCAATCACTTAGAAAATCATTTCTTTAGAATTTTGTAGCTTGCCAATCATTTTCCTAAATCAGCAAATACGCAATTCAGCGATTCAGCCAAATCAGAGTCTCATAATAGTACTTTATCCACTTTATTGTGTATTCCTTAAGCAAAATTGCCTTATCTTTGTTTAATCAAAAAAAATATAACAATGTCCAAATTTCTAACAACGCTACTTCTCTGTTTGCCATTTATTATAATTTGTCAACCGACGATCACATCATCTGTTCATCAGCCAAAGATAGGCCAATCGTTTACTAGCGTTTCATTTGCGGTAGAGGAGGATTCTGTACTTGTAGCTTCACCAGGGGATGCAGGTATCAATAAAACATGGAATTTTTCTAAATTAAGTAAAGGTAATGAGATCTTATCTACCTACATTGACCCAAATACACTTGCTTTAAAGGATTTGGTCAAAGCATTGGATGTCAATATGGGATTAAAGACACTAGATGAAGATGGACCATTTGTCGTATTAATGAATGTATCCAATACCCAAATTGTTAACAAGGGACTTACAAATGACACCATATTTATAACTGCTGACCCAGCACCCGTGGTGATGAAGTTTCCATTTCGATTTGGTGATAAATTCAATACTCGAAATGGTATAAAATTAGGAGATTCTTTAGAGTTTTTAAGTGTTAGATCACAAATTACCACAGAAGCAGATGCATATGGTACTATATCCACAGCTGATGGCATTTTTGACAATGTATTACGTGTGCGATCATTTTCTATTGACAGTGTTACCATCTCCTTTGGGGCAGATTTTGGCTTTAGTACGGTTGATACGAGCATCTCTTATGTATGGTATGCTGCTAATAGAGCAAACCCAGTTTTTCAATTAGAGACAACCTTGGTGGAAGGTAAAACAGTTGTAGATGCCTATTCGTTCTCAAAATCAAGAACTACAAATACCGAATTAACAGTAGGAGAGCATGTGGATGTATACCCAAATCCATTTCAAGATAAAATTAATATCAGATCATCTAGCCAAGCTAGCCAATATACCCTAAAAGTTTTTGATAACATAGGCCGTAAAGTGGTAGAAAAGACCCTAGATGACAATAAAGCTCCCAATATGGACCTTTCTAATCTACCCAGTGGACCTTATACTGTCCAAATTATCAATCCATCAGGTCTTGTAAAAGTGGTAAAAGTGGTAAAGCAATAAATAATCAAAATTTCATATTAAAATGATAAATACATACTCAACGCTTCATAAAGCGGATACTCGAGGTGATGCAAATCACGGTTGGCTTCAATCAAAACATACCTTTAGCTTTGCAAGTTACTACAATCCTGAGCGAATGCATTTTGGGGTAATTAGAGTATTGAATGACGATATCGTAGCTCCAAGTAGAGGTTTTAGTGCACACCCTCATGATAATATGGAAATTATTTCTATCCCACTTGAGGGTGATTTAGAACACAAAGACAGCATGGGCAATACCACTGTGATCCGAGAAGACGACATACAGGTCATGAGCGCAGGCACAGGCGTAACCCATAGCGAGTATAATAAAAGTAGTGAAAATGAAGTCAAGTTTCTGCAAATTTGGATTTTTCCAAACAAAAGAAATGTGACACCAAGATACGATCAAATATCGATCAAGGGCCTCGAAAGACAAAATGATTTTTTCCAAATTTTATCGCCAAATATGGATGATCAAGGTGTGTGGATTCATCAAGATGCCTGGTTTCATATTGGCAAATTTGAAGAAAATATTGAAAAAACATATGCTCTAAAAAAATTTGGTAATGGTCTGTATATATTTGTATTGGAAGGAGCGGTAGAGATTGATGGCCAAAAGCTTGAGGAGCGCGATGGATACGGCTTGTGGGATGTATCGGGTTTCACATTAAGATCTTTGAAAGATAGCAAAGTGCTTGTGATGGAGGTGCCTATGAAATAGTGATAAGTCGGAGAATAAAAATCTTTCTTTTTTTAATAAGGGGTACTTAAAGTTCGAAATTTTCAAAACTATAAAATTAAATTTTTATTGTTCGAATGATTAACTAAAAGTCTTTAGTACTTAACTTCTTGTTTTAGGTCTTTAGCTATTTTAGGTTTTAATAGTAAAGGTCGGTAAGATTCATAAGGTTGATTATTTGGCTTGCAAAGATTGAAAAATCATAAAATTGGTACAAACTTTATTGTATACTTAATTCATCAGGCCAAGGATTAACGGCCAAAGACCAAATGTTTGAGAGTTGAAATGTGATTTAAAACAAAAAGGTTTATTTGTAAAAAAAATGGTATTTAAGATTTAACTCATCAATAGAAATAAATGTGAAATGAAGATCAAGAGTATAGCATAAAACGCATAGGATTGTATCGCAAACTTGTCTTTACGCCATGCCATTATGGATAAAACTAAAAGTACTATTGCACCTAAGAGAATAGGAATTGTAATTGATTCTCTTAAAATACCAAACCATACAGGATTAAACTTAGTGTAATAGACCAGCGCTAATACTCCAATCCATGCTGTTGGTATGATTGATAAAAGAAATAAAGTTTTAGATTTCATTTTTTACCGATTTGCTTTTTATAGTTGAAAAAATATTATAGAAAAGTTCAAAACCCGGTTGCGCTGTCCTCGAATTATTAACCTTGTTCTTTTAATTTATTTACTTGCTTCTTAAACCCAGATTACGCATTGGACTTTTTTCGAAAGGAAACTAGGCAAAATAGTAGTGAAGCACATGAGCCGCGTAAAAAATAGATATCCGAAATATCAATTTAGCTGCGAAATAAAACCAACTGGATTTTAGCTATTTCTATTCTAAATGGTTCATAAGCCATAGAGGACGGAAAATTGAGTACTGAAACTAATATGAAGCATAATTTTCTTGCAGTTAATTTCTAATGCGTAATCAGGGTTAAACTGTCTTTTGCTCCAACATTAGATTCACCACCAAACCTGTCCAGCCTGTCTGATGTGATGCACCTAACCCTCTTCCCGTCTCACCATGAAAATATTCATAAAATAAAACTAAATCTTCAAACTTCTTTTCTCTAAAATATTGGCCATGTGCACTGTTTACTGGCCTATCTCCATCGCTGTCTTTTCTAAACAAATTGATCAAACGAGTACTGATTAATTCGGCTATATCATCAAAGGTAAGCATGTTGCCTGATTTTGCTGGACATTCTATTTTAATCGCATCACCATAATATTTATAGTACTCTCGTAAAGCCTCCACAATCATATAATTAATTGGAAACCATATAGGGCCTCTCCAATTGGAATTGCCACCAAACATATAAGATGTCGATTCAGCGGGATCATAGCGTACACTATACGTTTGTCCATCAATATTAATATTATAAGGTGTCTTGTGTATTTTAGAAAGTGACCTAACGCCATATTTACTTAAGAATTCATCCTCATCAACCAATGAATTCATAATTTTCAATAATCTGTTTTTAGGCATTAGAGAGAGTAGTAAGTCCTTATCTGTATCGTAGTCTTCTATGACAAGATATTTGCCTTTATTGGCCCGATAATTTCTAAACCATTCGAGCCTTCCTTTAAATCCTGGTAACTTATCCATTGCCTCTTTAGGTATTACAGTCACAGGGTTAATAGTCATTAATCCTACCAATGATCTAGTTTTTAGGGGAATCATGGTATTATTAGGTTTAACCAAAAGGTCAAAAAAGAAACCATCTACTTCGTCCCAAAGGCTGCTTCCGTCGGGTTTAGGGCTATTCAATGCTTCAGCTATATAGATAAAGTGTTCAAAAAACTTGGTGGCCATATCTTCATATGACTTATCATACTGAGCAATCTCGATAGCCATCTGAAGCATGTTAAGACTATACAAAGCCATCCAAGCCGTACCGTCTGCTTGCTCTAAATAGCCCCCTCCAGGTAACCCTTGACTTCTATCAAATAAGCCAATGTTATCCAATCCTAAGAAACCACCTTCAAAAATATTGTTGTCGTGTCTATCTTTTCTATTGATCCACCAAGTAAAATTGATGACCAATTTATTGAAAACACGTTTTAAGAAGTATAAATCACCTATGCCTGTTTTATCCTTGTCTATTTCATAGATTCGATAGGTTGCCCAAGCTTGTACAGGAGGATTTACATCGCTAAAAGACCATTCATAGGCAGGAATTTGGCCTTTGGGTGACATATACCATTCTCTAAGCATCAGGACCATCTGGTGTTTGGCAAAAGCGGGGTCTATCAAAGCTAAGGGGATGCAATGAAATGCTAAATCCCAAGCTGCATACCATGGATATTCCCATTTATCAGGCATCGAGATGATATCTTCATTGATGAGGTGTTTCCATTGATGGTTACGCCCATATTTTCTCCAGCCAGATGGTTTTGGTTGTTTTGCATCTCCAGCTATCCACTCCTCTATATCTAGGCTATAAAATTGTTTAGTCCAGAGCATTCCAGCAAGTCCCTGCCTGATTATTTTTGCATCGTCGGGAGAAAAATTTTGAGTATACGGCTCATAGAATTCATTACACTCTTCCTTTCGCTTAGCCATGATGTCTACATAAGATACGCCAAGTGGGTCTATTAAATTACCATCTTTTGAAAGACGAAGCTTAATAATCTGGCTACCGTCACCTTCGATTGTAAAATGGTATAAAGGTGAAAACTTAGTACCAGACGTATGACTTTCCGCAGCTTTAAAATTGTCATGAGTCACCATATCGTGAAAAAGATCTTTCACATAAGGTTTTTGATTTTTTAAGCCAAATAATCGTTCGGCATTAGAATCATTCTCCGTAAAAAGAAGTCTGTCTGGGGTTTCAAAATATAATGTGTAATCATCTAATTTTGGATGTGATGCTTTTACTTTTCCAAAACCTGATCCACCTTCTTGTTTTTCGATGATTGGTTTTTCAATATTTTCTTTAAAGCCCCACTCATTTCTAAAAAGGAGTGTTGGTAATAGCCAAATATCAGCAGCCTGCTTAGACCTATTTTTTACATTGATTTTGATGAGGATATCGTCTTCGCTTCCTTTTGCGTAGGTAATGTAGACGTCAAAATAATTCTTATTGTCAAAAATACCCGTGTCTAAGACCTCATATTCCGTATGATTGAGACCACGCATTTTGTTTATTCTCAATAAATCGGCATAAGGATACTTGTTTTGGCTATATTTATACAAATACTTCATGTAGGAGTGCGTAGGTGTATTTTCAAGATAAAAATACAACTCTTTTACATCTTCCCCATGATTACCCTCAGGACCTGCAAGACCAAAAAGTCTTTCTTTAAGTATAGAATCTTTGCCATTCCACATAGCAAGGGAAAAACAAAGATTACACCTTATGTCAGAGATGCCAGCTATACCATCCTCGCCCCACCTGTATGCGCGCATACGTGCCTGATCGTGGGTAAAATATGACCATACGTCACCATTGTCGCTGTAATCTTCTCTTACAGTTCCCCATTGGCGTTCACTTAGATAAGGACCCCAATGATGCCATTTTCTACCTTTTTCGTAATTTTCTTTTAGTCTTTTACTCTCTTCGCACATAGTATTCATAAATTAACCAGCTTGCACATCGATAACGAAAAAAATTACATTTAAAAACTTGATCTTATTTTCCAATATCTGTGCTAAGAAGGGCTGCGATGATCGCTGTAGTTGAGGCATGTAGGCCACAGTTACGCTTCAAAATCGCTTGCGGCGATTTCTTTACACACTTCATCTTGATATTGAAAATAATATATTGCGTTTTATTATGCATTCACATTCTTCCCGATACACTAGGCTTTTTCGAAATGTAAAAATCAGAATATAAATCTAAAGAACCAAGTTATGTTCAGAAAAATCACAATTATAAACTGAATGATGCAAAAATTATTTTTATAAGATAAAGCAATTAGCTTTGAGCTGTTAGTTATTGGCTTTAAAAAATGGTTCTGGGGTAAAGTCTGTAGCTATCATTAATTATTAGTATATTATGAGGAGTTCAAAAGCCTTTTCTTATTGGTTTTGCTCCCAAGTTTGGCAAATATAGTACTTTTACCCCCTGAATAAATGCAAAATGAATTTTAAAGGTACTTTAATACCCATCGGAGGGAATGAAGATAAAGGGATAGAAAAAAGTGAGATATACACACTTGAATATATTACCAGTGGCATATTAGCTAGGGTTGTGAAGGAGAGTGGAGGTATAGATGCACACATCGTAGTTATACCAACTGCCTCCAGTATCCCTGATAAAGTGATAGCCAATTACAAAAAAGCATTTATAAAATTAGGTTGCACAAATGTACATATATTAGATATTAGAGAAAGGGAGCAATCTGAAATGCCTGAAAGCATTACTTTGATAAAAATGGCAGATTGCGTTATGTTTTCAGGAGGAGATCAATCTAAGATTACTAAAATAATAGGTGGTACCATTATTCATCATATCATGTTGGATAGGCTTAAAAACGAAGACTTTGTAATAGCAGGTACAAGTGCTGGAGCGATGTGTATGTCTGATGAGATGATCACAGGTGGAAGTAGTACCGAGTCTTTTTATAAAGGTGCTGTAGGCCTGGACAAAGGCATGGGGTTTATCTCCAACGTTATCATTGATTCTCATTTTATACAACGTGGACGCTTTGGCAGGTTAGCAGAAGCCGTAGCTCACTTTCCTACGCTTATAGGTGTAGGTTTGTCGGAAGATACAGGCCTTGTCATCAAAAATTGTAACTATTTTGAAGTGATCGGCTCAGGAATGATCATCATTTTTGACCCCCATAACTTACATCACAATAACATAAAAATCCTCGCTGACGGAACACCCATTACCCTTACCAATTTAACGACACATGTCCTCGCAAATGGCGATCAGTTTGATATCGAAAAGAGAATAGTGAAAGTTTTACCTATGGATGCTGTTTTTAGTTAATGGGCAATGATTTCAATGGGCAATTCCCTGCGGGGCATTTGGCAATGATTTCAATGGGGTAATTCTCCTCAAAGGCTAAATAAGTAGAGTGAAATGCCTACCGAGTAGGAGACTAAAAGCCAAAGAACAATTCAGTTTTATAAACACCAAGTGGCATACAATGGTACCGATTTTATACTGTTTTCAAAGCCAAAATTTTTTAAAGAAAGTATTATAGAGTTTGGAGCTTGATACTTTTTGATAAATATTGAAAGTGATGTGGACCGGGTCCTATGGCCACTTTTAACTTCAATAGGAATGACTTCAGTTGCATTTTGGATGACAAAATCGCATTCCGCTGTATTTTCGTTTTTCCAGTAAAGCAATTTATACCCTTTAGAATTTAAAACCTGTGCAACATAATTTTCGATTAAGGCTCCTTTAAAAGTGTTATTAGGATCGATATCAGACAAAATCATTTGAATAGGATAACCTGATTTTGTTGTCATCAATCCAATATCACTCATGTATAATTTGAAATCACTGAAGTCTCTGTAAGCCAAAATAGGTATATATCCATGAGTGATTTTATCACACTTTAATGCAATACCAGCATACATTAACCAATCAATGGCTTCACCAAAAATACTTGCAGTTCCTCCTTTTTGAACAATTTTATACTGAAATTTTTTGTTTTCCTTCGCAAGCTGTACAGGGATAGAATCATAACAAGCACGAATTTTTACTGCTAAACTTCCCGTCGCATATTTAGCCATATCTGCTGTGTAATCACTTATTATTTGCATATGTATTTCCTGTACTTCAGAATAATTTTGGTTGGCTATAAAATTAGATACACACGCAGGCATGCCCCCAACGATGAGATATGATTTAAAAAGGTCAAAACACAATCTGTGTAATGACTGATTCATTTCTAAATTGGTGTGGAAGTTTTCTTTTATCTTATCAGCAATAAAATCTTTGCCTTGGGCCCAGAGAAACTCTTCAAAGTCTAAAGGATAAAGTATGATTTCGTCTATTTTACCAACGGGATATGATATATTATCTCTATTTATGGCGACACCCAATAAACTACCTGCAGCAGCTACATAATATTCTGGAGCGTCTTCTGCAAAAGATTTAAGACTTAGTAATGCTCGTGGGCATGATTGTATCTCATCAAAAACGATTAATGTGTCTTCGTGGCTGATTTGAATGCCAAAGTTGGCTTCAATAAATGGTATGACTTCCTTTGGGTGAATATGTTGATCAAAAAAAAGATTTACGTAGGTCTGTACTTCAAGATTAATATAGACGATCCTTTCAAAATGTTCATTACCAAAAGATTTTATACTGTAAGTTTTTCCAACTTGACGTGCACCATTTACAACCAAAGGCTTACGATTTCCCTTTGCTTTCCATTCCAATAATTGGATATCAATTTTTCGTTTCATTGTGTAAAAATAAACAATTTTGACTTTATACTATGAATAAATCAGAATATTTTGACTTTTTCATAGTATAAAGTCATTACTATCTATTTTGGAGACTTCTAAAAAGGGATAATTTAGAAATTTTTGCAATCACTCTCCTTCATAAATTGACACCTCCGTTTCTCCTGAAGACAGTCTAAATCCGCGATACATCCCTTCTGTGTTGAATGGCAATGCTACATTTCCATGGCGATCTACGGCTATCAAACCTCCATCTCCACCGAGTGCCAATACTCTTTTTTGAATCACTTCTTCCGCTGCTTCAGCTACTGTCATAGATTTGTGTTCCATTAGGCAAGATACATCATAGGCTACTACACCTCGGATAAAATACTCACCACTTCCTGTACAACTTACTGCACATGTCTTATTATTGGCATAGTTTCCAGCACCTATCATCGGGCTATCACCTACTCTTCCCCATTTTTTATTAGTCATACCACCTGTAGATGTGGCCGCTGCTACATTGCCATTTTGGTCACAAGCCACAGCTCCTACAGTCCCGAATTTTGAATCTTTTCGATCGCTATGATCAAGTTGAAATTGGTTACTGTCTTTTATTTTTTGCCACTGGAGATATCTGAAATCATCATAAAAATAGGAATCTTCCAGCACATCATATCCTTGACTCACTGCAAACTGCATGGCTCCTTCACCGGCAAGAAAAACGTGGTCTGTTTTTTCCATTACAGCTCTCGCCAAAGAGATTGGATTTTTGATACCATTGATCAATGAAACAGCACCTGCTTTTAAGTTTTTACCCTCCATGATAGACGCATCCATTTCGTGAGTTCCCTTTGCGGTAAAGACAGCACCTCGTCCTGCATTAAAAAGTGGACAATCCTCTAATGATTTTACAGCCGTCTCTACTGCGTCTAAAGCACACCCACCATTTTCCAATATTTGATAACCTTGATCTAAAGCCTCTTGAAGAGCCTTTTTATAAGTGGCTTCTTTTTCTGGAGTCATTTGGCCTTTGATCAATGTGCCTGCTCCACCATGTATAGCTATTGAAAATATTTGATTCATACTATAAACTGTTGAATTAAGCTTCAAATGTTATCTCACCACTCATCTCTTGTTCTTTGAGCTTGGTAACTAACGCTAGCGCTTCAGGTATCACATCGCTACACACGATAATCAACGAACCTTTTTGTGCTGTTTTTACGGCATGCATTATGGCTTCTTTTTCTGAAGGTATAATCGTTGTCTTTTTATTTGGGTCGTATGATTTGATACCTGAATTTATCATTTCTATCAATTCTACCTCGGTTTTGCCTCTTAGGTTTTTGTCTTGGCGGATGATAACTTCATCGCACATTTGCGCTACGATTTTACCCATTTCTTTGTTGTCTTCCTCTCTTCGGTCACCTATACCAGCTATAATTCCTACTTTATGTGTTGCTTCTAAATTGTCTGTAAATTTTTGCAAGGCCCTCATACCCGCTGGATTATGGGCAAAATCTAACAAGATTTGGAATTTGTCAAATTTGAACAAGTTTAATCTTCCAGGCGTCTGTGAGGATGATGGTATAAATGTTTCGAGTGCTGCCTTCATATCTTCAATACTTATACCTTGGACATCAGCAGCAATAACGGCTGGAAGTATATTTTGGATCATAAATTCTGCCTTACCTCCATACGTAAGTGGTATTTTGTCTGCTTTGAGAATGCGCATTTTCCATTGACCTCGACATAATGTTACATAACCATTTTCATAGACCGCTGTAATTCCTCCTTTACGTTGTAGTGCTTTGATATGAGGATTGTTTTCGTCCATAGAAAATAAAGCCAATTTACAAGTCAGGTTTTTTCTCATATCATACACCAAATGGTCATCTGCGTTTAAGATTGCATAACCTTGCGGTGATACTGTCTCAGGTATTACAGCCTTAACCTTTGCCAATTGTTCCAAGGTGTGAATACCTTTTAGTCCTAGATGGTCAGCTGCTACATTGGTGACAATGCCTACATCACATTGCGTAAAAGCAAGACCTGATCTCAATAAACCACCTCGCGCACACTCCAATACGGCAAAATTAACAGTAGGGTCTCTGAGTACAAATTCTGCACTTGTAGGCCCAGTACAATCACCTTTCATAAGCATACGATTTTGGATATAAACTCCGTCACTTGTTGTATACCCAACTCTATACCCGTGCATTTTTGCCATGTGCGCAATCAACCTACTTGTCGTTGTTTTTCCATTAGTACCTGTGATGGCTATTATAGGTATACGGCCTGTGTCACCTTGTTTTGGAAAAAGCTTATCAACTACAGGAGCAGCTACATTTCGTGGCAAACCTTTGGTGGGTGCAAGATGCATTCTAAATCCAGGTCCAGCATTAACCTCCAATACGGCACCACCCGTATCAGAAAGTGGTTGACTGATATCACTCGTCATTATATCAATACCACAAATATCCAAGTCTATAATTTTAGAAATACGTTCTGCCATGGCCACATTAGCTGGATGGACGATATCTGTCACGTCTTCAGCTGTCCCACCTGTACTAAGATTGGCCGTATCTTTCAACACTAATTTTTCGCCAGATGGTATGATTGAGTCTTCCGTATACCCTTTGGCTGCTATGATGGTCTTGGTAAGATCGTTGATTGTGATCATAGTAAGCACATTTTCATGTCCATAGCCTCTCCGTGGATCTGAGTTGACACGGTCTATCAATTGTTTGACCGTCGATTTACCATCGCCAATGACATGAGCAGGAGATCGTTTTGCTGCAGCTATCAATCTATGGTTGATGACCAACAATCTATAATCCTCACCTGTTATGTATTTTTCTACAATTACTTTTTGAGATACTTTTTTTGCTGCGTGGAAAGCTTCTACGGCTTCTTCGTAAGTGTTTATATTGACAGTAATACCTCGCCCATGGTTACCATCTATCGGTTTTATCACCAATGGAAACTTGACAAACTTACAAGCGTCCTCTAGGCTACTTTCCATGCTGATTATTTCACCTTTAGGTACCTCTACTTCGGCTTGTTGTAACAAAAACTTGGTATCTTCTTTATCACATGCTAATTCGACACCAATGCTACTTGTCTCACTCGTCACGGTAGCTTGAATTCTCTTTTGATTGGCTCCATACCCTAATTGGCACAACGAATATTTATTGAGTCTAATCCAAGGTATGCCCCTTGCCGCAGCTTCTTCTACTATGGATCCCGTACTAGGCCCTAGTCTTTGTGCTTCACGAAGCTCCCTCATTCTCTGTATGTCATCCGACATATCATAAGCCGTCCCTGCAATAAGTGATTTACATATGTCCACAGCAACTTTAGCCGCATACCTTCCTGCATTTTCTTCTATGTATGAAAAAACAACATTATATACGCCTTTTTCTCCATAATCTCGAGTGCGTCCAAAACCAGTATCCATACCTGCTAGCGTTTGTATTTCTAAAGCAATATGCTCTATCACATGACCCATCCAAGTACCTTCATCTACACGCATAAAAAACCCACCTTCGCATCCTTCTGAACATCTGTGAGAATACATCGTTGGAAACATATTTTTTAGGCGATCTCCAAAACCTGGTATCTTATTGGAAGGCATTTCTTCCATATCTTCTAAGTCTAGAACCATTACAATCAATTTATGACGGCGGATAGACCAATAGTTAGGTCCGCGCATTGCGTTTATTTCTCTTATTTTCATTTGAAATTGGTTTGGTAAAAAAGAAATCAAGTGTCCCTTGAAGGATTTTGTAAAGGTAGTAATTTCAGCTAATTTTTATAATTTTCTTTATCGTGATGCAATTTTCTTTACACTCATTGATAAATGCCTGTTTTTATTGGGTTTAAGAGCAAAAAATTTCTTTTCTTTGTTTTCTGTCTTTACTTATACGTTTTAATAAAAAGTCGTTTTGTTAACACGACCAAACAAACAAGTTAAAAAATCAATAAAAATATAATCTAACGCCTTTTCTTCTTTCAAACATTGGTATCAGATTTTAAACTTTTTCCGTCCAAATAATAAAATTCCAACTATTAATTGCAGAATCATTGCGACTATTGTACATTTGACTATCTATTCAAATCAAATCGTTAAAATATCATGGTATCTAGAAGGAAATTCTTAACGCAATCATCATTAATTGGCTTGGGTACAATAGCCTTAGCTAGTTGTAAATCTAAATCGACTATGGCAGAAAGTGGTTCTGGCGTTGTGGGCAATACAGTAGGTCTTCAACTATACACGGTAAGAAATGAAATGAGTAAAGAACCGATTACCACACTTAAGAAATTAGCTGAAATTGGCTATAAAGATGTAGAATGTGCTGGCTATAGCAACGGTAAGATATACGGAATGACTCCAAAAGAATTTAAAAATGTGTTAGATTCTTGTGGTTTGCAAATGAATAGTGCTCATATTGGGATAGGTAGTACAGATGGCAAACAACCAAAAACGCTCAGAGATAATTTTGCAGGTGCGTGTGAAGATTTAGCTTCTATCGGAGTCAAATATGTGGTCTGTCCTTATCTTATGGATTTTGATCGCAAAGGACTAGATGACTATAAAAGACATGCTGAACTATTCAATAAATCTGGTGAAATAGCCAATAAAAATAAACTAAGATTTGCATACCACCACCATGATTTTGAGTTTATACAGATGGACGGGCAGATACCTTTTGATTATCTTTTAGCCAATACGGATAAAGATAAAGTCTGCTACGAAATTGACTTTTACTGGATGGCCAAGGGCAATAAGGATGCCCTAGCTTACATAGATAATCATCCTGGAAGATTTGAATTATGGCACTTAAAGGATATAGATAACACACCACAACGATTCTTTGCAGAGGTTGGAAATGGTACACTTGATTGG
>JALHLK010000047.1 GCA_022844565.1 Saprospiraceae bacterium
AGGGCTCTTTAGAATAAAGGTGCTTTTGCATCCTTTGCATTAATTCTTCTGTTTCAATTTTTGTTCTTTCTTCTTTCATTTTACAAAGATATGTAGACACACTTTATTGAACAATCTCGGAGCGTGTGGCAAGTTTTCAACAAAATTGTAGCTTCTACCTATCAAAAAAATCACGAGTTGATTGTTTTTAACCCTCAAATTAATGACAGTTATATAGTTTTCATCGACCGAAATAAGCATTAAGTAGAAAAAGCAATTGAATAAAAGGAGTAAACAGTATCTTTGAGATTAATTATTACGATACATGTTAGTAACTATAGAAACATTAAAAGAAGCCTATTATTCAATAAGATCTAATTTTCTTAGGTCTTTGCTCACATTGCTCATCATTGCTATTGGGATAACATGTCTTGTGGGAATTTTGACGGCAATTGATGCTATACTTTTTTCGATGAGTAGCAATTTTAATAGATTGGGAGCTAACTCTATAGCCATTAGACCAGCAGAACAGACGATTTCTACTGTAAAGTCTGGCCGAAAAAGTAAAAGAAGTGAAAATATAACCTTCGAACAAGCTCTAAAATTTAAAGAGCGGTTTAGAACTAGTGGAGCTTCTGTAGCTTTGGACACTTGGTGTAAAGGTAATGTAGAAATCAAGTTTGGCGAATTAAAAACCAACCCTACCTTCCAAATTAGAGGAATAGACGAAAACTATGTCATTGCATCGGCTTTTGAACTAGAAAGAGGACGAAACTTTGGAACTAACGAGACAAATAAGATCATCATAGGCTCTGAGGTAGTTAAATTTTTGTTTGATGATAATTATGATAAAGCATTGGGTAAAACACTTATCGTAGACGGCAATCGATACAATGTAATCGGTGCTTTAAAACAAAAAGGAAGTGGTTCTGGCGATAATGCTGACAAAAGAGTGTATATCCCAATTGATTTAGCGCGTAAATTGTATGGCTATGAAGATCAAAATATCAATATTGCCATTGCTGTACAAAATCCTTCTTATGTAGACGCAACTATCGAAAGTGCAATAGGACTAATGCGTGTGGTTCGCGATTTAAGACCTGTCGATGAAAATGATTTTGAAATCAAGAAAAGTGACTCTGTTTTAAATACCTTAAAAGAGATGACCTCCACATTGCGGTGGGCTACGGTAGTGATAGCGATGCTAACCTTGCTTGGAGCCTCAATAGGTCTAATGAATATCATGCTCGTATCAGTCACAGAGCGTACAAGAGAAATTGGCGTTCGAAAATCCCTCGGGGCAACGAGTAATAATATCCTTCTCCAGTTTATGACAGAAGCAGTTGTTATTTGCATAATGGGTGGTATTGTTGGCATTCTCCTTGGCATTGGTATTGGCTTTTTAGTTACCATATTGATAAAAGGCAAGTTTTTTATACCTTGGGCTTGGATGCTTTTGGGAATTGTAATATGTGTCTTTGTTGGCATTGTAGCAGGACTCTATCCCGCATTAAAGGCAGCGAGATTGGATCCTATTGAGTCGTTGAGGTACGAGTAGTCTTTGGCCTTTGGCTTTTTGTCTTTGGCTGTTGGTCTTTGGCAATTTGCTAAAAAAGCTTATTTTTTATTAAATTCAATAACTTTTACCGCGACCTTCAGGTCGTGGAAAACAAAAAACGGCAATTTTTTTGTCACCATTTTTGTAACAAAAATGGTGACAAAAACTAAGGCGATTACTAAATGCTAAACTTAATTAAACCATTTCAATTTATGGCAGTCTAACCACAAATTAAACTTCCATGAAAATAGCAAATCTTATCTTCATTTTTCTCGTTTTTATAAAACAGGTTTCTAGTGCCCAAATGAAATTTCCCTATCAAAAAATGGGCTATTCTAAGGAAGAAGCTGCTGTACACTTATTGAATAGATTTACTTTTGGGATAGCTGAAGGGGACATCGATGTGGTCCTTAAAATGGGGCATGAAAAATGGTTTGAAACACAGCTGAAAGGTGGAATAGCTGACAACCTTTTGAATGAAAAACTGAATTCCTATCCAGCGATTAATATGACTTCAGAAGAGATATCAAAAAAATTCTTGCTACCAGCTCAAGTGAGAAGATTGGCAGAGAAAGATGGTATTCAAATTGGTGATGATCCAGAAAATCTTAAAAATGAGGATAGAGCGCGAATTAAGGAGTATTTGGACAAAAATAACATTCAGTTAGTACGAGAATTAGAAAGACAAACAACCAATCAAAAAATTTTACGTGCCATTTATACAAAAAATCAATTGCATGAGGTTTTGACCGATTTTTGGTTTAACCATTTCAATGTCTTCATGGGTAAAAACACTACCAGCAAATATGTATTAAGTTATGAAAGGGATGTCATTCGTCCAAATGTAGTTGGTAAATTTGAAGATTTACTTGTTTTCACGGCCCAATCACCAGCAATGCTTACTTATCTCGATAATTTTAGTAGTACAAAAGAAGGCTTTAGTATGAATCCTAATAGACCTAACAATAACAATGCAAAAGGCCTAAATGAAAATTATGCAAGAGAGGTTATGGAATTGCACACTTTGGGCGTAGATGGTGGATATACTCAAGCTGATGTGACCAATGCTGCAAAAGTCCTAACTGGATGGACTTTACACCCCAAGTTATTGATCCAAAACTTTGACGAAATGGCAAAATTGGCTAAAAAGTTTAGAAAGTCAAAGTCTGAAATGATAGAAATTAATGATTTTGTATTTTCACCAGAAAGGCATGAACCAGGCAGCAAATTAGTATTGAATAATACGTACCAAGAAGGCTATGAAGGTGGATTGCAACTGCTTAAAGATCTTGCATCTCACAATGCCACGGCATATTTTATATCCAAAAAGATAGCTACTAAATTTTTGAATGACAATCCTGATGAAATGATCATCAAACAAATGGCAGAAGTTTTCAAAAAACAAAATGGAAGCATCACAGCTGTCTTGAGTTTTATGGTACAACATGATGCATTTTGGGATAAAAGCAATCAATTGAAGAAGATAAAATCTCCCTTTGAATATACTGTCAGTGCTGTTAGGGCAACAGGGGCTACGGTGGTTTTTCCGTACGCTTTAGCTACAAAAATTGAAAAAATGGGTCAAAAACTTTATTTTTATCAAGCTCCAACGGGCTTTCCTGACAAAGGGCTGTTTTGGATAAACTCGGGCCTGCTCTTACAAAGGCTTAATTTTGGAATAGACTTAGCCAACAATAAAATAGGCGGAGTAAAAGTAAATCCTCTCAAAATGCTCCACAACCACGAGCCTGAATCACTTGAGGATGCATTAAACAAAATATTTGCAAAACTCCTACCTACTTTAGACAGTGATGCCTCGATTGAAAAATTGCTGGCTGTAGCAAACACTCCAGAATTTGAGAATAAAATCAAAGAAAAAGCCATCAAAAAGGACCAAAGTGAAATGGAAGTCGATCAAGAAAGCAATACCACTAACACGACCATGGAAGATAATAATAAGACCCTAGCCCAAGCATTAGGTATCATAATCGGCTCACCAAATTTTCAAAGAAGATAGATCATGAATAATAGTAGAAGATTTTTTATCAAACAAGGTGGTATCGCATTTTTTGGATTAGGTATAACCTCTGTACCTGATTTTGTGAAGAAAGCCATTACCGCTCAAAAAAAGGTAAATAAAAACAAGATTCTTGTTTGCATTTTTCAACGTGGAGCTATGGATGGTTTGATGGCAGTAAGTCCATTTAATGATTCTAATCTAAAAGCCTTCAGGCCCAATCTTTTTATGCCAGTAGGTGGAGGCAAATCACCTATTGACCTCAATGGTAAGTTTGCTTTGCATCCTAGTTTTAAATCCTTTGAATCGCTATACCATGACAACAATTTAGCAGTAATACACGGTATTGGTTCTCCTAATACTACTAGAAGTCATTTTGACGCACAAGACTTTATGGAGACGGGTACTCCATTTGTCAAAGGCACAGCAAGTGGATGGCTTAACAGGGTTTTGGAGTCTACCGAAGGTAACAAAAGTATCTTCAAAGGAGTGAGTATTACCAATGCGATGCCTCGATCTATGTATGGAGAATACCCATGTCTAGCTGTCTCAGACTTCAAAAACTTCAAATTAAATAGCAGATCGAGTAAAATATTGTCTTCAGAACTGAGCTTAGAAGAGCTTTATGATGCGACGATCGATGATTTGCAAAAAGATACTTCAAAGGAAAGTTTTGAAGCTATGAAAACAATTGAAAAATTGGATTTCAAAAGTTACACACCATCGAAAAGCGCAAAATATCCCAATTCTCCACTTGGCAACTCCCTAAAACAAATTGCCCAATTGATCAAATCTGATGTGGGTTTAGAAATAGGTTTTGCGGAGAGCAATGGTTGGGATACCCATTTTAATCAAGGTACAGATGCTGGAGTATTCGCTCGGAATGCCAATGACTTAAGTTCTTCAATTGCTGCTCTTTGGTCAGATATTGAGACATTTCAAAATGATGTAGTTATTATGACCATGACTGAATTTGGTAGAACTGTAAAACAAAATGGCACTAATGGAACCGATCACGGTAGAGCATCGTGCAGCTTTGTTATAGGAAATTCTGTAAAAGGTGGCCAGGTGTATGAAGAAATGAAAGACCTAAGTCTAGACAATCTTTTTGAGAAAAGAGACTTACCTGTCACGACAGATTACCGATCGCTTTTTAACGCCATAGCCGAAAACCACTTAGGTGTCAAGGACAAATCAAAGTTGTTTCCAGATTGGAAGGGTAGTAATATTGATATTTTTTGATTGATACTTAGACTCCCACCAAATTATCATTTTCGGAGCTCGCTATTGAGTGTAAAGTTTAGTTTTCTAATTATTTTGAGTTTTTTGTATTTTATATTTAAAAATATATTTATTTGCATTAAAATCGCACTAAATACGATTTAAAATATTACTTTTTCAGTACAAAAATGATAATTGACCATGCGCTATTTAATTCTTTTTACCAGTTTTTTAGTAATCCAAGGTCTGGTGTTTTCTCAAATCAGAAAGGATATAAACTTTATTAATGAAGGTCGAAGTAGAGAGGTTATCGTTTCAATTCCATCAAAAGCCGCCCCATTAGAAGGATATCCTATTGTATTTATGCTACACGGTACATCAGGTGATGCATCAGTCTTTTACAACAATAAAGGATGGAAAGAACTAGGACAAGAAAAAAATTTTATTACTGTTTTTCCATCGTCTTTAAAATGGTGCTTTGTGGAGGGAGGAGTGGTAAAAATACAAACAAGGTTTAATTGCGGAGGACTTTTAGACTCCATTTGCCCTCAAGAGATTCCTAAGTTAGTTGATGATATCGGTTTTTTTAGAAAAACTGTGAATTTATTAAAAGACTCCTTAAAAATAAATGAAGATAAAATATTTATAAGTGGATTTTCTAACGGGAGTAGTATGATACATAAAGTAGCGATGGACGCTGGAGATCTATTTAAAGGAGCAGCAGGTTCGAGTGCTCCTTTACATGAATTAGACTCTATTGAACCAAAGAATAGGATTCCCATTTGGTATGTTGTCGGTACCAAAGATGATCGGTATTTTACTCCAAATTTTCCAAAGGAATTGCCTTTTGGTGGCGATTCAATATTGGTTTATCATAAAGTAGCATTAAACAGAGCATTAGCCTGTCAGGGTCTAACAGATAATTACAAAAAGATCGAAACAAATAATAATAAGACTTATATATGGTCTGAATGTAAACCAGGGGTTAAGTGCGCACCATACTTATTTTCAATTAATAAAGGTCAAACACATGAATACCCTAATGGAATTAATTATCCTTTTAATGCCCCAACCTTATTCTGGGACTTCTTCAATCAGCCTCCCAAAACATCGATAGTAACCTCTGTAGAATCCAATAAAGTATTTGAACCTAATATTTTTCCAAACCCTTCTTCAGACAAAATCAGTGTTATCAATAATTTTGGAACAGGCATAAATTGGACTGTTGAAATTTTGGATATGAACAATAAAATAATAAATAAATCAACCATACAAGACATGGATTTTACCAATATAGATATTACTCATCTCTCACGAGGTTTATATTTTCTAAAAGTTCAAAACACAGAAGGTAAGTCAAGTATTCAGAGATTTTTGAAAATTTAATAATAAGCATTAAAAATTAAGAAAAGCTTGGGATTATTCCTTTTAAATTGAAAATTTATTTTATTTTCATTGAAATGTTTACCTTCGCGGCTGATATTATTTTTCTACAAATTTGTCATAAAATTAGAAATGTGACGTTATACGTCTTGATTTAATCAATATTAATGTTTCTTTATCATATTACTTGAAGAATTAAGATAGCATTAACTAACACAATATGTAGATTTGTAGTCAAAGTAATAATTATAAAATTTAAAAAATTAAGCCATGAAAAAAGTAATATTCTCCTTGTTTTTTATTGGATTTGTAGGATTTGCCAATGCCCAACGTTTTGCAGTAATAGATGTGGCAGCTGTGTTAGAAGGAATGGCAGATTACAAAGCAGCACAAGCTGAAATTGATAAAGTAGCAGCACTTTGGCAACAAGAAATTGCTCAAGAAATGGACAAGATTAAGTCAATGTACAACAAATATCAAGCAGAAGAAGTATTGCTTTCTGAGGATGCAAAACGTACAAGAGAAGAACAAATCATTAAAAAGGAAGAAGAAGTAAGAGAGTTGCAAAAAAGAAGATTCGGACCAGAAGGTGATCTTTTTAAAAGAAGACAACAAATGGTGACTCCTATTCAAGACAAAGTCTTTGGCAATCTTCAAGCCTATGCCGACGAAAAAGGGTATGACATCATTTTAGACAAATCAAGTGCTGCAGGTATCTTGTTCGTAGGTCCTAATTTTGACAAAACTGAAGAAGTAAAAAAGAGACTAGGGTCTAATTAATTATTAAAATCAACAATTTAAATATGAAAAAATCAATTCTTATAGTATCATTAGCTATAATTTCATTGTCATTAAATGCACAAAAAGTAGGCTATATTAACAGTCAAGCAATCATAAGCGAACTGCCTGAAGTAATGGAAGCGAATTCCTCGATTGAAGCTTTAAAAGCTCAACTTGTAAAAAAAGGTCAAGAAATGATTCAAGCTTTACAACAAAAAGGTCAAAAATTAGAAGCAGAGAAAAATGCAATGGCTCCTATAAAGTTTCAGGAAGAAGTAGACAAGTTAAAAAAAGAAGAACAAGAAATTGTGACTTTTGAAGAACAAAGCCAATTTAAAATTATGCAAAAAAGTGAGTTTTTGCTTGGACCTATTCAAAAGAAAATGAATGAGGTTATAAAAACGATCGCTAAAGAAAATGGTTACAGCTACGTATTTGATACAGGGGCGGGCAACATTCTTTACTCTGATGAAAAAGCAGATTTGTCAGCACTGGTAAAAGCAAAAATGAAACTATAATAACCAAAAGGACATCTTTAAAATAATAGGCCTCTAATTTGCATAAAGTTAGGGGTTTTATTTTTTATATGGTCAGCAAAATAATTCCTGTTAAGTACAAATCCTGAGGTAAGCTGTATTTGCTATTTTACTATTTTCTTAACTCGCAGTAAAAATATATTCAATAAATTACTACATTTGGTACATCAAATAGATAGTGATAATTAATGAAGATTCCAAACAAAATAAAGAAAGAGAATATCATCATAGATAGTGCTGAAAAGGTCTTTTCCAAAGTTGGTTATAAAAATACCAGGATGGAGGAGATAGCCCGAATAGCAGGCATTACTAAAGTGACTTTATATTCCTATTTTAAAAGTAAAGAAAATCTTTATATGGCGGTCACTTACAGAGCCTTACAAGCATTAATCGATGCCTATCATGAACGAATTGGTTCGAAAAATGAACTTAATGGCTTGGATGCTTCTGTTGCTCTTATGGAAGCTTTTATGACTTTTTGCGAAGATCATTATTTATATTCAGAAGCATTACTCGATTATTTTTCTATAGTAAGATCTACAGCTGTAGCAGGCGAAGAAGCAAAAAAACTAACAGAAGCCCTAAAAGAAAGTAATTACTTTACAAAAGTCCAAGAATTACAAAATCTACCATACAAGATTAGTGCACAAGAAATTCAAAGAGGAATAGATGATGGGAGTATTAAACCATCAATAGACCCAATGTTTCAAACCCTGCATACTTGGACAATCGTAATAGGATATGCTAAGATTGTAGCATCTTCAGGAGACTCGTCTCTTCCATTATTCAGAGTGTCATTGAAGGAATTAAAACATTATAATTTAGATTTAAAAAGGAAGATCTTGGCAAATGATTGATTAAACCCAGATTTGGATTTATGGGCAAGCTCATAAAGAAGGCTTTTGCTAACTTGTATGTTGTAATTTTTGCTATTGAATATCAACTAATTACATTAAGTTAGATGGAATTAAGCATTAGAAATGAACTGCAAGAAAATATATACTACCTAACTTATGGTTGTAATAGCTGTGACGGGGCGCCACTGTTCAAGACTAAATTGACTTGCGGTCAATTTTTAACGTCTTTCATGTCCTCTATGCAGCTAAGGCTGCAAAAAAAATAGGAGAAGCTAAAATCCAGTTGGTTTTAGTTCACAGCTAAATTGATATTTTGGATATCAATTTTTTACGCTGCTCATGTGCTTCACTACTATTTTGCCAAATTTCCTTTCGAATAAAGTCTAATGCTTAATCTGGGTTAAATATAAAAGAAAGGTAGAAACTAAGAACGATTGAATTCGAGATGGATAAGAAGTACCCTATTTTGAAGTAATTTTGGTTGGATATGGTAAATTCATTTTAGTTATTTAGGTTTTAGGTTATATTTGCAAAAAATATTAACGACTTATAGAGTTATACCATGAAAATATCAAGAAATTGGCTTTCTAAATATCTAGATCTTGCCCTAATTACAAATGAGCAGATAGAAGAAATTCTCACAAAACTAGGTTTAGAAGTTGAAGGAGTAGAAAATTTTGAAAGTATAAAAGGTGGCTTAAAAGGTTTAGTAGTTGGACATGTTCTTACCTGCGAAAAACATGAAAATGCCGATAAACTTAAAGTAACAACGGTAGATATTGGCACGGAAGCACCTTTACAAATCGTTTGTGGTGCCAATAATGTAGCTGTGGGACAAAAAGTAATTGTAGCCACAGTGGGCGCTACATTGTACCCTACCCAAGGCGAACCTTTACAAATCAAAAAAAGTAATATAAGAGGTGTAGAATCTCAAGGTATGATTTGTGCAGAAGATGAAATAGGCTTAGGTACAAGTCATGACGGGATTATGATCTTGGATGATAGTTTAGCGGTAGGGAAAAAAGTATCCGATTTATACCAAGTGAGTACGGATACCGTATTTGAAATCGGGCTTACACCTAACCGATCAGATGCCACTTGCCACATAGGAGTTGCTAAAGATATAAAAGCATATCTACAGACGCACTTAAAGTATACAGATACAGTAAGAGAACCAGGTACACAAGCATTTCATGTTGACAATACGAAGTCATACACTCCTGTCGAGGTAGAACATACGGATTGTATAAGATATTCAGGGCTTACCATCACGGACATTAAAGTTGGTCCATCACCTGCATGGTTAAAGAATAATTTGGCCGCTATTGGAGTTAAGTCAATTAACAATATAGTCGATGTGACAAATTATATATTACACGAGTATGGTCAACCCTTGCACGCATTTGATTATCATAAAATAGCAGAACAAAAGATTATTGTCACAAAACTTCCAACAGGTACCGAGTTTTTGGCACTAGATGATAGAACGTTTAAATTACATGAAGACGATTTGATCATTTGTGATGGACATAGAAATCCAATGTGTATCGCTGGAGTATATGGGGGTAAAAACAGTGGAGTCAGTGCAGAGACAACTGCGATATTCCTAGAATCAGCACATTTTGAAGCAGGCTGCATTAGAAAAACAAGTATGCGTCATAATTTACGAACAGATGCGGCAAAAGTCTTCGAAAAAGGCAGTGATCCCTCTATTACAGTAAGTGCTTTGAAAAGAGCAGCTATAATGATCTGTGATTTGACGGGTGGAAGGGTAAGCAGTGAGCTCGACGATATATACCCTCATCATGTTGAGCCAATAGAAATTGTTATTAGATATGATAGGGTCAGAAAATTAATTGGGTACCCATTCTTAGAAGAAGATATTCACAACATACTAGGGGCGCTAGAGATGAGTGCACGAAAGATAGACTCTGAGAGAGTGACGGTACACGTACCTACCAATAAAGCTGATGTAAAAAGAGAAGTAGACGTAATCGAAGAAATATTAAGGATATATGGATTTGATAATGTGCCACTTCCTGCTAAAATTAATAGTGCTATTACAAATAATGAGACTGCGGGTAGACATACTCTGAAAAATAAAATTTCCGACACCTTGGTTGCGAATGGTTATTATGAGATGATGGGTCTTTCTCTAATTGAATCCAAAACTTGTATAGAGACACTAAATATCAATGAAGCAGAATTGGTTTTGATCAACAATACTTCAAACATAAGTCTTGATGCCATGCGTCCTGATATGCTTTTGTCAGGTTTAAAAAGTGTTACGCACAATCAAAACCGTCAACAAAATGATATCAAACTTTTTGAAATTGGAAAAACCTACAAAAAAGGATCAAATGCATTTCAAGAAGAACAGTTTATTTCCATTTTTGCATCTGGTTTAGATAAACCTGAAAATTGGCAAAGTCAATCAAAAAATATCAACTTTTACGAAATCAAAAGAATCGTATTAAAGACCCTATTGAGTATAGGCTTAACAAAATATGAGGTTCAAGAGTTGACTGATAGTAATAGATTGGCATACGGCATTGCAATAATAGTTCAAAATAAAAAAATTGCAGAATGTGGCTTGGTCCACCCTAAGATCGCTAAATTGATGGATGCACGAAATGAAGTTTTTTATGGTGAGATAAACCTTGATTTAGTGTTTGGGATGTTCAAAAGTAACATTCAAATGAAACCAATAAGTAAATTTCCCGTAGTCACAAGAGATTTAGCTTTTATACTAGACAAAAAAGTTAGTTATGCAATGCTTGAAACAATTGGTAAAAAAATAGGAAAGCCTTTACTATCGGAGATGACGATGTTTGATCTGTATGACAATGAAAAACATGTTGGTGAAGGTAAAAAATCAGTGGCTCTCAGATTTAATTTTGAAGATAGTAGTAAAACACTTACAGAACTCGAGATAGAACAAAAGATGAATGCATTGATCAAAGGCTATACTTCAGAAGTTGGAGCTTTATTAAGGAGTTAGGATTAAACATCTGAATTATTCAAGAATTTCCAATGTCAAAAAATAAACAAAATAAAAATAAGCAAAGTAAAACAAACGAGGTAGATAATCCTCTTACTTTCACAATTATTAAAAACAATTGGAAGGATCTAAAATTTTTAACCATAATCGGTGGGATTATATTTTTATCATTTTTCATCTATTCACAAGGAATAAACTACGAGTATGTCTTAGATGATGAGATGATGATCAAGGAAAACAAATTCACCAATGAAGGTTACGGTGGTATTTTCAAACACCTTACAAACGAAAGTATGACAGGTTATTTTGGTGAACAAAAAAACCTACTTCCTGGAAATAGATTCAGACCTTTGTCTCTAGTTACCTTCTCGATTGAGAAAGGAATAATGGGTAAATTAAGTCCTGAATTAGGCCACTTTAATAATATACTTCTTTATGCAGCTACAGGAATATTGATTTTTATATTATTCAGAACACTTTTGGCTTTTGGTAAAACATCTTTTGAAGAAAACAAAGACCTTAAAGAATATATTTTACCAGGCTTAATAGCAATTTTATTTATTGCTCACCCATTGCATGTTGAAGCAGTAGCCAATATAAAAGGTAGAGACGAAATTATGGCCATGTTGTTTAGCTTGACATCGTTATACTTGTATTTAAAATATATAACAGATAATCAGAAAAAGTATGTCATTTTTGGTGCCATTAGTTACTTTTTAGCACTTTTATCAAAAGAAAATGCAATTACATGGCTATTAGTAATACCGATGACCATCTACTTTTTTGTAGGTAAAGACTATTGGAAGCCGCTTAAGAGCTTAGGCATAACAACATTGATTTACTTGATTTGGAGGTTTACTGTGAGTGGAGTTCCAAAATTGGGAGATTCTAGTAACGATATCATGAATAATCCATTTTTAGAAATGAATTTTATGGAGAAGTATGCTACCATTTTTTACACATTATTGAAGTATGTCCAATTACTAATCTTTCCAAACCCTCTAACACATGACTATTATCCATATGCTATTCCAAAAATGGACTTGGGAAATTGGCAGGTTTGGGTAAGTATTGTCTTTTATGCATTTATCTTGTGGATTGGTCTTAAACTATTAAAAAGTAAAAATTTGGTTTCATACAGCTTACTTTTTTACTTGGTTACTTTAAGTATCGTATCTAATATTGTTATCAATCTTGGAACATTTATGAATGACCGATTTGTATACATGCCTTCATTAGGATATTGTGTATTGATAGCGGTAGGAATTTACTTTGTTTCTAAGAAAATATCTTTTATTAAATCTACAACATCCATATATGTATTAGGAGCATTGGTTGTCCTACCATATTTGTGGAAGTCGTACCACAGGGTACCCGCTTGGGAAAATTCACTCACTCTTAATAAATCAGCTTTTCCAGCTTCCAAGAACAGTGCAAGAGCAAACAGTTTCATGGCTACGGCAATTTACGAAGATTATAAAGTAAACACGGGTAACACTGATTCCAAACTCATTTTACTAGCTGCAGCAAAACCTTATGCTCTAAAAGCCATAGAAATTCTTCCTAATTATCATAATGGCAATCTCATGTTGGCAGGTATAGCTGGTGAAACATATAGATTTGATCGTAATCTGCAGACATTATTAGATGATTTTTATATTATAGCAAGTAATCGACCAGATATTGACTATCAAGTAGATGGCAATGGTAATCCAACTTCTTTTGTGACTCAATACCTATCCTACATAAATTCAGCAGAAAGTGGAAACCCAATATTAAAGGCATTTTATCTCAAATTATTAAACACAATGAATATGAGTAATAAGCCAAAAGTCAGAGAATGGAAAAATGCGATAGCAGACTTGGCATTACAAGGCTTTAGTGGTGACATTGATGTCTTAAAAATTGCAAATACTGTAAAAGGAATCCATCTTCAACGTCAATAATGCCCATATGAATGAAGACCTTCAATATCAAATTGGATTATCACTCACTCCAAATATTGGTCCTGTAGTTGGTAAAACTTTAATTGCTTATTGTGGTTCTGCAAAGGCTGTATTTGAGTCAACGCCAGCAAATTTAGCTAAAATACCTTCTATTGGACCTTCCACAGCCAGTATGATAAACAAAAATCTACTTTTAGATGCCGAAAATGAAATCAATAACTGTACTAAAAAGGGCATAGATATATTATCCTATCTCGATGATGAGTATCCCCAAAGACTAAAACACATCAATAGTAATCCACTGATCATTTACAAAGTAGGAAAAGGAAATCTAAATCCACATCGAAGTGTAAGTATGGTAGGCACCAGAACACCTACAGTAAATGGAAAAATAATTGCTGAAAAAGTTGTAGAAGATTTTAAAGATTTAGGGGCTACTTTGGTAAGTGGTTTTGCTTATGGAGTTGATACCATATGTCATAAACAATGTCTTGACAGGGGAATTCCTACCATAGCAGTATTAGGAAATGGATTGGATAAAATATACCCATCAGAAAATAGAGAATTATTTTATAAAATCCAAGCAGATCTAAATAGTGCCATTATATCTGAATTTCCATTAGGTACAGGTCCTGATAAGCCAAACTTTCCGATGAGGAATAGAATCATAGCAGCAATCACAGATGCTACCATAGTAGTCGAGTCAAAGATCAAAGGCGGGTCTATGATCACAGCTGAGTTTGCCAATGAATTTAGTAAAGATGTATTTGCTATACCTGGTAGACCGTCTGATATATATTCTGCTGGTTGTAATGCTTTGATAAAAAGACATAAAGCTCACTTGTTTGAGTCTGTAAAAGATCTTGTTTACATCATGCGATGGGATGTACTTAATAAGCAAAAAGTGGTACAAACAATGCTTTTTTTAGACATTTCAGAAGATGAAAAGCCCCTATACGATTTATTAAAACAAGAAAAAGAATTGTCTATTGACCAATTATGTTACCGATTGGCTAAACCAGCATCAGAAGTTGCGACATTACTGTTAACGATGGAGTTTAAAGGGATACTGAGATCTCTACCTGGTAAAATATACTGTTTAAATGCTTAATTTTATCATGAAACTACGGTTAAAAGCTTCATCGGAAATTAATTGAGGTTAAATGAAAATTAATCTCTAGCTTTGCCAAACTTTTTGAAAATCAAATTTGAACGTTTTTTTAAACAAGTAAATTTATGTCAGCACCAAAAAAGGAAATAATAAATAGGAAGGCAAAATTTGAATATCAATTCTTACAAGATTTTGAAGCAGGCATCGCCCTACTTGGAACGGAAGTAAAAGCCATTAGAGAAGGTAATGCCAACTTAACTGATGCTTATTGCCTAATTGTTGGTCCACAAATAATCGTAAAAAATCTATATATCGGAGACTTCAAACATGGTAATATCTACAATCATGAGCACAGAAGAGACCGAGTTTTACTACTAAGAAAAAGTGAAATAAAAAAAATAGAAAGAAGAGTCACTGAAAAAGGAATGACACTAGTTCCCTATAGAATGTATTTTTCAGATAGAGGACTGGTAAAAGTAGTTGTTGTTCTTGCGCAAGGGAAGAAAGAATTTGACAAAAGGGAAGCAATGAAAGAGCGTGATAGCAAACGTGAATTAGATAGAATTAAAAAAATTACCAATAAATAGTATTATTTTAAGATGAAGATACTCATAGCTGGAGCGGGAGATATTGGGTTTCACCTAGCAAAAATGCTAACTTCTGATGAACACGCTATCATGCTCATAGATACTAATGAGACTGTACTTGAATATGCGAGTAGTCATTTGGACATTTTAGTTATCAAAGGTGATGCTACATCTATTAAGACACTTCAAGAAGCACATATTGAGGATGTTGACCTATTTATTGCAGTAACCACTTTCGAGAGTGTAAATATTGTAGCTTGTATCCTAGCTAAGCAAGCAGGGGTAAAACAGACAATTGCTAGAGTAAATAAGCAAGAATTTACAAGTGCAGAACAAAAAGAGGTATTCAAAAAATTGGGTGTCGACAAAGTTATATTCCCAACAAGATTAGCTGCTTACGAAATACAAAGGCTTTTAAAATTGACAGAGGTCACAGACAATTTTGAATTCGAAGGAGGTAAAATGTCTGTAATTGGTGTCAAATTAGAGAATAATAGTCCTTTTGTTGGTCGAACACTTGTAGAATTGGATGAATTATACCCACATATAGAAAGTAGACCAATTGCCATATTAAGAGGGCAGCAAACCATTCTACCAAGAAGTAATACATTGATGAACTTAGGAGATCATGTGTACTTTATTACTTTAGCTAAGGATAGGGAGCTCCTTATCCGATTGATCGGTAGATCAGATAAGAAAGTCAAAAAAGTAATGATTTTAGGTGGTGCTGGAGTAGGTTTTGAAACTGCTGTGGCCTTGGACGAAAAATATAGTCTTACCGTAGTTGAAAAATCTAAGGATGTATGCAAAAAGTTGGTTGAAGTCCTTGAAGATGGCTTGGTCATAGAAGGTGACCCTTCAAATATGGAACTTTTAAAAGAGGAAGGTCTTAAAGAAATGGATGCGATCATAGCAGTCACACCTAACTCAGAGACAAACATCATAGCCTGCCTGATTGCAGAACATGAAGGGGTAAAAAAAACAATTGCCTTAGTAGACAATACTGATTATACACATATTAGTCAACACATCGGTATTGACACCATCATCAACAAAAGGTTGATTGCGGCAAATAACATATTTAGGTATGTCAAAAAAGGAAAAGTTGAAGCCATCACAAGTCTACACGGTGTTGATGCCGAAATTATTGAATATATTATGCACAAAGACAGTGTGTTAACAAGTAAACCATTAAGGCAAGTACCATTTCCAAAAAACACTTTGATAGCCGGAGTGATAAGAGGTGAAGAAAGTATAATTCCAAATGGTGATTTTCAGATTCAGATTGGAGACAAGGTAATCGTACTTGGTGTTACTACCTCCCTTCAAAAAATTGACGACCTTTTCAGATAATGGGGATGATAAATTTACGCGCAATAGCAAATGTGATAGGGGTTTTATTGATTATCCTTGGGCTTTGCATATTACTCTGTATACCTGTTTCATTATTTTATCAAAGCGGAGAGGCCGGAGCTCTTTTTAATGCAGGAGCATTTACTATGATTATGGGTATACTCTCTTGGAAATATAATTTAAATACCGAAGGAGAACATTTAACCAAAAGAGAAGGCTATCTTATTGTAGCTCTTTCTTGGCTATTGATTAGTATTTTTGCAGCAATCCCTTACCATTTGGCAGGTGTTACACCTAACTTTGCAGATGCAGCATTCGAATCTGTCTCAGGCTTGACTACGACGGGTGCTTCAGTGTTTACTGATATTGAGGCTTTACCAAAGGGTATTTTATTTTGGCGTTCCATGACGCATTGGTTGGGGGGTATGGGTATTATTGTACTAACCATAGCAATATTCCCACTTTTAGGAATTGCAGGTATTGAACTATTTACAGCCGAGTCTCCAGGACCAACCACAGATAAAATTCACCCAAAAATCAAAGAAACCGCCAAAAGATTATGGGGCATTTATGTGTTGCTCACAATCGTATGTAGCTTGGTTTATTGGATTGAAGGAATGACTTTATTTGATTCAATAAATCATTCTTTTGCTACAATGGCTACTGGTGGTTTTTCCACAAAGAATGCCTCAGCTGCTGCTTTCAGTCCATTAATACAATACACGATGATTTTCTTCATGTTTTTAGCAGGATGTAACTATTTTGTTATCTATTCTTTGATTAAAGGAAGATTTAGAAAGGTCTTCAATAATGAGGAGTTTAAATTTTATGTGAGTATTGTTCTAATTTTCATTTCTTTAATGACAATAGGAGTAATTTTGAGATCTGATCTAACTATAGAAGAATCTTTTAGACATGTATCTTTTACTGTTGTTTCACTTATCACCACTACCGGATTTGTATCTTATGATTATACCTTGTGGGGTTACGGGTTGACATCTGTGTGTTTTTTACTGTTATTTGTAGGAGCTTGTGCAGGTTCTACAGCAGGTGGTATTAAAATTATTAGGCATATTGTCTTTATTAAAAATAGTTATCTAGAATTTAAACGAATATTACACCCAAGAGCGATTATAAGAATTAAAATTAGTAAGGAAGTGGTAGCACCCAAGATTTTGACCCATATTCTGGTGTTTTTATTATTGTACATCGGTGTATTTGGGGTGTCGATGTTATCCCTCACCTTACTTGAGTATGACTTGTTGACTTCCGCAGGTGCATCCGCAACATGCTTAGGTAATGTTGGCCCTGGTGTGGGTAATGTTGGTCCAGTAAATAATTTTGGATTTTTCAGCCCTTTGGCAAAATACATTTTATCTTTTGTTATGGTAGTAGGTAGATTGGAGTTATTTACCATATTGGTACTATTTACCCCTTATTTTTGGAAAGTTAATTAAGCTATGATACTTCCAAAGTATAAAGAGTGGTTTGTCCAAGTAGAAGTGACTGATATCGATCAAAAGGCAAATAAGCTTACTGATGAAGCATATCAAAAAATAGACTGTTTGTCATGTGGAAAATGTTGTAGATCAACCGTTACTACATTTGATGAAGAAGATATCACTAAAGCAAGTAAGTATCTACTTCTATCCCGTAAAGAATTTATCAAAAAATATTTGATTCTTGACTTAGATAATACATTTACCACGGTCTCCGTACCTTGTCCAATGCTTGACCTAGACAATAATAAATGTAGAATTTATGAAGCAAGGCCTAAGAGCTGTGCCTCTTTCCCACATACATACAGACCTCACTTTATGAGAAGAAAGAAAGCCCATTTAGAGAATAGTAGGTTTTGTCCTATAACGCAATATGTGTTAGATGGTCTACTTAATGATACTTAAATGTTTTTTTAGGCAAGTTTTTTTTAGTTTATCTTAATGGATACAAAGGAAGTAATTAGTTATCAATATAATATAAATTTGAATTTTTGTTTATTTAGAATTATTTGGTAAAATTTAAAAATTCTTAGTAAGAAATTTGTTATTTTAAAATATAAATATCTATATTTGCACTCGCTTTTGAAGAAAGGCATAAAATAGATAAAAATAGGGAGATTAGCTCAGCTGGTTCAGAGCACCTCGTTTACACCGAGGGGGTCGGGGGTTCGAATCCCTCATCTCCCACATAAGAAGAGTTACTTGTTCATTCAGGTAGCTCTTTTTTTATTTTAGCTCTGTTGGTTAAGAGCATCCCGATTTTGATCGGGAGGGTCGGGGGTTCGAATCTACCGCTAATGCGGTATTGGCATCTCATCTCCCACATAAGAAGAGTTACTTGTTAATTCGGGTAGTTCTTTTTTTATTTTAGCTCTGTTGGTTAAGAGCATCCCGATTTTGATCGGGAGGGTCGGGGGTTCGAATCTACCGCTAATGTGGTATTGGCATCTCATCTCCCACATAAGAAGAGTTACTTGTTTATTCAGGTAGCTCTTTTTTTATTTTAGCTCTGCTGGTTAAGAGCATCCCGCAGATAAATAAAAAACCCTCACCATTTTTGGTAGCGAGGGCTTGGGGGGTATCAATCAAAACCATATTTGATGGTAAAAAGTACCGCTTTTAATTACTTAAAATTCTTACTTGATTTTTATATCAAACTTACCATTAGTCACATTTTTCTTATTACCTGCAGCGTCCACACCTATAAACGAAAATGTACCTTTAATGCGTGATGCTGATTTTTCAGTTACATCAAGAGAACCACTTCCTCCTGGAAAACTTGAGTTAAAAAGTGTGCCTGTGCCTGTTTCAAGGATATTGCCACTCCCAGCTTTATCAACGCCCAGATCATACTTACCTACGGCAGGCTCCGCTTTGAGTGAAATGTACACATTTTTGAATCCTTTTTTGGTTTGATCTTCGCTACCATAAATAGCAAAGATGTCTGTTGCAACTTTCTGAGCAAAAGCATACTGTCCACTAATCTTATGAGCAGATCCGTCAATACTACATTCAAACGAGTCGCTTCCACTACCCCCTGCATCACCTTCTTTGTCACATGAGACTAAAAATAAACTTACCAACAAAAACACGAATGATTTTCTAATTTGCATTTTAATTAAATTAATTGTTATAAAATTTTCAATGCAAAAATGGGGATATCAACTATTCTTTAGTATGAGGGATATACAGGTGTAGGCATTTGTTTAATATATGCGTACATAGATTTTATCAACTTAGATAAAGCTTTTCTATGGCATTAAGTATTTCTTCTTTTTTACGAAAAGAAATAGGAATTTGTGCATGGTTATCTAAGTGAATTATTAGACCATCTGATTTATCAATAGATTTTATTTTTGCTAGATTTACTAGATAGCTGTGATGGCACCTAACAAAATTCAAACCTCCCAAAAGTTCTTCATATTCTTTCAAGTTTTTTGATACGGTGACTTCTTTTTCATTTTCGATAAAAAAAGTTGTGTAGGGACCATTGGCTTCACAATACAATATATCTTTGATCTTGGTAATTTTAATGCCGCTTATATCTTTTAACGCTATTTTTTGGTCTTGTGATTGATTCTTGTTGATAGAATCCATCATTATTTGGATTTGGCTTTTGAGATTACTTTTATTGATATTTTGCTTAGCTTTTGATAGTGCATTATTCAAAAGCGAAGGACTTATTGGTTTCAAAAGGTAGTCCAAGGCACTGTATTCAAAAGCTTTGACGGCATAATGATTGTGGGCTGTGGTAAAAATCAATTGGGCTTCTATTTCATTGATTTCTTTCAAAATATCAAATGCCAGTCCATCATCCAATTCTATATCTAAAAAAAGTATATCAGGTCCAATTTGCTGAATAGCTTCGATACCACTTCGCACTCCTTCCGCTTCAAAAATCTCGTATTGATTATCTGTGTTAAAATGTTCTATCATTCTAACCATGGCTTTTCTGATCGGAAGTTCGTTATCTATGACTAAAATTTTTATCTTCACTGTAGTTTTGTATTGTTTATAACTATTTGCCGTTATTATAAAGTAAAATTAGTATTTTTATTGATTGGTTTAAAATTAAAAAAGTGAAATGCAAGAAAAGTCATCTTTTCAATAATAAAAAAGAGCATCAAATCTGAAGAAATGACGCTCTAAATTGGTTGATAATTCGGATAGTCCTCTTTATTGCTTGAGTAATAATTTTTCTATTTTTTTAAAGCCATTTTGGTAGCTAAATTCAATGAAATAAACCCCATTTTTTTGATTTGTGATATCCAATGTTTCATTTTCAATCTTAGTTCCATACACTTTTTCTAAAATACTTTGACCCAATTGATTTAAAATTCTAACTTGACTTATTTGGACCATGTCATTCAGTAATAGCAATCCATTGCTTGGGTTTTCAAAAATCACATCCTTATGTTGTAACATTTCGACCGCTCCGTTTGGTCTTAATAAGGAAGAACTTGATTGAATATCTAACCAATAATCTTCTATTTCGACACCTGGTCCAGCAGCTATCGTAGGTTGGATGCCTCCTCCAGCTGTCTTCATAATCACTCTTAAGCGAGCTAATCCCGGAGTGGCTGTAGCTGGTATGGTAAGATTTAGATTGACTATATTAGTATTAAAGGCTGCACCAACTCCCCATAAACGCTCATTTAAGTCCAAAGTACCGTTGCCATTCATATCTAAATATATCGCATAATTTTGCCTAGTGTAAGAGCCCGTACTACCCATACTTACCCTAAACTGATATCGTTGCCCTAAGGTGACCTGGGTCGTCAATCCCGTATTGACATATCCTCCTGGTTCAGCCCCAGAAACTCTTTCTATACTTCCAACTTTGAAATAGTCGATAAAATTTGTGCTAAGTGACGGAGGAGGTGGTGGTGCTGATGGTGTTGCAAATGAAACGAATAGTGAAAAGTTATACCCATTGACAAAGGGGCACACAGCAGAAACTCGATATAAAACCGTATTACCTGGCTGTAAACCAGTTAGAAGGTAGGAATTTGTAGATACGGTAGCTGTGCCTGATGGCAATGGAGAATTATTGATAAACCATTGAACAAAATAACTTGAAGCTTGTGGTAAAGTTTGCCAATTTAGTATTGCAGAATTAGCAGTAATACTACTTGCAGGAAGACTTACAGGAGCTGGACATGATGGTGTAAGTGTTGTAAATTGTGAAATTACAGGGTCACTGAGTTCTCCACTGAAAATGCAGTATTGATTTACACACCATTCATAGGTTGTACCAGGTGTCAGACCTCTCAAAATCCCGAAATTGGCAGTAGTACTTGTACTTTGGTACCCCCCATTGTTAAATTGTAGCGGTATCCAAGTAGTAGAGCCCAAAACCCTATACCCTACTGACCAAGAATATGGTTCTCCGACTACCCCATTGAAAGTCCAGGTTAATCTCACCGTATCAAAGGTGATATTCTGAGCTTGGATAGCATTGGCTGCAGCACATTCAGTAGCAAAAGTGCTCGAATTGGAGGTAAATTCACCTGCAACGCATACAGCTTTTACTCGCCACTCAAAGGTATATCCTTGTATACCAAATGGAAAAACATAACTGTTTGTATTCACAGTGTCAGAAAAACTTGAAGGGTCATTCCAAGGATAAAATGGGTCTCTAGCTTCAACTATGTAAGACGATGCTCCTACATCATTCCAAGAAAGTGTGATTACTGCCCCATTTTGATTTTGTGATAAACTTGTAGGTGCAGTTGTGCAAGTCGCTTTTCCCATTTGAAAAGACATTAATAAAACAGCAATAAATGTAAATAATTTTAATTTCATAATACTTTAATTTTTTTTCAAATGTCTATATTATGAAATTGGTAAAATGGGTATCTTTAATGACTGTAGGGATGGTTTTAATAAGTGTAGCTATTTCGACCTTGAGTGAAGCAGTTCAATACAATCCGTACATTCTTCATCATAAGGTTAGCCATTAAGCATAATTTGTATTTATAGAGCATTATTTGCTATATTCCACTTGGGCGATTGGTCATTATAGCTATAAGCACCCAGGCCAAACCCAAGGTAATGCTTGTTTTGCCCATATGAGAAGTTGTATTTTATTTGCTATTAATGAATAATTGGCAGTTCAATGATTACGATAACCCCAGTATCTTGGTCCTTATTGGCAATACTAAACTTTGCGTTTGACTTCAACTTGAGATTTAATAAATAAATGCGATCTGTCACAATTTGTTTGGCACGACTAATATATGGTTTTGACTTCTCAATTTGATTGTTTAATCCACGACCGTTATCTATTATTTCGATGATAGTATCATTATTGTGTTTTTTAAAAATAATAGAAAGTTGGCCTTTGTATTCGATATTTCCAAAGCCGTGTTCAATGGAGTTTTCTATAAAAGGTTGAATAATCATAGATGGAATAAGGACATCGTCGGCACTTTCTATTAAATTTTGAATTTGATAATCAAATTTATCTGGAAAACGCATTTCTTGTAGTTTTAGATATTCTGTTAAAAAGTCTATTTCTTGATGTATAGTGACATATTCGCGATAAGAATTTTCTAACGTTTCTCTCATGATATAGGAAAATTTAGATAAATTTTCTGCGATCGATATATTATCAGTTTCATTGATTGCAAAACTTTGTAGAGAAGCCAATGCATTGAAAAAGAAATGGGGGTTCATCCGAGCTCTGTTTAGTCTTTGCTCTGTTTCGAGTATCAATTTTTTATTTTTTAAATCTTTTTGGCGAAAATAGAAATATACAAAACCCAATAGACCAAAAGTAAGTGCCAAAAGTAACAGGTAAAAGAGCTGATTTCTTCTAAGGTTAGAGATTGTCAAATTACTTTCTGTTTGTGCAGCCTTTGCCTCTAAGTTGGCAATTTTTGAAATATTATCTATGTTTGTGAGACTATCTTTAAAATTATAATATTTCTGTACGAAGATATATGCTCCTTGGTAGTCGCCCATTTTTTCTAGTATATCTTTTTGTATTTGGTAGCCATTCATCATTTGGGGTATAGCGCCTAATTTAGTGTGGTACATGATGGAACTATCGATATGTGCTTTTGCCAGACTTAATTGATTAGTCTTTACAAAAACCTCACCCAAATCTTGGTGATTAATACCCAATTCAGGTAGATCTTCCACTTGACAGTTTGCGAGATTTTCATAGAGATACTTTTTTGCTTCTGCCCATTCTTCTTTATGAATATGAAGGCTTGCAATCCTCGTATTTACAAGGAATTGAGTCTTTCTAGGAATCTTGACAATTCTGGACAGTTTGATGGTTTCATTGCATAACTTTTCAAAAGTTTCTAAGTACCTGCTTTCTCCCGTGTCTTGATATTCGTGAAGGAACAATTGTGCAAGTCTTGTGTATAACAAAACCTTTTCCTCATCATTTTTAAGAAAAGAAATGATAGACTCAACTTCTTTAATTTTGGCAATTTTTTGGTCCTTTAATAACATTCTATCATAAATCTTAGCGATTTGTAATATTGCTTTGACTATATTAGTGCTATCCTTTTCCTTCTCAAAATAATTTTTAAGAGCAATATTAATGTCGAGTGATTCATCAAACTTAGACTGGTGATTGTAAGCTTGGTCAAGTCTTTTTAAAAGTGAAATATTACCTTTCTCCTTACAATTTGTCTTTTTGAAAAGCTCAATTGCTCGTTTTATTTGGTTTTCTGCTTCCTGGTAATTTCTGCTTTTTATATTTAAATTAAAATTCTCAACTAAATGGAATATTTTACATACTTCATTTTTTGAGTTTTTAAAATTGATGTAAGTCTCCGTTGTTTTGATGGTATCTATTATCACACAATTGCAACTATCTTGGGCATTGGCAACAAAACAAAAAGGGAATACTAAAAAGAGGACTAAAAACTTATTCATTCTAAATTTTTCAAAAACTATGACGCTTTTTGATTTTACAAAAATACAAATAAAGGAAGAATTAACAAACCTAAAAATTTGGGGCTATGGGTTTTCACAATAATAAATATGTACAAAAATGGGTATTACATTTTAATTTTTTTGACATAAAAGAAATTTGGGCCTTGTTCGATCAATGTTAATTTGTCAGAATTTTGTGATCTATCAGCTCTTGATGAGGGGATAACTTTACCATCCTTAAATGTAAAAGCATATTTACTTTTTACGATACCTGATGGTTTGAATATTTCGGCTTCGATTGTATAATTGCCATCAATCATATCTTTTGTGTAGATGTAATCATGAGAATGATTGTCATTGATCCTTCTATTTACAGGAGGGTAAGCATAAAAAGCATTCTGATTTCGAACCCAACGACCATTTTCAGCAAATACCGAACCTTTTTCAAGTGTTCTTTTTTCATTTTGTGCACTATAATTGCCAATCACTTTTCCATTTCTCAAAAGTTGAGCTGTGAATGGATAATGTACTGTTTCATTCCATCTAGATTGATTGGTCACTTTTACATCTTTTTCAGGCATATAATGGCTAAAGACAAAGTCACCATCACTGTTAAATTCTACTCTACCCCACTCTTCCCACTCGCCTCTCATGATATAAAGCTGTTTCACTGGAGAATATGGATCTTTATTACTAATTTTATCTATGCTGATGGGAAAAGTATAAAAAAGATTGTCATTGATATAAAATTTCAAATCATAACTCCCTTCAAATAAACTGATAAAAGGGGGATACATTGGATTAGTGCCTCTATCGTCTATTTTCATTTTGAAAGCAGGCAAAACTTCAGACTCAGCCTTGTAGTAAAATGTGCCTTTTTTTTCACCATTTTTTTTATCAATCACATCCATATGCATAGGCGGGGGATTGTGAGGATCAAAAGGATGATAATCCATAGGCTGACCATTTACATCCTTTTCAGGCAAGAAAAATACGTGAAAGCCATGTGGCCTGAAATACCCCGAAACTGCATCGTAGTACATATGATCTTGATCAAGCAAGCTATACCATGCTACTGCTGGTGAAAGTACAGAAGATGACATATCTGCCACTTGAAGTTTTGCTGCAGATTTTGCATTTTTATCTGCTGTACTTGGTTGAGGAATGTTTCTTTCTCTTGAATTTGTTGGTTTTTTAGTCTCAACTGGTGCCACTTTCTCCGTTTTTTCGTCTACCAACACTTTAGTTGGGGCTTTATCATCTTTTGTCTTTGGTGCTTCTGTTTCTTTTTTGGTAGCATCTTTTACCTTTTTGGCTAGGTTGCCAAATTGAGAATATCCCAATGTTTGACTCAAGAAAAAGAGCGTCAATAATGTGAAAAGTTTTGTGTTTTTCATTATAGAAATATATTTTTTTACAAAAGTATTTCTAATGAATATTGAAAAAGTTTCTAGTTAATAACTGTAATCTTTAGTGACATAATCATGTAGATTAGATGTATAAGTGTATTTTAAAATGTTAAATTTCGGAAGTAGAAAGAAAGGTTAGCTATTAGCCTTTATAAGATTATTCATCATTCCCAAATTACCCTTATCACTAAATATCGCTAAGGCAGATATCCCAAAATCTCTTATTACTTTGATTAAAGTGGTATCACAAATAGGGTAAAGTTGTTGCTGGGAAGTATTCTTTGGCCCTTTTACCTTTCAAATAGTATGGTCCAATTGCATGATTATCTGGGTCAATACTCTAATACACTGTGTGCAGCATAATCTATCATTATATTTTTTTGTTTTTCTAAAATTTACTTCACTACATAATAGCGCTTCAACCCTCGACCCATAAAAAATGTGATAACTAAATTTATAAACAATCCGATACTTATTGCTAGAACTAAATTGACATTGCCGAGCAAAAAATATTGTGAATAAAGAAACGATGTAAAACCCAGAATACCTCCAAGCATTCCCCTTAAAATTAACTTGGTATTTTGAATACCTTCTGTGTAATGCGTAAAAAATGCAAGAACGGAAGTCATAACAGGAAAAGGTGTAAGAATACCGCTCCAAGTAGGTCCTAATGTTTGAGCAAAATAGGTTATACCAATGACAAATAATGAAATGGTTACCATTCTCAATTGGGTGTCATATTTCAAATTTTTTGAAGTTCCTTTTTCGAGGATGTTGATTTTAGGATAATTTGCGATAGCCAAAAAAACTAAACAAAGCAAAACCAAAAACCACATATGGACATTCAATATTTGAGAAGGAAAAATAAGAATAAAACCAATGATAAAGTAACTTAAATAACTTAGAAGCAATGTTTTTAAGGGCTTAAACTTTTCTCCTAAATACATATAAGCGAAACAAAATACCAACCAAGAAATCAACCCAATCATGATACCAGAGATCGTACTTTTTGCAAACGGAACACCTTGTTCTATCGTTATAAACACCATAATTGGACCCGCCACCCAAGGAAGACTTGCTAAAAGACCTCCTAATTCGTTACCCCATTTTTTACTAACTTTTGTGACACCATATATCACAGTGCACATTACAAAAGCTTTAATGATTGTTATCAGCATATACAGGTTAGTTTAGAATAAATAAATCTGATGCAATGCCGTCCGCAAAAAATTTTCCTTCTTTTGAAAGTTTTATAGTATGCTCACTTGAGTCAAGCAAAGAAGGATTGATATTTTGGACCATCTCTTTTAAGTACTTAACGTATTTTGTACCAAAGTGGGTAAGTACATATCCAAAGTCTATTCCCCAGTGTGTCCGTAGTCTTGTCATAATGTACTCATTGTATTGATCTGCTTCACTCAAGATTTCTTCATCGTAATAAGGCTGTCCATTCAGCATATTTTGTATATATAGGGCATTATTGGCTATATTCCATTTACGCGATTGGCCATTATAGCTATGAGCACCCGGACCAAACCCATGATAAAGCTTGTTTTGCCAATATGATGTATTATGTTTTGAATAGTAGCCAGGTTTTCCAAAGTTTGAAATTTCATAATGATCAAATCCTGCATCTGTCAATTTATTCATTAAAATATCATATTGCTCTGTTGCCTTTTGCTCGTCCATGGTCACTTGTCCTTTTTTTACCAAATTGGCTAAAGCGGTTTTTGACTCTACCGTCAAACAATAGGATGAAATATGAGGGATAGCATATGAAATAGCCGTATCAATATTATTTCTCCACATCTCATGAGTAGTCGTAGAACTACCATATATTAAGTCAATCGTAATGTTTTCAAATGCAGGTTGTAGAAGTTCAATGGAGTTTTTAGATTGTAGACTATTATGTGCACGATTCATAAAAGAAAGATCTTCGTCGTAAAATGATTGGACACCTAAGGAAATCCGATTAATACCAATCTCTTTCCATAGCTTTACGGTTTCTATGTTTACATCATCAGGATTGGCTTCAAGCGTTATTTCTGCATTCCCTTCAATCTGAAAATTATCATAAATTGCCTGCATTATTGCGTTTATCTCACTTGAGGACAACAATGAAGGTGTACCCCCACCAAAATAAATAGTTGATATATCTGTTTCTTTTACATAGTTATCTTCAGAAATTTGTCTGATGAGGCACTGAATCAAGTCAGACTTAGTCTTTAAATTGGTTGAAAAGTGAAAATTACAATAGTTACACGCTTTTCTACAATATGGTATGTGTATATATATTCCTGCCATTAATTGAAAAGCAATTGTTCTAGGTAATGTTTTCCAATTCCATATTCCGCTTTGATTTTTCTAATTTTTTCTAAAGCATCTTTGTCAGAGACACCATTATATTCTGCTATGATCATGGTATTTTTAGCAGTATGCTCAGAAGAAATATATTCGATGATATTCGTTTTATAACCAAAATGATTTAGTAATAAGGACCTTATGGTGTCCGTAATCATCTCTGCCATTCGCTCTTCGTAAATACCAAATTTGGTAATGTCATTCTTAATCTTGATTTCTTTTCTTATCTGCTTATGACAACAAGGTGAGAGAAGGATTACTTGAGCCGAAGACAAGATACCCTTTTGAATAGCCATATCAGTAGCAATATCACAAGCATGAAGTGCAATTAACATATCAATTTTAGAAAGTTCTACTTCCAAAATGTTGCTGGCTTCAAAATGAAGGCCCGATAAATGATGCTTTTTTGTGATTTCTTGACACAACTTTACCAAATCTTCTCTTAATTCATATCCTACTATTTTTGGGTTTTGTTGTAGGATATCGGAGTAATATGTTTGTAATGCGAAGGTCAAATATCCTTTACCCGAACCCATATCTACTATTTTTGGCTCCCCACTTTTAAGTACAACATGATGCGATATTATTTCTATAAAGCGATTTATTTGCCTAAACTTATGGTACATACTTGGCTTTACCTTCCCATTTAGGTCACAAATACCTAAATCAACCAAATAACCCACACTTGCATCAATAAAATAGTCCTTACTTTTATTATGAACTCCGAAGTTGACTTGATTTGGAGTTAAATGCTTTTTTTTACTTTTTATAATTGCAACTACCCCTTTTTTAGATTTTTTTAAAAACAAATCATAAGAAGTTGCATATAAATCTATAAAATCATATTTGGAAGAATACGCATTAATGACTGCACTAAGTTCGGAAATGGTTTTTATTTCTGTAAAATCTTGTGTAGCACTGAAATTACTGATTTTTAGCTTTTCAAAGCCTTCACTGTCTACAAATACCTCAATATTTGTTTTTTTCAATAGGCCTTGTTTCGGCTTATGAAAAGCTAGCTTCAAAAAAGTTTTATCAGAAATACACTTTGAAATCTCCGATACAAACTCTTCTATTTTTTCAGACATTGTTTAACTTGATGCTGTTTACGAGTTCCTTTTGGATATCTTGATTCAATTGTTTTAATAATTCATTGATTTTTAACCACTCTCTGAAATAGATGACAATACTTACAATAGCCGCAATTACAGGAGAGGCCACAAATAATAACCAATTACCAAACCCCTCAGTCACAATAATGCCACAAATAGCCGCAATTGTCAATGTAGTAAAAGTAATAAAGGCAAGCCATACTATCTTGTTTTTGATAAAAGAGGTGTTATGCTCGGCTACCCTTTGGACTTTGTCTTTAAGTTGATTATTATCGTCAGCCATTGATTTTATAAAGTTTTCTCTATTTAATCTCAAAGCCATCGAGCCTATAAAAATAAAAAGTAAACTTAAGGCAAAAAGAAAAAAAGGAAGACTCTTGTTAAAAAAGAGTGCTGAGCCTATATTTATTAAGCCGCTCACAATAGCAAGAACGCTGGCCGCAACATCAAAATTTGTATCGTGCAACATGGCCCTCTGATTGTAATTTTCTGCTATCATAGGGATTTTAGACAATGAAGGTGTAACTCCTTGCTCTTGCAAAAGATGATGTAGAACAAAATTTTCTTTAAAACCTGGCTTCATGTGCGCATGATTTTTTAAGATTTTTTGAAGTTGCGAATTGTAAAAGAAATCGAAATATTTTAATTTTTATAATTTCTTCCGTAAAAATATAGCTTTTCAAGTTTTATTCTTCGAATACTTCGATTTCTTTATAGGCTTTTACTAAATCTGTGAATTTCCCATTAAATCTTGTAGCTTTTACCATATGATTGTCTATCCAATGATAGTTACCCCCTCGAGGTTTGCCGACTAACAAGCCATGATATTTAAATCCATGTCTATTGAGCCATTCTTCAGTTACCGCTCTATGCTCTTCTGTCCTGGAAGTAAAATATGTGATAATGTGACCTTCGTCGTACCATTTATTTGTCATATCTAATGCATCAGGATATGGTACACAGGTAACCATTCTTTCTGGCTCTTCATTTGGCACATCGTCAGTAATCGTACCATCGATATCTATTAAATAGTTTTTGACAGACGGATCTAGAATAGGACTTAATTTTTCTCCTTTTTCGTTGACCAATTCTTTCAATTCTTGACTCATAGTTGTGTATTTATATTAAAAAATGTTTTGTAATTTTAATTGAATGATATAAAGTTAGCAGGATTCACAGGACTACCATTATACCATATTTCGATATGTGCATGAGGGCCTGTGGTCATCTTGCCTGTATTTCCAATGATTGCTATTGCCTGCCCAGTTTTTATAATTTCTCCGTTTTTAACTAAAAGTGAGCTATTGTGCTTATACACGGATACGATGTTTCTAGAGTGCTGTAGTGTCACGGTATTGCCATCCCTGAGCGTCCAGTCAGAATTTACGACTATTCCCCCCATTATGGCTTTAATGGCTGTATTTTTTGGAGCAATGATATCTACCCCGAAATGTTCACTATCAGGATCAAAAGCAGCACTTATTTTGCCTGTCAATGGTGTGGCAAACATAAGTTGACTTAATTCATTTGTTTTTTTTGCCTCATCTACATCGGCTTTAATAACAGATGTGACTGGCTGGTCTACCAAAGTCTTTGTAGCAGCCTTATCTTTTTGGATATTATTATTATTTGATTCTGTGTTATCATCAGGGCCGATATTTTTAAGCATATTACTCAATCCCTTATTATATACTTCCTGAGCTTCTACTAAATCTTCTAAATTATCCACTTTTTGTCTTAATTCGATATATTCGGCATTATTATTGATCTCACCATAACCAGGAATCATTTTTTTAATAGGCGTAAATATGATAAAAGAAATAGCTAAAGCACCAACCAATATAATAGCTGTGCTCAATAATATATACAATGACAAAAGATTAAACTTAAAAGTATTAACCTCTTTTAAATCATCGTCATCTACAATGACAAGTCGATAATTGTCTTGTAGTCTGTCCAATAAGCTTTTCTTTTCATCAACTTCCGACATTTAACTACGTGATTTTTAAAATAATAAAATATTTTTGCGCAAAATTAGTTATTAAAGAGGTTACTTTTATACCGTTTTGCATTTATTTACAAAAGATTAATGAAAATTAGACAGTTAAACTATAAAATGTTAAGACTTTTTATCCTAAGTATTTCTTTTTTGGTTGTTAGTGGTTGTGTTACTACCAAGAAAAAGGGAGATGTTTCGAAGTTAAAGAAATTCTATCACAATGTTACATCAGAATACAATGGCTATTTCAATGCCAATGAACTCATGGTGGAAAGTGAGCGAATTTTGCGTGAGAGTAATCAAGACAATTACTCTAAAATGTTGAATGTTATAGATTATGGTGGCGTCTCAGATCCGAAAATTGTATACCCTCAATTGGACAAAGCTATAGAAAAAGTGACAACAGTTGCTGCTTTGCATGTCCCAGGTGATTGGGTAGATAATTGTTATGTGCTTATGGGCAAGGCTCAGTATATGAAGCAAGATTTTGCATCTTCAGTAGAAACTTTAGAGTATTTTCAAAGCGCTTTCAATCCCTCTAATCCTTATGGTAGAAATTATCAAAAGAAAAGGTTGAAAGCTGGATCTGCACAAGCCAACAAAGAAAGGGCAAAAGAAAGACAGGAAAAACAAAAAGAAGTACTTGATGCCCGAAAAACTAAAGATAAAGAAAGAGCAGATGCTCGTAAAGAATTAGATAAGCAAAGAGAACAACAGACTAAGGAGCGCGAAGCAGCAGCTAAAGCTAGAAAATCATCTTCAAATAGTAGAGGTGCTTCTTCTACTTCAGGCACCAGAGGCAGCTCTAGATCTACTAAAACCTCTACCCCGCGAACCACACGAGCTACAAATAAACCCGCTCAAACTACTGTTAAACCTGAAATAAAAACTGAAAATATTGATTCTACGGCTCTTAGTGCCCAAACTTCACCAGAAGTCGCTGCTGCAAAACCAAATGAAAAATCTGTAGAAAAACCAGCGCAAAAACCATTGGCTTTACCAAAAGAGTACAGCGACGGTACGTCTTATAATGAAGGATTATTGTATTTAGCTATGGCATATACGAGGATGGAAAAATTTTCAAATGCTGAATATCTACTGAAAAGATTGACCGAAATCCATGGTCATACAGACGAAGTGAAAAAAGGTATGCCTCCTGCTTTTGCTGATTTGATGGTCAGAGCAGGCAAGTATGAAGAAGCTATCCCTTATCTCGAGCAGGCCATCAAAACTACCAAAAGAAAAGAATTAAAAGGAAGATACAATTTTATTATTGGTCAGATTTTACAAGAAAGGGGAGACTTTAGAAATGCCGCGCAATACTTTGCAAGAGCCTCAAAATCGTCAGGACGAAATTTTAAGATGAGTTTTATGGCTGATTTATATGAAATTAAAAATAATGCCATCAGTGGCGGTCGCTCCGCATCATCTGTAGCAGGCCAATTGGAAAAATTGCTCAAACAAGAAAAAAATAAAGAATACCAAGATCAAATATACTTCGCAATGGCTGAAGTAGAAATGAGTAGAAATAATGAAGAAAAGGCTAAAGAATATTTCTCAAAGAGTGTAGCTCAAAATTCAGCAAATCCTACTTTAAAATCAGAAGCATATTATCAAATTGCTCAAATGTATTTACCTAATAAAAAGTATGACAAAGCGAAATTGTATATTGATTCTTGCCTGATAAGTCTGCCTGAATTGGACGAAAGATATCCTGAATTATCCAGTTTATCACAGAAGCTCACCACTACAGCAAAATTTATGCAAGTTGTAACTGAAATGGATTCCGTTATCTCTTTAAGTAAACTGAGTAAAGAAGAGTTAAGAAAAATTGCGATTCAACGAAGAAAGAACAATGAATTAGCTTCAACTACTCCTACTGACGCTGGTAAAAACTCTAATCTTCAAAATGTCTCAACACGTTCGCTGATGGGTAGTAGTTCGTTTTTTGCTTACAATCCATTGAATGTAGAGAGAGGTCGAAATGATTTTAGAGCAAAATGGGGTACAATGACACTTCAAGATAATTGGAGAAGATCTGCCAAAGTCAATAATGAAGTTGCAGCTGATAATAAAGAAACCAATGATGCTGATCAAAAAAGAGCCGATAGCAATCAAATGGATGATGAAGAATTTAATCAAATCATGGCAGATGTCCCTATGACTGAAGAAAGTCTAGAAATAGCGAAGAAAAAATTACATAACGCCCTATTTGAAGTAGGAAAATCGGCTAAATTAGATCTTGATGACTCTGCATTGAGCAACCAATATCTCGAAAGATTGATTAATGAAGCTCCAAATCACGCTCAAAAACTTGATATCTTATACCTTTTATATAGAAACTATTTTGAATCAAATGATATGACAAATGCCAATAGGATCAAAAATCTTATTCTTAGTTTATATCCAGATTCGAATTATGCAAAAATCATCAATGATCCAAATTACGCTAAGGCATTGGCAGATAAGGTAGTTACACTTGATAAATTTTACGATATAACCTATCAGTATTTCGAAAGTAAAGATTACAACACCGTTTTATCCCGAATAGAGGAAGGTATCATTAATTATGGTGCCAATAACAATTATATGCCGAAATTTTCCCTACTTAAAGCGCTAAGTATTGGGAATACAAAAGGAAAAGAGGCCTACGTAGATGCTTTACAAGAAACAATAGTAAGATATCCTAGTGCCCCAGAAACAATTAAGGCCAAAGAAATAATGAGATTTCTTAAAGGAGATGAAGCTGCATTTAATGAAGTAAATGTCGAACAAATCGAAGAGGAATTTACAAAAGACGATAATGAAAGGCACTATGTAGTTGTTGTCTTATTTGATTATACGGATGAAGTCTTACAAAAAGCTAAAATTGCGGTCAACGACTACAACAAAGAGTATTATCGTCTACAGAAGTTACAAATTGGTGAGCAAGCTTTAAGTAAAGATGAGAATACACAGCTTTTATTAGTGCGAAGTTTCGATAATTTTTCAAAAGCTAATGATTATTATCTTGGTGCTTACAAAGATTTGGAGAAATTTATTCCTAAAACTGTAGCCGGATATGAGTTGTATCCAATATCACAAAAGAATTTTAGAAAAATGATCACACAACGATCACACAATAAGTACCGAGCATTTTTCGAGAGTAAATACTAAAATACTTCTAGGTATGCAACTTAGGATTTCAGTACCCGATTTTTGTTTTCCTGAGGCGAAATATAGCTTAGAAATATTATTTCGATGTATAGCCTTCGATGATTTTTGCATAGAAGCTAGCAATTCTGGTCAAAATTTTGAATTCACTAATGGCGAAGGACAACTAATTCTAACTATTGAAAATCATTTTTTCATTAAAGAAATGGCTTATTCTGAGGCCTTAATACCAAAGTCTATAAGTTTTACAGACTTAACAATAGATGATTCTAAGTTTGAAATTGTTCATTTTTATGGAGAATCTCATTTTTCTAATCATATTCTAAAAACAGATATTATTTCTTCCACTTTTTTTATGGCTAGCCGTTGGGAAGAGAGTGTCATAAAAGAAAGAGATCAGCATGGTAGATTTGATGAAAATAGAGCACTAGCCGTAGAGCACAAATTTATCACCAGACCCGTCATTAATGAATACGCTAATCTCCTCAAGAGTATTTTACAACTTTATGGCACCAAATTTACGGATAAAGAGCAGCCCGCAAATATCCAAATCACATTTGATATTGATTACATGTACAAATGGAAAACGTGGAAGTCTATAGTAGGAAATCTATACCGTAAAGGCCCAACTTGGAATGATAAATTAAGTTACATTCAGACATTTCTACAAAGTAAAATACTGGGACAAAAGGAACACGACCCATTTTTTAGTTTTCCTTATCTTATGGAGACTTTATCAAAACTTGAATCCAAAGCCATTTTTTATTTTATGGCAAATGATGTAAATTCTACCTTTGACTACAGAGATTACGATCTAAAATCCCAAGAAATACAGCATGTTTTTAAAGAAATCATACAAAATGGCCATGAGATAGGGCTTCACTCCAGCTTTAATGCCTTTGATGAAAAGGATATGCTTCAAAAAGAAAAGAATAATTTAGAAGTTGCTTCAGGCGTACCCATCACTTCTATTAGAGCCCATTACCTGAAAATAACTCCAGATCATAGTCTATGTTTAATCAATGAAGCAAATTTCACAAAGGATAGCTCGATGATGTATGCATGCAATTTTGGTTTTAGATGTGGTGCCACTATTCCAATTCCTTATTTTGATCTCAAATCTAGAGAGGTTACCAATTTGAAGCTGATTCCCACCATAGCGATGTCCTCCGTAGGTATTAATACAGATTACGACAATCAATATCGAGTGATCGAATATCAAATAGGTCAAGTCAAAAATCATGGTGGTCATGCTCAGGTGATTTGGCATAATAGTGATTTGGATACGGGTGAGAAAAAGTCATTATATCAACGTGTTATAAAAAAGATTGCAGATTGAGCAATCAAAGAATGAAAATTGATATTAAGGAAAATGTGGCTATTATTATCAAAGCTTTTTTAGTAGCTATTCAGGACCCCGACTGTTCAACCAAAAAAAGTCCATTTTAAGTGATCCATCGGCTTTTTTTTCATCAATAGCGATGCTATTAATTCAAAAAAGAGCCTCGTCTGACTTAAAATGTCCTTATTTTTATGATTTGAACGCGGGGTCCTGAATAGTTACCTTTTTTAAACTTGTATCTACTGATTAACAAAAATTTATGGACATTTGCCGTCATAATTAAATTCCACCAGAATTACTTTTTGAAGTAAACAATATGTAATTAATTTTGGCACAAAATTTGTTTTGATACTCTGACATGGTAAAATGAAAAAGGGTAGTATCAAAGTCAAATATATTGGAGTTGGAATATTAGTTATATTTTACTTCTTAGGTAATGCACAAATGAAAGTAGGTGACAACCCTACAGTTATTAACACAAATTCAATTTTAGAACTTGAAAGTATAAACCAAGGCCTTCTTATGCCTCGTGTTGCTCTTGACTCAACTACTGTCGCAAGTCCATTAACAGCGCACATTGCAGGTATGACAGTGTATAACACAGCAACTATCAAAAACGTTACACCTGGTTTCTATTACAATGATGGTACAAAGTGGGTAAAAATGATTGGGAGCGGTTTAAGTGTGCTTAATACTCCGACAACAATTGGTACCAGCCCTTTCAATACCTTATCAATTACTGGACTTGGCCCTGGAAATTTAGGAACAGATGAAGTTGTGACGATTGATCCATCTACTGGATTAATAAAAAAAGTACCATCTTCTATGTTGGTGCAAGAAGAGCAAACATTAATAATTGCTAGTGCCGGTCAAACCCAATTTGCTACCCCTTTGGTGATAACTGATATTGACAAAATTAATGTATACCGAAATGGCGTTCGGGTAGCTGCGACCGTTGTTAATGCTACAACGATTCAGCTTGAATCTGAAGCTACATCGGTATTAGGCGACGAAATAAGAATAGTACAAATTAGATAATTATTTATAAATTAAACTTTTATTCACTCAATTAAATTTTAAACAAAAAATGAAAAAGTATTTTATTCCACTGATTGCTATCATGTTTTTGGCTTTTGGAGCCAATGCACAGATAGATTCTACCAAGGTTATCGACAATAAGGGGACGATAAAGTATGTCATAAAAGCCAGCTCTATCAATAATATTATTTCCAAAAAAGATAGTCTTATTTTGTACGTAACTCCAAAACAACTAGGTGATAGCCTCACAAATTATGTTCAGTATTCAGATACAGCTGCCATGTTGATGAATTATTTGAATAGTGCAAATAATGGGTTGACTAAAGTAGGTCAAAACGTAAAATTGGGTGGTGCTCTTACAGAAAATACTACCATTAGTTCAGCTTCTTTTGACCTGATATTTAGCATTGCTGCAAATGATTCGTTAAAAATTCAAGGTTTAGGTTCTGGGAGTGCATCATCAGATAGTGTTGTAGTAGTGGATCCTAATACTGGAGCTCTAAAACGTATTTCAGCATCTACACTTTTCAATGCATTGACTTTTGGAAATGGTTTGACCAAGACTGGAAATTTGGTTGAACTCGGTGGTAGCCTAACAAAAGCAACAACCATCACCACAACAGTAGGTAATACTTTAGCAATTGATGGACTTCAATCTGGATCTAGAACAGACAGTATAGTTCTAGTTGATCCTACTACAGGCGTCCTAAAAAGAATATCAGCTGCCAGCTTAAATAACACTAAAACCTATACAGTTAATAGTGGATTACCACTAGCAGGTACTGCTACAGCATACATTATCCCTCAAGTAACAAGTACCATACCTGCTACTTATACAACTCAACAAGTGTGGGTCTTTAGAAATGGTGCCAAGTTAGTAGCTGGGATTGATTATACAGTTGCTGGTGGAGTAGTAACAATTACCCCACAAACTGGAAATCCTTTAGAGGATTGGGTTTGGGGAGTTTATGAAAGAATTGAACTACAGTGGGTAGAATAATCCTATAAAGCAATACTTTTTTATTTCAATATTTTTGTTGAATAGGATTTTCATTGACTGATAATGACTGATAATGAAAATCCTATTCAACTTTTTTTAGGTTATAGTATTTCTTAGCTTTTTATTAAGTAAATAATCGATGCTAAAATTTTATAAAACATCAATACTTGGGGTATTCCTATTTTTAGGGGGGCTCAATCTGAATGCCCAAATTAAAGTGATAGATCACAAAGGAACGCTTAAAGATATAGATACTAGTAAATGGACCTTGTCAGGAATAGATATTTATAATAAAAACACAGGAAATGTAGGTATTGGAAACAATAATCCTCAAACAAAACTTCATACTACTGGAACTCTAAGATTTGAAGATTTGGATTCAAATGATATAAATTTCAAAATTCTTACAACAGATTTGTTAGGAAATGTGACCACAAGAAGTCTTAAAAGTTTAAAAGCTGTTCTTCCAGATAGTACAACAGCACAAAATGGTCTTACTCTTAATGATAATGAAGTTGAACTAGGTGGCACACTCAATCGCGCGACTACGATCACACAAGCAGCGGCAAAAGACAGCTTAACCTTTGCAACAAGCGGAAATAAATTGAAAATAACAGGACTGGCATCGGGTTCTACAACGGATAGCATTGTAGTAATAGACCCAACCTCAGGACAATTAAAAAGAATCTCCTCCTCAAGATTGGCAACCATAGGTGCAAATGGAGTGAGCAATGGCGTAAGTGGTGATAGCATTCTATTAGGTGGCACACTCAGTCGCGCGACTACGATCACACAAGCAGCGGCAAAAGACAGCTTAACCTTTGCAACAAGCGGAAATAAATTGAAAATAACAGGACTGGCATCGGGTTCTACAACGGATAGCATTGTAGTAA
>JALHLK010000048.1 GCA_022844565.1 Saprospiraceae bacterium
TCAATGTGTGTTGCCCTAAATCTTCAGGAGCTTTTTTTTTGTAGACATTGTATTTGTTTTTATTTGAAATACTAATGCCAATAATCAAGCCATGTAGCTACCGAAGGTTTAGTTCAACATCGGTTTGGCAAAAGTGGCGCTTCAGTGCTTCGTATGACAGTTTTTCGTAAATTTGAAGTGTGTGGTTCGTATGAAGTTTAGTGGTGTAAACGCCACCTTCGCCAAGCCGCAAACCGTTGAACAAACCCTACATACCTTCGCCCTAAAAAGTACTTCTCCGAATTGACATAACCCTATGAATGTCTTATCTTTATATCATTATTCAAACCATAAACAGATATAAAGATGATAACAAAATTGATGACTGAATTACAACATGTGAGTACATATCATATTGACGACTTCAAAGACTTTATGACATTAAAAAACTATTCCCCAAGAACCATCAAAACATATAGCCAGATAGCCAACCAATTCATGGTTTGGTGGCAAGGGTTACCCAACAAGCCTGCGATGAATGACGGTATAGTGCGTCAATATTTGCTTAAAAGATTCAAAGATGGGATGGATTGGCAGACGGTCAATAGTGATTACTCGGCTATTCAAAAATGGTTCAAGAATGTATTAATGTTAGATTGGAGTTTGACAAAATTGCCAAGACCGAAGAAAGATAAAAAGCTGCCTAGCATTTTATCAAAAGAAGATGTGGTAAAGATAATAGAGGCCGCCCCCACATTCAAACAGCAAGTAATGCTGAGTTTCATTTATGCCACTGGGGTCCGGCTGAGCGAGGCGATAGAAATGAAGATCGAAGACATCGATGGTAATCGACATCAAGTGAGGGTTAACAAAGGAAAAGGTAATAAGGATAGATTGATCTTAATACCAGAGGTGTTATTAACTTTATTACGAGAATATTACAAAAAGGAAAACCCAGAAATATATTTATTCAACGGCATAACAAAAGGGAAAGCGTACTCACCACGATCTATACAACTAATGATGCAGGAGGCTAAAAGGCGAGCAAAAATCAATAAAAAAGGATCAATCCACACGCTTCGTAACTGTTATGCTACTCACCACCTAGAAGGTGGCACGGATTTGGTGTTCTTACAGGAGCAGATGGGGCACAAAAATCTAAGAACCACCATCCGCTACATAGGCTTATGTGTGGAACGACACAAGTACATCAAACACCCGATAGACCATCTGACGATCGCTTACCGCAACAAAACAGCATAGGCGACCTCTTCAGAGACTATGGCGAAGAATACATTGCAACTTATAAGCCTTCTATCCAACAAATCAAACTAATTAGGGCGATAAGAATTTGTAAAACCCCTCAGTTGGGAGGATTTCAATATACTTGCAAAACTTGTAGCAAAAAACACTTTGTTTATAAAAGTTGTGGTCATAGTCATTGTATGCTTTGTCAATCCATCAAGCGTGAGCAATGGGTTGACAAATTAAAATCTAAATTACTCAAAGTACCCTATACCCATATGGTTTTTACTCTCCCTCATCAATTCAATGGATTAGCGAGAAGAAATGAAAAAGTGTTTTATGGCCTCATGATGCGGGTATCTTGGATGACCGCTAGTGCAATGATGAAAGGCACAAAAATGGGGATGACCAGTGTGCTTCACACGTTTGGTTCAGACATGAAATACCATATCCATGTACACGCCCTAGTCACATTTGGAGGCCTAGATACAAACGGTGATTGGCAATTCCCCTCTTGTAAATATGCCCTTGCTAAATATAGAGTATTGTGTTCCACATTTAAAAATATATTTATCCAAGAGCTGCAAAAAGAAGTGCAAAAACAAAAAGTCTATTACCACCTAGACATACAAGATGTAATAAAAGAATCAGAAAAAATCCGTTGGGTAGTACACTCTACCTACCCAACAATGCAAACTCAAACCATAGAAGATTACCTAGCAAAATACATCAACAGAGTCGGGGTTACGAATAATAGACTTTCTTACCTAAAGGAAAAGCAAATCGTTCAGCTCCAATACAATGACTACAAAAACCAAGAATTGAATAAAGCCGCCCCAAAAGCTTACAAAAACCTAGAACCACTTGTAGCCATGAATCAAATACTCCAGCATGTCTTACCTCCCTATTTTCAAAAGTCCAGACACCACGGATTACACAGTGCAAATGAAAAAACAAAAGCCTCAATTCCTGATAAAATACTAAAAAACGCAAGTTCCATAAGAACAGTTTTTGAGATCTTGAGCCACTTACTCAGCTTAAGACCTTTTACTTGCGACCAATGCCAATCAAATGAATTTGAGATCGAGGAGTTATCTCCTGTAAGACCGAAAAACAATACAATGCCTGTTCATCAGTCTTCAAGAGCTCCTCCTAGACAAAATTCGATACCGTCAATACAACATAAATTTGAATATCAATTTTCTAAGAAAGCATCTATGCAAACTTATTAAAATTTACCCTTGATATTGACAATATATTTTAGATTCAAAAATAACTATTTAACAAAATTTCTATTTCATTAAAATCTGTTCTAATAAATGAAATACAGAAACAATAAATTCTGTATATTTATCACTTTAAATAAGACAGTATAAAAAATATAAAAGCGTTTCCCCTATGGTCTAGCACCGGCTTCGTTCAACTTGAAAAGTTGACGCTGCGCGGTCAACTTTCCTTAGTGTTAGCGGTCATTGTAGAGCGACACGAAAAACGCATAAGGAACATTTATAAAATATGACAGAACTTAGCTACATACCTGTTGACAAAACCAATTGGACAGACTTAGAAAAACTTTTTGAATGTAAAGGTGGCCCACACAATTGCTGGTGCATGGTTTGGAGAAATATGAACGAAGCAACAGACCGAGCTAAGAAAGCCGACAAGAAAGCATCATTGGAAAATTATGTAGTCAATCAAAATCCTATAGGACTGCTCTGTTATGATAATTCAGAAGCTATCGGCTGGTGTTCTATCGCACCAAGAGAAAGTTACCGTGATTTGTCTGGAGAAAATTCGCTTACCAATGTGTGGTCGTTGGTATGCTTTTTTATTAAGAAAGAATATAGACAAAAAGGAATTACCGAAGAACTAATCAAACAAGCAATAAAGTACGCCAAAGCCAATGGAGCAAATTATGTAGAAGCCTACCCAGTTGACCCTGAATCGCCAAGTTATAGATTTATGGGTTTCAAACCAATATTTGACAAACTTGGGTTTGATTTTAAACATAAAGCAGGGCAACGAAGATATGTCATGACAATATCAACGTCTTTATCAATAGAGGGGATACAAAATGAATAAGAAATTATCAAATGATGTTTAAATGTCATGTGACAGAGCAAATTTTGGGATTTTATTATTTCTATGCTGAAATTTGTAAAAAATAAAAATCATGACAAAAATATTTGAATTTAGGATCAAAAAGGGAATGACTCAGGAAGAATTAGCAAATGCTACTGGGATATCATTAAGAACGATACAGTGAATAGAACTCGACCAAGTTAAGCCAAGGGCTTATTCACTAAAAAAATAGCAGAAGTCCTAAAAGTCGATTTCAACGATTTACAACACTTAGAGGATCGCCAAATGATAAATTTATTTAGTTTATTTGAGGGAGATGCTTAATTATTGACTTACATGTTTTATTAGCTGTAATATGCGAATCATGTAAACCATTTGTTAAATTATGTAATGCCTGCAACAAGTATTAAACCCACTTTTACATCATAGAAATTTTAGATTAATTAAACTAAAATATAATCAGCAACACTGAAAATTTGAACAACAAAGCAGCAATGTTCATTAAAGAATTACCCTGGTGTATTGAAGCAGTTAATGCACGTAAACATTTATAAGACTACAAATAAAAATAATTAATAAAAAAGCAATATGATACGAACAGCAACAGCACATTGGGAAGGTGATTTAAAAGAAGGCAAGGGCTCCCTTACTACAGCAAGCAACATTTTAAAGCAAACAAACTACAGTTTTAAAACACGGTTTGAAGATGGGGCAACAGGAACAAACCCCGAGGAATTATTGGCCGCAGCTCATGCTGGATGCTTTACGATGGCTGTAGCTGCCTTGCTCACTCAAAAAAAAATAACTCCAAAAGCGTTGGATACCGAAGCAACCTTAACAATGGAAGGATTAAGTATTACAAGTATTCATTTGTCTATTACAGGTTTAGTACCAGGAATTACTGCTGATGATTTTACAGCAATTACAAAAGATGCAGAAAAAAACTGCTTGATTTCAAAGGTTTTAAACATCACAATTATTTCTGACGCACATTTAAAAAGCTGATAACTAAAAAGAAAATAAAATGAAAACAAAGCAAATAGTACTTGCCAGCAGGCCAAAAGGGATTCCTTTGCTGGAAAATTTTAATACCAAAGATTTTGAGTTGGCAGAAATTAAAGATAATGAAGTATTGCTGGAAGCTATGTATTTTTCTGTAGACCCCTATATGCGTGGCAGAATGAATGATGCTAAATCGTATGTCCCTCCGTTTGAAATTGGAAAGCCAATTACAGGTGGAGTAATAGCTAAGGTTATAAAAAGCAATACAGGAAATTTTAAAGAGAACGATATTGTTACGGGAAATCTTCCTTGGCAGCAACATTGTAATGCATTAGCAACCAGCTTACTAAAAATAGATACTAGCATAGCACCGGCAAGTTATTATTTGGGCATATTGGGTATGCCAGGCCTTACTGCCTATTTTGGCTTAATGCATATTGGCAAACCAAAAGCAGGTGAAACGGTTGTGGTTTCTGGTGCTGCAGGTGCTGTTGGGCTAGTAGTTGGTCAAATAGCTAAAATACAGGGTTGTCGTGTAGTTGGGATAGCTGGCACCGATGAAAAACTAAAATTATTAAAAGAAGAGTTTGGCTTTGATGAGGTCATAAATTATAAAACCTGTACCAATTTAAAGAAAGCGATTACGGATGCTTGTCCAAAAGCAGTTGATATATATTACGACAATGTGGGAGGTGAAACTTCGGATGCTGTTATTAGCAATATAAACTTCAATGCAAGAATTGTATTGTGCGGACAAATTGCCTTATACAACAGTACGGAAATACCAATGGGGCCTCGTCTCCAACCGATGTTATTAACCAGAAGTGTATTAATGCAGGGCTTCATTATAGGCAATTACCAAAGTCAATTTGGTGAAGGAACTAAGCAATTAGCTACGTGGATAAAAGAGGGTAAACTAAAATATAAAGAAACGATTGTGAAAGGCTTTGATAAATTACCGGCTGCATTGTTGGGATTATTCGAAGGGGATAATATTGGAAAAATGATAGTGAAAGCATGAAAATTTAACTTATAAAATATAGGAAATGAAGATATTAATGGTTCTGACTTCACATAGTGAGTTGGGAAACACAGGAAAAAAGACAGGTTTTTGGATTGAGGAGTTTGCTGCCCCATATTATGTATTTCTTGATGCAGGTGCTGTAATAACAATTGCATCTCCAAAAGGTGGTCAACCCCCAATAGACCCATCCAGCGATACTGCAGAAAATCAAACATCAGCTGTTATTCGGTTTAAAGCAGATAAAAGTTTACAAAAGATATTATCAGAAACACATTTGTTATCCACTATTTCATCTGATGATTATGATGCCGTATTTTACCCTGGTGGACACGGGCCTTTATGGGATCTAACCAACGATCGTGATTCAATAAATTTAATTGAGAATTTTTGGAAAAGCAAAAAACCTATTGCGGCTGTTTGTCATGCTCCGGCTGTTTTATTAAATGTAAAAGATGATGAAGGCAACTTTTTAGTAAAGGGTAAAAATGTAACAGGATTTACCAACAGTGAAGAAGCAGCCGTAGCACTTACTGAGGTAGTTCCCTTTTTATTAGAAAATGAATTAAAAAACAAAGGTGGAATTTACTCTAACAAAAATGATTGGGCTTCTTATGTGGTCAATGACGGCATGCTTATAACGGGACAAAATCCAGCATCTTCTGAAGCTGCCGCAAAGGAGTTGATAGATATTCTGAAATAGAATCTATTAGCCCACACTACTGGACATTTTTAATTTGTGCAGATGTTACACAGAAAAAAAGGCAGATGTTATGCAGAAAAAACTGTTGATCATCTACGAAAACACATCTGTGTTTAATCTACACGAAAAATGTCCAATATTGTGTTTTTAGATTCAAATGCACTTGCCCTACCCCTCATTTGATAATTTTTCCATTTGATGATAATTCATTTAATGCAACAGTGGCATTGGTAACAATTCATCATTGGCAAGATTTAGATAAATGGTTAAATAAATGTTACGCATAAGAAATTAACTTCATGAAACTTATGCTTCATATTAGTTTCAGAACTCAATTTTCCGTCTTCTCCTTATCTCAACTTTTCAACATCAATTAGCAAAAATTGCACCCCTCGAACCACCACACACTATATATAATGACTTTATTTAATATGAGAAAAATTAATACTAAATTTTTAAAATTTAAACCTCAAGGTGGCCTCGGCGTCACAGCTACTACAATAATAGCAGCGCTACGCTGAGAATTTTTAACGCAGAAATTTGGAAAAAGAACAACATTTAATTAGTTTCTTTAATTAGATGGAGCGCTAGCGTTTAAAGAATTTAGTTGAAGTTTCATTTCCGCCTTTCATTTTTTCTATTAATTTTGTGAAATGTAAAAGACGACATTTATTGACCATTAAGGCCTTCACCACAGATGTAGATTTAACAGAGCCTATACGCAATTAGAGTTTGATGAACCGACCCATCCAGAAGGGTATCCGTGTACTGGATGAACCAATAGATATGAAACAATTGAATGCCGATGAACTGAAGGTGACAAAGCGGAAGTACTCCGAGTTATTTTAATATTGTAAAAAAGAAAAGCATGAACATAAAGCATTTTATCGTATTGAGTCTGTTGACAGTCAGTTGTTCAAATCCGAAACTACAGAAAAATATTCCTGAAGCTGTTAAACCATTACGAGATATTTCGAATGAATTTGCTAATCCCACCGAATCATTTAGGCCTGGTGCTTTCTGGTGCTGGTTAAATGGAAATATGTCCATCACAGCGATTACGCGTGACCTCGAAGCAATGAAATCCAAGGGAATAAATAGGGCTGAGATCTGGGATGTTGCTGCAATCAGAGACCCATCTTTCATTCCGGCAGGTGGTCAATTTCTTGGAGAAAAATCGGTGGAGCTCATAAAGCATGCTATAGCAGAAGGCAAAAGATTAAATATGAGTATTGGCATTGTTGCATCAAGCGGATGGAATGCCGGGGGTTCATGGGTAACACCTGAGTGGGCTTCAAAAAATCTTTACTTCTCAAAAGTTGATGTAACAGGGCCCAGCACTTTGTCTATGAATCTTCCATTTCCAAAGTTTCCGGAGGGATGCCCCATGAAAGACAAAGATACGCCCGTGTTTTATAAAGATGTTTCAGTGCTGGCAGTTCCTTATAGTGAATCCAACACGATTGGTGATGTTTCGCAGGTAGTTAGTCTTACTCCATTTTATAAGGATGGTAAATTAACTTGGAACGTCCCGGAGGGAAAATGGATAATACTCCGCTTCGTGTGTTCAAATAATGGTCAGCAACTGATTGTTCCATCGCCTAACTCGAATGGTCTGTTTATCGATTTCTTCGACCCACAAGCAACAATACGTCATTTAAAATACTTTATGGACCGGCTGGGCGTAACCCCTGAGAATTCTGCCGAAGCAGGATTGGCATATTTTGAATTCGACAGCATGGAACTTTCCGAAGGTACTCCATGGACTGATTCATTTCCTGCCATTTTCATGGAACGGCAAGGCTATGAAATAGAAAAATATCTGCCAATACTTGCCGGTTGGGACATTAAGAACAACACTAAACGTTTCCGCTACGATTTCAACCAAACCGTTAGCGATCAACTTATTTATAGTCATTATCAAACGGGTACAGAATTTTTGAAGAATTACAATGCTGAGCTGGTATCTGAATCTGGTGGTCCTGGTCCGCCTATCTGGGATACATGCCCAGTGGATGCTCTTAAAGCCCTTGGCAATGTGTCCACTCCCAGGGGTGAATTCTGGATTCAACATAGAAATATGTTTTTGATCAAAGAAGTATCTAGCGCTTCACACATCTACGGAAAAAAAATAGTCGATGCGGAATCTTTTACCACCTGGAGAAGATGGAAAGATTCACCCTTTGATATGAAAAAAGTAGTAGACCGTGCTTTTTGTGAAGGGCTAAACAACATCACCTTCCATACTTTTGCCAGCACCAATCCGGAAGATGGTCTACCTGGTAGAACATATCATGCAGGTTACGATATGAACCCAGGTACCACCTGGTGGAATAAATCAAAACCTTTTATGGACTACCTTGCACGGTGCAGTTATTTGCTGCAGCAAGGATTATTTGTAGGTGATGTTTGCTATTACTATGGAGATCAGACACCGAATTTTTTTCCACTTTTTCATGATGTACCGGATAAACCAACACTAAAAGGTTTAAGCAAAGGGTATGATTTTGATGTGATAAACACGGATGTAATACTCAACAGGATGTCGGTTAAAGACGGCCGACTGGTTTTGCCTGATGGGATGAGTTATGCGATGCTGTTACTGCCGGATCAGGTCCACATGCCATTGAAGGTATTAAAGAAAATCAGCGAGCTGGTTAATGCTGGTGCTACTATCGTTGGACCACGGCCAACAACAGTTCCTGGTTTAGCAAATTGGGAAAAAGAAAATATAGAATTAAATAAACTCTCTAATACATTATGGGGATCAACTGATGGAAAAAACATCGTTGAAAACACCTATGGTAAAGGCCAGGTATTCTGGGGCCTTACTGCTGACGAAGTATTAAAAAAACAGAAGCTCGAGCCCGACTTCAGTTTTACAGGAAACTCAGATATAGATTATATTCACAGAACAACAGCATTTGGAGAAATCTATTTTTTACGAAATGAAAAAAATCAACCGGTAAAAGCCACATGTCGTTTTAGAATAAAAGGTATGTATCCAGAAATATGGGATGCTTCAACGGGTACTTCATTTCGAATAGCTGATTTCTCTGAAAGTGAGAAAGGCACAAGTTTAAACATTGAACTACCTGCCCATGGATCAACTTTTATTGTCTTTAGTAAAAATAATAGACCTATACTGACCGCATTGGATAAACAGACGGTTAATCAACTAGTATCCGAAATTTCAGGCTCCTGGAAGGTAAACTTTCCTTCTGGCTGGGGAGCTCCGCCAACAGTCTCTTTTGATAAACTTATTTCATGGACAGATTCTGAAAATAAAGGTGTTCGGTATTTTTCCGGAACAGCAGTATATGAAAATTCCTTCATATTAAATGTAAAATCTGAAAAGGAAACAATACTACTTGACTTAGGAGATTTACGGGATGTGGCAGAAGTCTTTGTCAATGAGAAATCGGCTGGCATTCTATGGAAAAAACCCTATCAGGTTGACATTACGAAACTTGTTAAGCCCGGTACGAATGGACTTAAAATCGAAGTCGTTAATATGTGGAGTAACCGATTGACAGGTGATATGCTATCCGACCCAAAGGATCGGTTCTGTAAAACCAATCATCCTTATATGAAATCGGAAGTCTGGCCTGGCGGAGATGAGCCCTATAAACTTCAAACGGCAGGGCTATTGGGTCCGGTTACAATAGTTGAATCTAGAGGAAAGAAATGATAATGAAACTACTGAAATAAAAGTACTGATTGCGTCTTAGTATGAAGCATGTTACTTCTTCGTTTTACACGAAAGAAGGAAACAAAGGGAAGGCTTCTATTATAAAGTAATGCTCCCCACTCCTCAGTAAAAAGGCATGATGAAAAAAAATCATTATGCGAAAGCCAATAACATGGGAATATTAGGCATTACTGCCGAAGATGGCGACACAATTTTTTCACCATGGGAACGAATTTGGTTTCGCCCCACCCTTGAAATCATTGGGCCTCAAAGTGGTTATAAAGGAATCGACGGACTCTCCAATATTATACTTGACAATTCCATGGCAAGAATCACTTATAGATTAGTAAACAATCAATTAGGTGAGGAAATTCTTGATATGATTGTAAAGCATATAAACATAAATGACGGCGATATCAACAAATTTTGCTGTAAGTCTTTGTCATAAAGGTATTGGGCTATATATGGACTCACGGAGAACTCCTGAATACCCGATTTCATTATAAATGATACCAGACTTTTCCATAGCCTTCTTTTTATAGAAATTCTATTCGTCCTTCACATCGTACCGATCAAGCATCATCACTTTGTTCCACGCTGATACGAAATCATTCACAAAGCGCTCATTTCCATCATCAGCTCCGTAAACTTCAGCAATGTTGCGTAGTTGCGCATTGGAACCAAATATCAAATCGCAGCGGGTCGCTGTGTATTTTGTCCTTCCACTTTTCCGGTCATTGATGTTAAACAGCATTTCGTTTTCACCTTGAGGAACCCACTCATAGTCCATGCTGGTTAGTACCTGGAAAAAATCATTAGACAATTGCCCAGGGTGGTCAGTAAATACACCGTGTTTGGAGTAATCGTAATTTTGGTCCAATACTCGAAGTCCTCCTACTAAAACCGTCCATTCTGGTGCATTTAATGTCAATAGTTGGGCACGGTCAAGGAAGATTCGTTCTGAAGGTACACGGTATCCTATTTTATCATTATGGTAGTTTTTAAATCCGTCAGAAACAGACTTCAAGTAATCAAAACTTTCTACATCAGTTAGTTCTTGAGTAGTGTCCATACGTCCTGGGGTAAAAGGCACACTAACTTCCGTACCAGCATCTTTGGCTGCCTTTTCAATAGCTGCACAACCACCTAGAACCACTAAATCAGCCAGAGAAACTTTCTTGTTACCCAATTGACTAGCATTGAAATCACTTTGAATTGTTTTAAGCTTATCAAGAACCTTATTAAGTTCAGAAGGTCTATTCATAACCCAATTTTTCTGTGGTTCCAGTGCTATGCGAGCTCCATTGGCGCCACCTCTTTTGTCAGAATGGCGATACACAGCGGCTGATGACCAAGCCGCTGAAACTAGAGACGAAATGCTTAAGTCACTGGCGAGGATCTTGTTTTTCAAGTCGGCCATGTCAATACTGGTAACCAATTCATGATTGCAAACTGGAATTGGATCTTGCCAAAGCAAATCCTCTTTTGCTACTTCAGGACCCAAATAGCGAGCTTTTGGCCCCATATCTCTATGCGTTAATTTATACCAAGCTTTTGAAAAAGCTTCTGTGAAATAGTCAAAGTCGTTTAAAAATTTCTTACATACTACGTTATAGGCAGGATCTACCTTTAATGCAATATCAGAAGTCATCATCATCAAATCCTCCATCTTTCCATTTAGATGTGCATTTGGAGTTTTTGGAGCACTTGAATCCATCGGAGTCCATTGGAGGGCTCCAGCCGGGCTTTTAATTTTTTTCCATTCAAATTTGAACAGGTTGATCAAGTAGTTATTGTCCCATTGTGTAGGATCAGGCGTCCATGACCCCTCAATCCCATTGGTCATTGCGTATTGAGCAAATCCCGTACCTTCTGGGTTCTGCCAGCCCATACCCATGGCCTGAATAGGTGCTGCTTCTGGTGCAGGACCTATCTTACTGGCAGATACCATACCGTGACTCTTCCCGAATGCATGTCCACCTGCAATTAAAGCTACAGTTTCTTCATCATTCATCGCCATACGCTTAAATGATTCTCGAATGGCTCGTGCAGAATCCATAGGTTCTCCATTACCACCAGGTCCTTCTGGGTTTACATAAATTAGTGCCTGATGGGTAGCAGCGAGCGGATTTTCAAGGTCTCGATTCTCATCCGAAGGTTCTCCTTCCCAGCGAAGCGTTTGGGTCACCATTTCATCGGGATGACCATCGTAGTATTCGCCCACTTTTGATTCCTTGAATGGCTTACCGTTCCAGAATTCTGGACCCCAGTAGGTACTGCGGTCGGGTTCCCACGCGTCACGTCTTCCTCCTCCAAAACCAAAGGTAGGAAAATTCATGATTTCTAGAGCACAATTACCAGTCAAAACCATTAGGTCTGCCCAAGAGAGCGCAGCACCGTACTTTTTCTTTATTGGCCAAAGAAGGCGTCGGGATTTGTCCGTATTCCCATTGTCCCACCAAGAGTTGATGGGAGCAAAGCGCTGCATCGCTTGTCCTGCACCACCTCGGCCGTCGGCGATACGATACGTACCTGCTGCATGCCATGCCATACGAACCATTTGCGGACCGTAATTATTGTAATCTGCTGGCCACCAATCCTTTGAATTAACAAGTAAAGTCTTAATATCCTGCTTAAGTTGCTGGAAATCAATTTTATTAAAAGCTTCTTTATAATTCTCGTCACTCATGGGATTGGCTGCAGGCTGGTCCTGATGCAGCAGCTCCACCTGTAAACGGTTGGGCCACCAATCATCAACCTGGGGATGTGTGCCAATTGCTCCACCTATTCGGGTACCCCGAAATGGACACTTGGCGAGATTTTCTGGATTATCACTATTTTTCATATTAAATTATTGACTTAAAAAATGTTTTAAAAGTTGTAAAACTAAACAGCTAACCTATTTTGTTTTTCTATAGCAAATATCAATCACATCACTTGGATAAGTGTTACATAATTTGTGATATGAGTATCATAATTCAAACATTTAAGTCGATACTTTATTTTAACCTAAAATAGAATGATAAACTGTACATAATTGGGGATTAAGTTGATTAACCGGCGAAATTTCCTACATTTATAATTGAAGAACATCCGTAGGTGTTACAACTAAAACTGTCTTGTCCCCTCTTATAGCAATAGGTTGTTTAAGAATTTCAGGATTCTTTTGAATCATTTTAATCCAATCATCTGGAGATAGATTTTGTGATTCCAAATTGATCGGTTCAAGTTGTGAGTCTAATAAATCATTGTCCTGATTTATTAGATCTTTTAACTCCATTCCTAACCGGCCGGCAATTTCTAAGATTTGCGAACCAGTAATTGGTGTTTTTGATATGTCTATGACGAAAACAGGGATGCCTTGCGCTTTAGCATATACCAAAGTTTGTTTGGCCCTGTTTGAGTTTTCGATACAGTATAGCGTTATTTGTTGGTTATTTGTTTCGATTTGTGCCATAATTAATGTTTTAATAGAATTTATATTTGCAATGAATGATTCTCATCAGAGCTCTTTTTAATTGGCAAAATTGCACCTCTGCCTTGTCACTTATTCCATTGAATTTATCCATAAGAAATAGCTAATGGAATACTGCATAAAATATTATTCAAATATGATATCATTTCTTGTTTGGCTTTTCGGTAACAATTTTCAATACATCATGGGTTGGCTAATCTATTGATTGTATAAAGCTTTTGAATCGATACATTCATTTTATCTTTTTAACAGATTAGTTTCTTATCCAAAGGTAATGAGTTTTCACTAAGAGAGTCTTACACAATTTTGAGAATGTGTTACATCACTCTAACTTTTACGGTAGGCAATTTTTCTTGAATAAAATTTAAAGAACTGGACTTTTGAAAAGCGCACAGCTAATTGGAGTTAAAATGAATATCTGATTTTGCAATTTCGGTCGGAACAACCCTACCCGAAATGAAATCGGCATAGGCGCGAGTAAATTCTGCACCAAAGAAAACAATCATTGAGGAATATGAAACCCAAAGCATAATTAAAATAATCGAACCTGCAGCCCCATATCCATCGCCGGGGTTTAATTTTCCAAAATATAATCCCAAACCGTATTCTCCTATATAAAACAAGAATGCAGTAACAATAGAACCAATCCACACATGTTTCCATTTTATTTTTGCATCCGGTAAAAATTTGAACATCAAAGCAAACAAAACGGTAAGAATTATAAAAGATAAAATGATATTAACTACATGAAGGGTCACAAAAAATGTTTCAGAAAAATTGCCCGACAACCAATTGCCAAAAGAGGAAAGTAACGCGGAAATAACAAGTGAAATTAACAATAAAAACGCAATTGTAACGATTAGTCCGAATGAAAACAAACGGATCCTGACAAAACTCCAAATGCCATTTTTCGATTTATCCAACTTAACTTCCCATATGATATTTAAAGATTTTTGTAACTGTGCAAAAACGGTTGTGGCACCCACAATCATGATAATAATTCCAATGATTGTTGCCAAGAGTGAATTTTTTGCTTGGCTGGCCTCTAAAATAATATTCTGAATCTGCTTAGCAGCATCAACACCCATTGTAGATGTGAACTGGGCTGTTATTCGATTATTTACAGCATCGTTTCCAAAAAAATAACCGGCAGATGTTATAATAACTACCAACAACCCAGGTAATGCAAAAATTGCATAATAGGCAATTATTGCACTTTCGCGAAACGGATCTTTTACCCACCATTTCTTAAGCGCTTTTTTTAAAATTGAATAGAAATTTTTAAATGGTATTTTCATTCCTATCTTTTATCTCAAATACCTTTACTATGAATTATTAATGATGCGGTTTATTTGGATCTTTCTTTTTATCCATGTTCATGTCTTTTTTTTCTCCCTTCATCTTTTGCATCATCTCCATCATTTCCATATTCTCCATCATCGATTTACACATTCCGGACATCATCGTCGAATCTCCTTTTGACATTTCCATCATTCCCGACATCATACCCTGCATCATGCCGGGGTTATCTTTCATCATCTTTTTCATCATTTCCTTTTGCTCCATCATCATATTCATTTTTTCATTTTCCTGCATCATCATTTTGCCGTTCTTGCTGTCCATTAGCACCTGCATCATTTCTTTAGCCATTTCTTTATCATTGGCGATTGTGGTCATGATTTCATTTTTTGATTCGGTTTTTGAAAGCATTTTTTGTGTCGATTGACAACCTGCTATACTTATTAACAAAGCGATCCATAAAGCAGTCTTAGGTAAGTTATTCATGATTTTTATTTGTTTAAGATTAATAATAAATTTTACATTAACTATTTAAGGACTTCGATTGACTTAAATTTGGCATGATTTTAATGACATTTTGTTTTCAATAATTTTCTTCTTCACTAAGTATTCTTCATTGTTAATTCCCCTTGTTGCAAATCGCTTTTGCAAAATGCCAAACGGTGAATCCTATTTCTTTAGTTGTCCTAAAAAGTAATAAGGTGACGTTTGATATTGCTTCCTGAGCATATGTCCATCATGTTATCCATCGTTTTTAATCCCTTTGCTTTGTCTTCTATCATCATGCAGCATGATGTAGATGCCCTAATATTGCCATTTTGCTTAATTGCATCCATTACTTCTTTCGTGTAAACAACATTGTCCATGAGTTCGGTAATTACTTTTGCTCGGGTGTCTTCGTTGTTGATTTCAGTTGTTGAAGAAATTGCCACATTGTGTAAACTAAAACATCGCTGCAAGGGCAAGAAATAGAACTGTTAGATTTTTCATTTTGATAATTTATTCCAGTAAATATTTGTACTACAAAGGTCAACGTATTTAAAGAAATGGACATTACATAATTAGAAGGAAGAGTTACATGATTCAAACATTGGCATTGTCAAGGTTTATAGGGAACTTACTGCAAAGAGAATAAAGGATTGGTAAAAACACTCTTTCATTTTTTTCTCCTTAGGCTTTTTGAGGGTGGCAAAAAAAAAAAATGATAGTGTGATTTGTCCGATGGATAAAATTTTTGTGAGGTGGCTTAAAAAGAGGAGATTTAGTTTGTTAGGAGACTTGCAAAGCGATGTCTGTCATCAAGTTTTCTTTGAAAATCATCCATCAAGAGCCCCACGTTTTAACCCTTAAAATATTAACTAAAAGCAATCCTGGATATCATTTTTTCACTCAAGGGAGTAAGTAAAAAATGTAAAAATCTACGTCTAAACCATCCTATTCAAGATTTAAATACATAGTTTCGTCTATTGTTTATATAGTATAAGCTCAATAAAACTAAGAAATAAAAATTTTTTATATATTTATTGCTTAAAGATTACTAAAACATTAAAAAACAAAAAAGCTTTTTCACTTTGGAATTGGCCCAAGCTTCGTTCAGCTTAAATAGTTGATACTTTGCGGTCAACATTCCTTAGTTTTGGATGAGAATAAGAAACCAAAATAATTACAATAATTGCCAATTAATCCATATTTTCAATAATTTATTTAAACTATAATCAAATGTTCGGCTATTTATTATTTGTACTAACAGTTCTGGTTTATATCGTACTAAGTCTTTTCGTTCTTCAACCCGCTCCTTCTGGTAGTGATCAAAATTATGGTTGGGCATCTTCTGCCTTAGTTTTACTTACTGCCTATGGTGTATGTAGTTTATTACTAACGATAAATATTACAGTAAAAGGCGGTTTTAATTGGATTTCCGATGCTACATTAAAGCGAAATGTCGTAGTTGCTATCCTTTGGTTGGGCATGGTGGTGGGTGTTGTCTATTGTACATTTAAACCGGAATATCATAAATTTTATCAATTAACAGGTTTTGTCCGTTTGTTGTCCCTCGTTATCTCCTATGGTGTGACTTGGTTGCCCTTATTGATGCTCATACCTTATTACCTATTTTTGAAACCCGAATGGCGGGATACATTATTTCCAAATCTGTTTAAAATTCTCTTGGTATTTGCATCTGTGGTAGGGTTTTTATTACCCATAGCACCAAAAATAATATTAGAATCCTATAAAAAATTTGATGAGCGTGAATTGGCTTTCAATGAAGCCATGAACAACATTAAAAAGTATAAAGCCGTAATGTCACTCTTATACTATACCAGCAAGAGTTACGATGAGCAAATACGAAGTGCGGCATTGGCTAAAATAAAAGCCAACAAACATTTAGAAGATGAATTGATACACATATTGGAATGGAGTAACAACCCATATAGCGTGTTCGAGTTTTTGGACGAGAACAAAGTAGAACATCCGGAACGCTTCATTGAACCTATCCTTAAAAGTTTTCCTACGATGACAGCCGATATGAAGGAAGGTATTGAAAGCGCCTACAAAACTGGAGCCTTTGATGTAGGACCATTGCTCCGTGTTTTAGAGGGACAATTCAATGACAGTATCGCGGTATTTAAGCCACATATTCTAAAATTACAAGAAGTTATGGAAACGCCCCCTGCTAAAAATCGCGAGTATAATGATCCAAAGAAAAGTAACGAAGAACTCTATAAATACCGAGAGGAAGTAAAAAACTGGTTAGCCAGGCACTGAAAAATTAAAGTCAATAGTATAGAAGGTGACTTTTTATAAAAGGGATAAAGTGATTTTAAGATTAACTGAATTGGTTCAACCTCATTTTCAAAGGATTCCGAGTTTGTTATTTAGGTTTGCTTAATACCGATTATGCTTTGATTATTGTCCAATCTTCATTTTAGTTGATTTGATGGATAATTACTTGTAAGGATAATAAAGGAAGTAATTTAATTATAGATGTCTTTTCTGTGTCCTAGATTAATGATTTCAATTGTCAGAATATCATCATAAATATTATAAATGATTCTATAATGACCAATTCTTATCCTGTAACTGTCTTGATTTTGAAGCTTTATATATAACATGGGCCTAGGCTCCTCTATGAGACTAAATATTGCAGTTTTTCATTTGGAATAGTAAGGTTCATCAATAGTTTCATGCTTTTTTATAACTTTAGTCTTTAAGCGAACATTATATTTCATTATTGTTCCTTCTCGCCTCAATTATTCTTAAAGCTTCCTCTATTGGAATTGTTGGCTCATATTCAGCCATCCCCTCCTCATACATTCTTTCATCTTCCAAATCCTCCAATTCTTCCATTAAACCCAGAATACGCATTGGACTTTATTCGAAAGGAAATTAGGCAAAATAGTAGTGAAGCACAGAAATTTTCATCCGCAGATGCAGCCTTAGCTGCATTGAGGACGGAAAATTGAGTACTGAAACTAATATGAAGCATAATTTTCTTGCAGTTAATTTCTAATGCGTAATCTGGGTTAAAGCTTCAAATTCTTTGATAGGTATAATCACAGATATCTTTTCCCCTTTGCTGTCGGTGATAAATTGCGGTGAAATTGTTAGCATAATTTTATAAATTTTACTTACAAAAATACCTCATTTAAAACAAAATAAGTTTCTTTTCATTCCAAACTTAAGAAAAAATTCTTTAATAACTGGGGAAACCCATACAACGGTTGGTCTTCTTTTGGATTATAAAGGATGTATGGTATCAATAATGAGTCTGAGTTTAATTTACCCAGATTTACTTCATGAATTTGATAAAAAATGTTTTGGTGGGTTAATATATGCTTCCCGTTAGATATATTCATCGCTATCGAATCCAATTTTGTATTGGTGAGGATGCTGTTTACCTTATTTTGAATATCTATTTCATTAAGAAGCTCGGACTCAATCAAAGGCAATTCGTGTAGTCCACTCCAAATGTCGTTTTCACCTCTGCGATTGATGACACAATTGTGCCCATCTTGTATGAATAGGTAATGAAAATACCTTGATTTTTTTACCGTTTTTTTACTTTTGATGGGTAAAAATTCAGCAGTATTATTTTGATAAGCCTTGCAATGTTGTTTTAATGGACATGTTTCACATTTAGGTTTTGGAGTACATTGAGTAGCCCCAAAATCCATGATAGCTTGATTAAATTTTGCAGGCTTTTCAATATCAAATATTTGCTGTAAAGATTGTGTAATTTGTGCTAAACCCAACTTTGAGTCTATAGGGGTATCGATATCAAACCACCGACTTATCACTCGTTTGACATTACCATCTATCACAGCATATGGTAAATCAAAGGCAAAGCTTAAGATGGCTGCAGCAGTGTAATCGCCAATACCTTTCAGTAACTTAATCGCTTTTTCTTCATTTGGAAACTGACCATTGTGCTCATTGACAACTTGTTGGGCTGTTTTTAGCAAATTTCTACCTCGAGAATAATACCCTAGACCTTGCCAAAGTGACAAAACCTCATCTTCATTTGCTCGTGCTAAATCTTCGATTGTCGGCCAACGATCCATGAATTTGTAATAGTATGGCTTTCCTTGTTCGACTCTAGTCTGTTGCAAAATCACTTCAGACAACCATATTTTGTATGGATTTTCATCTTCTTTCCACGGTAAATCACGATCTATAGTTTGGTGCCATTGGTAGAGCTCCCTCCTTAATTGAATCATATCTAGAGAGCCAAGTCATTGAGAAAATAGCCATTTTCATACACTAACTTGGAGTCTACAAATATTTGGCCACCTCGAGTCATGTCAGCAATCATATCCCAATGAATGGTCGAGTGATTTTTACCTCCATTTTGCAAGTAGGATTGTCCCACGGCCATATGTATGGTTCCACCGATTTTTTCATCAAAAAGGATGTTTTTGGTAGGTATCTTGATGTCATAATTGGTTCCCACAGCTACTTCTCCAAACCTTCGTGCCCCTTCAATTTTAAAAATTTCATCTAGTAGCTTTTGACCCATTTCTGCAGTCCATTCTTCGATCCAGCCATTTTTGACAGTTAGGGTGATGCCTTTTACCTCCTGACCAGCATAGATGGAAGGATAATCAAAGTAGACAGTACCATTGACACTTTCTTCTACGGGTGCTGTAAAGACCTCTCCTGATGGCATATTAGCCTTACCGTCGCTATTGATCCATATTCTATTTTTTACAGAAAGAGAAATATTACTCCGATGGTTGATATATGTGATTTGATCAGCAGTATTTAAGAAATCGACAAGTTTTTGCTGATTTTTACCAAGCTGTTGCCATGAGGCAATAGGACTTTCATCATATAACTTGCAAGAAGTATAGATAAAATCCTCATATTCCTCTAAACTCATACCAGCTTCTTGAGCACCTGCGTAGGTCGGAAATTGACAAATACATCTTTTTAAACTACCATTTGCGGTCCTTTCAGAAAATATTTTGCTTAGTTCGAAATTTGCTGTAGCCTTTTGTGCTGATTTTGAGCGGTCGATATTTTGATCTTCTCTCAGATTGTATGGAGCCCTGATGTACAAATAAGCGTCGAAGGTTTCATATATCAGTCGAGTCACGGGTGATACATAAGACAAGTGAAAATCATTGGCTTGATCAATAAAGATCTTATTTTCTTCGGGTAGTAATAGTTTTATTTCAGCTATAGCTCCTCTTTTTAATACTTCCTTATATACTTGCTTTACGAGGGGTTCGGCAAGGGCAGTTGAGACGATATATACCTTTTGCTCAGCTTTTACAGAAAGGCAATAATCTACTAAGAGATTGGCATATTTAGATAAAATTGTCATGTTTTACCATGTTTTTGTTTTGTATGGATACCTAATCTGATATTCTATAGTTACCAATTCGGCTAATTTATCTTTAAAAAGTTCTAAATTTTCTTTTGTATGGGCAGAAATAAAGACATTGTCATGCTCAAAAGTGTTTTTTAAATTTTCACTTAATTCCTCTAATATTTCTTGTTTTGTTTTATTATCAAGAAACTCATCAAAGTTCTTTTCTTTGTAGGCATCGATCTTATTAAACACCATCAAAGTAGGCTTTTGATCGGCTTTTAGGTCTTTGAGTGTATTGTTGACCGTGCGAATTTGATCTTCGTACTGGGGATGTGAAATATCTACTACATGAAGAAGTACGTCGCTTTCTGTCACTTCGTCTAGGGTAGATTTAAAACTTTCTACGAGGTGATGTGGTAGCTTACGGATAAAACCAACGGTATCGGATAGTAAAAAGGGCATTGTACCAAAAACGACTTTGCGCACAGTAGTGTCAAGGGTTGCAAAGAGTTTATTTTCTGCAAAAACCTCAGATTTGCTTATTAAATTCATCAATGTCGATTTACCCACATTGGTGTATCCTACTAATGAAACGCGAATCATTTCGCCTCTATTTTTCCGTTGGGTTTCTGTTTGCTGGGCAATTTTTTCCAACTTTTCTTTAAGCAAAGATATCTTATCCCTTACGATCCTTCTATCTGTCTCAATTTCTTGTTCACCTGGACCTCTCATTCCAATACCACCTCTTTGTCTTTCTAAGTGAGACCACAAGCCCCTCAATCTTGGAAGAAGGTACTGTAATTGTGCTAATTCGACTTGTGTTCGCGCCTGTGAAGTTTGAGCTCTACTTGCAAAAATATCTAGAATAAGTGAACTTCTGTCTACAATTTTTACTTTGAGAGACTCTTCAAGGATGTTGGTCTGTTTGCCGGTAAGGTCATCGTCAAAAATGACCATATTTATGTTTTCATTAGCTTCGATATAATTGGCAATTTCTTCCATTTTACCTTTACCGATATAGGTTCTCGTGTCAGGATGTGGTAATTTTTGTATATACCTCTTAACCGTTGAAGCCCCAGCCGTCATGGCAAGAAACTCTAGTTCATCTAGGTATTCTTGTATTTGCGCCTCTGTCTGATCTTTGGTCACTACACCCACCAGCACGCAATGTTCTTGTTCCACAAGTAGGCCTGTTGCCTTCTTACTCCCTACATTCCACTCTTTCGCCATATTTGTATTTCCTACGTTTTATAATACAAAGATACGAAGCAATATCCACTTTTGTAGAATAACATGAACAATGATTAAAACCAATTAAAATGGTGGTTTTAAATTTTGAAAATGGCCGTTCAACTGTGCACGTTTTCGCAACTCTTCCATCATGATCACTTGGGGAATAAACTGATCTAAATGTTCAAGCATAAATTGCGAACGATCAAATTCGTTATCAAACAACATAAATTCCAATTCTTGATCAATGGTAAATCCTACTTTATGAGCTATATCGCTAGATCTAAAATCATCTGGCTCTTTCAGTTTGATATTTTGTATATTCATCGATGTGTACAATCTGTGTAAGTTTTTCAATATGTCCAGATTGATCAAAACATCAAAATTATCTCGAAAAGTCAGTGCTTCTATCTCCGCAGCAGGATATAACTTATTAGGATGTTTTGGAAAAAAATCCAAAATCTTTACAATATTTAATCCTTTTAAGACAATATCGGAGGTTCGGTCATGATAAATTTTTACTGTTTTTTCAAGCCTAACTTCGGTAGCGTAAAGTAGGTCTTTCCCCTCAAAATAAGGTGCCACAGCAAAGTGTATATCAAAAGCTCTCACTTCTTCCAACAATTGTTTATACCTTGGTTCGAATATATGCAGGTTGATTAATTCACCTGGAAAAACGACAATTCCTAAAGGAAAAATGGGCATCATATCGGCCATATACTTGTTTTTTATTCAAACACTAAACTTAGACGATTAGTTTTGAAATTTCAAGGCAAACCTCTACTGCTTTCTCCATATCTTGCACAGCGACCCATTCTTGCCTCGAATGTATGGCTTGCTGACCAGCAAAAAGATTTGGGCATGGTAGACCAAGTAGTGATAAGCCTGCACCATCCGTACCTCCTCTGATTTTGGCAACTTTGGGCTTGACCCCCGTTAACTCCATTGCTTTAAGTGCTATATCTGAGACATATGGATGTTTATCAAGCACATCTTTCATATTCCTATATTGATACTTTCTTTCTACTTTGTATTGACTGCCAGGATATTGCTGCAATGCCTCTTCAGCTGCAGTCTTAATAAGATCCTCATAGTGGTCCAATTGATTGGTGTCAAAATCACGTAGTATAAAATCAACGGTTGTACTTTCTAATTGTCCATTTATACGTGTAGGATGTATGAACCCATCATTCTTGTCTGCTGTCTCTGGGGTGAATTCAGCTTTTGGTAATCTGCTTATCACTTCACTAGCTATTTTAATGGCATTCTCCATTTTCCCTTTGGCATATCCCGGGTGAGCACTAACTCCTGTGATCGTTAAAGAGAGTGCGTCTGCAGAAAAGTTTTCCGCTTCAAAACAACCCAAATCACCGCTGTCTAGTGTATATCCAAAGTCAGCGTCAACATTTTGGATATCGACCTTAGCAATACCTTTTCCAATCTCTTCATCTGTTGTAAAAAAGGCTCTTACAGGCCCATGCATAATCTCAGGGTTATTTTTGAGTTGGTATAATGTATCCATGATGATGGCTACACCCGCTTTGTCATCTGCGCCTAACAATGTCAAACCACTAGCTGTAATAACATCGTACCCAATCTTATCTTGAAGATTTGGGTGATTTTCTGGCGATAATATTTGAGTGGTATCATCAGGTAGAACAATGGTCTGACCTTGGTAATTTTGATGAACTATAGGCTTAACGTTCGTACCACTACAATCGGGAGCGGTATCAACATGTGCACAAAAAAAGACCTTGTATTGATAGCTGTCCGTATTCTGATCAAGATGTGCATAGATGTACCCCGCCTCATTTGTAGTATACGATATACCCATTTCATCCAACTCTTTGCACAACTCTTTGGATAGATCTAGCTGCTTAGACGATGAGGGAAAAGTACTACTAAGCGGATCAGCTTGCGTATCAATTTGTACATATTTTAAAAACCTCTCTTTTACTGTGTGCTTCATTATTCTATTTTAATTATTTTAAAAGTGTTATGTTTCCTGTTTTTGTTGATGATACTATATTCTGATGTACGTCTTTAAAAGTATAATCTATATGAAAAATGTAGACTCCTTCATTAACTAAAGTACCGTTCACACTACCATTCCATGCTTCTGTGTTATCCTTTGTTTGGAAAATTAAATTACCCCAACGGTCAAATATTTTTGTAATTGAAGAGATTACATCCTCTATAATGGGATGAAACCGATTATTTAAATTGTTGGAGTTTTCGTTCAAAATCAAAATATTTGAAGTGTAAATTGTAGGAAGGCAAAAAGATTTTAGATCAAGTAATGTCACATTTTCACATTGATTAGAATCTCTAACATTTAATCTGTAAACCCCACTTTTATTTACTTCAATACTCGGACTATTTTCCGAAGTTGACCATAGATAAGATATAAAACCTGCTCCGCCTTTCAACCGTACAATATCTGTTTTTTCACAAAAAATAGTATCTCCCTCTATTTGTACTTTAGGCAAAGAATGAACCGTAACATTCGTAGATGAAGGCAAAGTAGGACAATCAAAATAGGAACCTACTACCGTATACTTACCCTTCATTTCAAGTTGAATATCTTTAATTATAGGTGATTGCTCTTCAGATCTAAAATTATCAGGACCTTGCCATAAGTATGTTGCATCTTTAATATCTGAAACGGAGAATACCAAATCCTCACCTTTACATAAAATATATTGGGGAGATATTTCAAGAGCTTGTCTGATTGTAACCTGATAATCTCTGTTAAAAGAATCTATTTCGTCTAAGCAAACATCTTTAATGGTAAGGGTTATTGGAAAAGTACCAACTGAAGAGAATAGTTTTTCTAATTTAGAATCTTTATACTTGGTATTATCGTAAAAAGTCCATAAATGATGATATCGAGTAGTATCTAGTCCTGTATTAAAAATCCCTTTGGTGTTGACACAACTACCTAGAGGAATAGGGTTAGAATTAATATCTCTATAATTTGCACCACCACCATATGCATAGGATTCTGCCTCTCCGTATCCATATACATTTGCTATCACTCCGCACCCTTTTGCAATAATTGTGTGAGCACCTGCTTGTACTCTAATAGTGATATAGCTGTACTTTGGGTTAGCGGCAATCTTTGTAATATTAGGTAGACTTTGAATCGGGACACCATCAAAGAGTACTGTTGGAACATCAACTGTTCGCATAATCACATTAATAAAATTAGAAGTAATAGCCTGAAGTGAGGAGTTAAAAAGTGTCACAGTATCTTTGGTTTGCTCGATACTATTCAAAATAAGCATAGATGGGTCTCCATTGGGGTTTAGGCCACTACATCTGTTGCCGATCAAATATTGGGCGATTTGTATTGGTTTGCTTGCCAGTACAAAAATAGGTTCGGAAGTATCAAATTCGTGAATTTCCCCTCGGTTGAGACTAACTTTATTGATTTTAGAATTTTCAATACTCACAGTGGTGTTATCCTCTGATGCTATAACCCTGTATTTATCATAGATGCTGCCCGATGTTGGTACAGAAACAAATTGTCTACCCCAAGTAGCTAACGGTGCCAACATTTCTATCAAATTGTCCCTTGTGCCACATCCTATCGGTATCTCTATCCATTTTGCTCCACAAAGTACTACGACATCTTTATCAGCTTCGATGTTGGCACCACTGATATCTCCAAGTGCTTCGCTTGCCTGCACTTGATAAACTTGACCTTGATTGATCGCAATTGTTTCAACTTCTGACTTTTTCTTGCCACCGATTGATGTCGTTGAATGGTGTATATTGACAATTGTATTTTCTTTGGTCCCTACGATGATAAACTGTGAAGGATAATGCGCATTGCCTTGTTGGACCGAATGATAACTGAGGGTGAAATATTCTTTCCCTAAGGATGTCACAGGCAATATAGCTGCGGCCTCTGACCTAAAAGATGCGTATTGATGTATGTATACAGATACTGGTAAAGCACTCGTCACTTTAATGCCTAGGTTTTGAATTACTTCTGATCCAATTACTTCCGCATCAATTGGCATTGTAATCAATTGAACCTGATTAGCAACGACTCTTACATTTGAACTATATCCCAAACCTGCAATACTTAATGAGCAATCAGTATCATATTTTGAGGTGATCATCACAACTTTTGAGTTGGCACGGACGTCTCTGTGCTCCATAAAAGCAAACCAAAATTCGGTGCCTTCATTTGATTGCCCTATCAAACTTAAAGAGATTAAAAAACAAAATTGAAAGGCATATATCTTCAACAATCTAATGATTTGTAACAAAAGTACATTCTATCAGGTAAAAAACAAAAATTGATTACTGTATTAACATCAAATCGCAAATTATTGCCAAAATGCAGAAAATGAAATTACTTGTGAGCGTTCAAAGTACAATTCACCACGTTGAAAAACTGAATTTTTGGCTTTTGACTTTTCTGGAGACTCAACTTTAAATTTGCTAATTCCAGCCAAATTGACAGAGAACCTATTTCTTTATTTACCTTACCAATCGTATGTCCGACCACATTATACTGTAAAGTAACTCCATCCTTTCCATTCAATTCCTCCTAATCTCCTTGACAAATTGTCCTTCTATTAATAGAAATAGAGTTTTAGATATTCCCTTCGTTTATCAAGGCGTAAATGAGGCAGATAGCCAAAGCTATAAAACGAGTAGATAACACCGATAAATAGAAAAAGAACAAGCCAAAATACATTAGCTATTTGTTAATAGCTCCCACATTAAAGTGAGGACACTTCCCAACTCTTAACGCAGTAATTGAATTTTGGAGTCTCTAAGTATACACAAAGTGATAAATTTTCTGTAATACAAATAGCGTTTTTAGAACTTCCCTTATGTAAATTGTTAAGCTTTTTTCGTTCTACTTTAAGTATTAAGTGTATTTTTATGTTCATTTCAACCTTACATGTCATTATTTAATAACATTCTCCGTTTGACGATTCTTGATAAATATCTAATAAAGAAATATTTATCTAGTTTTTTGTTTACAATTGCTATGATTACTTTGATTGCCATAGCTATTGACTTTTTTGAAAAAGTGGATCGATTTTTAGAAGCAGAAACCACCGCATTACATATCTTAAAAGACTACCATCTAAATTTCATACCATGGATAAATGGGTTACTTTGGCCTTTATTTTCTTTAGTAGCAGTTATCTTTTTCACTTCAAGATTAGCAAAAGATACGGAATTCATTGCCATGTTGAGTGCTGGAATATCTTATAGTAAAATAGTTAAACCATACATAATTTCAGCCTCTATACTTGCCTTTCTTTTGTGGATTGGGAATAATTATGTAATTCCTAACGCATCAAGGATAAAAAACGAATTTGATTCAGAATATTTAAAGAAAAGTGGCAAAACGACTTTAGAAAGTGATAGACATTTTTTTATATCACCGACGCAAAAAGCGTATTTTAGAATATATAGTGAATCAGATAGTTCTATTTATAATTTTAGATTAGAAACCATTAAGAATGGTAAAATTAATGAGGTCACCAAAGCTGATAAGTTAAATTTTATTGCAGATAGTGCAAAATGGAAAATGGTGGGATACGAAATAAGAACTTTTGACTCTTTGAAAGAAACTTATGTGAAATATGACGGTCAAGAAAAAACGATGAATCTTCCATTCTTGCCTGAAGATTTTGTGGTCTATAGTAAACAAATGGAAATGCTCACCTCTCCTGAATTGAAAGACTACATCATAAAAGAGGAAGAAAGAGGTATTGAGCCTCCAAAAAAGTACAAAATAGAATTGTATAGAAGAACTGCAGACCCTTTTACCATAATCATTTTAACGATTATTGGTGTTTGTGTAGCAAGTAGAAAAGTGAGAGGTGGTTTAGGTTATCACCTTGCAGTAGGAATTATTCTTGGGGCAATTTACGTCGTCTTATCAAAGTTTACCATGACTTTTGCCCTCAATCTATCTTTTCACCCTTTGTTAGGAGTTTGGGTTCCTAATTTTGTATTTTCTTTAATTGCTGTATATTTGTATTATAAAGCTCAAAAGTAATTTTAGAATTTAAAAACTAGATAATGAGATCGATCATATTTTTTGTTGTCATTTCTGTTTTTTCTATCTCTTGTAAGAAAACAGGAATTAAGGATTATAATGTCACTGCAAATTACATTCGAGTACCTCAAATTGCATTAGACACTTCCATTAAAACATATCAAGTTGAATTTGATAGATATGCTTCCGACGGGATCTTTAATATGGGATTTAACCAAATGAACTACCTTAACAACATTAACCTACCCGGATATAAAAAAGTTAATTTTGGGGCTGATCTAAATATCATGCTTGGCTTAGGAAACGGTTATTTCTATGACAGAGGAATACAAACCAACAAGATAAAGGACAAAAATGGGGTTGAAACAATTACTTATTTCAGGCAATTGGAATACAGTAATTTTGCATTTTATAGATTATTTGATAAAAATCGAAGAATGATTGATGAGCATGAGGTCCAAAACAGAAATCAGTCTGATGTTTACAAATCATCCACCTTCACTTCAGCAAAAGATTGTGAAGCATGGTGGTCAAAAAATGGTAATAATATTGTAGAAGAATTAAGAACAAATATGATCAACAATAGCCAAAGATTAATCAATACTTCACTTAACACTAAGTATAGTTGGGCAGAAACATCCTCACGAGTAGAATTTAACACACTAAAGGATAAAGAAAATAGAAATTTTAAAAAATGGCAATCCAATGATGAAATCGTAAAAATGGCATTTAGAACGATGAGCAGCTATTCAACAGCCGAGTATGAAAAAAGAATTATGCCCGCAATTGAGTTTTGGGAAAATGAATTTAATTCAACACGCAATTCGGACGAAAAATCCTTATATCTAAAATGGGCTTGCTTACAAAATATTGCCTTGGCCTATTTTTGGATGGATCAATTTGACAAAGCAAGAGATTATACTTTTAAAATGAATGAAATCCCAATAAACACAAGTCAAACAAAACGATTTTTAAATATGATTGAAGATACTATTTTAAGGTTAGAAAGAGTAGGTGTAACAAAACAACATATCGATTTAAGAAGATCAAATAGATTTGCATAATAAGATTAAAATAAGCAAGTAATGGCAGAATACGCAGCTATATTGATGGTGGCAATCCCAATATTTATTGTACTTACCCTCATCGAATATGTGATAAGTATAAAAATGAAAATGCAAGTGGTAAAAAGTTTAGATACCATCTCAAGTCTAAGCAGTGGTATGACCAATACCATCAAATCAGTCTTAGGCTTAGCAATTGGAATCATCAGTTATGAGTGGATGGTGAAGACATTTGCCATCGTAACCTTTGAGGCTTCGTTTATTCATTACTTTATTGCATTTATTACATTAGATTTTGCTGGGTATTGGTCGCACCGTTGGGAGCACGTGATCAATATATTTTGGAATAGGCACATCATTCATCATAGCAGCGAAGAATTTAACCTAGCATGTGCTTTAAGGCAAAATATTTCCGCCATTTTTATGATTTTTACTTTTTTACTTTTACCCGCAGCTCTTTTGGGTGTTCCAGTTGAAGTAATTGGTGTTGTCGCACCTTTACATTTGTTTGCTCAGTTTTGGTACCACACAAGGCTTATTAATAGAATGGGATTTTTAGAAAACATTTTAGTTACACCATCTCATCACAGAGTCCATCATGCAATCAATGACATCTATATTGATAAAAATTATTCACAAATATTTATCATCTGGGACAAATGGTTTGGCACTTTTCAAGAAGAATTGCCAAGTATACCACCTGTGTATGGCGTAAAAAAACCAGTTTTAACTTTTAATCCCATCATCATCAATTTTCAACATGTTTGGCAACTTATCAAAGATGCTTATCATACTCAAGATTGGGTCGAAAAATTGATAATATGGTTTAAACCTACAGGTTATAGACCCGCAGATGTGGCTCAAAAATATCCGATAAGTATCATCGAAGACCCTTATTCGTATCAAAAATACGAACCACAAGCCAAGTTTTCGCACCACATTTGGGCTTGGATCAATTTGATCATCGCCCTAATTTTAATGCTCCACCTATTCTCCATCGTAGCTGACTTCTCATTATCCAATCTTATATTGTATGGCTTTTTCCTATTTGTAACCATTTTTGGATACACATCATTGATGGACTTCAAAAACCATTTTATCTTTACCGCAGTCTTGAGAGTGGTTATCTTACTCATACATCAGATCAAATTTGAGAATTGGTTTGGGATTAACTTTATCGTGATGTACGCACTTGTGATCATTACTTTTATAGTTGATTGGTATATGTATAAAAATAGAAGTGGTCAATTTACTTCACCAGTATTTCAAACATAAATTTTCATTATTAAAAAATATTAATGTCACTTAACAATATACAAAAAGTAGATATCCTGGCCTTTGGAGTACATCCTGATGATGTGGAGCTCTCTTCTATTGGTACGCTTATAAAACACAGGCAAGCGGGTTACAAATTTGGGCTTTGTGATCTGACGATGGGTGAATTGGGAACTAGAGGAAGTGGTCCGTTACGACTTATCGAAGCAGAAAATGCTGCCATCCATTCTGGGGCATGTTTTAGGATAAATTTAGGACTTCCAGACGGTTTTATTCAACACGACAAAGATACAATCATAGCAATTTGTAGGGTAATAAGACAAGCTAAACCAACCATTGTATTAGCGAACTCGATAGATGACAGACATCCTGATCATGGAAGATCAGCTAAGATTGTACAAGATGCTTCCTTTTATGCTGGGCTACCAAAAATCGAAATTAAAGATCAAAATGGGCACATCTTAGAAGCCCACAGACCTAAATTTGTGTATCATTATATCCAAGATAGAATGTTAAAACCTGATTTTGTGGTTGACATAACCGATTATATTGATAAAAAAATCGAAAGTATACAAAAGTTTAGCTCTCAATTTTTTGTCGGACCTGATGATCAAGGACCACAGACGGCTATTTCTGGCAAAGATTTCTTAGATTATATCAAAGCAAAAGACAAGGTTTTTGGTAGACATTCACAGGTAGAATATGCAGAAGGATTTAATGTGGTGAAAGTTCCGGAGGTTAAGGATTTATTTGATTTGGGGTGAGAGTTTACCCTAATATTTATATATTTAGTAGAATTCATCAACTTTCAATACACTTTGATTCGATAATCAGCCAATTGAATAAATTAGATTGTGAATCATGATTTTTTTTGCAACTTGATTTAGTTTTTATAATAGATTATTCCTTATTTTTGTATAGATTTACTGTTAAACAATTTAAATTATTTCAGATTGAGATATTTAGATCCAAAAAATGATCTTGTATTCAAAAAAGTTTTTGGAGGACATGCCAATATACTTATTAGTTTCTTAAATGCAATGTTGCCTTTGGAACAAGGACAGATTGTAATTGGCATAGAATATTTACCTGCTGAGTTAGTTCCAGAAATACCTCTAATAAAAAACTCAATTGTTGACGTACGATGTGTAGATAATTTTGGGAGACAATTTATAGTTGAAATGCAAATGCTGTGGACAGACAGTTTTAAAAGTAGAGTACTTTTCAATGCTTCAAAAGCTTATGTTAGGCAATTAGACAAAGGGATTGCTTACAAAGGATTAAAGCCAGTATATGCTCTTAGTTTAGTCAATGAAATATTTGATCATGATTCTGACTTTTATTATCACCATTACAAGCTAGTTCATGCTCAAAATAGTGATAAGACCATTGATGGACTGCAATTAATTTTTGTGGAGTTACCAAAGTTTAAATCAAATAACTTTAAAGAAAAGAAACTTACTGCTTTATGGTTGCGTTATTTATCTGAAATCGAAAATGGACAGGAAATGTTAGATGAAAATTTATTAAACGAGTTAAACTCAGTACCTGAAATTGCCCAGGCTCTTGAGTTAACTAAGGAGAGTGGGTATACCAAAGCCGAATTAGAAGCTTATGATAAGTATTGGGACACGATTCAAACAGAGAAATCATTTATTGCAGATGCTGAGGAGCGAGGCATCATTCAAGGAAAAATTGAAGGCAAAATTGAATTTATCTTGTCTTTAAATGAAGATAAAATATCTATTCCCCAAATTGCTAAACGTGTTAGGCTTTCTGAACAGGAAGTTACTAAAATTCTACAAGAGAAGGGAAAGTTAAACTAAAGTTTCCTATTTCTTATATCTAAGAATCCTATAAAAGTTATTGAAAATCTTAAAGTTCACCTCAACTGATCTTCCTGATCAATATACTCTAACTCTGCTTCCTTCTCCCATATTTCCATTTCACATGGCTTGCAATTGAACTTGAGCTTATACTCCAATTCACCTTGCTTTAAAGTAAGTGGTTCAGTAACTTTTTCCCCCATGGTGGCACGCTGAAATCTTGCACATTTACCTAACTCATACTTGACACAATACTTGGTAGTCATAACCCTTGATTTGCCAGGATCCCATTGAAGTTCAAATGCCTTTTCAATAAAGGTTACACCATGCCTTTGATAAAAACTACGAGCCAATTTATTAGATACGTTGTAAGTAAAATCTAGTTCTTTCACAGGGTAAGGATGATCTGTTTTTTCGATTACCCGTTCTTTTCTTTTATATTCATTTATCCTAACTTCTACTAATTGGTCAAGCACTTGTCTTCTCATCTCGTTTATAACAGAGATAGGCAGAAACCAATGATTCGATAGCTCGATTGTTATATCATCAGCAATAAAAACCGTGTTACCCGTTTTTGACAAATTGGTCAAAATGGTAGATAGCGCTGCTTCTTCGTTTTTCGCTTCGATTTTTTCGGCATTGATAGTGTGAGTCGCTTGATGTCCATCCTCATCTATTGCTATTAGCTCAAAGCCAAGTTCATGCTCTTTAAATTTAAAATTGACGTCTATTTTCCTAATAGCACTGCGCTCTTGTTCTACTAACTTGATGAATTCAGCATCAGAATTTCTGTAGATGTCAGTCCCGATTTTGATCGTCTTCGGTGTATTTAGAATTACGACATCATTAAGTATGACATTGATTTGAGCCCCATCTGCATGATCATCACTATTGACAAAATACAGACCATCGCCATTGTTAAGTATTTCGTGATTTTCAATTACATAGCCGTTTGCTTTTGTCGCCACTACTTTACCGATATACTGTCCTTGAGACTTCGGAGTCTCCCAATTGCCAATTTTTTCTTTTCTATTGTTTACAAAATAATCGGTATAGCCTCTATTAAAAGAACGATCCATTTGTGGCTCAAAATTATAGAAAGTTCTTCCAGAGGACGCTTTTGAATATTTTTCTGGATTTTGGTCCAAGAAGTTATCCAATTTTTTTCGCAGATAAGATACATTATTTTTGACGTAGACGATATCTTTTAGCCTCCCCTCTATTTTGAACGAAGTAATTCCAGCACCTATCAATTGAGGTAATTCATCTGAAAGGTCAAGATCTTTAATAGAAAGTAAGTGACTACTTTGCATCAACACTTTACCATTGCCATCTACTAGATCATAGGGAAGTCTGCAATTTTGTGCACATGATCCGCGATTAGCAGATCGCTCACCGTTTGCAACACTCATATAACAATTACCACTAAACGATACACACAAGGCACCAGAAACAAAAAATTCCAATTCTACATCAGTCGCATTGCTAATAGATTTGATTTGATCTAGATTCAGTTCTCTTGCTAAGACGACCCTCTTGATCCCTGTGTCAGCCAAGAATTTGACATGTTGTGGATCGCGATTATTGGCTTGAGTACTAGCGTGAATGACCATCGGTGGCATATTATCCATCTCCAATAAAGCCATATCCTGCACAATGATAGCATCAACACCAATTTCATAAAGCTGCCAGATCAATTTACGACAAGCCTCTAATTCATTGTCATAGAGTATGGTATTGATCACCACAAAAACTTGTGCCTTAAACAAATGTGCATACCGCACCATCGACGCAATATCTTCGACAGAATTAGTAGCATTAGTACGGGCACCAAATTGATCTGCACCAATATATACAGCATCTGCACCTGCATTAACAGCTGCGATACCTTGTATCAAATTTTTAGCAGGTGCTAAGATTTCTATTTTTTTCTTCATATTGGACACCTCTTTGATATTATCGAGGGTGCAAAGATAAGGAAATGTTGGGAAGTCAATAAAGATATTGTCCGGTTAAAGTTACGATTTCATAATTTCATTTATTACAAAATCGTTAGGAGCTGTAAAGAAATAACATATACATTTTGACTCAGTCTTTTGCGCTTTTTCTTTGTTATAAATTCGCCAAGTAACTAAGGCTATTCTCCTATTTGATGTCTCGAAAAAAAAATAACTACTACGTTAAATTTGTACACTTAATTTCTTTACTGTTCCTAGACTAACTTTTTTTGATAAGAATAATTTTTCCCGTTTCCAGTTTATTTACTTCCTTACATACTCTGATGTATTTTTGATAAGCATCTTTTGAAAAAGTTCCAGGTTTATATGTACAAGTTCTTTTATATACAACTTGATTTTCGTTTTGCTCAATTGTAGCTTCGTAATTTAGAAAATCTGATATTACTTTTTCTGTTTTAAATGGAAGATTTTCAAGTTTAAAGTTTTCTGGGATTTCATAAAAAATTTTTATATTATCTGAATAATCATAGTCTAGTGTAAATGAATCTAAGGTTACAGAGTCAGCTTTGGGTTGCAGTGAAATGCGGTCAATAATGTTTGCATTGAAGAATAATCTGTTACCAGAATAACTGCCAATTTTGTGAATATCAAAATGTGTTGCTATATGAGCTTTTGGTTCTTTTGTATCAAAATCCAAACTTATGCTCTTAAAATTTTGTGGGTTTGCATCTATATAGTTTTGAATAAATTTTTCTTTTTGGGACTGATTAAGGTTATCAGAATAGTATCTGATGTAATCATGGCTGGTTCCTGTAACGTCAATATTTAGATCTACCACAGCACCTACGTTTACGTCTATCTTAACATTAGCTAAGGAAGTGTAACCGCTTGCGAAATCTTGCGATTTAGGTGTGTTGACTAGCTTTCCTCCACTTTCTTTTATCAACAATGAGCTACGGTCCATATTGTCTTTTCCAATATACCCCAAAGGAAGACTTTTTGAGGTACATTCCAACCATATGTCTTCACTTTCGATATATAATATAGCGTGATTAAATTTAGGAGACACAAAATCATCGGGAATAAGTGATTTGCTTGACTCATCTCTATATATCAACGCCCAACAAGATTCAATTCCAACTTCATTTAACAAAGCTTGAGTAAAATTTGTTAAAGCCTTACAATCACCAAAAGAGTTTTTATTTACATAATTGATGTCATGGGATTTGAAGCCGCCAATGCCTAACATTACATTGACATATCTCATTTTGGACTTCACATAGTCATAAATTAAATTTATCTTTTCTCTTTTATCACTCGTTGAACCTATTATGGTTTTAGCCAATTTTTGAATCTCAGGGCTTGGTGACCTAGTATTTTTATTAAGGTCAAAAATAAATTTTGAATAATCCTGCCATTTATTCATACTTCCTTGAGTACCTTCTACTACGAAAGTACTAGGTGATATTAAAACAACTGGAATAATTGTGTTAATGTCTTGGTATGGTTGGTATTTTAACGCTGGATTATTTTCAGTTTTCCATTCAAAATATCGGTATTTTATATCTTCATACTTTTGTTCCTGTATATTGGTATTTACATTCTTGTAGTTTATGCTTTGGGATCTGGGTATCGCTACTGTAAAAGTTTGTTTTTCTATGCTTTGTTCAAATGATTCTTGGATATAAAAATTGGGATAAAAAAAATTAAACTTTTCCTCCATTTCATACTCTAAGTCTATAGTCATGGGAAACTCTAATTCTTTGATTTCTAAATACATCGTCCGATAATTAGAAAAAAAGGTTGAATAATCACTATCAGCAATGTTTAAAAAATCCTTTTTTTTATAACTCTTTAATAGCTTACCATCTTTATCGTAAACCTTTACATCAACATTTTGAATTTTTTTTAAATCAGAGTAATCCAGAGTAATTGTACGTTCACTACTATTTTTTTCTAAAATTGTATAAACTTTCTTATAATTTTTTATAGAGTTACTTTCGTCTAAAACAGTATACTTTACCGTCTTTTGTCGCACAACTTCTTTCGCGTTTAGTTTAAGTTGGGGTGCTATTCTATCAATAGACCATTCATTTATCGAGAATCCTGAAAATGGCAGGTATAAAAATAATATTAAAGCTGAATAAGATTTTGTTTTCATGAATCTGTAATTTAACCTCTTAAACTTTTTTCTTCAAGACAATCATTTCATTTGATCGATTGATAATTTCTTCGTAAATTGTTTTCACTTCTTTATATACATCTTCGAATATGAAATACTCATTTATACCAATTTTACGATTCACAGTGATACTAGGCCCAGTATTTGTAAAGGAAATCATAAATGAGATTTCTCGCTTCGTAGTTGCCATATTGATGTTTTTAGGCAAACTTTCTATTTCATATCCTTCAGGTATTGCAAAAGCTAAAATATAGTTTTCTGAAGTAATATTTTTAAAGTTGATAGGAGAGTCTCTATCTGGGTCTTTAAATGGATTCTCAGAAAAAAAAGTTAAGAAATTTATAGGGACATAAATTTTATCATCTGATTCGATGACAATATTTTCATAATTAAAATCAAAACCTACTCTGCATTCCTTTTTAAGATTATCGTTGGAAATCATTTTATAATCATTCATCTTAAATTCACCTTCATCCTTTTTCATTCTTTCAATCCAATGCTTACCTTCTTTATCATTTTCGTACTTAGCAGATTCATCTGCATAGGCCAAAGTGTTTAACTTCATAGACATTTTACCTTGTATATTTTTTTCCTCATTCAATGCAATATTTATTGAATACACACTTTTACTTTCTTGTATAGGAATTTCTACCCATTCAAACGAGTTTTCAGTAATCATCAATGCTTCAGGTACTAAATCCTCCTCACCGATTATACCAAAAGGCATATCTTTGTAAACAGCATCAAAAAAAATATTTTTATTGTCAATTTGAACTATCCCAAAGGTATGACCAAAATTTTCCATATCAGGATAGTATTTATTGATCCCACCCTCACTAACAGGATTAGAAACCAATGGATAAGCTTTTAAACCACTAAGTCTCATTAAATTTATTGCCGCAGCATTGATCGCAGCACTATTGCCTTTTTTTAGTTCAAAACTCTTGTCTCCACTTTGCATAGGATACAACCTAAAGTTTTCATCCCAAGTAATGTTATCTTTTACATATTCATAAATGTAGGCTGCTTTTTCAAAGTCAGTTGCTTTGTTGTTTAATTCACTAGATACTTGATTCCATAAATTATCAGTTGATGATTTACTAAAAAACTTGTTGTAAAAATCGCTATCTTTTCTCAATATCTCTACTACTTCTTTCCAATCAGCTAGATATGGTTCTAGGATTCCACTAGTATTTTTGTATCTCGAAAGTTGAAATTTCACCTTACATGCATAGTCTTGCGGTCTATCATTATATGGTGCTTGCTTTATTGACTTCAAATTATTAACTATATATAATTGATCAATTTGCCTCACGTAAGAAAATTTTTGAAATAAAGGTCGATATTCCAATGTTTCATAAGGTACAAATAATAGTTGAGAATTTCTAGTTGGTATACTTTTTTGAAAATACCAGTCTCTTGTGCTTGCTAATTTATTTGATTGCAATTTGTATCTATATTCTATTATACATCCAACCTGAAGATTCGGGCAAGTTATTTTCTTTTTCATCCAGGTGTTGTTTACTTTTTCTGTAAAAATATTATCACCCTTTAGCTTTGTTATTGTTCCGTCTACTTGAATTACTTGTACATCAAGTCCAGAAATACTTTCATCTTTATCCCTATAGGAGATTTCAAATTCTCCTTGCTCAAAGCCAGCTTGAGTAAACACTTTAATACGTTTATGAACTTCTTGGTAGGTATTTAATCCCGAAGCAGCTCCAAAATAAATTTGGCAGGTTTCATCTAAAACCATCGCTTCTGCCCCTTTTTCAAAATCGCATTCCTTTAAATTTAAGTCTTCAGGAGGAATTTTGCCAAACTTTAGACCTACAAATTTTTGTGCATCAAGGTTGATCAAAGTTTTTAAAAGGAATAGAATTAAAAGTACCTTTTTCATAGTGAATAGTTGTTTTACGTTTACAGCTGGGAATTGTATAGACTTTATTTCTTTTTCGAGTTTCTCCTTTCAATATAATTGTAAATGATTAAAAAGATTAACCTTTACTAACTTAACGTGAATAATGTTTAAGCTGCTGTCAAAAAGGGTTTAAAAGAGTCAAGTTCGTGCTTGATTTTGATGCTTGGTTTTTTTTCAAAGGTTTGATAAGCAACTAAAGCTGAAATAGCA
>JALHLK010000049.1 GCA_022844565.1 Saprospiraceae bacterium
CTTGACAGATTCTCCATAAAATATACTAGTCGTTTACAAGTTGTAGTTTCCAAAATCTGTCGAAAAAAAAATAAAAATTATTTATTAACCAAATAGACACACTTTAATGAACTATTCCTCATAAAACTAAACCTGTCTTAACCTCCTCTCAACATTCTAAACTAAAAGTTGCATTCTCGTATTCTCAAATTCCCGCATTCTCACATTCTTACATTCTCGGATTCAATCATTCAATCATTCTCTCATTATCATTCTGGCTTGATTTTTGCAAAATTTGATGAGTTCTCTTAAACTTATTATATGAATCTCAGACAAGCATTCCTCCGTCACGTAGGACAAACAAGTGAATATCCTATGTGCATCGAGGTAGAATATGCCAAGGGTATGTATATTTATGGACCAGGTGGAAAGCAGTATTTGGATATGGATTCTGGTATTTCTGTAAGTAGTTTAGGTCATAGGCACCCATATGTGATTCAAGCAATAAAGGATCAATTGGACAAATATCTGCATACGATGGTGTATGGTGAGCATATACAAGCTCCTCAAGTCAGGTATGCTGTCCAGCTTACCGCATTATTGGATAAAAGTTTGAATGCCTTGTACTATGCAAATTGTGGCACAGAGGCTGTGGAAGTTGCATTAAAGTTGTGTAGGAAGGCAACAGGTAAGTCAAAAATTATCTCTTGTAATACTGCATATCATGGTAGTACACTTGGGGCGGAGTCATTGCGATCAGATACCAGTTATACCATGCATTTTCAGCCGGGTATACCCGATGTCCACCATATTCGATTTAACGATTTGGATGACTTAGACAAAATATGTAGTAAGACAGCTTGCGTCATACTCGAACCCATACAAGCTGAAGCTGGTATTCGACTTCCAAAAGGCGACTATTTAAAAAAAGTAAAACAAAGGTGTGAAGATGTAGGAGCCTTGATGGTCCTCGATGAGATTCAAACAGGCTTTGGGCGAACAGGTCATCTTTTTGCTCATCAAAGTTATGACGTAGTACCCGATGTATTGCTAATTGCCAAAGGGATGGGTGGAGGTATGCCAATAGGTGGAGTAGTTGCGTCTAAACAACTGCTAGATACATTTATTAAAAATCCTTCGTTAGGTCATATCACTACATTTGGTGGGCATCCAGTATGTGTCGCTGCAGCCATTGCTACACTTGAGGTTTTAATCACAGAATCGTCAATTATTGCTGAAGCTCAAAAGAAAGCAGATTATCTTGTCAGTAAATTGACGCATGCTTTCGTTAAAGAAATTAGATATGCTGGTTTATTTATTGGAGTTGAATTGGTAAATAAAGATATGATAGAACCATTTATTCTTCATGTTATTGAAAAAGGAGTTTTGGTTGATTTTTTTCTTTTTGACCCATGTAGCTTTCGAATCGCACCCCCTTTAATAATTGATTATCATGAGATTGATAAGGCGGTATCATTAATGAATGAAGGCTTTAAATTCTTGGAAAGTTTAGATTTAGTCTAAATAGCGTGGAAATAAAATCTAAAAATTTTGAAAGATTGTTTATAGAGTTAGATTTGCATAAATTAAGATATTTTAATTATGAATTGGTTTACAAATTTTCTTACATCTAGTATAGGTAGAAAACTTATTATGAGTCTTACAGGACTCTTTTTGATTTCTTTTTTAATAGTCCACTTACTTGGTAATTTTCAACTATTAAAAAACGATGCGGGCGAAGCATTTAATGTTTATGCCAAATTTATGACAAGTAATCCATTGATCAAATTTATCTCTATTGGGCTGTATGCAATGATTTTGCTTCACGCAGTTTTAGGCATATTGCTTTGGAGCAATAACCGAAAAGCTAAATCTACAGTACCTGCTGTAGGATATAGATCAGAGAAAGTTTCTTGGGCATCAAAGAATATGGCTTTATTAGGAATTCTTGTATTTGCTTTTTTATGTATTCATATGGGTGATTTTTGGTTTAAAATGAAGTTTGGAGAGGTTGCAACAGTCAATTATGGAGATGGCGAAGTAAAAGATTTATATGCTAAAGTTCAAGCTTCTTTTAGCAGTTGGTTAGTTGTTTTCGCTTATATAATTGGGGTTTTGGCACTCGGAGTACATTTATGGCATGGTTTTGAGAGTGCCTTTCAGACATTAGGGTTTAATCACAATAAATACACTCCGTTAATAAAAAGTTTAGGAAAAGGATTGTCGGTCATTTTAGTGATTGGTTATCTTATTCTTCCTATATATTTTAAGCTATTTTTATCAGCTTAATGAACAAAATCATAATATCTACTGTCTTTACTTTTAAAATTGTTGAAAAATAATATGAACATGAAATTAGATTCAAAAGTACCATCGGGCCCGCTTGCAGACAAATGGCAAACTTACAAATCGACGCTTCCATTAGTAGCTCCCAACAACAAAAGGAAGCTAGAAGTGATCGTTGTCGGTACAGGTTTAGCTGGGGCATCGGCAGCAGCAACTTTGGGCGAACTAGGTTATAAAGTAAAAGCATTTACATTTCATGATAGTCCTCGTAGAGCGCATAGTATTGCAGCTCAAGGTGGTATCAATGCAGCTAAAAACTATCAAAATGATGGAGATAGTGCATATAGATTATTTTACGATACGATAAAGGGTGGTGACTACCGTAGCCGTGAAGCCAATGTACATAGATTGGCAGAAGTGAGTACGCAGATTATAGACCAATGTGTAGCTCAAGGGGTGCCATTCGCTAGAGAATATGGTGGATTGTTAGAAAATAGATCATTTGGAGGTGTGCAAGTATCTCGAACTTTTTATGCTAAAGGACAGACAGGACAGCAATTATTGATAGGTGCTTATCAATCACTTTCACGACAAATTTCTCTTGGTGCAGTCGAGATGTACAATAGGCATGAAATGCTTGATTTGGTAAAAATAGATGGCAAAGCCAGGGGTATCATAGCAAGAAATTTACTGACAGGTGAGATAGAAAGACATGCAGCACATTGTGTAGTTTTGGCTACAGGAGGTTATGGCAATGTCTTTTACCTTTCGACTAATGCTATGAATTCGAATGTAAGTGCAGCATGGAGAGCAGTAAAAAGAGGAGCTTTGATGGCAAATCCTTGCTTTACGCAGATTCACCCAACTTGTATTCCTCAGTCAGGAGAATACCAGTCTAAGCTAACTTTGATGTCCGAATCATTGAGAAATGATGGTAGAGTTTGGGTACCTAAGAACATAGAAGACGCAAAAGCTATACAACGAGGTGAAAAAACTGGTTTGGATATTGCAGAAGAAAATAGAGATTATTTTTTAGAAAGAAGATATCCAGCTTTTGGTAATTTGGTACCAAGAGACGTAGCTTCTAGAGCTGCAAAAGTAGAATGTGACAAAGGTCACGGTGTAAGTAGAACAGGACTAGCAGTATTCCTTGATTTTTCGGCAGCTATCCTAAGGTACGGTACTTCTGATGCAAATAATAAAGGTATTAAAAATGCCTCAAAGGAAGATATCATTGCAATGGGTACCAAAGTTGTGGAAGAAAAGTATGGTAACCTTTTTGAAATGTACGAAAAAATATCAGGAGAAAATCCTTATAAGTTTCCTATGAAAATTTATCCAGCAGTCCATTATACAATGGGAGGTGTTTGGGTAGATTACAATTTAGAAACAAATGTTCCTGGATTGTTTGCCACTGGAGAGGCTAATTTTTCAGATCATGGTGCTAACAGATTAGGAGCATCCGCATTAATGCAAGGTTTGGCAGATGGTTATTTTGTATTGCCATATACCATAGGAACATATTTGTCCAAAGAAATCCGGACCGGTGCAGTATCAACTGATGCTCCAGAATTTGAACAAGCAGAAAACGATACTAAAGAAAGGATTGCTTTATTGAAAAACATAAATGGTAAGCAGTCTGTAGAAAGTTTTCACAGGAGACTTGGTAAAATCATGTGGGACCTTTGTGGCATGGCAAGAGATGAGGAAGGACTTAAGAAAGGTAGACAACAAATCAGAGAATTGCGCGAGGAGTTTTATAAAGATGTTTTTGTACCAGGGGATACCAATGATTATAATCCAGAATTAGAAAAAGCATATAGAGTAGCAGACTTTCTTGAGCTGGGTGAACTGATGATGCTTGATGCATTAGAAAGAAATGAATCTTGTGGAGGTCATTTTAGAGAAGAATACCAATCTCCAGGTGGAGAGGCACAAAGAGATGATGAAAATTTTGCTCACGTAGCAGCTTGGGAATGGGACGATAATAATCCTATTTTACATAAAGAAAAATTAATTTTTGAAAATGTGAAATTGGCCACTAGGTCATATGAGTAATCCTTAATAAATTATTACTCAAAATTTTTACAATATAAACAGACTAAAAATTTACATATGAAATTGACGCTTAAAGTTTGGAGGCAAAAAAATAACAAATCACAAGGAAAGTTCGAAACGTATCAAGTTGAAGCCAATGAACATATGTCTTTTCTTGAAATGATGGACGTATTAAATGAGCAACTCATCAATGATCATAAGGAGCCTGTAGTTTTTGAGCACGATTGTCGCGAAGGGATTTGTGGCACATGTTCGATGGTCATAAATGGGCAGCCACACGGCCCTCTCAAAGGTACTACTACTTGTCAATTACATATGAGATCTTTTAAGGATGGTGATACGATTACAGTTGAACCGTGGAGAGCTCAAGCGTTTCCTGTTATAAAAGACTTGGCTGTGGATAGATCAGCGTTTGATCGGATTATCCAAGCGGGAGGTTACATCAGCGTCAATACTGGTCAGGCTGTAGATGGTAATGCCATTCCAATAGAAAAAGAGATGTCGCAAAAGGCATTTGATGCGGCAACTTGTATTGGTTGTGGTGCATGTGTGGCAGCATGTCCTAATGCATCTGCTATGCTGTTTACTTCTGCAAAAGTTTCGCACTTAGGATTATTACCTCAAGGTAGAATAGAAGCACCTAAAAGAGTACAAAGTATGGTAGCTCAAATGGATAAAGAAGGTTTTGGTATGTGTTCTAACATTGGAGCTTGTAGTGCAGAATGCCCAAAAGAAATTTCATTAGAGAACATTGCTAGATTAAATCGAGAATATATAAAAGCATCTTTTACTACAGATAAATAGGCATATTAAAAAGTTATCGGCTTTAATTTTAAATTTCTGTTTTCTTCTATTTAATTGTTTTATAGGTTGGTAGCCTTAATTCTTTTCTAAATTTATTTGAAAAAGCGATTTCTTCAATTACTTTTATAGAAATTTTTAGTAAAACCAACTTAAATGGATAGTCACGAAGATTTATTTCTAAGACTGCAAGGGATTTTTGAAAGTTCTATAGATGCCATTATTACAATTGATGCATTTGGGATCATAGAAATGGTGAATGAGGCAACTTGCAAATTGTTTTTATTTGAGCAAAAAGAATTATTAGGCCAAAATATAAAAATATTAATGCCCAAACCTTACCATGATAACCATGACCAATATTTAGATAATTATCATAAAACGAGAAAGCCTAAAATTATAGGTATTGGTAGAGAGGTGATCGGTAGACAAAAAAATGGCCAAACATTCCCTTGTAGACTTGCCGTGAGTGAGGTAGTTTTAAATGATCGTATTATTTTCACTGGAATAATTCATGACCTAAGTGAAATAGTAAATGCGAGAAACAAAATAGTCGAATTTAACAATGAGCTTAGAGAAAAGGTTACTGATCGTACGTCTAAATTGGAAGATACTATAAATAAATTGTTAAACAGTAATCTCGAACTCGAAAATGAGATTTCAATACGTAAAGAAACAGAAAAACTATTAAAAAGTAGTCAACAAGAGCTAGAAGTAGCTTTAAATAAAGAGAAGGAATTGGGTACTCTCAAAACCCGCTTTGTTTCTATGGCTTCACATGAGTTTCGGACTCCACTAGCTACCATTCTATCGTCTGCAAGTTCAATTTCAAAGTATGAAACTACAGATCAGCAAGAACAAAGACTTAAACACGTAGCACGGATTAAAGATTCTGTCACAAACTTGACGGGTATTTTAAATGATTTCTTATCTCTCAGCAGACTTGAAGAAGGCAAAATAGAAGCAAATATCAGTGCCTTAAATTATCTTGAGCTTAGTCATAATATACAAAACGAACTTCTTGGAATTGTAAAGGAAGGTCAAACAATTAATAATGTATTCCATGGAAATGAATCTGAGATTTTCTCAGATCCTAGAATACTCAAAAACATCATGTTCAACCTTCTATCCAATGCAATAAAATATTCTGACAAAGAAATATTTTGTGACTTCTATGTAAAAGAGGATCAGTATGTCATAATAATAAAAGATAGCGGTATCGGAATTCCTGATTATGATCAAAAATATATGTTTGATCGGTTCTTTAGGGCAGAAAATGCGGTGAATATTCAAGGTACAGGGTTAGGTCTGAATATAGTAAAAAGATATGTCGATTTGCTTAATGGTTCTATCTCATTTAAAAGTGAATTGAATAAAGGAACAGAATTTACCGTAATTTTACCTAAATTTGCTCCTAAAATAAGTTTATAAAACGCTCAACAATATTTTCGAATGTCACAACAAACTGATATGAATGATAAGAAGACGATTTTGGTAATCGAAGACAATAATGATGTCAGAGAGAATATTGCAGAAATACTCGAACTTAGTTCTTATGAAGTCCTTCAAGCAGCCAATGGTAAAGTTGGAGCAGATATGGCCATTCAGCATTCACCAGACTTGATACTATGTGATGTGATGATGCCCGAATTAGATGGATTTGGAGTTCTTAGAATACTGAATCGAAACCCTAAGACCATGGATATTCCCTTTATGTTTTTGACTGCTAAGGCAGAAAAGGAAGATTTTAGAAAAGGAATGACTTTAGGGGCGGACGATTACATTACAAAGCCTTTTGATGATGTAGAATTGCTGGATACTATTGAAATGCGGTTGATCAAAGCTGATAGAATAAAAAATGTAGCTGTTAAGTCAGATGAAAATTTTTTACATTCATTTATCAATCTAACTCGTGGTGAAGAAGTGCTTAAGTCGCTTTTAAAAGATAAAGAAACAAGAAAATTTCATAAAAAGGATCAAATTTTTGAGTTTGGACAATACCCTAAACACTTGTATTTTATAGTAAATGGTTGGATTAAAGTTTCTAACACCAATGAACTTGGAAAAGAATTGATTTATAAATTTTACAAGGAAGGTGAGTTTTTCGGTTTTGAGAGTATCATCTTAAATAGTACATATAATGAATCTGCAATAGCTATGGAAACAACGGAGGTTTATCTCATACCAAAAGATGAGTTGGTAAGCATCCTAGCAAAAGATCGCGATGTAAGCGCTAGACTCATTAAGTTAATGGCTGATAACTCTTTTGAAAAGACACAACAACTTTTAGACATTGCATATGGCTCTGTACGGAGGAAAGTAGCTAACGCCCTTTTATCATTAGAGGAAACACAGGGCACTACCATTAACATTTTGCGCGATGACTTAGCAGCATTAGCCGGTACTGCCAAAGAGACGGTTATCAGAACACTTTCTGATTTTAAAACTGAAAAAATTATTGATATAAAAGATCATTTAATTTATCTGCTTGACAAGTCGAAGTTGGTAAATATGCCCGTTTAAATTTTATCCTTTCGGCAACTAATAAGGGGATGCTAATTAATGTAATGTATATGTTATTTCTTTACAACGCCTAATTTTCTAAAACCCTAATCTCTACCCTCTGATTTAATTGTCTACCTGCCTCTGTCGTACTGCTTGTAAGAGGTTTTCTTTTTCCGTAACCCTTGTAAGTTATTCTATCTTTTTCTATTTCTCTAAGATAGAAGTATTCTGCAATATTTTTTGCTCGATCATTGCTCAATTGATCACAATATGAGTGGGGTGGAATAGTATTGGTGTGACCTCCAATTTCAATTTTAAGTTTTGGATTAGCATTTAAAATTTCAAAGAGTTCTTTTAAGGTTGGTAAACTTTCTAATGTTACTTCTGTGCTGTCGGCCAAAAACTTAACCTGATCAAGAATAATTGTTTTACCTTTTACCAGTTCCTTTGCATTTAGATTAGGTTTTGTAGCCACAAATTCTTGACTTTTATCTAAAGTTACTTTTTCTGTAATCGTTTCAGTTTTTTCAATTGATTCCACTAGATCAATGATTTGAACAAACGTACATTTATTTGGATCAGTGATGGATACAGCATATTTTCCAGCACTCAGATTAGAGGCCTTGGGTCCTTGTTGATTGTTGGCCCATAAATAAGTATATATAGGTGTACTCTTGAGTGTAATACTCCCGTTGTCACGCCCTTTCTCAGGTTTGATAATGGACAAGATTTCAATTTCGGAGGGAGTTGGAATATTTATTTCAATATTTTTTGAAGCTTTAAGTCCCAAAGCATCTGTGACTTCTATATTAATTAGACCTGCTTTTACTTGGGTGAGTATTGCTTTATCAGTAGGATATTCTGCCCATTTATATCGGTAAGGTGGAGTTCCTCCTTTAACAAAAGCTTCTAGCTCACCATCACTTTTATCAATACATGAAGGTGTCTTTTTTACTAAGATATTTATAGATAGGTCTTTAGAATCAGGTAGAAAGGTGAGTTCATAAAGGCCATAACCCTCTGTACCCAATAAAAGTGATTTATCATCCCATTTTAAACTTGTAGTCTTTTTTGTCAGAAATGTGATTTCATCCTCAAAGTTTTGAATTTTAGATGAGTAGGGGTCATAGGCTGTAAGTTTTTCAGACGCAAAATAAAGTTTTCCTTTAGTATTAATTGTAAAATCATTTAGGCTTCCTTTTGTGAGATCATCACCTAGGCCAACAGGATAAAATCTATTTTTCAAGTCTACCAGCCACATATCATCTGTACTCACAAACCACATACCTTCATTATTTTCGAAAAAGTCAAGCACGTTTTTGCCCTCGTTGTACTTCTTCCAATTGTTTTTTGTTATTCTGTAATCACCATTTGTCGTACCTATCCAAAGATTATTGGCAGCATCGCGATGGATAAAGTTTACACCCGATTTATCAAATTTTGAGTTTCTTTTGGTCATTTCTTCGATTTTAGATGTTGCCAAGTTGTATCTGAAAAGTCCTTTTTTTGTTCCAATCCAAAGTAAGGAGCCTTGATTGTATAGTGCTGTTACAATCTGACTAGAATCTAAGACTACGATGCTTTTACCCGTTTTATCATATATCATACTTTCGGAGCTCAGCACATATTGATCATTATCTAGCTCTTCAAAATTGGTAAGATTTAAACTTTTTAAATTTTGAGTGACATTATTGTCTTTATCTTTGATATACACTCCATTATTGGTCAAAACGGCAATGCCTATTTTTGGAGTTTTGATTATTCTGTTGACGATACTATTAGAGGGGAGCCAAGAAGCTTGCTGAAAACTATAATTCTCTTGAGCATTAATTACACTCGTAAAATGTACACCTAAAATCATAAAGAGAAATGGGTGTAAAGCAGAAAGTAAATACTTTTTCATGGTGATCATTTTCTATATTGAATGTTCGATTACATTATTTATTTTCTTAATAGTATCATCAAGTTTTTGATTTGTTGCATTTTTAGTACTTAAAAGCCATTCAAGTAGTGATTTTATTCGTGCATGAAGGGCAGCAATATTCTCTATTGATTTTTTTAATTTTTGCTCATAAAGCCAATCCTGGATGAGTGCTTCGGCCAATAGGTGAACCCATGACTGCACAAAGTTGAGGTCTAAAAACAGGTCTTGTCTTGTCACTCCAATATCTCGTAATTCTACTTCAAAACGCGATAAAAGATTATTGACGGTATGAGACTGTTGGACTACGTCATCCATGATGGTTTTTCGATTAGTCCTATGCCATTTACCCCAATATCTAGCATTGCCCGCCTGTTCGTACAATTTTTCTATACTTACAATCGCTTTAAATCCTGCATTATATGCTTCTTCGATTTCAATTTTAAGTTTACTATTTTCCTCTTGTTCTTTGTATAGAGATCGCAATAATCTATGATATTCTTCTTTAGGATTACTCAAGATTTCTTCTTCTCTTTTTGATTTTAATGCTTTGATCTTTTGTTCAAGAGGTGCAATATTATCCATTTGTTTTTTGAGTACATCAATTTCAAATGTATCCAGCTCTATTTGTTTATTGAGGTCTTTGATATTTAACGCAATTTGGAGATAATCTTGCCTTTCTTTTTCGAGTTGGGTCTCTTGGCTACCAAGTACCTTATAAAAAAGACTTCGCACGTTCATATGCTCCAATGCATCTACGTCATACTGTTTTTTATTGAGCAATTCGGTGAGATAGTTCTTCTGATTAAGGTCTTTTTCCATCTTTATGTAAAGTTCCTCTAAATGGTTATTGACCCGCTTCAATCTAGTGATCTCTTCAACTAGTTTTTTTATTTCCTCTGCTATTGGTGTCATAATTGTATGAATCATGTTAATTTTACACCTAAATGTACAAAATGAGTTTCGTTATGGAGGTCATAAGAAAGAAAAAATCAGTATTTTTTATGTCAAAAGATCGTAATCAACCATGAAATGAAACGTAAAGTAGATCAAACGACAGTTTTTACGTTAAGTTTAGTGCTTTTACAAAATTCATTTTGAACTTAAGGAAATTTAAATATAAACTTTGAATAACAACAAATTAAAAGAAATTTTAAAACATTACTGGGGATTTGATACATTTAGGGATCCTCAGCTTGAAATTATTGAGTCTATTCTTTCTGGAAGGGATACGGTCGCATTGTTGCCTACGGGAGGGGGTAAATCGCTTTGCTATCAATTACCAGCCTTGTATACTAAAGGTAAAGTATTGGTGATTTCGCCTTTGATATCTTTGATGCAAGATCAAGTACAAAGTTTGCAGAAGCGTAATATATTGGCAGCAGCGATTCATTCTGGGATGAAGTATGAAGAAATTGATCGTACACTTGATAATTTTGTTCATGGTCCTATCAAATTACTGTATATTTCTCCAGAAAGAGTACAAACGGAGATGTTTCAGACGAGGTTTTATATGGCTAATATCGCCTTTGTAGCCATAGATGAAGCACATTGTATCTCGCAATGGGGTCATGATTTTAGGCCAAGTTATACTTCATTGAGTATTTTAAGAGAGATCAAACCAAATGTGCCATTTATTGCTTTAACAGCTACCGCTACCCAATTGGTATTAGAAGATATCGTTACGCAATTACAATTTAAAAACGAACAAATATTCACAAAGAGTTTTGAGAGAAAGAACCTACAATTTATCGTATCTAAAACGGATGATAAGATAAATGAACTCCAAAGGATATTGAGTAAATTAAAAGGAAGTGGCATCATCTATCACCGAAGTCGTGTAAACTGTATGAAAATAGCAGATTTGTTGAAGCAAAAAGGATACAAAGCTGCTGCATATCATGGAGGTATGAGTCACTACGATCGAGAGAGAATACAAGGAGAATGGACCAATAACAAATATCAAATCATCGTAGCGACCAATGCATTTGGGATGGGTATTGACAAGTCAGATGTGCGATTTGTGATTCACCTCGATGTGCCTCCTAGTTTGGAGGAGTACTATCAAGAAGCGGGTAGGGCAGGGAGAGATGGCCAAAATGCATTTGCTGTTTCGATTATTGCGAATAAAGATATCGTATCAGCCAGTGGTGTCATGCAGACGTCTTATCCAAAATTGGAAGAAATTGGTGATTTTTACCAGGTTTTACACAGATATTTTAAAGTAGCTCTCGGAGGAGGGGCAGGAAGTGATTTTTACTTTGATATTGAAAAATTTGCTACAGCTGCAAAAATTAATCAACATAAAGCCTACAATACTTTAAAAATATTAGAAAGGCAAGAATGGCTCATACTCAGTGAAGGTTTGAAAAATCCATCATTGGTTATGGTGATTGCCAATCCGAGAGAAATACACGGCATTTATCCTGAAGGTGATCTAAGATATGAGGTTTTATGCACTTTACTGAGACTGTACGAAGGGATTTTTGTGGAGAAAGTGCCGATTGATGAAAGTTCTATCGTCTCCTTGTTAAAAATACCGTATGATAAAATTACTACCTTGCTTAAAATGTTGGAAAAAGACGGTATGATCGAATATGATCAATCTCTAAATAAACCAAAGATTACCTTGCTTAAAGATCGAGCCGACGTGACATCCTTTAAGATCGATGAAAAAAAATATCTTGAAGATAAAGGCAATGCCCAAAAAAGACTAAATGCTGTTATTAACTTTTTTTCGAGCGATAATTGCAGACAAAAAGTAATATTAGAATACTTTGATGAAGAGGCAAAAGCCTGTGGGAGGTGTGATATTTGTCGAGGTAGCCAAAATTCAGATTACACTACTGAAGATAAAAAAGAGGTCATCAATTATCTAGCAACAATGAAAACCAAAAGTTTTTACGGAAGTAAGGTTGCAGCGTTGTGGCCTTTGAATCGAAGAAAAAGGATCGTTAAAGTTATCGAAGATTTGCTTGACGAAGGATATATCGAATTTGTAAGCAAGGATTTATACATTTCTCTCCTTAATGACTAAAAAAAGCATAACCATATTTACCGTCAATGATGTATATTTTGACCAACGGATGATCAAAATAGCTACTGCATTAAGTGAGGATGGCTATAAAGTCACTTGGGTTGCTCGTGCGAAATCATTGAATCAAGGACCCCATCAAAATTATCCGTTCGAAGTTAAAAGATGGCAGTTTTTGTTTAATAAAGGACCTTTGTTTTATTTGGAATATGCCTTGAGGCAGTTGTTGTATCTACTCACTTCGCCCAAAAGTGATCTTCTCTATTGTTGTGATGCGGATACTATTGGAGGCGTATGGTTATATAGTTTTTTACACAAAGTCCAATTGATCTATGATGCGCATGAATATTTTAGCGAAACCCCAGAATTAGAATGTCAACCGCTAAAGAAAAGGGTGTGGAGATGGATAGAACGAAAAGGAGTTGCGTTGTCCCAAAAGCGCATTACCGTAGCTCATCACTTGAGTGAAGAACTTTCAAATCTATATGGCAAACCTTTTGATGTTGTAAGGAATCTCCCAGTTTTGTTGGATAAAACACCCTTTAACAAAGAAAACATTATCCTTTATCAAGGCGTCTTAAATAAAGGGCGAGGCCTCGAATGTGCTATCCAAGCCATGTCCAATTTATCAGATTATCAACTGTATATTTGCGGTGACGGAGATATAAAAGACGAACTCTTGAGTTTAGCCAAAGACCTGCCCAATGTATCATTCTTAGGATTAAAGACGCCCCATGAGCTCAATAAAATTACGGAGAAAGCTACATTCGGGCTAAACCTTCTTGATCTTTCTAGCAAAAATTACTACTTTTCTTTAGCCAATAAATTTTTTGACTATGCAGCACATGGTGTGGTGAGTATAAATAGTCCTGGTGTGGAGTATTTGGATTATCAGGCTCAATATCAGCATTGTCTTGTCCTTGATAATTTGGTCGTTGAGGAATTGGCATCGATTATAGAACGTACAACTGAAGAAGATATAAAAATGTATAGGCAAAATGGGTATAGGATGATGGAGGAGAATAATTGGGGATTGGAGAAGGAGAAGTTACTCATTACTATTTAACCAAGTAACTATCACTGAACCAACTCGTAGTCATTGATTAGCATCTCTGCGGGAATATGGAGACTTTTACTAATTTTCCTTATCATTTCTAAGGTTAGTCTGCGTTTTTTATTAAGTACTTCGGATACTTTACTTTTACTACCAATGATATCTATCAAATCCTTATTCCTTAATTCTGTTGTTTCCATTTTGTATTTTATGACCTCGATAGGATCAGGATTTCTAAATGAGGGCTCGGTCTCCATTTCATATTTTTCTAAAAGTAAGACCAAGAGCTCTGCTTCATCGAAATTGGGATCTCCTTTTTTACAATCAAATATTTCGTCCAGCCTCTTTAAAGCTTTATGATATTCTGCTTCCGTTTTTATAATTTTCCACATCATTTTTATAAGTTTAAATTGTTAATGCATCTATTCGATCGTATTGGAGGTGTGTCCCAACAAATCTTATCCAGACAGTTTGTAAATCAAAGTTAATTTGTACAACTAGTCGATATTGATTCCCTTTTATCTTGAATACATATCTGTTAGTTCCAATTGCTCTGCTGTACGAAAATCCATCTAAAACATCACTAGTATTGTTATATTTTCCGGTCTCCATGATTTTATACCAGCCAAGTAACTGATTTTCTACTTCTGGATATGTTGTCCAAAACGCTCTTAATGTCCGTTTCGAAATTATTCGCATAGTGCAAAGGTAAATAAAAGTTCAAAAATTGGGAACATTATTTTTTATGTTCTTTTCAGGATTAAAAAAATCCAGAAGGATGAAAAAATGCTAATTAAAACAAGACACCTAGCCTGTTAAAAAATGTTATAACAATGACCCATGGGTCTTTGACTTACCTAATAATTTATGGGCAATTTCACGCTTATTGTAATAATTAGACTTGTTACTGAATTTAGATAAACCACATAATAACTAAAACCCTCCATCTAATCATTTATAAACCCCTACGCATTTTTTATGGCCTGATCGATAAAAATTTGATTAGTTCTGCACTTGGAATATTTTTGATTAGTTTTGCACTTGAAATATTTTTATCAATTAACACTTAAAATTATCATTCATGAAAAAGAAAATTAACCTCCTTTGTTTTTGGGTTTTGTCATGCCTACTGCTTATGAACTGCTCGAAAGACGAACCTAGTATTCACGCTCATAATGGTGCAGAGCAAAAACTAGGCAACGGCAAAGTTTATTCTTCTGTTACCTTTTCTGCCGAAGATGTTCCTACCAGTTTGAGCTTGGTATTTACAAAAGGCGCACTCGAAAACCTTTCTCATACAGATTTGACTGAATTAGTGATTAAACTTCCGACTGAGGCTGTGGGCAAGACGCTATTTGACCACATCTTTTTGACGTTTTCACACACAGGTCACGAACCACCGGGTATCTATGATGTAGCTCACTTTGACATTCACTTTATGTTACAGCCTCTAGCAGAACGATTGTTAATACCTCCTTACGGACCAACAACAGCAGCAAAGTTTGATAATTTACCTCCAGATGGATACATGCCTGTTCCCTATTTTAGACTTCCTGCGGGGGTACCTCTCATGGGCACACATTGGGCTAATCCTACTTCTACTGAATTGAACGGAGGAAAGTTTACTCAGACACTAATCTTGGGTTCATATGATGGGAAACTAACTTTTGTTGAGCCGATGATCACCCTAACCACTTTGCAGAGTTCACCCAATCTTAGTTTCAAAATACCGCAACCTACAAAATTTGCAATTCCTGGTTTATATCCGACAGATTACTCTATCAAACAAGTTGGAGATAAAGTAGTAGTAAGTCTTGACAACTTAATACAAGTTAAGTAGTAGTGAATCGCTACCAATTAATTTTGGGTGTCTTTATGTTATTTACCTTGTGTAATTGTACTAATGACATTGAAGGAGACAAGGTTGTATTCCAACATGCAACCTTGCGCCCTTGGTTTGATAATAATTGCGCTCGATGTCATAGCAAAGGAAAGAATAATTACCTACATTGGCTGTATAATCCAAATGACTTTGAGACATCATTTTCAACACATTATGCTAATCAAATATACAAATTAGTGAGCGAAGGCCGTATGCCAAATGATGCCATTCTTACAGATGAAGAAAAACAAACATTAAAAACATGGTATGAAAATGGACGCCCTAGTAGATAAGCTGTTGTTCCATTACCTTTGAAATTTTGACACACCCAACCCTCTTTTAATGCCATTTTGACACTAATCCATAGGGTGGCATATTGTTTGACTACCTCATCTATGTAACAAAAAATGAACAAAAATGGCTAAAGGACAAATTTCTGTACAAACGGAGAACATTTTTCCGATAATCAAAAAATTTCTATATTCTGACCACGAGATATTCTTAAGAGAACTGATATCTAATGCGGTAGATGCAACAAGTAAATTAAGGACCTTAGCAACACTTGGTGAGGTAAAAGGGGAGGTAGGAGATACCACCATATCCATTTCAATTGACAAAGAGGCAAAGACCATCACGATATCGGACAAAGGTATTGGAATGACGGAAGAAGAGGTTATGAAATATCTCAATCAGGTGGCATTTTCATCTGCAGAGGAATTTTTATCTAAATATCAGAATCAAGCTCAAATCATTGGGCATTTTGGGCTTGGATTTTACTCTGCATTTATGGTAGCTGCAAAAGTAGAAGTGATTACAAAATCATTTAAGGAAAACTCAGAAGCGGTCAAATGGATATGTGATGGAAACCCTGAGTATGAGCTCGAAGATCACGACAAAGAGTCAAGAGGTACAGATATAGTACTTCATATTGCCGAAGATAGTACGGAGTTTTTAGAAGACTCAAGAATTGAAGGTTTATTAAACAAGTATTGTAAGTTTTTGCCTGTTGATATCCAATTTGGTACCAAAACGGAGTCAACTTTTGAAGGAGAAGGTGATGATAAAACAGAAATCAAAACAGAAATTCCTAATATCATCAACAATACGTCACCAATTTGGAAGAAAAAACCTTTAGAATTGACAGACGAAGATTATAAAAGCTTCTACAATGAATTGTATCCATACAGTACACCACCACTTTTTTGGATTCATCTAAATATAGATTATCCATTCAATTTGACAGGGGTATTGTACTTCCCTAAATTGGGCAACAATATAGAAGTCCAAAAAAATAAAATACAATTATACAGCAATCAAGTATATGTTACTGACGAAGTAAAGGATATTGTGCCAGAGTTTTTGACACTCCTACATGGTGTGATAGACTCGCCTGATATCCCTCTGAATGTATCCCGCTCGTACCTTCAAGCTGATGGCAATGTGAAGAAAATTACTTCATACATCACCAAAAAAGTCGCAGAAAAATTTGAATCTATTTTCAAAACAGACAGAGCAGCTTTCGAAGAAAAATGGTCAGAAACCAGTATTTTTGTCAAATATGGTATGATCACAGATGAAAAATTTGCAGAAAGAGCCAAAGATTTTGTTCTTTTAAAAGATACAGATGGTAAGTATTTTACCATTGGTGAATACAAAGACTTAGTGAGCTCAAACCAAAAAGATAAGCACGATCGAGTGGTATGCATCTATACATCCAATGTCAAAGATCAATATACCTACATCCAAGCGGCTAAAAACTACGGTTACAACGTATTATTATTTGATACTCCGATAGACAATCACTTTATGCAGCAATTGGAGTATAAGGGTGAGAATCTGACATTTGTAAGGGTTGACTCAGATACAGTTGATAATCTTGTACAAAAAGACGAGAAGAAAGAATCTGTATTGACGGATAAAGATCAAGAGGCGGTAAAAGAAGTGTTTACCAAATCGATAGGAGACTTGAAAGGTGGACATGTAGAACTCAAAGCATTAAGCCCTAACGATCATCCTGTGGTCATTACAAAACCTGAATTTATGAGAAGGATGAAAGAAATGCAAATGATGCAAGGTATGGATATGGATGCATTTCCAGATAGTCATAATGTGGTAATCAACACCAACAATCCCATCATAGCTAATAAGTTATTGACGCTTGATGAGGCTCAGCAAAAAGAAACAGTTGATTATTTACATCAACTTGCATTGCTCAACCAAAACATGCTGAAAGGTGAAGATTTGGCCAATTTTGTAAACAAGGCGCTAGAGAAAATTTCATAAAGAGATGTTCTAAAGTATTTAAAGAAAATAGGTTTTCATTAAATTTATAGTGTGGAAACCTATTTTTTTATACTTTTGAAAACAAAATTCTCACTTACACAGTTTTTAAAGTGAGGTTTTTAATTTAAGTCGAAATAATTTTATAAAATAAAAATTAATATCAATAATATGTCAGTAAAAGTAGGTGATCAAGCTCCAGATTTCAAGATTGTAGATACAGATAAAACTGTTTTTAGTCTAAGTGAGTACAAAGGTAAAAATTTAGTGCTTTTGTTTTTTCCATTTGCCTTCACATCAGTGTGTACAGAAGAGTTGTGCAATGTGAGAGACAATATGAATGTATATTCGAAATTAAATGCTGAAGTATTAGCAGTTTCTGTCGATTCTCCATTTACGCTTGGTAAGTTTAAAGAAGACCAAGGTTTTAATTTTAGAGTAGCATCAGACTTTAATAAGGAAGCATTCCCTGCATACGGAGCTGCTTATGATGAGTTTGTGTTTGGTTTAAAAGGAGTAGCAAAAAGATCTGCTTTTATAATTGATAAAGAAGGTGTAATAAGATATGCTGAAGTATTGGATATTGCAAAAGATATTCCTAACTTTGCAGCTATTCAAGAAACACTTTCAAAATTATAGTATCAATGATTACAATGTCTGATTTGGAAAGACTATTTAATGAAAATCAACAAGTAGATGTTGAAGAGATAACGAGTGATACCCTCAATTCTTATTTATTAGTTTACAATGATGACTATAACACATTTGACTGGGTCATTGAGTGTTTCATTGCAGTTTGTGGTCATACTGTTGAGCAATCAGAGCAATTGGCTTACATCATACATTACAAAGGCAAAGCAACTGTAAAACAAGGATCATTTGATAAATTACAACCTATTAAAGACGCCCTCATAGAAAGAGGACTAAGTGCAGTGATAGAAACGAGTGTTGCCAATTAGTCAAGGTGACATCGCTGTAGAAAATGTGATTACACAAAGTCATAAAATATTATTAGAAACGGGTGATGGATACCTTCCACACCCGTTTTCTACTTCATCGGATATCGTATTTATGGCTCCATTAAACGATATTGCACAACTGATTTTCGCTTATAAATATGGTTTCTTTCCATGGTATGAGGTCAACGATTTGGCGGTATTTTTTTATCCTAAAGAAAGATATCTTATCGAGCCATCTAAGATAAAAATTCCAAAAAGTATTAACAGCTATTTTAATCAAAAGAAATATAGGATCACCATTGATCAAGATTTTGACAGCGTCATGAGATCTTGTATGGATACCATAAGGCCTAATCAAGATGGCACTTGGCTGACTGAAAATTTTATTTTGGCTTATAATACATTACATTTTCTAGGTTTGGCCCATAGCGTAGAAGTTTGGGATAAAGATGATAATCTTGCAGGTGGACTGTATGGTGTATCTTTTGGTAAAATATTTCATGGCGAATCCATGTTTAGTCTCCAACCTAATGCATCGAGATTTGGTTTAATCTCCTTAGCAAAAATTTTAGCGGACAGAGGATTTAGATATATAGATTGCCAAGTTGAAAACCCCTATTTGCAGACTTTTGGTGGGGAATCTGTTACAAAAAAGAAATTTTTTCAAATAATGAGAAGTAATCTTTTTGAAGAAACCATTGCAGACAAATGGTCAAATTTTCTTAAATTTTCACAATAAATTATGGTAGAATACATTAAATATACTTTAGCAAATGGTCTTCGTGTGGTGTTGCATCAAGACACTTCCAGCCCACTTGTTGCCATCAATGTATTGTACAATGTCGGATCAAAGCACGAATCGCCAGGTCAAACTGGGCTAACACACCTATTCGAACATTTGATGTTTAGTGGTACCAAGAATATACCAAACTTTGACGACATCATCCAGAAAGCTGGTGGCGAAAACAATGCATTTACCAACAATGACTTTACCAATTACTATGATGTACTTCCTAAGGAGAATCTTGAAGTAGGCCTCTGGTTAGAAGCTGACCGAATGGCCAATATGGTGATTAAACAAAAGCCACTTACTACTCAGAAAAAAGTTGTTATTGAAGAGTTTAAGGAAGTCTGCCTCAATGAACCTTATGGCGATATGTGGCATCATCTTGGTGAAATCTTATACCCAAATCATCCTTATAATTGGCCAGTCATAGGCAAGCAACTTGATCATATCGAAAGTGTAAAATTGAGTGATGCCGTCCAGTTTTATGATAAATTTTACAATCCTAATAACGCTGTACTCAGTATCTGTGGTGATATCAATTATGATGAAATTAGGCAATTGGTTGATTTGTATTTTGGACATATTGTCAATACCAACAGTGAACCTATTCATGTTATGAGTCAGGGATTGTCAAGTCTTAAAGCACAAGGAAAGAAGAAAGTTGAGGCTAATGTACCTGCTGATAGTATTATCCTAGCCTTCAAGATGTGTCATAGATTGGATGATAGCTATTATGTTTGTGATTTGTTGACAGATATTTTGTCAGAAGGTAGATCGTCTAGGTTGTATCAAAAATTGGTAAAAGACCAAGAGTTATTTTCAAGTATAGATGCCTATATCACGGGTACTACCGACGAAGGAGCTTTGGTCATAGAAGGAAAACTCATGAATAATGTCACTGAGGAACTAGGAAGACAAAGCATATTAGATTTGTTGGCAGCATTAAAGAATGAATTGATAGACCCAGTGGAGCTTCAAAAAATTAAAAACAAAGCCGAAAGCAATTTAATTTTTTCAGAATCTAGCGTAGTGGGCAAGGCAATGAGCCTCGGCTATTACGAATATTTGGGAAATATAGATTTAATCAACGATGAAATTGAACACTATAATAATGTCACCAATATGGATATCAAGCAGATTGCCAATGAACTGTTAGTTGAGGAGAATATGGTGGAGTTGTATTATAATAAGTGTTAGTAATTTGCAGTGATACCTGGTGTCTGAAGTTTGCCCGAGGTAAATAGACAGCTCAAAAATCACTTACCACGGGTTTCAACCCGTGGCTATTAAGAAAAACGAAATAAGGTTTTGGCGAGATTTTTGCAAAAGCTGCAAAAATCATGACAAAACCCAATAACAAATGCTATACTTTAAGACAATCAATCCTTTTGTCCCACCCCCTCATAGAGTTCGGTCAAAGTAAGCTAAATTTGTATCAAAAATCTGTGAATCCCACCCATTTCCACTTACTCAAATGTTAAACTTTTGATTTTTATGAAAAAAAGTATGCAAAAAATTTGTATACTAAAAATTTGTTTATATATATTGCATTCAAATTTAAAACTTGCTGAAAAACAAAACCCGATGAAAAAGCAGTGACCCGAATTTAGATACGCTATAGAGTTTTTACGGCCAATAAATTTCTTAGCCAAACAAACATTCTCATCACCGCTTAGATGCCAAAAATTACGGAGACTTAAGCTCTGTGATTGACGATTGATACGCATGCGATAATGTTTTTTTGCTTTACCCAAGTCCAAGAGGAAAGCAAAAAAAGAATACTTAGAAACTAGAGAATTTTAGAGATTTACGACTATCCTTTCGCACACCTCCCTTTTAAGCTAAGGTAAAGTGAGCCAAAAGCAATAGCAACTTACAATGTCAACAATCAATTACCGCGGGTTTCAACCCGTGGCTTATAAAAAAACGAAACAAGGTTTTGGCGAGATTTTTGCAAACGCTTCAAAAATCATGACAAAACCCAACTACAAATGCTAGACTTTAAGACAATTCTATGGCTCAACACCCTTTAGGCCAAGGTATTGTGGCAAATGAAAGAACTTCCGACAATTAGAAAGAACAACCATTCAGCACAAGCAGTACCAATTTTCAATCACAAAATTTTTAATCAAGAATCCTAGGTTCGATCGCTAATCGTATGTCACAACCTAAGGTACAAATTAAGTAAAAACATGAAAATTCTAATCACAACCATCCTAACCCTCAACTTCCTGGTCTTAGCGCCCTTTTCCTATGCCCAAGGCAAAAAGGACACCACCCGCTATTTATACAAACCCGAGTGGAAAGAAACATTAAAACAAACGCCTAAAGATGCCAAGCGATGGCAAGATTTTGAGCTCCATGCGCGCATGTACGCTAAGTATGCTGTACCCGAAGAGAAGACACTTCCAATCGTATTTAACATTATAAACGTGGGTGGTGAAACAAAAGTAACACCTGAAGGTATAGCCTCACAACTACAAGTACTCAATGACGCCTTCGCAGGAAAAATCAAAGGAGAAAGCAGTAAAATCTTCGAAAGTGCGATAGCTGGAGATAGTAAAATACGTTTTTGTCAAGGTAGCCCACAAGGAAAAAAAGATGGCATTTACATCGCTAATAAAACCACTGCTTATGACTTAAATAGTTTAAGTCTAATTTCAGACAAAAAAGAAGGCCTAGAAGGAGCCAAAAAAGATGAATACATCAATGTGTGGGTGACCGAACTACCCGACGAATTAGGAGGCTTCGCCATACTACCCGGACATGATGATGCGCGAGATGGTATCTATATTGACCCCGACTTCTTCGGAGTACGAAGGGATCAAAAAGAATACCATAGTGGTAAGACATTGGTGCATCTGATGGGCCAATACCTGGGTCTACATCCTATTTGGGCGACGGGCGAATGTCAAGATGATGGGGTGGAGGATACACCGATTCATAATGCTCCGAATATTACATGCTTTGGAGAGGGGCACATCAGCTTATGCTTTGGCCATCCGATGGAAATGGTAGGTAACTTTATGGATAGTAATCCTGATGACTGTGCATCTTATTTTACAAAAGGGCAAGTGGCGAGAATGCAGGCAACTCTTGGTGATTTGGGTTATAGGAAAAACCTTTTAAAAGGAGGAAAGCTTTGTGATGGTAAAGTAAATGAAGAGGAGGAGACAGCCTTACAAAGTCGTAATAAGATTGATAAACTTGATTTCAATCTAGTGCCTAATCCAGCTCAAAATAGTGTAGAAGTTTTTCTCTTTTTACCCAATACAAAAGCTGAAATAAAAGTAGAAGTGTATAATTCTTTAAATCAAATTATGCATCAGGAAGGCATCAATGCTTTTGGAGAACACAAAGGGATTTATAAAATCAACACCACTTCATATCCTAATGGCAATTACTATGTCACAGTAAAATCTGGTAATGAAGTTGCCACAAAAACCTTAATCTGTATAAAATAATCTCAGTCACATTTCAAAAGTAAAAGTTATGAAAAAGATATATATATTATTAACTACCTTGATAATTGGTAGTGTGATGAATAGTACAAGTTTATTCGCGCAACCAAATGCAGGCTCGGTATCCACAAGCAGTATGGGTACAGCGGTAGGTGAATTTACAGGTACGCTCAATCTGAATTTTCCATTAGCATCTGCGAGTAATGGGAATGTAGGTGCCGGTCTTACCTTGGGGTACATTGGGACCGGGTATAAGCCCAATAGCCCATCATCGGAAGTAGGGATGGATTGGTACATGAGCACTGGATTTTCGGTGACTAGGCAAATTATGCATTTGCCAGATGAATACAATCCAGCATTTAATGGGTATGGAGATGATAATTATGATTCTTCAATTAATTGTAATCTAGCTGATGGAGAAATGGATTTATATACATTCAATGGTTTTGGTCAATCAATTAATTTTACTGTCAATGTGGATAGTGCAACAGTTTTTATAATAAATCAAACTGAAATAAAAATTATTCCTTTAATGATAAATACTTCATTTGGCCCTAAGGTTGACCAATTTCAAATTATAAATATAGACGGTAACTTAGTCACATTAACACCAATTCACCAAGAATTGCGAGACATAAAATATGGAAATTGTTCCAATCCTCCAATATTTAACAATCAAAATTTTGAAATTACAACATTATGGAGCCCGATTTCTATTCAAGGGTATGATTTGAACTCAAATAGGATAGATTTTATATACGATTCTGCATTTAGACAATATCAATTTCAAGGATTGGATATTGACGTTATTAAAGGAAGAAATAAACAGCTTCTAAGTATTAGGGGGTTAAATGATACAATAGATGTAAATTATCTTCAACGCTTTGATATAACATCGACAGGAAGTAATGGCGTTCAAGGTAAATTGTCAAGTGTCTATTACAAAAATTCAAGTTTATGTTACTATTATGAAATTAATTCAGATTTTTATGGGGCTACTACAAGTAACGCACATCAAATAAGGTTGAATTCAATTCAAAAGAAAGCATGTGACAATTCAATTATGGAGCCTAGAATAGATTTTACTTATTTAAATAATAATCAAGTATCAAAAAATATAACTGGTATAGATCATTGGGGTTTCAGAAATCAACATGATGCTAATAACGCAGACAATATGATTCCAACTGAATTTGGCGGAGGTGCAAATAGAAGTATTGATACAACAAGGGTTAGAGATGGTATACTAACCTCTGTCAAAGACGTCAATGGTAAAACAACTACCTTTACCTACGAACCACATAGGATAGCGGTCAGTCCCAATACAGTTAATGCTGGGTCAGTGAGTATATGTAATATTACAACGACATGCACCTACCCAGCTACAAGCACCAATTGGATCATGATGAATTACAATACAGGTACTCAGGTAGATGGTACAGTAGGTGTCAACTCAGTCTACGGCAACTACAACAGTAGTGTAACACTTACCTTCTTTAGAGGTAATTTGGGAAGTACTATTCAGATTACTAGAAGTTGGAATGCATATTCAGTGGGTGGTCAGACTTATACTTCATTTAAACTGGCTGATTTATTAGACAATAGTGGTAATCCTTTTTTTGTAAGTGGATTTACTTATCATGTCCAAATGACAGGAGTGAATGTATCAGCACAGATGAACTATACCTACCTCACTCCTGGTGTGCAAGTAGTAGGAGGTGTACGTATAAAAAGCATCAATGAAGGGGGTGAAATAACTAATTATGACTATACTAATGGTATGTTGTACAACGAACCTAATTATTACGAAAAATTTCCTACCAGATGGGTTACTGCTCATCATCAGACCCTCAACCTCAACTATATGTCTGGTGCCCATATAGGATATGGAGAAGTGACGGTGTCAAAATCTGGCTTGGGTAGGACGGTTTCAAAATTTAAGACAACCTTTACAAAAGAAGTGTTGAGTGGTAAGCGAAATGTGTGCGATTTGCTCATACAAGGTATTGGCAATCTAGAAAGCAAAACTATATTTGATCATGGAAATACAGAAATATCTAAAGATATATTTACTTACAGAGTAGATATACTCAATTATGGAATTTCAAATAACCGTGTTTTACAAAAGACAAACTGTAATATTTTTGGATTTAACTGCACTTTTTGGGCTATTAGATATAGATATCAACAATTCTTACATCGTCCATTGAGTAAGACTTCCTCTATGTATGGTAAATTAACTTCTGTAACTACTTATGAATACAATCACAGCCATACCATACAGCCAAGTGTAGTAAAAACAAATTCTCAAGGTAATGAAACATTGGTTTATACGAATTATACAACTGATTTTTGGGCTAACTCAGATGTTAAAAATACCCTAATGGCCAAAAATATAAAAGTTCCATTTTCTACTTCAGAATGGAGAAATAGTAAACCAATTAGATCCCAAAGAACTGACTGGTCATACTACAGTGCCTCGGGTTCGTTTGTGGGTAATGGAGGCTTCTCCAATCCAGCAAATATTGTGCGACCAAGTACATTGTATAAAGTAGATTGTGATGGGGTGAGCTCAACCTGTGCTGCCGAGTATCCCGATCACTATTATCATGCGTATACATTAGAAGGCCAAGTTTCTGTCGATCAAAAACCCAACTGGCCGCAAAATGTTTATACCTATAATCGAAAAAGATTAGCAACTTCCACAACCAACGGATTTGTGAAATCCACGACTTACTATGCTAATTCATACCTTGTGAGTAGGATCACTAATCCTGATGGTACCTTTACAGATTACGAATATGACAAATTGGGTAGATTGCTAAAGCAAACGGAACAACCGTCTAATAATAGGATAGAGTATGAGTATTTTTATTCAAATGTAAGCCCATTTTACAATATCGTTGTCACAAAAGCCATCACTCCAATAGCTGTTAATGGTATGACGACTAGAGAAACCCGACAATTCTTTAATAATCATGGACGATTGATTCAGACACTTCAAAGATTTCAACCGACAGGGCAAGACATAGCTGATTTCATAGAATACGACGCAAATGGCAGAAAAATCAGAGATTATTTACCATATATAGGCACAAGCAGTGCAGGTAATTTAATTCCATTACCTTCAGGTACTGGTTACACAGAGACCAAATATGAATCTTCGCCATTATCACGCATCACGGAGGTTATTCCCCCCGGCTGGCATGCAACCAAATATGAATATGGATTGAACAATGCAACAGATAATGTGAAAAATCCCCAAAATGTGACCTCAGGCTTGTTTAATTTATGGCCAGCTGACAATCTTTTTAAAGAGACAGTCATCGATGGCAATGGTAATAAAGTGATTAAATTTACTGATTTCTCAGGCAAATTGGTTTGCAGTCGTCAAACAGACTTTACGGATTCATCCACAGGTGGAAAAAGAAAGGATACCTATACGCAGTATGATAATAAAAATCGTCCAATCAAAATTTATCCTCCAGGAGCAACAGAGACCACTACTGCTCAGCAATATGATTATACTTATGATACAAAAGACCGTATGACAGCTAAGAAAATTCCTTCTAAAGGGTGGATGAATTATTATTACAATGCACGAGATCTTCTTGCAGTAGCAAAAGATGCTAAGAATCAACACACTACCTACGAATACAATACGGATGGGCAAGTGACAAAAGTATCATTAAGTGCGACCTTACCGACCAATTTAGAATCACCTACTAATACAAGTGACTTACTCAAAGAATTTGCCTATGGTACTACAGGTATAGAAAAAGGCAAGTTGCAATGGCAAAGAGTACGTGTCTTAGGGAGTACTGCCATGATCAAAAGTAGAATGATTTATGATAGCAGAGGAAGACTGTGGAAGGTTGCCTCTTCCAATCATAAAAACACAGCAGACTTGATGTCGTATACAATGGCTCAAAACATTTCTTTAGATGATACATTGACCAACGGTTATGACCAAGTGAGTAATCTACAATTTATCAAAATGCGCAATAAACCAAGTAGTGCCCTCACGGTGAATTATACGACTACCAATACATTTGACCATATGTATAGATTAAGAACGGAGACTTTTGCATATAGTTTGAATGCAAACCCAGATACAAGTCAACTGATAGCTAACTATTCATACAATCACAGGAACGAACTAATTCAAAATGTGCAAGGAGGCGGGTTGCAAACGTTAGATTATTTTTATAAGAGCAATGGTATGTTGGATAGTCTAAACAACTTAGCCTTATCAGCTAATGATTTATTTCATTACCATATTACGTATGATAATCCAATAATGGGCGGCACCAATACGTTAAGAAAAAACGGAGACATCAGTAATATCAGATACAAAGTGAAAAATGGAGTGACACGATTGAATGAATATCGGTATGATGAGTACAGTCAGCTGACCAAGTCTATCTATTATGAGCTGAGTGGCAGTACTTATACTTCGAATGGAAGATTTAACGAAGACTTCACTTATCATACAAATGGTAGAATCAATACGGTATTGCGTAATGGACATACGCTCAACAACCAAAGCTCTTTTCAAATAGATAATCTTAGCTATCTATACACGGGTGATAATATCAGATTACAACGAGTACAAGAAGCCAATACAAGCAATAACAATACACAGGGCCACAATCAAAGAACATCAGTAAGCACAGCTCTTATCTACGATCAATGCGGCAATGTGACCACCGATCTCCATCGTGCCATATCCACCATAAGCTATAACCATTTACATTTACCAACAGTAGTACTTAGATCGGATAATAGCAAGCTAGAGATGACCTACGACGCAGACGGATACCTTCTATGCCGCAAAACTTTTGCAGCAGGAGGAGGGATAATAGAAACACGCGACTACATCGGTGGCATAGAATTGGTCAACAACGATGTAAACCAAATCAACCACAGCCAAGGTCGCTTACAAAAACATCTAGGTGCATATCGACATGAATATGTGATCAAAGATCATTTGGGTAATACCAGAGTGGTATATTTCAATAATGGAGGCACAGCCACTATTATCGATGAAAACCACTATTACGCATATGGTATGGAGTACGGAGGTTTTGCCAAGACAAGTGGTACCATTACATACAACTATATGTTTAATGGCATAGAGCGATCAGAAAGCTTCAACCTAGACTTTGCTTTCTATCGTGGCTTAGACCCAGTATTGGGTGTATGGATGCAAGTCGATCCGAAAGCAGAGCAGGTGATAGGAATGTATCCCTATTGTGCTATGGGTAACAATCCGATCTCGCAGATGGATCCGGATGGGGATTTACCATTTTTAGCGGTAATGGGCTTGATTGCAAAAGGTGCTGCAATTGGAGTCGTCACTAATGGATTAAATAATGTTCATTATGGGAAAGCCTTTTTCAATGGAGCTGGAAAAGCTGCTCTGTGGGGAGCAATTAGTGCAAGTGTGAGTTTTGGAATAGGAGAATTATTTCCTACAGAAACTTTAATAAATGAATTTGCTAGAGCTGGGGCACATTCACTGGCACAAGGTACAATGAGCCATTTACAGGGAGGTGATTTCTGGCATGGTGCAGCAAGTGGAGGTATATCTTCTTTAGGTGGATCTGCTATGAAATCACTTGAGTTTAGCGATCATGCTATGACGATTGGCAGTGCTGCTTTAGGAGGTTTAGGTAGCAAAATAGCAGGTGGTGACTTTTGGCAAGGGTTTGGTACGGGAATGGCTGTTGGGGGATTTAATCATGAGATGCATAAGGCAATTCAATCATATATTACAGATGCACAACTTAAAAAGATTTATAAAAACTACCCAAAAGCCGAGGAGGTAACTAGAGATCAGCTTTTTGAGAAAATTGGAGGACCTTTGAAGGATTGGTATGAAAAAGATCCGGACATCTTAGCAAATACTTGTGCGATTAGACTAAGCTATGCTTTAAATAAATCTGGATATTTAATTGAGAAAAGCAGTAGTACTTTTAATGGGTCTGATGGGTTAAATTATTACATTGCGGCATCAAACATGCATATTCATTTGACAAAATTATTTGGAACTGGTATTCTATTAGGTACAAAAACGCTTAAGAATGGTCTATATAGTCAGAAAGGCTTTGGAGGCGGAGTGACTGGGCATGTAGACATTATGTTTAGGGGTAATGCAGGAACTAAGTTTTATAGCGGTTTACAAACCACTTATTGGCATTAATAATTAAATAAACATATTTATCATCATGAGAAAAAAGTATATTGTATTTATATTTTTCTTTTTTTCTTTAGTTATAGGTTTCACTAAATGTAAAAATAATATTAGTAAGCACAAAATAATTGGTTTAAAAGAGGTAGAACTTGAAATACAAAATGAAGTTGAAATGTTAAGAAAGCAAATTTTTTTTAATTTTCTATATCGACATCAAAGTTTTAGAAAAGTTTTGAAAGAGGATGGTGCTACTTACTCTGGGAGGTGTAAAATTTGTTTATCATTTTATTTTGATCCTAACTTAAAATCTATTTCAGATAAATGGTTTTTAAAAGTATATTCAAATGAAATGTCAGATAAAAATTATTATATAATGAAAAGTCTTGATTTTATGATGAGTGAAGACCTAAATAATTATTTGGACTCTGTAAAAGCTGAAATTACCAAAGATCCTCAAGCATGGTTTATTGGTATATAAATTGAAATATGCAAATATAATCTGCTATGAATCCCTTGATTTTAGCTATCAAGCCATCACTATTGGTAGTGCAGCCCGCTGTTTTAAGTTTCCTTCCTCCTAGCTATTTGAGGTTTCCCGATGCTTCACTACGGGATAAATGTAACCTCAAATTTATGCCGTCCATCGGTATCCCTATTAGCCTATCTGCTTAGCCAATTTGCCAAAAAAAGCTAATCAGATAGGCTATTTTTTAAATCACTTGATAATACCTCAATAATAAGCAACAATTATGCGTTAACAAAAAACAAAGAGATTAATCTCGAATAAAGCAAATCTTGATAGAAGTATTAAGACAAGATTATATTGAAATATGATTAGATCCTGACGGAGATTTACCATTCTTAGCCGTAGTAGGCATCGCATTTGCCACTGGTGTGACTACCAATGGTATCAGCAACCTAGACAATGGCGAAAATTTTTGGTCGAACGGCTTTTCCGCTGGATTGTGGAGCGCAGCTAGTGCGGCAGTAACATTTGGTATAGGTGATGTATTTGGTGCTACGGGTAGTTTGCTAAAAGAGTTTGGTCGAGCAGGAGCCCATTCTTTAGCTTCAGGTACTTTTAGTCATTTGCAAGGGGGTAACTTCTGGCATGGTGCAGCAAGTGGAGGTATATCCTCATTAGGTGGATCAGGTATGCAAGCTCTAGGCTTCAATGACCCTGCCATGATCGCAGGTAGTGCAGCTTTGGGTGGATTAGGTAGTAAGATATCTGGTGGTGATTTTTGGCAAGGGTTTGCTACAGGGATTGCGATTGGGGCGTTTAATCATGCGATTCAGAATGAGGAGGTTAATAGGATTAGAAGAAAAATCCTTAAAATTGCCCAATCTTATCTAGGTTCTGAGGATTGGAATTATGATGTTGCAAAGGATAATATTGGTAAATACAAAAATAAGTGTAGTCAATTTGTTTCCGATGTTTTACACGAAGCAGGTCTCGACATGGGCACTCCAAATGGTGGTTTTTTTGGTAAAAATGAGTACCCAATTACAGCTGGACAATGGGCAGATTCTGACTATAAAATTGAGGGCTGGAAAATAGTTAAAGAACCTAAAGGAGGAGATGTTGTAGCTGTTAAACTACCAAGAATAAATGCTTCGGGACATGTAGCAATTATAAGTGGGGGGCGTGCATATCTTCATAGCATTGGTACTTCTGAAAGAAATAATTCCATTGCCAGAACTCCATTTGGTTATGACAAATCCGATACTTACACTCATGGTCAAAAATATGTATATAGAAGATATGTTGGCAAGTAATAAATTTACAAAAAAAAACTTTATCATTTCAGTTTTATTTGTTTTAACTATAGTTTTGTTTTATTTGAAATATGAAAAATTTTATGTTTCGAATCAAAATTACCTATTATTAAACTCAAAAAATGAAATTATTCATGCTGATTTTTTTGATGATAAGGATGGTTTATTAATGTTTAAACTTAAAAATGATGACCATATTGTTTCTATAATGGATAAAAAGTATTTAGGCATTAATGATGGTCGTCCCTTGAATATTGGAACATTATTTTTATTTAAAAAGGAGGATTTAACTGTAAACATTGTTTCGTCTAATATAAGATCAATTAATGATACCTTATACTTTAAATCTTTCATTTTTTATAATTTCAAATTAGGCAAGAAGGATGAAAAATTGAAATTGATAAAAAAATAATCCATAGCTACCTGAAGTATGTCCCACTTAGCTATTTGAGGTTTATTTCGGTAAACTCAATACAAGTGTAACCTCAAATCTATATTAGCCTATCTGCTTAGCCAATTTATTATAAAAAAGCTAATCAGATAGGCTATTTTTTTATTTATTTATACTCACAGGGAATGGATCATCAAATACCGACCGTCCTTTGACACCTCAATAATTACCAGCACCTCTTCTTTAAGAAAAAACGGAGACATCAGTAATATCAGATACAAAGTGAAAAACGGAGTGACACGATTGAATGAATACAGGTATGATGAATACAGTCAGCTGACTAAGTCTATCTATTATGAGCATAATGGTAGTACTTACACGACAAATGGTAAGTTTAACGAAGATTTCACGTATCATACGAATGGTAGACTCAATACTGTATTGAAAAATGGCAATGCACTTAATAATCAAAGTTTATATCAGATCGATAATTTGAGCTACATTTATGCTGCAGATAATTTAAGGTTAACGAGGGTACAAGATGCCAATTCGAGTAACAATAATACACAAGGCCACAATCAAAGATCCATCACAGGTACTGCCTTCACTTATGATAACTGTGGTAATGTGACATCTGATCTCCATAGGGCAATTTCCAGTATTTCTTATAATCATCTCAATTTACCAACAGTAGTACTTAGATCGGATAATAGCAAGCTAGAGATGACCTACGACGCCGACGGAAACCTCCTATGCCGCAAAACATTTGCAGCAGGAGGCACGATAATAGAAACACGCGACTACATCGGTGGCATAGAATTGGTCAACAACGATGTCAACCAAATCAACCACAGCCAAGGCCGCTTGCAAAAACATTTAGGGGCTTACCGACATGAGTATGTGATCAAAGATCATTTGGGTAATACCAGAGTGGTATATTTCAATAATGGAGGCACAGCCACTATTATCGATGAAAACCACTATTACGCATATGGTATGGAGTACGGAGGTTTTGCCAAAACTAGTGGTACAACTACATACAACTACATGTTCAACGGAATAGAGCGATCCGAAAGCTTCAATCTTGACTTCGCTTTCTACCGTGGCTTAGACCCAGTACTTGGAGTATGGATGCAAGTCGATCCGAAAGCTGAGCAAGTTATAGGGATGTATCCTTACTGTGCTATGGGCAATAATCCGATCTCGCAGATGGATCCAGACGGAGATTTACCATTCCTAGCCGTAGTAGGCATCGCATTTGCGACTGGGGTTGCAACCAATGGTGTCAGCAACCTAGACAATGGCGAAAATTTTTGGTCCAACGGCTTTTCTGCTGGATTATGGAGTGCAGCTAGTGCGGCAGTGACCTTTGGTATAGGTGATGTATTTGGTGCTACTGGTAGTTTACTCAAAGAGTTTGGAAGAGCAGGAGCCCATTCTTTAGCTTCGGGTACTTTTAGTCACATGCAGGGTGGTAACTTTTGGCATGGGGCTGCGAGTGGAGGTATCTCTTCATTAGGAGGATCGGCTATGCAAGCTGGAGGCTTCAGCGATCCAGCCATGATCACAGGTAGTGCTGCTTTGGGTGGATTAGGTAGTAAGATATCTGGTGGTGACTTTTGGCAAGGGTTTGCGCAGGGTATGGCAGTGGGGGCGTTTAATCATGCGATGGAGCATGGGTTTGGGGGCCAGCCAAAGCCCAATAAAAATAGGTTAAAAGAAAATATTGAAATAGCTAAACCTTTGGATCAATGGGTAAAAGATAATCAGCATAAAACTAAAGAGACTCTTCAAAATGAAAGATCTAAGAGATCGGGACCAAAGCGAGAAGATAGATATGTAATTGATCCGAAAACAGGTAATGTAATTGATATGAGACATTTTCTAATAATTGGTCAATCTGGTCCTTTAGTTGGCAATTCTGTTGAAGTCATTCAATCAATCCAAGGATATAAAGATTCAGCTCACAATCCCCAAGATTATTTTTCCAATGACTTAGGATATAAATTTTACCGTAATCACACAAAAATTGTTTATTCTCCTCAAGGTTATGCTCAAGGCACAACATATGATTTTGGAAATAACTTTGTTAATTCAATTTCAAATTTTTTAAAAAATAGATAATAAATTAAAAAAAATGAAAAGGATACTAATTTTTGCCTTACTTTTTATCTTTGCTTCGTGCGAGAATACAGATTATAAAAGATTTAAAGCACTGGAGGAACAAATGAAAATTGGAGATAATTTTGAAAAATTTGGTCTACTAGTTAAAGAAGCTAGATTTAGTTACACAATTGATGAATTCAAAGAAGACAATATTTGTATAACAATCGAAGGACCATTCATGTCAGCTGAAGAAATTGCGTTTTTTTTTGATTGTGACGGAAAGCTAATAAATAAGTATTCATATCATTAAGTTTTCACCCCGCTATAGTTTGCCTAGCTGTCTTAAATTTGACCACAAGGCTAACCAATGGCAGCTGATTTAAGTTAATTTTGGTAAACCCCTGCTGTTTGAAGTTTCCCCCCAACTAGCTATTTGAGGTTCCCCGATGCTTCACTACGGGATAAATGAAACCTCAAATCCCTATTAGCCTATCTGCTTAGCCAATTTGTACAAAAAAAGCTAATCAGATAGGCTATTTTTAAACTATCAAACTCGCAAGATGCACATCACCTAAATAGAATTATGGCATAAACCACCAATAATAGCCGACAATAATTCGTTAAGAAAAAGGTAGAAAAAAGTAATATCAAAAACGATTTAATGTATAGAATTGGCAGTAAAACTAATAGAGGTTTGAAGTTGCAAACTTCAAACAGCTTTGTGTGTGTGTGCCATGCATGTCTAAAACCTAAGAGGTGAAAGTCCTCAATGAGCCAGCCAACGGGAATCATTAGCTTAATGCAAGGGTGTCTCGAGTAATTGAGAATCTGAAAGAAGCAAGC
>JALHLK010000050.1 GCA_022844565.1 Saprospiraceae bacterium
CCCCTTCACGCTGATGGTACTGCCTTATGGTGGGAGAGTAAGTAGTTGCCTATTTTTTTAAAAGTCTTGAGTCTAACTCAGGACTTTTTTTTTGCCCTGTTTTAAGCATTCTTCGAAATAAGTAGGTTACATTAATTTTTAAAAATCATAAAACTATAGAGCCTCAAAAGCAATAAGTTTTAGGTTAAAACCACATTGTTATATTTGAGATTAACCAAGTCATACTATTTGAAGGCAAATTATTTTTATCTTTAAAGATTGTACTACTCGATAAAAATTGCCGACCTTCAAATCTAATAAGAGCGTTTTCATTAATCTTGATATTTAAACATAATCCAGCACTATAGATTTCTTTACTATCTATTCCATCTAAGGATGCAATCTGAATATTATTTGGATCATTAAAATATTCTAATCTTCCTGAAAGTGACAATTTTTCAGTAAATGAATACCGACCTATGATATTACTTTGCCACCAAACATTATTCGTGGGTTTGAAAGGATTATATGTTTTGATTTGATTACCTAAATATATACATGTTGTAGCTGACAGTTTATTTTTAGTATATATCCAAAAAAAATCGGTAAAATATCTCATTTTAAATTCGGGTAGAAATACAGCCGTTTCATTGCCTATATAAGTATTCCAATTCAGTAAGTTATGGTCATTCAATTTGAATTCTATTTGAGTGCCAATAGATTTATTCTTATTAACATCTACTATTTGCTGCCACCCATTTATTAAGTACAAATAGGCTTTCACTTTTTTACTTATCGGTACTGTTAGCTTCAAACCTGCTAAATAATAAGGTACATACTCTGGGGCTAGACTTCTTGTATACATCAAATGATCTTTAGATTTTATATAGCTTTTTCGAAATAAAAGTAGAAACAGAATTAAAGCTTATTGTTTAACACAAATTTCACCTATTCAATATTTAAAATAATGTGCAAAAAACCCTAGCTTCATCTTTACATCAGGTGTGATCATATATATTTAAAACCTATTCAACACCTAAGGTTTTATAAAAGTTGATTTCACGATTCTATATTTGCTTAATTTACATAGGTAATTTTTGTAGGTGGTGACCGTCAAATAGTTGACTTTCCCTTTTCTTGGTACCATCTTTGATTTTGATACTTTCGCGACCGATGGAATTCATTTTTCCAACTAATTTGACTTTATAGCGAATAAGGCCAGATAGTTTTAACGCATCTTTTAGTACATTCGGACTTGGTGAAGATGTTGTATTGTGTTAATTTATTATATAGTTTTATAAATCTATTTGTGATACCTGTCTTACTATGTTCCAGGTATGATCTGCTAAAAGGTTTACTTCTGCGACAAAACTGTAAGGTAAAGATTTACCCCACTCTTCTGGACTCACCATTGATAATACATAGGTGCTATTACTTTTTTCATATAAGAAATAGACTTCGCCAACAATAGGTTTTACACCTACATCAGCTTTATATATCATTTCAGAAATAGAAATTCGTTCATGTATTACTTGTGCTTGTTTTATGAGTGTTTCTACCTGTTCTTTTATTTGCTGAAGTTGATTTCCTGTTTGTTGGTACATAGCTTTCATGGCATTACCTTTATTTCTGCCTTTATCCATAGGCCGGATAATTGCACTTCCTACATGGTGGGCATAGGGTAGTAAACTCGGTTTATCTGTTATTTTGTCTTCACTTATTGGATTGAAAAAGGATTCTTTAGGTGATTCTATATTATTTTCCATTAAATTTTAGTATTCTACGTATTCAACAATTTCAAGGCCATAACCTATTAAGCCAATTCTTCTTTTGGTATGGTTTGACAAAAGGTTTATTTTTGACACTCCAAGATCTCTTAATATTTGTGCCCCAATTCCAAAGTCTCTTTGTTCTTCCGACTTTGTTTCACTTTTTACGTCTGAATTATCTAAATTTTGTAAAAGCTTTAATATTGAATCTTTTTTTTCGCTATGCCTCATATATAGTAAAATTCCCGATCCTTTTTTTGCTATTTTTTCAAGAGACTTCGCAATACTATTATCATACCCTTCAAATAGTATATTGAGAGCATCTTTGGTTTCTCCAGAAGAATGAACTCTCACTAAAGCAGGAACGTCACTGTCAAAGGTGCCAATGTGAAAAGCGATATGTAAATCTTCTGTTGTAATTTGTCTATAAACAGTAACATCAAAAGTACCAAATTCAGTATTAATTTTAGTCTTTAATTCTGTTTTAATAATTCTCTCATGATGCATTCGATAAGCTACAAGATCCTTAATTGATATAATTTTTAAATCAAATTTTCGTGCTACATCTATTAGTTGTGGTAACCTCGCACAACTTCCGTCTTCGTTTAGGATTTCCACTAAGACACCAGCAGGATATAGCCCAGCAAGAATTGCAAGGTCCACAGCAGCTTCAGTATGGCCTGTTCGCCTAAGCACACCTCCTTTTCTAGAGATAAGTGGAAAAATATGACCCGGCCTTGCGAAATCACTTCCTTTTATATCATTATCAGTCATTGCTTTTATACCTGTAGATCTATCATATGCTGATATGCCAGTAGTACATCCTTGCCCTATCAAGTCTATTGAAACAGTAAATGCAGTGTGGTGAACAGCTGTATTATCCCTCACCATTAGGTCTAAATCTAGTTCCTTGGCTCTTTCTTCGGGTATAGGCGTACAAATTAAGCCTCTGCCGTTAGTCGCCATAAAGTTTATGATCTCAGGCGTTACAACTTCTGCAGCACAAATAAAGTCACCTTCATTCTCTCTATCTTCATCATCCACGACAATTATGACTTTACCAGCCTTAATATCATCAATAGCTTCTACAATTGTATTTAGTATAAAATCTTGTTGCATAAGAATAATTAACTTTTATTTACGTACTTTGTTTTATTAATGACGCAAAAATAAAATTTAATTTTTCATTTATTTCTTTCCAGTTATAATTGTTTTTAACAAATTTTAATGCGTTGAATTGAATTTTGTCGTATAACTCAGAATCATTCAATAATACATGGATTGCACTAACCATATTATCTACGGTATCAGCAATGAGTATGTCTCCTCCGTGTTCTGCATTGATAGCGTTGTTCACGAAGGATGTTGTAATGCAGGGCCGACCCATTGCCATAGCTTCTAATATTTTGTTTTGTTGCCCGGTACCATTAAACAAGGGGGCAACATGAATTTTACCTTCATTGTAAGCTGACCTGATGTCTTCTCTCCAACCTGATAGTGTTACATATTCTGATTGAATTTTTAATAATCTCAGACTTGGACGTGCTCCAGCTATTAGACAAGTGATTTTTTTATTATATTTTTTATTATATTTTTTAAGTATCTCGTTAACCAAAATTTCTACAGCTTCTACATTTGGAAGATAACCTAAATTTCCTACAAATACTAGGTCGTATTTTGGTCTTGAGTTTGAAGGTGTAAAGTATTCATTATCAATTCCGTTTGGGACCACACTAATTGTTCTTGAGTCTTTAATATGTAGAAGGTTTTTATCTTGTTCACTTATTATCGTAAAAGCTTCAAATTGTGTAGATATCTTATTTTCAAATTGCTTGATTCTATTACTCTCTAATTTATAGATCCATTTTACATACCAAGGAGAAAGATTTACTCTTCTTTCCATTCCTACTCCAAAAGCGTCCATATAATCCAGTGTGGAAGGAATTTTTATACCCTGAGCATACATGGCCATTCGATACAATTGACAATACATAATATCGATTTTATATCTGATAATTTGGGCCTTGATCCTTTCATGAAATTTTGATTCGTATAATCCAAGACATTGAAGAGGTATATCCTTTTGGTAGTTTTTTATGATATTTATCACCAAAGTTGGAACATCTACATGTATATATTCTATACGTTTACAATAATTATACATTTCTGCCATATCAGATTCAGAAGGAACTTGATCACATACACTAAATAAAAATATTTCATGATCTTCAGAAAGTTGTTTTATCTGATGAAATATCCTTAGTTTATCGCCTCTTTCTAAAGGATAAGGAAACCTTGATGTGAGTACAGCTATTCTCAAAACTAATACTTTAATAAATAAGATTAATGTAAGATACAACAAAATTCATAAATTGTTGAAAAGCCTCGAAAAAAGAGTATAGTTGAATCAAACTTTTTTCAATTCTATTTAGTATGGATTATACTTTGTGGCTAAAAAAAAAAACCCACATAATTTTTAAAAACTAAGTGGGTTTTTCTGTATAGAAAATATAATCCTACCGAGGGATTAAAGTAAATTCGACTCTTCGATTGAGTGTTCTACCGATTTCTGTGTTATTATCTGATATAGGTCTTGATTCTCCGTACCCTATTGCATTCATTTTGTTTTTCTGTATTCCTTGAAGTGCCAAATACTCAAGGCATGCTTTTGCTCTTTTTTCAGACAATTCTTGGTTAGCCACTGCACTTCCTACATTGTCAGTGTGGCCATTGATCATAAGATTGAAGTCAGGATATCTATTAAGTATGTTAGCAACTTGCTTCAATATTCCATACGACTCAGGTTTTAGTGTTGCTTTTCCAGTTTCAAATTGAACTGCTCTCATAGCTACATCTAATGTCTTCTTATCTTCTTTGGTTATTTCAGGACAACCGTTGTTGCTCACAGGACCTTTAGTATTTGGACATTTATCCAAATGATCTGGTACACCATCTCCATCGGTATCTGGACATCCATCATAAATTTTTGGCCCTGATTTTTCGGGACACTTGTCTACATTATCAGGAATGCCATCACCATCTTTATCATTAATTTTTTGTTCAGGACATCCGTTATTTGACGCTGGGCCAGGAACATCAGGACATTTGTCTTTATCATCTGGCACACCATCATTATCTTTGTCTAGTACTTTTACAGGACACCCTTTGTTTTCAATTGGACCAGCCACATTAGGGCATTCATCTTCATTATCTGGTACACCATCTGCATCAGCATCAGGACATCCATTTAGATTTTTTAAACCAGGTATTTTAGGACATTTATCTTGATAATCTGCCACACCATCACCGTCAGTATCTGGACAACCATTAAACTGAGGTAATCCTGCAATATCAGGACAAAGATCCAATTTGTCTGGGATTCCATCACCATCACTATCGGGCATTGCTTCCTCTTTAACTTCTTTTTCAACTTTTCCAGGGTAAAAAATAAAGCCCAAGCCATGGTGTAGATTATTTCTATTTTCTGCTAATGAAAAACGATATTCAGATTGAATATTTATGAAAGCATTATCAGCCAATTTGAAATTCACACCTAAGCCTACAGGAATCTGCACATTAAACATCCCACCGCTTAATTCTTGAACACCTCCGGCACCAGCTAAACCATATAAACTAACTTTTTCCTTGGAGTCCATAAAATGATATTGGAATTGTGCATCTAAACTTGCAATTTGTTTGAAATTTTCGGTGATGTTTTGATTAGTTGTATTATTAACATTACCATATTTAAATGGGATGTTAAGAAAAAGTTTTTCGGACAAAAACCGATGGTACCCTATTTCAAACCCGTAATGATAGTCTTTGATGGCACCAATATCTCCTCCATTTTGTGATTGGTAATCTTTTAAAAGTGCCTTAAATGAAATACCATTGGGTCTTGATTTCACTTGACTATTGACATTGAAAAAGAAGGCAACTAAAATTATAGAAGATAATAATTTTTTCATTTTTAATTTTTGAGTATTCTGTAAAATATACTTTTATGCTGATTATAAACATCTATGAATTAGATTCTTCTTAGACATTTAGATACAAATGTAAAACATTTTATTTATATGACAAAAAAATATAATATGTTTTTTAATTAATTAAGGGTATTTGCTTAATTATGTTAAATTAATTGGTCAAGTTTTAATCTATCTCGATTCTTTACTTTACAAGATGTTCTGCCAATTCAAGGCCCACTTTACTGCCAATTGCTACTCCCATGCCACCCATTCCGCTTGCTATGAAGATGGTGTCGGTGTATGATTTGACGCGAGGTATTTTGTCATTTCCAAATCCAAGTATTCCTACATATTGGTGAATAACTTCCACTTTAGTTGTTTTTAGAATTTTACTATATAGAAAATCAAGAAGGTAGTTGTGTATTTTTTGATTAATTGCTACTTCACTCGAATATTCAGCATCAAAATCTATATTTCTGCCTCCACCTAATAGTATTTTATTACCAATTTTTCTAAAATAGACATAACCTTTGTTGAAGTGCACTACTTTGTCCCATCGCAGATCAGGAATATCTTCTGTGATTAAAACTACATTTCTAACAGGGGTCACATTTGATGATTGAATTACCTGATTTATGTATCCATTTAAGGTTACACCACATTTTCCGAATTTAATTTGACCATATTTTTTTAGATTTATTAAATTTTCAGATGCTATGATTTCGATAATTGTGTCATTTAAAAAATGCACTCCTAAACCAATTGCGATTTGATAAAGATAATTCATCATTTTCTTAGGGTCAATTCTTCCTTCCTCCCTCATTTCAACACTTTTGGAATGAAATGAATTTGAAATTGATTGTTCGCCTATTTGAAAATAGTTTTCAATCTTTGTCACATCCAACATCAACGTGTTTAGAAGTATAATATCATCTTTACTAACTTTGGTACCGTCTTCAAACACTTCAGTCCCACCAACTTTATTAAAATCCATGATGTTGGGAGGGACCATTTCTAAAAGTTTTTTGCTGCCTTCCCACCTCCTCTCTATAAGTTCAGCGGCAAGAATGATATTTGAATTTTCAATATCATCTAAAATTTCTGTAGGACTTCCATAGCAAACAAAACCTGCATTTTTTGAACTTGCCCCACCTCCAAGCCATGAATCATCTATTATTAATACTTTTTTATTAGGTTGCAACTTTTTTAAATGAATTGCGGCATTGATACCGACGATACCACCACCTAATAAAATGTAATCTTGTTCTTTATAAAAATCGAGATCCCAAAAACTTAAAGATATATTCACGTTGAAAATTTCTATAAAATTAATTTTTTTATCCTTTCTATTGATTTTTTTTAATAGAATTTGGCATTTATCAGTACTTTTGTTCTTATAAAATCTTAAACAAATAATGATTCAAAGAATTCAATCTATATTTCTTGCTATTTGCAGTCTTGGTTTTGGTAGCCATTTTTTTACTAATCTTGCTGTTTCTACAGAATCAATTCCAGTTTTAATGGCTGATAAGGTTTATGAAATTCAGGATCACATACTTTTGATCATTTTAACAGTTTTGGGCATAATCATAAGTTTTGGAGCCATCTTTTTATTCAACAATCGTCTTTTGCAACAAAAGCTTAGCATTTTTACTATTATCCTTTCAATTTTAGTACCCATCGCTGCTTTTATTTTGATATATACTGAAAAAACCAATGAAGGAAATCTACAATCTATAGATGATAGTCTAGGACTTTATCTCTGTTTGATACCCGTTATATTTGGTTTACTTGCTTACAAAAGTATTGGGAAGGATGAGAAGTTAGTGAGATCTATGGATAGATTGCGGTAAAGTAGAAACTAGAATTTTGTAGCAGTATTAGTATTTACTTTTTGTTAGTATGGGTTTGAAAATTTATATTGTTTTTTTTCAATCAAAACATTAAATTGAACGTTTATGCTATATATGCCTTCAGATGCAAAAAAACGGACTTCATGTAATCTTATTTATATTATTTGTAACTTATTCTTGTACACCAGATAAGTTTTCAGATGAAGCGTTAAAAGACTTAACGAATATAGTATATGCTCCAAGAAATTATAATCTCCTTTACCCGGCTAACTTAGGTCAGGCTATTATTCCACAAGATAATCCTTTGACGGAAGATGGTGTCAATTTGGGAAAAAGACTTTTTTTTGATCCAATCTTATCGGTGGATAGTACAAAATCGTGTGCGTCTTGTCATTTGCCAGAGCTTTCATTTAATGATTCTAAGGCTTTTAGTCTTGGTGTAAATGGTAGGTTAAGTGCAAGATCTTCTATGCCACTCATCAATTTGGTTTTTACAAAGAACAGTTTTTTTTGGGATGGTCGAGCAAAAACACTTGAGGAACAGGCGTTGTTGCCTGTAGAAGATCCCAATGAATTAAATCATAAGTGGATTGATATTGAGAATTTATTGCGCAAACATACTTTATATCCAAAACTTTTTAGAAAAGCTTTTGGCATAAAAACTACTGATGAGATAAGCAGAGATTTAACAGTCAAGGCTATAGCACAATTTGAAAGAACGATTATATCTGGGAATAGCAAATTTGATAAAATAATTCGAGGTGAAGCTCTATTCTCTGATTTAGAGCTATATGGTTACTCCATGTTTATTGATAATGATCCAAATGTCAAAGATGCAGAATGTGGGCATTGTCACAGTTTGCCATTAGGAACTTCGGATCAATTTTTTAATAATGGGTTAGTCGAAGCACCCACTATGACTGAGTTTAAGGACATAGGGAGAGCTAAGGTGACAGGAAATATCATTGATAGGGGAAAATTTAAGGCTCCAACATTGAGGAATGTAATTTTTACAGCGCCTTATATGCATGATGGACGATTTCAAACAATAGATGCGGTTTTGGACCATTATTCATCAGGTGGTAAAAGTTCACCGAATAAAGACCCTTTGATATATCCTCTAAATTTAAATTCTTTTGAAAGAAGGGCTCTGAAGGCATTTATTGAAACGCTGGTTGATACCAGCTTTATGAATGATAAAAGGTTTTTGCCAGAGTGATTTATCCAATTAAAACCTTGATTGATACCAATATATTGATGAGTCCACTGACTTGTTATATTTTTATGGAATTAGAGAAGGTAAATCTAATTTCTATTTTCATTAACAAAAATATACTCAAGGAATATGAGATTCATGGTCATTTAATAAAAAACTCTCCTTTAAAAGTAGAAGTTGAAAAGTATATAAATTCAGAATGTAAAATCTGTGAGCATAATGAAATAACACTGTCAGATAATATAAAAATAAAAGACAAAGGAGACAAACACCTTCTTATTGCTGCAATTTCCAATCATATTGAGTATATCGTTTCTTTTGATAAAAACCCTTTTTACAAATCTTCTTTGAAAGCATTGGGTCTCAAATTTCACAATCCGCAAGAGTTTATTCTTTTAAATTTTTCTGATTATTCAGATGTCATTGGCAATTGCTTAGATAAATTAGAGATTCCAAAAGAAGCAAGGCTTAAAGTTTTAAAAGAAGCTCAACTGATAAAATTAGCAAGATATTTAGGAGCTGAAAATAAATAAAGTGTACAAACTTGAAGAAGTAGTTTTGTTTTTTTTAAGGAATAAATGAGGAGAATAGCCTTAGCTACTTGACGAATTTATAACGATGAAAAAATGCAAAAAAACGAGTCAAAATGTCTATGTTATTTCTTTACAGTTCCTTAGGTTCCTAGACCTTTAGTAAATGAGATATTTAGACCTTAATTTTTTAAACTCTTCAAGTTCTTTTTGATAACTTGCTTTGATTTCTTCATTTGATTTTCCTTCGACGATCATTTTTTTAATGCTTGAATTACCAGCAAGTTTATCAAAGAAGTTATTTTCAATGAAGAAAGGCACATTGGCTTTTTTGCATGCTTCGTACATATCGATGATATACTGATAGGTCAATTCCCCTTTTTTGTGGAAGGCATCTAGGTCTACATCCCCTAAGTCGACTCCATAACAAACTTTGCCATTTTGTGGTGGTTCTTTTGCACCTTCATTGGGTTGTGGTGTGAAGGAGTAGGTAAATTGGTTTTGTAAACCAGGAATTCCAAAGTGTTGAAATTGCTTGTTAGTTCCTCTACCTAGACTTACATGGGTACCTTCAAAAAGACATATGGAAGGGTACAAGATGATTGAGCGATGGTTTGGAAGATTTGGTGATGGTTTGACTGGCAATTCGTAGGCTTGATTTCTATCATAATTCGAACATTCAATAATGGTAAGGTCACATTTTTTTGACATGTTATGCCATCCCTCACCATTGAGCATTTGAGCATACTCTCCTATTGTCATTCCATATACTGTGGGTACTTTATGCATACCTACAAAAGACTTTAGACTTAAATCTAAGATAGGTCCATCTACATAATGTGCATGAGGATTGGGTCTATCTAAAATGAGTAATTTTTTATTATTTTCTATACATGATTGCATAAGATAGTCAAGAGAAGAAATATAGGTATAAAATCTCACACCTACATCTTGAATGTCAAAAAGTACGATGTCAACATCAGTCAACTGATCTTTACTAGGTTTTTTGTTTGATCCGTATAGCGAAACTATAGGAAGACCCGTTTTAGCGTCTTTACCATCTTTGATTACTTCTCCTGCGTCTGCTTTACCCCTTATACCATGTTCTAACGCAAAAATTTTAGAAATTAGAATATTTTGTTTGGATAAATAATCCAACATATGTTGACCGCCTTTGAGACTTGTCTGATTTAGGACTACTGCAACTTTTTTACCTTTTAAGATGGGTAAATATAAATCACTTCTATCGGCACCGACTTGTAGGGTACGCTCAACTTTTGATTGTTCGACAGAAATAATTTTATTTGGGGAATGACAGTTATAAAGACTTGAAAAATAAATAAATAAAGACAATACCTTCATCTTGTGCAAATTTTGATAGCCAAAGATATGTTTTTTTGGTATATTAAAGCAGAATTTATTGAATGTGTACAAATGGTAATCTTCTTTTCAACAAATTCTTAACTTGATAATAATCACCAACCCTCTTTTAATGAAACCGTTAAGTTAAAGACTTTCATTTTTTCAGATGAATCTTCGTCTACAACATAATAACCTTTTCTAAGAAACTGGAAATGTTCTCCTGGTTTGCAATTTGCAAGCCATGGTTCCATAATGGCATCTTTTTTTACAATAAGAGACGCTTTGTTATAGAAATCATAGATTGTTTTGCCTTCATCTTCAAAAGCTGTTGGGTTTGGCACTGTGAATAAGCGGCTATAATCTCTAATTTCACAAGCTAACCCATGTTCTGCTGAAACCCAATGTATGGTCCCTTTAGCTGAAATACCGGATTCATCTGATCCGCTCCTAGTATTTGGATAATACGTTGCAAGTATTTCAGTTAGGTTTCCATTTTCGTCATAAATAGCTGAAGTGCAATTGATTATATAAGCATTTTTAAGTCTGACATTAGCACCTGGTGTAAGTCGGAAGTATTTTTTTGGAGCTTCTTCTAGATAATCATCACTTTCTATCCATAAAGATCTTCCAAAAGGAATATCGTGGTGACCACTTTCAGGATTTTCGCTGTTGTTTTCACCTTTAAGAATTTCAGATGAACCTTCGGGATAGTTAGTTATTGTAATTTTTACGGGGTTAAGCACGACCATTGCTCTATTTGCTACTTTATTTAGGTCTTCTCTTACGCATGATTCTAAAAGATTGATGGAAATCATGTTGTCTCTTTTAGCCACTCCTGCTTTGTCACAAAATGTACGAATCGATTCTGCAGTGTAGCCTCTTCTTCGCATTCCACTAATGGTAGGCATACGAGGATCATCCCAGCCAGTTACGTACCCTTCATTTACAAGATTGAGAAGTTTTCTTTTTGATGTGATCATGTATTCCACATTCATTCTAGCAAACTCTATCTGTTTTGATGGGAAAATGCCTAGTTTTTCAATAAACCAATCATAGAGTGGTCTATGGTGAATAAATTCAAGTGAACATAATGAATGGGTAATTTGCTCGATGGAGTCCGATTGTCCATGTGCAAAGTCATACATAGGGTAGATACACCATTTATCCCCTGTACGATGATGATGCTCGTGTTTTATTCTATAAATGAGAGGATCGCGCATCAACATATTTGGAGAAGCCATATCCACTTTAGCACGTAAAACCATTGATCCATCAGGATGGATACCATTTTTCATTTCTTCAAAAAGAAGGACGTTTTCTTCAATTGTCCTAGACCTGTATGGTGAGTCGATTCCAGGCTTTGTTGGAGTGCCTTTCATCAAAGCTATCTCTTCCGCTGTACTATTATCTACATATGCGAAGCCTTTTTTAATAAGATCAACTGCAAATTGATATAATTGATCAAAGTAGTTTGAAGCAAAAAGAGCATCGTTTTGCCATTCAAAGCCAAGCCATTTGACATCACGTTTGATGGCATTTACAAATTCAGTTTCTTCAGTGGTGGGGTTAGTATCATCAAATCTTAAATTGGTATGCCCTCCATATTTATTGGCAAGTCCAAAGCTAATACAAATAGCTTTTGCATGGCCAATATGTAAATAGCCGTTGGGTTCTGGAGGAAACCTTGTTTGGACTCTACCATTGTACTTTCCTTCCTTTAAATCTTGTTCTATAATTTCTTCGATAAAATTTAAGGATTCCTTACTAACTTCTGACATATTTAAATCTGTGATCTTAGAATATTTTTTAAATAAATTTTGCTATTGGGGTGCAAAGTTACATTCTTTCGGGCATCTCAATACCTAAAGTTGCCATACTTCTTTGTAAAATATCAGAAATAATGTTACAAAGATGTAATCTAAAGCTTTTTGCCTCTTCGCTCTCAGCACCTAAGATGCGAACATCATGATAAAATTTGTGAAACTCCTTGGCTAAACTATAAGCGAAATTGGCAACTGAAGATGGGTCGTAATCTTTACATGCTTGTGATATAACATTTGGATATTCCATTACAAGTTGCATCAGTACTTTTTCTTGTGGTTGTAAAGATAAATATTTATCAAAATTTGAAGCTGTTGAATCATTTTTTCGCAATATTGATTTTATTCTTACGTAAGCATTTTGAATATAAGGACCTGTTTGCCCTTGTAAATCAACAGATTCTTTTGGGTCAAAAATCATTCTTTTCTTAGGCTGAACTTTTATCATAAAATATTTAAGAGCGCCTAAGCCGATCTTTTTTACAGTGGCATTTTGCTCTTCAATTGACATTTCAGCTACTTCTCCTCTTTCGATGGTATTATTTTGAGCTTCAGCTATCACTTCTGCAATCAAATCATCTGCATCAACTACGGTACCTTCTCGCGACTTCATTTTACCTTGTGGTAATTCTACCATGCCATAAGAAAGGTGATATAAACCGTCTGCATAGGGCTCTCCTAATCTTTTTAAGATTTCAAATAACACTTGAAAATGATAGTCTTGCTCATCTGCAACCGTATAGACCATATTATCCACTTGAAAATCTTTGTACCTCATCATGGCGGTACCTAAATCTTGGGTCATATAAACGCTCGTACCGTCACTTCTTTGAACAATTTTGTGGTCCATACCAACATCCGTTAAATCGACCCAAATACTTTCATCTTCCTTTTTGTAAAAAACATTTTTGGTAAGACCATATTGCACGGCATCTTTCCCTAATAGATAGGTGTCTGATTCATAATAGACTTTGTCAAAGGTTACACCTAGCGTATTATATGTAGTATCGAATCCACTGTAGACCCATTGATTCATTTGCTTCCAAAGTTCTATAGTATTTGGGTCACCAGCCTCCCAATCCAAAAGCATTTGCTTAGCTTCAGCACCCAATTGGCTATAGGTATTAAAATATGTATTTTTATATTCTTTAAAAAAGGAATCAAAATCTTGTCCTTCTTTTTTATTTTTTTCGAAGACCGCAATACCCATATCAGTATACTGAAATCCTTCATATTCCAGCTTAAACTCCTTTTCAAATCGAACGTAATATTCACCGACGAAATGATCTCCTTTAATAGAGGTAGAAGAAGGGGTATTTCCATTAGCAAAAATTTTCCATGCGAGCATACTTTTGCAGATTGCAATTCCTCGGTCATTGATGATCTGTGTTTTAATCACTTCGTATCCATTGGCTTCAAAGATTTTAGTACAACTCCAGCCTAGTAGGATGTTTCTGATATGACCGAGATGTAATGGTTTGTTTGTGTTTGGCGACGAAAATTCAACCATTACTTTTTTGCCATTTTTTGGGAATGTACCATAACTTCCAATAGGTATATTTTTAGCAATTCTTATCCAAAAATCATCAGAATAAGTCATATTCAAAAATCCTTTCACCACATTAAAGTCAATGATATCAGCGTCATTTTCTTTCATAAATGTACCTATAGCTTCTCCTATTGCTTCGGGAGAAATCTTTAGCTCTTTTACAAAAGGAAAAACTACTATCGTAAAATCTCCTTCAAACTCTTTTTTAGTAGGAGATAGTAGCAATTGTTTTGGATCGGTGGTAAGACCGTATACTTTCTCAAATGCTTGAGTTAACCAATGTGTGGTTTGATTTAAAAACATATTAGATTTATGTTATCAGTTTTACTAAATAGAAAAAAAACTAAAATAGGTAGTTCCGTATCTTCTTTCTTGGATAAAATGTTCATGACTTTTGAAAGTATGCTGAGGGTTGTGTTCGAGTACAAAGATACCACCTTCTTTTAGTAAGTTGTGAGAAAAAATTTTATTTGGTATTGTATTTAATGTAATAAGTGGATAGGGTGGGCCAGCAAAGATAAAATCAAATTGATCCGCAGATGTAGTTATAAATTTAAAGACATCCATTTTAAATATTTTGATGTATTGATCGATCCCTAATTCGATTGATGTTTTTTTAACATAATCAACACAGCCGGCAAAATTATCTACATAGGTAGCATCCACACAGCCTCTTGAGATAAATTCATAGCAATGATTACCCGTGCCACCAAAGAGGTCAAGCATTTTAGTATCTTCAAAATCTATTTTGTTTTGTAAGATATTATATAACCCCTCTTTTGAAATATCAGTAGTGGGTCTAGTTGGCCAATTATTAGCTGGAGGATTAAATCTTCTTCCACGCAATTCTCCACCTATGATTCGCATAATTGATTTAAATAATGTAGAAAAAAATAGTGATTATTTAATTTTGAAGGACCTCCTACAAAGCTGATGGGTGTTTTTATATAAGTAAATGAAGGAAAATACTTTAAAAGTGTTTTTTCATAAACTGAATCTTTGTCAATCCATCCACTCAGTACCCATAGATTTTCTGGTTTCAGTTGCTCATTTAGTGAATCAAAAGCCAAATTGCAAAAGTAAAGTACATCTATTTCGTTTTCAACATTGTAGACATTATAGAGAATAAAAAGGCCATTCTGTTTTATGTAGAGATGCATGGCATTTTTTTCAAAATGGAGATGAATTACCTCTCTTTCTGAAAGGTAGTAATAATGATCCAATAAGGCACAGACATGTTTTGAGGTATTAAGATCTTTAAAATGCTGAATAAATTTTATATAAATATTTTGGCCCGTAAATTTCTGGCATCCTACTGAAAAGTCTTCATTATCTTCATAGTTGTTATTATCAGATATAACAAACTTGTCTGTAGCATTCAAGATGTTTATTTGATAATCTATAAAGTCACCTGCATGCTTTTTTGAAATAAATTCATCAACAAGATAGGTAGTTGAATTGTAAATTACAGAATCATCGTCTATTATAACAGATAAGACACTGTCTGAAGTAATGACTGCGGACAGTGTCTTATTTTTATTATTTATCATGAAAAATATTTATTGCCAAGAACCATTTAAGCTCGGAGTAGATCGATCTCCAAATTTAAATGCTGCATTAGGGTCATATCGATTATCAAACTTTTTATATTTTGGATCTGCGAACGGACCCATAAACTCTTTCCAAGTTGTACCTACTTCAATTACATTTACTTTAGTAGACTGATATTCTATAGTATCCATAAAAAATTCAAATCTTTTACCATCTGTATAAGGTATAATATCCAATCCTTCTAATTTAATACCCATAGCCGTCACAGAGTCTAGAGCACTAGAATATGTGGTTGATCTTTGAATTTTATCTAAATTGGTAGGATCATCCTCATCACCAATGATGCTTTCAAAAGGAATGCTGTCTTTAGAAATGACGTTTACTAATTCTTCATAAGAACCAGCAAATCCACCTTTAATTGTCCTGTAAATTTCTTGGAGGGTTCTAATTTCAGACAAATTTTTTGCTACTGCAGTTTTTCTTTTCTCTTTTTCCGCTTGAAATGCAATAGGATCTAGGATAGATGTATACAACAAATACCCTGAGAAACCGATTAAAGCTAAAAGCAATATATTTATTGCGTACCTCATAAACTATGTATTTTGATTATTATAAAAATTTATTTCCAATTTCTAAGATGTAAAAATATAAAATGTTGGTGTATGACAAAACAAATATCTTAATTTTGCGAAAAAAAAATTTTATGTCCTATATTTTAGCAATAGAAAGTTCGTGTGATGATACCTCTGCTGCTGTACTGAGGGATGAAAAAATTTTGTCCAATATCATCATAACACAGAAGGAGCACGAGCAGTATGGAGGAGTAATACCAGAGATGGCTTCACGACAACATTATAGCAATATTGACAGTGCTGTCGACAAAGCATTGAAGGTAGCAGGCATCGATAAATCTGAAATAGCAGCTATTGCGGTCACTCAAGGGCCAGGACTTTTAGGCAGTTTGTTGGTAGGGGTCTCTTTTGCGAAAGGATTATCCTTAGTATTAGATGTTCCACTGATAGGGGTGCATCACATGCATGGTCACATACTTGCTCATTTTATTGATGAACCAAAGCCGAGATTTCCTTTTTTGTGCTTAACAGTATCAGGAGGACATACACAATTAGTGAAGGTTTTGTCACCTCTCCAAATGGAGATATTGGGACAAACCATTGATGACGCTGCAGGTGAAGCTTTTGATAAAGTAGGCAAATTACTCGGATTACCATATCCGGCAGGGCCAATTATTGACCAATTGGCTAAGGAAGGAAAGCCACTATTTGATTTTGCTATCGCTAATGTTGCAGATTTCAATTTTAGTTTTTCAGGTTTTAAAACATCTGTGCTTTATTTTTTACAAAAGGAAGTGGCAAAGAATCCAAATTTTATTACTGAAAACTTGAAAGACTTGTGTGCTTCTGTACAACATATTATTGTCAAAACTCTAGAAATCAAACTTATAAAACTAATAAAACAAACAAATATTAAGGAGGTTGCAATTGCAGGAGGGGTTGCTGCAAATTCTGGTTTACGAGGTAGATTGCAAGAGCTTTCTAGGCTTCATGATTTTAATCTCTACATACCTGATTTGCAATATTGCACGGATAATGCGGCTATGATAGGAATGGCTGGATATTTTAAATACAAAGCAGGGATTTTTGAAAGTCATGAAATGACACCGGATCCTAGGTTGGTTTTTTAAATGCATGAATGTTTGAATGTGAGATGACCAAGTGGTGCGCAGCAATTTTGATAAAGATTTATCAAAATAATGAGGGAACCGAGCAAAACTTTGCGAGGCTTCTTCAAATGCTAATCAGAACAAAAATTAACTTTGCGAGGCTTCTTCAAATGCTAATCAGAACCAAAATAAACTTTGCGAGGCTATTTCTAATGATTGAATGTAAGAATGTGAGAATGCAAGATGACTAAGTGGTTGCGACGCTAGGAGCAAATCGATTGAACGATTTCAATCGATAACGAAGGAACCGAGCAAAACTTTGCGAGGCTATTTCTAATGATTGAATGCTAGAATGTCAGAATGCGAAACAGTACATTAAGTGATAGCTTGGTGTGTTTTTAAAACTGATAGGTAATTTTGACACATAGAAACAACAAATGTGTATAAATAAACAAAAATATAATATTGTGTTATATTTGCAACAAATTTAAAAAACCAAATCACTTCGGTTAGAAGTTTAAACAAAATTAAAAATTAAATAATGAAGATTAGGACATACTTAGAGCAATTAGGGATTTACGAAGGTAAAAATAATGGTACTTGGATTGGGGAGAAGTCATTTGAGGCAGAAAGTATAATAGAAAGTTTTTCACCTACTGATGGAATTAAGATTGGTCAAGTGACAGTAACAAGCATTACTCAATATAATCAAGTGGTAGAAGCAGCAAGATCTGCATTTGTCGAGTGGAGGAAAGTACCTTCGCCACAAAGAGGAGAAATTGTCAGACTTTATGGTGATAAATTGAGATCCCATAAGGATGCTTTAGGTCACTTAGTCTCTTATGAAATGGGTAAGTCTTTGCAAGAAGGTCTAGGGGAGGTACAAGAGATGATTGATATTTGTGATTTTGCGGTAGGACTTTCGCGTCAATTGTACGGATTAACGATGCATTCTGAGCGGCCTAATCATCGAATGTACGAGCAATGGCATCCAATTGGTATAGTAGGAGTGATTTCTGCATTTAATTTTCCCGTTGCAGTGTGGTCATGGAACGCTATGATTGCTCTAGTATGTGGTGATGTTGTGATCTGGAAAGGTAGTGAAAAGACACCGCTCTGTGCACTAGCATGTCAAAAGTTGCTGGCAGATATAATTAAAGAACAAAACCTTCCTTCCGGTATATCTTCGGTAATAACTGGTGGCAGAGAGGTGGGTCAATGGCTGACAGCAGATGAGAACGTAAACCTCATTTCTGCAACAGGCAGCGTACCGATGGGCAAGGCAGTTGCACAAGTAGTGGGCGCACGCTTAGGTAAAACTTTGTTAGAACTGGGAGGTAATAATGCCATCATCATTACGCCTAATGCTGACCTTGATTTAAGTACGGTAGCTGTCACTTTCGGGGCGGTTGGTACCTGTGGTCAAAGATGTACTACAACCCGAAGGTTAATTGTGCACGAGTCACTCATAGACCAGGTTTGCCAAAGACTTGTAAAAGCCTATGGCCAGCTTAAAATTGGCGATCCATTAGATTCTTCAAACCACGTTGGGCCGCTGATAGATGCTGGTGCTGTAAATAATTATCTTGCAGCTATAGAAAATGCTAAAAATCAAGGAGCGCAAGTCATCGTAGAAGGTGGAAAGTTGGATGGAATAGGATATGAATCAGGATGCTATGTGAAGCCATGTATATTTAAAGTAGATGGTAATCTTCCAATTGTCAAAACAGAAACCTTTGCTCCAATTTTGTACGTGATGCCCTATTCTGGAGATGTTAGTAATGCAATTTTCTTGCAAAATGATGTTCCACAAGGTTTGTCGTCCGCCATTATTACTACAAATCTCTTAGAAGCTGAAAAATTTCTCAGTAATGCGGGATCAGATTGTGGTATAGCTAATGTAAATATCGGGACTTCGGGTGCGGAGATTGGTGGTGCCTTTGGTGGTGAAAAAGAAACAGGCGGGGGTAGAGAATCCGGCTCCGACGCATGGAAAGTGTATATGAGGCGCCAAACAAATACCATCAATTATGGTACAACTTTGCCTCTTGCTCAAGGGATTAAGTTTGATTTGTAGTTTTGGAAGATTGTGTTTAAGGCTTAGTGCATACTTTTAACAGTTATTCATAGGTTTTTAAAAGTATCTATTTCCATATGAGAAATTTGTTTGTTGTTATTTGATTAAAATTCTCAAGCATTAAATGAAGGTAGCCTGAACAAACTGAAAAGAAAGACGTTTCACAAAAAAGTGAAAAAGAGGCCAGCTTAAGTAAATACTTACAAAACTTTGTCAATCCAAAAAACAAATACGATATTTGCACCCCGAATAGCCGATTTTTATGGTGATTAAACTCTAAAATCATTATAGTACAGATAAAAACCGAATCGAAAATTGTCACATTCAATGAAAAAAATTAATAAAACTATATAATTCTTTACATGAAAGATTATTCTCATATATTTAACGCGCACCCAAGTTACATAGAATCTATTTATAAATCTTACAAAAATAATCCATTAGATGTAGATCAAGAGTGGAGATTATTTTTTGAAGGTTTTGATTTTGCAGGTAACACCAATGGCCAGGCTTCTTCAGACAGCCAATCAACAAATTCACCATCAAATTTAGGCAAAGAATTTGGGGTAATGTCTTTGATACATGGATTTAGGCAGCGAGGACATTTGTTATCAACTACCAATCCTATCAAACAAAGAAAAAATAGAATGCCTCATTTAGATTTGGCAGATTACAACCTCGTAGAGGGAGACTTGGATAGTACTTTTAAAGCAGGTGACGAAATTGGTCTTAAAAATGCCACTTTAAGACAAATCATTGATCGATTAAAATTGATTTATTGCGGAAATATAGGAGTAGAGTTTGCCCATATTGAAAATAGGGAAAAAAGAATGTGGCTCCGAGAAAAATTGGAGCAAAGAAATCTAGCTCATGACTTTGGTTTACCCATCCAAAAGAAAAAGAGAATATTAGAAAAGCTCAATGGAGCAACAGTTTTTGAAAAATTCTTGCACACCAAATTTGTTGGCCAAAAAAGATTTTCATTAGAAGGTGGCGAAACAACGATTGCTGCATTGGACGCCATTATCAATAAAGGGGCAACAGATCATGTTGAAGAAGTGATTATCGGGATGGCACATAGAGGAAGATTAAATGTTTTGGTCAATATAATGGGCAAAACTTATGAAAATGTTTTTCATGAGTTTGAAGGTAATACAAATACTGACCAAAGTTTTGGGGATGGTGATGTAAAATATCACTTGGGTTTCTCCTCATTGGTAAATACTCCAGAAGGTAATAATGTACACTTAAAGCTGGTCCCAAATCCTTCACACCTTGAAGCTGTAAATCCAGTGGTCGAGGGATTTGCAAGGGCTAAAGCGGATATTATGTATGGCAGTGATTATGACAAAATCTTGCCTATCACGATACATGGTGATGCTGCCGTGGCAGGACAAGGTGTAGTGTATGAAACGGTACAAATGAGTCAGTTAGAAGGGTATTACACTGGTGGTACGATACATTTTGTTATTAATAATCAGGTTGGATTTACTACAGATTTTGACGATGCACGTTCTTCAACATATTGTACAGCAGCCGCTGCATTGGTACAAGCACCTGTTTTCCATGTAAATGGTGATGATCCTGAAGCGGTGGTATATGCGTCAGAGTTAGCTACAGAATATAGACAAATATTCAATAATGACGTGTTTATAGATATGGTTTGTTACCGAAGACATGGGCATAATGAAGGTGATGATCCAAAGTTTACGCAGCCACAGATGTACGAATTTATAGCAAATCATCCTGATCCTCGAACTATTTATGCAAAAACACTTTTAGAAAGAGGCGAAGCGGATGCAAAATTGGCGGGTGAATTAGAAAATAAATATTGGAGTGTACTTCAAGATACACTCGAAGGTGTAAAACAAAAAAACTTACCTTACAAATATCAAGAACCTGAGCAAGCTTGGAGGCAACTTACCAGAACCTATGACAAAAGAGATCTTTATGGTAAAAAGTTTAATACCGGTATCAATGCTAAAACGCTAGAAAAAGTTATCAACCACTTGATGAGTGTGCCTAAAGACTTCAATCTAATGTCGAAAGTAAGTCGATTAGTAAAAGGTAAAAAAGCCTTAACTGATGCACAGACCATTGACTGGGGTTGGGCGGAACTAATAGCTTATGGATCAATACTATCTGAAGGTAAAAATGTGAGGATGAGTGGGCAAGATGTAAAAAGAGGTACATTCTCTCATAGACATGCTATTTATAGAGACGAAAAAACCTATGAGCAGTACAATCGATTAGAAGGTTTGGGTGGTAAAATGATGATTTATAATTCATTTTTATCAGAATTTGCAGTTTTAGGCTTTGAATATGGCTATTCTTTAGCATCTCCAGATCATCTTGTAATCTGGGAGGCACAATTTGGTGACTTTTCCAATGGTGCACAGACCATCATCGACCAATTTATCTGTTCTTCTGAAAGCAAATGGCAAAGGATGACGGGAATGATGATGCTATTACCTCATGGTATGGAAGGGCAAGGTCCAGAGCATTCGAGTGCAAGAATGGAAAGGTTTTTAGCATTGAGCGCTAATTACAACATGTTTGTAGTCAATATTACTACACCTGCAAATTTCTTCCACTTGATAAGAAGACAGCTGGCTATGCCATACAGAAAGCCATGTGTGGTCATGTCGCCAAAATCACTTTTGAGACATCCGCTCTGCATAAGTAACTTTTCAGAAATAGGGGAAGGCACAGAATTTCAACCGATCATTGCAGATACAGATACAAGTCCTAAAACGGCAAAAAGATTGTTATTCTGCAGTGGTAAAATTTACTATGATCTGATTGAGTTTAAAAATGAACATAAAATTAAAGGAACTGCCATCTACAGATTGGAGCAACTGTATCCATTGGATATTGATGCAGTGAGAAACATCATGAAGGAACATAGTAAAGCAGAGGTCTTCTGGGTGCAAGAAGAGTCGGCAAATAACGGTGCATGGACTTATCTAATGAGGTATTTAAGGAAAGATCCTATCGAACTAATTTCAAGAAAAGCAAGTGCCTCACCTGCAACAGGATTTAAAAAAGTACATGACAAGCAGCAAGAAGATTTGATGAAGCAAGCTTTTGGTTTAATAAAATAGCAGCTTGGCAAAGTTAAAGGTAGAGTTTTTCTGTTCGTCATGTGGGTACAACTCGGCCAAATGGCTTGGTAAATGTCCTGCATGTGGAGAATGGAATTCTTTTACCGAAGAAGTAATTAAAAAGCCAACTCAAGCTGAAGTGAGGGAAAATGAGTGGAAATCTACCAATGTAAAATCCATCCCAATCCTCATAGATGATGTGCAAAGTGGTAATACTACCAGAAAAGATACACGGAATCAAGAATTCAATCGTGTATTGGGTGGTGGCATTGTACCTGGATCTGTCATACTCATCGGAGGCCAACCAGGTATAGGTAAATCTACACTACTACTACAAATAGCTTTAAAATATGGGGGTAAGATCCTCTATGTCTCCGGAGAAGAAAGTGAAGAACAAATTAAACTTAGGGCAGACAGACTTCCTTATTCCAATCCTGATTGCTACCTATATACAGAGACAAATATCAGTACCGTCCTATCTCAAGCAGGCAAAATGCAACCCGACTTGCTCATCATAGATTCGATCCAGACGGTAGTGAGTTCATTTATAGACAGTCCAGCTGGCTCAATCTCTCAGGTAAAAGAATGTACGGGTGAGTTGCAGCGATTTGCTAAAGAAACAGGTATTCCTATCATCATCATTGGGCACATCACCAAAGATGGGAGTATAGCTGGCCCAAAATTATTAGAACACATAGTAGACGTTGTCGTCCAATTCGAAGGCGACACCAACAATATTTTTAGAATCCTAAGAACCATCAAAAATCGATTTGGATCTACCGATGAGCTAGGCATATTCCAAATGACTGGCAACGGTCTAGAAGAAGTATCTAACCCATCTGAAAGACTCATGGAAAATTATCAAGACGACATCAGCGGTACCACCATCGCTGCCATCGTAGAAGGTCAAAGACCCATATACATCGAAACACAAGCCTTAGTCACCAACTGCGTGTTTGGCACACCCCAACGCTCTACCAACGGCTATGACAACAAGCGAATGTCCATGATCCTAGCAGTACTCGAGAAGCGCTGCAACCTCCCATTTGGCACCAAAGATGTGTATCTTAATATCGTAGGCGGTATGAAAATCGTAGACCCCGGCATTGACTTAGCCATCGTTGCAGCATTAATTTCGTCATTGCAAGACATCAGTATAGGCCGCAAGATAGCCTTCGCTGCCGAAATTGGCTTGACTGGTGAGATCCGCAGTGTACCTAGGATTGAGCAACGCATTGTCGAAGCAGACCGATTAGGTTTTGAAGATATCTACATAGCCGCTTCCTCCAAGGTAGAAGGTGTTAAGACAAATGTAAGGATTCATAAATTATCGAGGTTGGAGGATTTGTTTGAGCGGATATTTGGGTGATGGAGTAGTATATTATCTTTTAGATTTTTGATAAATGGCGAGATCAAACAATAAATCCCCTCATTTTCCCACTCCCAAATGTTAAAGTTTTTATTTTTTATAAAATTATTATGCTTGGCTATTGATAAGTATATATTTTTATTTATATATTTGTATAACTTTAATACTTGCTGAAAACAAAACCCGATGAAAAAGCAGTGACCCGAATTTAGATACGCTATAGAGTTTTTACGGCCAATAAATTTCTTAGCCAAACAAACATTCTCACCACCGCTTAGATGACAAAAATTACGGAGACTTAAGCTTTGTGATTGACGATTGATGCGCACATGTTAATGCTTTTTTGCTTTGCCCCGACCCTAAAGGGTGGCAAAAAAGGATACGAGTAAAGACTAGAATTTGAGAGATTAAAAACATTCCTTTTCGCTCATTTCCTTTCTTTTTAGGATAGTGAAAAAGTGAGCCAAAAGCGAAATATCTGACGGCAGTGACAACAATCACTTACCGCGGGTTTCAACCCCTGGTATCTAAAGAGACGAAACAAGGTTTTGGCGAGATTTTTGCAAACGCTGCAAAAATCATGACAAAACCTCAACTACGAATGCTGGACATTACGACAATCCTTTTGGCACACCTCCCTTTTAGGATTAGGGGCAAAGTGTGCCAAAAGCGAAATCAACCGACAACGGCGAAGATCACTTACGGGTTAAACCCAGCGGCAAAGAGGCAGTACAACAATCACTTACCACGGGTTTCAACCCGTGGCTATTAAGAAAAACGGATGAAGGTTTTGACGAGATTTTTGCAAACGCTGCAAAAATCATGACAAAACCCAACTACGAATGCTGGACATTACGACAATCCTTTTGGCACACCTCCCTTTTAGGGTTAGGGGCAAAGTGTGCCAAAAGCAAAATCAACCGACAACGGCGAAGATCACTTACGGGTTAAACCCCGTGGCTAATAGACAGAACAACAATCACTTACTAGGGGTTTCAACCCGCAGTATCTAAAGAGACGAAACAAGGTTTTGTCGAGATTTTTGCAAACGCTGCAAAAATCATGACAAAACCCAACTACAGATGCTAGAACATAACGACTATCCTATCACGGGGTTGAAATCCGTGGCTAAATCAATCATTAATCACAACTAAGGTATTAACTCATTAACCATGGGTTTCAACCCTTGGTTAGTCACAAAATAAAAAATAAAAATATGAAAAATCTAATCACCACTTTCCTCACCTTCAACCTGTTAATGCTTGCAAATCATACCTTTGCCCAAAGCAAAAAGGACACTACCCGCTATCTATACAAACCCGAGTGGAAAGAAACATTAAAACAAACACCTAAAGATGCCAAGCGATGGCAAGATTTTGAGCTCCATGCGCGCATGTACGCTAAGTATGCTGTACCCGAAGAGAAGACACTTCCAATCGTATTTAACATTATAAACGTGGGTGGTGAAACAAAAGTAACACCTGAAGGTATAGCCTCACAACTACAAGTACTCAATGACGCCTTCGCAGGAAAAATCAAAGGAGAAAGCAGTAAAATCTTCGAAAATGTTATAGCTGGAGATAGTAAAATACGCTTTTGCCAAGGTAGCCCACAAGGTAAAAAAGATGGCATTTACATTACTAATAAAACCACTGCTTATGACTTAAATAGTTTAAGTCTAATTTCAGACAATAAAGAAGGGCTAGAAGGTGCCAAAAAAGATGAATATATCAATGTGTGGGTGACAGAACTGCCCGACGAATTGGGAGGATTTGCCATATTGCCCGGACATGATGATGAACGAGATGGTATCTATATTGACCCAGATTTTTTCGGAATAAGAAGGGATCAGAAGTACTATCATAGTGGTAAAACCCTAATACACCTCATGGGACAATATCTGGGCTTAAAGCCATTGTGGACAACGGGAGATTGTCAGGATGATGAGGTCGAGGATACACCGATTCATAATGCTCCGAATACAAGTTGTTTTAAAGGAATGCATATCAGTATGTGTCCTGGTAATCCGCAAGAAATGGTTGGTAACTTTATGGATAGCAATCCTGATGATTGTGCTTATATGTTTACAAAAGGGCAAATTGCGCGGATACATGCAACATTGGGAGATTTAGGCTATAGAAAAGGTCTACTCAAAGGTCAAAAATTGTGTGATGGTAAAGTTGAAGAAGACGAAAAGACATTAGAATCAAGGTCTGCTATCACCCACCTTGACTTTACACTCGTACCTAATCCTGCAGAAACAATGGTAGAGATATGGTATGAGCAACCTGATAGATCTATTCCCGTCAAGGTAGAAGTATTTGGCATCAACAACCAATTAATGCATAGTCAGACAGTACCCGCAATCGGTGAATATCGAGGTAAAGTCAGCTTAGATATCCGAGAGTGGCCGATAGGACAGTACTATGTCACCCTCAATACGGGCAAAGAGATCAAAACCAAAACCTTACTAACTGTAAAATAAAAACCAAATTTTCAACCTAATAAAAAATAAGAAAATGAAATCATTAAAATTTATAAAGAAAGGTGTCTCACTTTTGGTACTCGTATTGTTAGTACAACTACTTACCGCACAGCCTAATGGCGGATCGATCGAGAGTGATAAATTAGATCAAGTGGTTGGGGAGTTTACAGGAACTGTTAGCCTAAATTTCCCTTTAGGATCGGTGAGTAATGGGTCACTTAGTGCAGGTCTGTCATTAAGTTATGCAGGCAATGGATTGAAGCCTCAAGAGATGTCATCGCCTGTAGGTCTTGGGTGGATATTAAGCACAGGTTACCATATTCAGAGACAAGTTCAAGGACTTCCAGATGGTATAAGTTCATACACTGTTGAGCAAAATGCAAGCGATTCTGATATAGCTGATCTTAAAAAAGATGGAGAGTTTGATATTTTTAGGTTAAGCATGCCAGGTTTTTCTGGTGAGTTTGTTCAATCAGGTGAATACTTTAATGTATTTAGAACACTCCAAACATCAGAATTAAAAATACTTTATTCTTCATCAACAGAATCATTTTCTATTAAAGGTAATGATGGGACAACAGTAAATTTTATCCCAGGCAGTTGGTATACAACTTATAAAGCAGTTTTAGGTGGTGTTCAAGAAATTGAAACAATTAATTCTTGGGTGCCAAATATGGTTGTTTCTTATGATAAAAAAGACACTTTACATTTTATTTATAGTCCTACTTTGGTCAATTATAATTATACCTCAATAGGAACCATGGTAGTTAGTGGCGTAACATATCCGAATACTGTTGTTGGAAAATATTTAAGGCTCCAACAGATAAAAGGGCATAATGATTATCTTCAGTTGTATTGGACGACGCGATCAGATGTGACAGCAAACAGCGATTTCAGACTTTCAAGAGTAGAATATGTGAGTGATACTTACTGTACGAAATATGATTTGAATACAGATTATTTTACAGCTACGAATGGTGGTACGTCATCTCAAATAAGATTGACAGGAATTCAAAAAAAGAGCTGTAACAATGCCGAGGTGGAACCTCTCACTACTTTTGAGTATTATGGGACCACTTATGCCAACGGTACTCAGTTTGCACCATTAAAATCTGTCACAGGTATAGACCATTGGGGTTATTATAATGGTGCCAACAGCAACAGTGCCACGAACCTTCTTCCTTCACCCAATGGTAGTGCGAATCGTACACCCTCTTTATCTAACACTTTAGAGACACAACTCAAGGCAGTTACTACACCTTTAGGAAAACGGACGGAATACGAATATCAGTTGAATACATATAATTCATCAGCAACTGCACCTGCTATGGTGGGTCCAGTATACACATGTGATCCGGCTTTAAATAACTGTGGTGGGTTCAATGAAAACAACCTAAGTGCGATTACAATGAATAATCAAGATATGCTCAATGGTAATTTGTCCGTTTATCTTGATCCTATTGGTAGTAGTGGAGCTGATGTTATTGTAAGTATTTCTTCAAGCAATGGGAACTATGGAGGTGTTTCTTTCAATGCTTACAGCGGGCCAAACATTTTTACAGTCGATTTATCAGACATACTGGACCAAAACAATCAACCTCTGTTTGCATTAAGCCAGACATACTATATATCTGTTGAAAGTTATGATGGTCACGGGGGTGTGTGGTATTCTTATTATAACACCAATATAGTAAACACAGGCGGAGGCTTGAGAGTGTCTAAAATTACAGAAAGACACCACAATGATCCTTCAATAGCATTATATGATGTGACGGATTACAGTTATGGAAAAGGTAAATTGCTTTCTCCCCCAAATACCGGCATAAATTACCAAAATAAATGGTACAATGTGCCTAGTGATGTCAATGCACTCAATTTTTTATCTGGTGTAAATATCGGATATGAAGCTGTAACTGTCACAAAATCTGGATTAGGTTACACAGTAAATCGATACGATACAGACTTTGCTACGATTGATGTAAATGGTATTAGAACTATAACAGATTTATATTTAGGGGGATTCGGCAATCAATTGTCCTCTTCAGTATTTAGTGCAGGTGGACAGCTGATCAGTAAAGATTCTTTTGAGTACATTCATACCTCCTTGCAAGATATTGCTCAAATCAATGGCGTCAACAAGCGAGGCTATAAAGCCTGTAACTCGAGTAATGTATGCAATCAAAACATCATCAAAAGATATCGGTATACCAATTACATTAACAGAGTTTCGCGAAAACTCAGTTATTATCTTGGAGCTTTGGTAAGTACAGAGGTATATGATTATACCCATAGTTATACTTTGCAGCCCAAGCTCATTACTTCAACAAGTGGAAATGGATATCAGACCTCAAAGTATATAGATTACACACCCAATTTGTGGTCAAATACTGAAGTGAAAAATAAGTTTCTCGCTGATGGTATCATCTTGCCTTTTAACTCTATCAATTATGTAAGCGGTTCTTTATCTGGTGCAGCAAGAACAGATTATGCATTTTATTCCCAAAGTGGTGCTTTTGTCGGAGCTTCTAGTGGCGGAAATAGCACACATATTATAAGGCCTTTTACCCAGTTTATCACTAGGAAAGATGTTGCAACTAATGGGATAGAATATCAGGACATGCTTTATCACGCCTATACGGCTGAAGGATTAATCATGACAGATCAAAAAGTAAATTGGCCAAGTACCACTTATACCTACAGTAGAAAGCGCCTTACTGAAAAAAATTATAATAATGGATTCATAGAGCAAATAGCTTATAAGGGAAACTCTAATCTTGTAGATAGAATCACTGGTGTAGACGGAAGATTTAAGACTTATAATTATGATCTTTTAGGTAGGGTGATCAATGTGACGGAGAGTTCTAGTGGAATTGCTACACATTATAAATACGACCTATCATCAAGGATAACCACCGATAGCACTAACTATGGAGTATATACCATCCTCAATCGGAAGATACACGATAAAGCAGGGAGAGTGATAGCCTTACACGAGCCAAGTGTAACACCTAATAATAATCGGGTAAGTGCAATAGATTATGATAAATATGGCAGAAAAGTCAAAGAATACTTACCATATCAGAGTCCATTAAGTCAAGGAATAATTATTACCATCCCATCCACACAAAAATTTACAGAGACAAAATATGAAGCTTCACCTTTATCAAGAGTGATCGAAGTAATCCCTCCAGATTGGCATGCAACAAAATATGAATATGGTCTTAACGTAGCTGGCGACAATGTATCTGGTTTTTCAACAGCGGGTACTTTAACCAAAGAAACGCAGATAGATGCAAATGGCAATAGAATGATCACTTTTAAAGATTTTTTGGGCAGAGTGGTGCTTCAAAGGCAAACTAACACAAATGATCTGGTCTCTACAAGAAAAGATACTTATACTGAATATGACGGCTGGTCACGAGTGACCCGTGTTATGCCTCCAGGAGCCAGTAGCTCAACTCCAGAACTCAACTTTGAATATACTTACACCTTTGAAGATCAGCTAAGCACCAAAAAAGTTCCTGGCAAAGGTTGGATCAGCTATGTATACAATAGTAAAAAACTATTGGCAGGTGAGAAGTCAGCCACTATGGCCAATTTTATAGCCTACAGATATGATGCTATGGGTCGACTTTTTCAAACAGGACTTTCTACAGCCACAATATCTACGCCTGACAATCCGACGATCAGTACCTTATATACAGAAACTGTCTATGGCACCACAGCTTTTCTCAAAGATAAAGTGGTAAACGAAAAAACAAATATATTGGGTACTACTCATATGCTCCAAACCGACTATACCTATGATACAAGGGGCAGAATCCAGCAAAAAACCTACAATTCCCACAAAAACTTGACCATCAACAACACCATTGTCTATACCTACGACAATGCGAGTAATCTACTCACTGCCGCCAATACCATCAACAATGGTACAGCCTTCTCTTACAGCCAATCGTATACATACGACCATCGAGGTAGACTAATAGACGAAAATTTTACCCACAATAGTGTCATTAAAAAACTATCAACACATCAGTACAATTTTCGCGATGAATTAATTAGAATACGCCAAGGACATCATAATATTGATACCTTCCTCCAAGAAATTGATTATATCTACAGGAACAACGGCATGCTCCAAAGTATAAACAGCCCAATGGCGAGTAACGCTACCACAGGAGATTTATTTTATCAAGAATTGTATTACGACACTCCTATTGCTACGTCTGGAGCAGCCTCGCAAAAAAATGGCAACATCTCCAACGTAACATGGCAACGAAGAGGCTTAACCATGGGAATGTATGCTTACAATTATGACATCTACAATCAGCTCACCAATGCCGACTATTGGGATTATAACACTTCTAATACACTTATAACAACTCCCACATCTAAATACGATCAGACATTTACATATGACGTACGTGGTAATTTATTAACACAAAGTAGAAGAAACGAAGCAGGTACCCAGACTGATAATCTCAGCTATACTTTAATAGCCAATCAAAACAGATTGGCAAGTGTTCACGATTTAGCTGCCAATGCCTTAGGTCATAACAATAATGGCAACGCGAATAGTGGTAACATCTACACCTACGATGCCAACGGAAATTTAACAAGTGATACCTACAGAGGTGTGACAAGTATCGTGTACAACCATCTTGATCTTCCTACTTTGGTGCAAAGGACCGCGACGAATAAGTTAGTGATGATTTACGATGCTCGGGGAAATTTATTAGTACGTAAGACCTATACCACTAGCAGTACTATTGCAAATGATTCTATTGATTATATAGGCAACATTGAGTACGTCAACAACGTTATCAATCAGGTACACCACGAACAGGGCCGATATAAAAGTATATCTGCTGGTGTATTTAGACATGAATATACGATTGCAGACCATCTTGGTAATACAAGGATCGTCTATACAGATCATAAAAGTTCTACAGGTAATCTGCCAAATGGCATAGTAGAGCAAGATGAAATACTCGACGAAAATCACTATTACGCCTACGGCATGGAGCTACCCGGATCATTTATCAATGTAGCTGGCACCAATTACAACTACAAGTTTAACGGCATAGAGCGAGTAGAGTCTTTTAATATGGACTTTGCTTTCTATCGTGGGCTCGATCCAATATTAGGCAGGTGGTATCAGGTGGATCCAAGAGCGGAAGAGGCAGGATTTGGGATGAGTCCGTATTGTGCGATGGGGAATAATCCTGTAGTATTTACAGATCCAAATGGTGACTTACCACAATTAGTTGCTTTAGGGATTTATGCTGCAATTAGTGTGACAGTTAATGGCATAGGAAATGAGTTAAAAGGCAATGATTTTTTCGAAGGCTGGTTTGGTGCTGCTATAGCAGGTGCTTTGTCCGGAGGATATGGAGCGGCTGCTTTAAGTGGAGTAAATAGCCATTTACCTTCATATAATGTAAATATAGGAGGAGGTTTTAGTTTTGGATTGAGTCCAAGTTTATTAGCAGGAAGTCAAGGTCTTGGAATCGGAATAAATGGTACAGTGAGCTATACAAAAGGAAATTTTAATTTGGGAATAAGTGCAGGAACATCATTTACCAAAAGTAATATTACTGGGAAATCTGGATTTTCTACGGTATTTGGTGGAGGTGTTGCATATGAAAGTAGTAATTTTTACGCTTCTTTATCTACTGTGGCTTACAAAAGTGGTAATACGTCACAAAGGACAGGCACAGTTGGATTAGGGTCTGGAGATTTTAAATTACATTATGAAAATGATTATCATCCTGGGTTATCAAGTAATTTACCATTAAATGATAAAGGAGATCGTTTTAGAACCGCGGCTTTAAATATATCTTATAAAGACATTTCAGCTGGTTTTACACTTTTTACAGGAGATCCAGGCCCTATTAGAAATAGAGAATTTGAAAATATCGGGGGAAATGATACATATATCGCTCATGGTAAATATAATCCTGATCAATACCGATTTGGAGCTGCCTACGTCGGTTACAAAAACTATAGAGCGGGATGGAATGGGGAAGGAATTAGACATATAATTCAAAATCGCGTAGCTCATGATATTATGACTAAAGGAGAATCGAAACATTTTAGTAGATTTTCATCTGGATATCCAGGAAGCTTTTACGGAGGCACTCACCGATTAAATAAGTATTCATTATGGCAATAAAATATATTTTTACTTTAGTGTTGTTGATCTCTTTTTCTAGCTGTTTTATATTAAAGGATGATAATTTAACTCTTGATAGAAATTTTTATACTGGCAATGATATAAGGCTTGACGGCTATTGGTGGATGAATTTTGAGAGTATCGAGCCAAGTATGTCAATATATTTTTTTTATGAAAATGGCATTGCACTGTATGGCAGGGCTTTAAAAAATAGGGACTTAGAAGTTAAGGAGAAAGAATTTTCAACAGAAAGTTTTAAAAAACTAATTAATAAGGCAAAACCTGGTTGGGGTGTATTCGAGATTAATTCAAATAAGATAACTTTTGAGACTTGGGTACCAGGAAATGGAGGTCCTTTAACCACAGTAATCAGGTCAGGTGAAATAATAAATCATCAAACTTTTGTAATAACTTCTCATATGCATAAAGGTAAAAAGTCAATTGAGAATGATACTTTTTATTTTAAAAAGTTTGATCTTAAACCAGATAGTACAAACAGTTTTATTAAATAATATTTTAATTTATGCCGACCTGCTTAGGATAATTCTTTGTTAATTATCTAGGCAGGAAGGTAATTTATTTGAATGTAAAATAAAAGCATGATTAAATAGGAAACTTTAGATACCTCAATAACGTTATATAATAGGTTCATCATGAACAAGGTCGCTATAAAAGTATAGGGACTAATACATACAGGCATGAATATACGATTGCTGATCATTTAGGCAATTCGAGGATAGTCTATGCAGATATAAGTAATAACGGCTTAGTGGAACAAAGTGAAATCCTATCTGAGCACCATTATTATTCGTATGGGATGGAGCATGCGGGATTCGGAAGTGGAGGCTACGCATACAAGTTCAATGGGATTGAACGGGTAGAGGGCTATCAGATGGACTTTGCTTTCTACAGAGGCTTAGATCCAATATTGGGTAGGTGGTACCAGGTTGATCCAGAAGTAGAAATTTACGGAAGCATGTCACCTTATTGTGCCATGAACAACAATCCAGGCAATGAAATAGATCCATTGGGAGATACTCCATTGCATGTAGGAGCGGCAATAATTGGAGCGGGCATCA
>JALHLK010000051.1:0-5642 GCA_022844565.1 Saprospiraceae bacterium
TCTTTCAGATTCTCAATTACTCGAGACACCCTTGCATTAAGCTAATGATTCCCGTTGGCTGGCTCATTGAGGACTTTCACCTCTTAGGTTTTAGACATGCATGGCACACATAAAAAAAGGGGTCCACTTTTATAGCGAAACCCCTTTATTTGTCAATAAAAACCTCTGTTATTACTCGATTACAATCATTCTTTTCTGCAAAATTTGTGTATTAACTTCCAAAATATATTGGAGTAGTCCAGAATAATTAGTCAATTCATTTTTAGTGATTTGGGTAGTATTCTCCCCTTTCACTCCTTTCAATTGTCTAATAAATATTACTCGGCCCTCCATATCCACTACTTTAAGTGTCACCTCTGAAGATTCTGGTAAATTATATCTGATTATCGTACTCTCTTTCCATGGGTTTGGCTCATTCTGTGAAAGTGTGATGGCATCTATGTTTAGTGCTTTCCTCGTCTCTAATGTTATCCCTACTCGCTCCATATCTGTACCTTTGTAGGCCTCAGATATTGTTACCTCACTTGTGATTGCAATTGATTTACTTATACTTGTGTTTACATTCGATTTGAAGGTTAGTTTTACCAATGCTAATCCTTTTTCTACGTTTACTCCTTGATTTGAGGCCCAACTTAAGGTTGTAATACCTACCTTTGGTGAGCCTACATGTTCTTGACTTAGTGCTATTGCTCTTCCTTCTAACGATATCAATTCCAAGCCACCGTGGGCTAAGGTAAACTGCATGCCATGTACATCGGTGAATTCTTCTGCATAGATCATCACTTCTATTACTTCTCCAATTTTGACTTGCTTGTCTTCTATACTCAAGCCTATTCCTATCGATCTAGGGGAAGTCTGTTGACTTGTAGCATTCACACTCGCACTGCCGTCCACATCTCCTACCTTTACACCTATGAAGTCATTTTCTTTCTGATCTTCTTTGAGTATGCCGTGTGTGATCGTCTCATCAAATGGCCATGGGGTACTGCCCATTACTTGATTTTTCTTCACCATTCTCCAACTTTCTACATTTGGTAGCTTTTCCGAAATGCCTAATATCAATTTTCTTAGTTCGACAATATCACTAATCCTGATCGCATTGTCACCATCAGCATCTGCAGCTATCATCAAGTATGGATCTTGTAATTTTTTGATACCTAAGATATGCCTTTGTATTTGTACCAAATCTAGTGTGTTTACACCATTGAGGTAATCATTCGTCTTACTTGGTTTTACCTCATATTTTGCTCCTATTGGCAAGCCGTCGAAGCGGAATGTACCACTGGCGTCTGTCATTCTGTTCACTGGATACTCTGGTAATGTTGCGTTTAGCTCTACTGCCACTTCTCTCATTGGTTCTTCGTTCATCGTACTGATATTGCCCGTGATACTTGCCAAGCTGTTGCCTCCACAGTCACCCATATTGTCTACTAAGAAGAGTTCTACCGTACAGAAGTCGGTGTTCAAATTTTCATCCCATACACTCATCTTTACCTCAGCTCGTGGGAAGGTACTTCCATTGCCTACTTTACAGCCAAACAATCTTGCTGAACTTCCTCCTAGCACCGTCGTATCTGGTCCTCTTGGATCTGCACCTCCGCCTGGTAAGTTAGGTCGAGGTCGTACACTGATCTTTGGCAACCATTTTTGGATTTCTCCTGCTCTGTATAATGCCAATGTATCTGCTCCCGTCACTTCTATTCCTTTTCCACTGAAATAGTGCGCTCGATTGAGTTTACTTAATACGGGATGTGCCTCATCAAATGTGAAATATACCACTTTATTATTACAATTGCCAAAGCTGCCTTTGTCAAAGTCTTCTGCCCACAATTCGACGGTCCCATCTTTCATCACTGCACTACTTAGACTGATACAATAAGGTGTCGGTTTTTTATCTCTTACTACCAAGACTCCTTCTTTGATTGTCTCATTTCCACATGCATCTATTAATTTGTAGAATACTTTGTATGTTCCACTTATTAGGTTTGTAAAGTTTAATATTGGTTTATCCCCTTTTGCTGTCTGTTCGACAGTGGTTGTTCCTTTTACTAAAGTTACTTTCCATGTTAAGCCGCCTTCACAATCGTTGCCTGGGTCTGTGCCTTCAGGTGTTGCTGACCAACTCGCTCTACAACTTAATGCATTTACATCTACTGTGTCAATCACCTTGTAGATTATAATCTCTGGGGCTGTGGTATCTTCATATTTGTACGTCACTTCGCGATAGTACTTTTCTTCTACATCACACCAATTGATGAAATCAAATCTTACGACCCATTTCTTACAGCCATCTTGTGTCTCGTATTCTTCTATTTTTATTCTTCTGCCATACAATGCACATCCTATATCCCTTATATCTGGTCTGTATAGCAAGGGGTCGCCTGCACTATTTCTCGCCACTACTGTACCATATCCTTTTTCTGGTACCGCACTTGCTGTAGTTGCTCGCCATGTGTTAGTCAATACATCTGATTCTGTAAGCGTACATTTATTCCACTTCATGAGCTCTATCGGGTAGTCTAACTCTGGATTTCTTCCTACATCTTGGATTATGATTTCTTGTAAGCATGTCACATCTGTTCCCTTCACCCGGTAAAGTCTTCTGAGTACTTGTTGTGGAAAGGTCGTATTGCATGATGTAATGCTACCTTCATCTTTAAATTCTAATTTTAAGCCTTGTGCACACACACTTGATATTCGTGGTATTAGACCAGATTCTATCCTTTCTTCTACATCTAGCCATCCCATTCCTACGAATACTCGGGCGCTATCACTCTTACAATTGGTGATAATCTCCGGCTTACAACTTAGATTTGGTATCGACTTGTCTTCTACTTTTACAACTGTCCATGTCTCATTATAATTGTCGCCTGCACTCCCAAAAATGCCATCCATATCTCCGTCGTCCCACACTCGTAGCAGCACCTTCACTTCTTTCCCTATGTCTTCACAACAGAATTTCACCTCTTGACCTAGGTCCGTGTCGTTTACATTGTCGTTGAGATGTAGACCTGTTTCTTGATTTCGACCATTTATCCTACCGTTAAACGTGGTGTTGTTATTCCATCTGATCATCGGGGTGGATGAATTACTATCATGATCATAGAGCTCCCCTTCGTTCAGACATGATGGTGCATCACCATCTCTTCTTATCTCCATATAGATCGGTGAACAGTTGTCATAACTTCCGTTATCTATATTTTCTATTTTTAGTTTTGCTATCCCTGTGATCGCTGTATCATTGCTCGCAGTGAGGCTTACCGTTATAAATTCTTTGGCTACTGGCACTGGGGCCACTCTGTCTTCTACTCTTATTGTAATCTCTGTATCTCCTATATTACCACAACAATCTGCTGCTGTATATCTAAAGACGGTCTCTCCCTTTGGTACATCAAAGGCTCTCCATCTGCCTCCAATTCGCTCTACTCGAACGCCTATCGGGCCTTCTACTCTTACGATTCGCGGTGATGGATCACATTCGTCTATCGCTACTCCTTCGGGTAAGTCGAGGTCCATACCACACTTCCATGCATTCGTATTAAATATCTTTGTTGGCTCTGTCACCTCTACTACAGGTGCTTCTTTATCTTCTACTTTGATGATCTGGTGCATCGTTCGCGATTTACCTGTACACCAATTTAAGATCGTCCAGGTTCTTATCATTTTATAGCTTCCTCCGCAATATTCCCCACAAATATAAGATTTTGGTCCGTCTGTATAGCTTGCTGCTAGATTGCATGATTCTCCTAACCCTATTCTATTGTAATCTCCTGTCGTCGGATTCTTGTAATGAGGGTACGCATCTTTGACACCATAATATTTCATGATAGAATCGGGATGTGTACTCGCACCACAACTAAATAACAGTGTTGGTGTTGGTACTCTAATCAGGCTATCTGGTAGACTCAATACGATGATTTTCTGCGTATCTCTTACCATCCTACCAAAAATATCCATCGCTATCCATTCTCGGCAAATCACTTGTAATGTGTCGCCCTCTGTTTCGCATTTATCTTTCTTTGTGATCAATACATCTCTCCATGTCACTTTATATTCACTACAATCTTCTGCTGTTGCTTGACCCGTTTTTGATGGAGTTAAGCCGCCTAAACAATACACAGTCGTATCTTTGGGAGTCATCAATATTGGTGGAAGTTTGTCTTCGATGTAGAGGTAGCCCCAACATGAGTTAGCACTACAAACGTCAATATTTATTACTGAAGCTCTAATTTTCTGACCTATATGTTCACTTGTTAGTTTATTGTCTGGTATTAAATTTCCTTTCTGGTCAAACAATTCTAACCTATAGGGTAAATCTTTATAACTACCATTCAAAAAAGATGGATCGATGATGGCTTCACAATTTTCATCTAAACTCACGTTGACTAAGGCATTACATTCTAATGATTTACAATTAAAAAATACAACACCACTTATGTCATCTTCTTCAAATTTGGGGTCCTCATCTTGATCTGTAGGAATTTGATTATCATTTCCAAAAATATCGTCAAGATTAGAATCTAAATCCTCTATAACTTGGCCGTCTAATCCTTTCATTTGAGCGATTTCGATAAAATTATAGACTATAGGCCTTAAGACTTCTATATCTAAAACCATATTATATTCTAAAATTACACTATCACCAGGCTCTAAACCAACACTTGGCAATAAACCATTTTCTACAGATAAGGTATGACAAGCTTTACCATCGCCCAAATTTGTCCAACCTGGCGAAGTAATTTCCGTACCTCTTGAAGGCATATAATCAACTAATTTTATACTATCTACACTGATGCCAAATTGATTATAAACAGTTACTTTAAACCTTATTGTCATTGTAGAATTGTCAACAATATAAGGCCTAGATCCAACTATTTCTTTTTTAATTGCTAAATCTGCTAAGCAATCATCAACACTTCGATAAACAACCGTATAAGTTGATGCATTGTCGCAGCAATCTTCTAAGGTGTAAACTCTAGTTGTGTATGTAACATTGTCTTCTTCAACCACTTCTTCTTCTGGATTAAGTTGCAATGACGTACTATCCAAACAACAAGCCTCAGATATGTCTATTCCTATTGAAAGAAGTTCGTTGATATCTTCAAAAATAGGTGGAACTTCCATTTCGCAGAAGAGATAGATGGTATCTATTTCGTTGTTGTTTATGATTGGTGGAGTTGTGTCTCTAACTGAAATTATTTGACTATCTCGACTCATGTTACCACATCTGTCTGTGGCTATCCATAGATATTTAATGGTCTTTCTATTGACACATAATGTATCTACAAGGCTCCTCATAAAAGTAACTGTCGCCCCTTCCATACAATTATCTGTTGTCGTTATTGTTGCTGGGCTTGGTACTAGCTCAGAACATGTGACGAGTGTGTCATTTGGCACATTTATTAACATTGGACTGATCGTATCGCGTACACGTATTATTTGACTATCTCGACTCATGTTACCACATATGTCTGTCGCTATCCACAGATATTTGATGGTCTTTATATTAGTACATGTTGATGAGTCTACAAGGCTTCTTGAAAATGTTACTGTAGCTCCTGTCATACAATTATCTGTTGCCGTTATTGTTGCTGGGCTTGGTACTAGCTCAGAACATGTGACGAGTGTGTCATTTGGCACTT
>JALHLK010000051.1:5652-32079 GCA_022844565.1 Saprospiraceae bacterium
GTCTACAAGGCTTCTTGAAAATGTTACTGTAGCTCCTGTCATACAATTATCTGTTGCCGTTATTGTTGCTGGGCTTGGTACTAGCTCAGAACATGTGACGAGTGTGTCATTTGGCACTTTTATTAACATTGGACTGATCGTATCTCGTACTCGTATTATTTGACTATCTCGACTCATGTTACCACATATGTCTGTCGCAATCCATAGATATTTGATAGTCTTATTATTTACGCAAGCACTATCCACTAAGACTCTATTAAAAGATAATGTTATAGAATCTTTTATACAACCTAAAGAATCACATTTGTCATCTAAAGTAGTCACATTAAAAACTGGACTATCCGCATCTTCTGCACATGTCACTAATGTATCATTTGGTACATTAAGGATTGTAGGAGGAATTGTGTCTTTAACTGTTATAATTTGGGTGTCACGAGTAACAATACCACAACTACTTGTAGCTATCCATATATTCCTAATTTTTTTATTGTTTTCACAGATCATATCAAAAACCTCCCGTTGAAAGTCTATACTAGCAGAACCACAATTATCAACTGCAGAAATAGATGTATCTCTATTTGGTTCATCACAAACGCAAGTTATTGTTAGGTCTTGAGGGATGGAATTAATTACTGGTGGACTGGGTTTTAGAATCGTGACTCTCATCGTGTCTACACATATATTTCCGCAAAAATCTATTCCAGTCCAGATATTTAATCTTACTAACCTTACATCTGAATTTGACAAACAACTATCAATATCTATGACACTAGGCCTTAAAATCAAATCACCCAATGCCTGACATGTTGCCGATGTCGAAACCGATACTCTTCCTGTAACATTCGGAATATCTTGTATGCACGAAACAATTGTATCATTTGGTACACCGTTTAACTTAATAGAGTCTGCAAATAAAAAATTTTCTTTTATTCCAGATAATTCTGAAGTTAGCTTCTTTTCAAAATCATTATTGGTTTTGTGTAATTCTTCAAACTTATGAAAAATGCTGCTTACCGAACCATAATTATTATAAAATGCAAATAACAAAATACTTATTAAACAAATTACGGTTAATTGTGACTTCAATTTTTGTTGTAAACCTATCTTCATTATTATGATATTTATTGACTATATATTATCAATTAATATAATATGCAAAACATATGCCAATTATATATAATATAAGAAAGTTATAAAGTATAAAGACAAATAACATTACCTAAAAATACTCTTAATACTGATAATGTGTAAATTAAAATATTATCATATTAAATTTTAAAATAATATATTTTTGAGTAGAGTTGAATTTTTAAAATATCGAAGGCTGAATTCAAGTCAAAATATTTTAAATTTGTAAAAATAAAATACGCCAAAATTTTTATACTTAGCTAAAATTTTCACTAAACAAAATGAATAAAATCAAAATAATTAGGAGAGAAATTGCTGCCTGAATTTTATATTTTGAAAAGTTTATTTTCAATTAAATATTCTATTTTGTTCAAGAATTGACTTATTTTCGCACTAAAATAAAAAATATGGCAAAAAATGTAAAATGGGAAGGTGTTTATCCTGCAGTACTCACTTTCTTTTATGATGATGGTACGCTTGACTTGGCAATGTTCAAAAAAAATATCAATTTTCAAGTAGAATGTGGTGTTCAAGGGATTATAATAGGTGGTTCACTTGGTGAAAGTAGTACTTTGACTCATGAGGATAGATTAACACTTCTCAAATGTGCATTAGAAACCGTAGGTGATAAGGCAGATATAATTTTAAATATTGCAGAAGGCAGCACTCAAAATGCAATCACCTTAGCTGAAAAAGCCGAGATGTATGGAGCAGATGGTCTTATGTTATTGCCTCCCATGATGTACAAACCAACTGATGATGAAGTTGTTAGATTTTTTGCTGATGTAGCAGAAGCCACTAATCTACCAATTTTATTGTATAACAACCCTGTTGATTACAAAATTTTAATCTCAATCGAGATGTTGTCTCAACTTACCATCTATCCAAATATTCAAGCCATCAAAGAAAGCACCAGAGATGTAAGTAACGTAACTCGTACTAAAAATGCATTTGGTGATCGATTTAAGGTATTATGCGGTGTTGATACCATTGCTATGGAAGAATTGGTAATGGGAGCAGATGGCTGGGTAGCGGGTCTTGTTGATGCCTTTCCAAAAGAAACTGTTATGATTTACCAATATGTAAAAGAAGGTAAACTTGATGAAGCTAGAAATTTATTTAGATGGTTTTTACCGCTATTAGAATTGGATATTGATGCTCAATTGGTTCAAAATATAAAACTTGCAGCTGTTTATACCGGTATTGGAACAGAGGTTGTAAGACCTCCAAGGCAAATATTAGAAGGTAGTAGAAGAATTGAAGTAATAAAAATAATAGACGAGGCTATGAAAGATAGGCCTGTTTTTGAATAACTTTATTCTTTTTAATTTGTTAGATTATGCTGTTTAATTCATCTAGGTCAAATAGCATAATCTAATAATTTATAAATAAATTATTGATTTTCAATATTTTACGTATACTATTTTCTATTAATAAAGTATAGAAATTAAAACTCGCTAAACTATAAATAATTACCTTCCGCTTTTTTTCACCAACTGCCTTATCAAATTTATAAAGTCCTTATTCTTAATAATGTCTTCTAAATTTACATGTAAACGATATCTCCAATAATGTTTTGGGTTGGCAGGTTCATTTATCTGCTCAGCAAAAGGATTTTTCATTTTCAATTGATCGTCCATTCCTAATAAATCTTGGATAGGGAAGATAGCTAAGATACTTTTTGAATCCAAATGATCTTCAATAATAAATTTTACAATTTCAGCCTGACACTCCCGCGGGGCTAAACCCGACCACTTCATATACAAATTATAAAACTTGGATGCTAATTGTGGGTTACTTTCCCACCACCCCCTTATCGTAGACATATCATGGCATGAAGGTGAGCAAACAGACATGTATTTATAGCTATTACAATCGCCAAAAATTGTATTACTCTTTGGCATTCGCTGTATCTCAAGTGGTATAATATTTAGATTTTCCATTACTTCTGGCACTGTGGATGGAATCATTCCTAAATCTTCACCACATATCAACATATTAGTTGATTTTATAATTGGTGGCAACTTCCAATATGCTTGCTTTTTCCAAAACTCATTATGTCTGTTGTAGAAGTAATCTACATAAAGCTTATCAATTGCCTTTTTGGAATAATCATCCAAATCTCGATAAGAAAATGTTTTTTGCAAAGAGATTCGAGGATTGAAGTATAAACCATCTCCGTTGGGCTCTTCTATCAATAAAACATCTGATATCATTGACATCAATTTCGCACTATGAACTTGGAATTGGGAATACTCTTTTGTCTCTAGCGCTAAAGAAAGTTTCTGTTGGGTATCAAATGCGGACTTAAAAACGTATGCATCATCAAAAACCTCTTCTAAGAATATTTTTACAATGTTTTCCCACTCTGCCCCAAACAACTGTTGTAAAATATAAGTACGAATATATGGCATCGTATACCTTAGAATATCACCTTTTAAACCATAGGAAAAAATTTCATTGATATGAATGGGTAATCTCGGATAAAACATCCCCATCGTCCCACTTACTTGGTTCATAGGGATGCTCCATATTCTAAAAAACCCAAGGATGTGATCGATTCTTAGAGCATCAAAATAAACTGATAATTGTGTCATTCGTGATTGCCACCAGGCAAATCCATCCTTGCTCATTTCTTCCCAATTGTAAGTCGGGAATCCCCAGTTTTGGCCATTTACAGCATAATCATCAGGCGGTGCACCTGCTTGCTGGTCCATGTTGAATAGATTGGGACTTACCCAAGCATCACAACTAAATCTATAGATACCAATAGGTAAATCACCCTTTAAAACAATTCCTTTCGAACGACCATATTGTTTTACTTCTTTAAGTTGTTTGTCTAAAAAGTATTGGATAAATACATAAAAGCCTACATCTTTAGACGGATTATTTTTAGACCAAAACTTTTCAATTTTAGTAGGATTATATACTTCAAAATCTTTCCATTTACTAAAATCTGGAGTCTTGTGAATATCTCGTAAATGACAAAATACACAATATGCTTTAATCCAATTATTTGACTTTATATAATCTTTGCAGTCGTTAGATTTTAAGATTTGGGCTCCAGAACTTTGATATATCTTTCTTAAAATACTGGTTTTAAACTGGAGGACCCTTTCAAAATCTACACTTTCAGTATCATTTAAACTTTGCTTTTCTTCTTCATAAAATTTGTACCATTCGTACTTAGTGAGATCGTCTATATCATCAAGCCTTATGTACAATGGATGAAGTGCATAAACAGATATTGCTGCATAAGGATAACTATCTGTCCAAGACATATTTGCCAAGGTATCGTTTACTGGTAAGGTTTGGATCATATCCATACCCAACTTTTCTGTTAGGTCTATGAGTAGTTTTAAATCTGTAAATTCTCCAATACCACAACTATTTTTACTCCTGAGACTAAAAACTGGAAGGGCAATACCCGAACCTTTCCACCAATCTCCACCATACCTAAATCCTTCGTCATGAATGATCTCAAAAAGCCCATGTCGAGTGTCATAAGTTGATAATTGCCTATTATCACCTATTTCCCAATAGGAAATCAGTTTAGTTTTAGGGTCTACTAAGACATATTTATATTCTACAATTCCAGTATCATCATGACATAAAATATCAGCCTGCCAAACTGGGTAATTTTCAGAATTCAGTATTACAGGTTTTACCCAATTACCTAAAGCTGCAATATTGCCCACCAATCCCACAATTTTATTTTTGGGAATACTTGCTGAGTTAAGTCTAAAACTAAGATTGGAGTGTCCTTTAGAGACAATTGCTTTTTTAGATTCTACAGGATTGAATATCACATCCTGAAATGCTGATGAATAAAATATTTCATTTGGGGCATTTTCAATTCTCCAAAAGTCATTCACTACAATTTCTGGATTTTCAATCTTGGAAATATCAATAAATCTGGGTCTGTTAGCCTCTTCAATAATCTTAGGAGCATCAAGAACTTGATATTTATAGTAAAAGTTATTTGGTATATTTAAAGACTTAAATTCCCAGTGTTGACCATCGCTAGTTTCTCCATCGAGGAAAGTATTAGTTTTTTCATTAAATGAAATATCTTCATTGAAGACTAATCTGATTAACTGTCCCCATTTTGTGGCATAGGTTAGTCTGAAAACAATTTTTTTTTGATTCATATTTGTGTCAGCTCTAAAGAATAAAGCCCAAATATAAGTTAAACCTAATTAATGATTTAAATCTTTACAAACTATTTACAATTTCACCTGAAGGCATGATTTCCATACTGTAGGGTCTATTCTCATCTGTATCAATAAGATCATCATGAAAAAAAGAACCCGTCATGATATGTATAATCAAATCTTCATCAATATTAGCAACTGACTTAATGATCAGATTGTCTTGGATTAACATACCTGAAATGACTTTTTTATTGATCAATTCACCTTTCAAAGTTAAGGTAGCCAGAATGTACTCATACCTCAATAATGAAGCTTTCCAATAGATAATGGCTTGAAATTTTTCTTGCAAAGGCAATCTCAAACAAGGAAAAAACTCTGTGAACTCGTCTGGATCCTCACCTTCGATTGGAATAATCCATTCATTAATTACAGGTTCTGAAAGATAGTCATTGGTTTGACGGAAACTGTCAATCGATACTTCTGTAATGATAAATGGTGGTTCTACTTCAGGAAAATTTGAAAGAAATTGGTCAAAAGACATAGTAAATTAGTTCATTTTAATGGATTAGTCTAAAATTTCATACTTCTTGTACTCGATAAGATCGCTAAACTGACTTGAAAGAACTTCTATTTCAAAATCATTTATCAAACGACCCTTAAGGAAGGGTTTGACTCTAGCATTGAGCATATTTTTCTTCAACATATCACTTTTTTGTGCCCTTGCAGCTTGATAGTTTTTGAAAAACCCTACACTGTAGGTATAGTTTGCTTCATCTATTTTTTTATGTACAATGACCCGATTATCAGTTTTAACTAGATCGCTTGTTAACATTTGAGAAGCAGTAGCAAAAGGTACCGTATAAGTGAGTCGCGATTTAAAAAGTTGTAAAAGGAAATATCCATCACCAATAATCTCATTGTTAATGATCGATGGATCGTCTATAATTTGTAATTCAGGTATGCTATCTGCCAAAAAAATAATTTCAACTCTATTGTTTAGCCTTTCACTAGCCAAATTTTCAAAATCTACAATAGGTAAATTACTACCCATGCCTAAAACTGTTATTCTTGAGGGAGCAATTTTTGAATTTTTTAGAATATCATTTGCTACCAACTCTGCTGTTCTAACACTCTGGTACAAACTTACTTCCTTATTTTGATCAAAACCTTTACTACTCAACACTACGATTTCTAATTTTGGATAAATCAACATAGCGTCTTTAATGTTTTTCACCATTGTTGAATATTGCGAAAGATAGCTCCCGTCATTTGTATACAATGGTATATTTACAATTTCTCTTTTTACTACATTGATTTGTTTTTGCTCTTCTACTTTAATTTGTTTAGAATCAACTATTAAAGAGTCAATCACTTTTTTCAGCAAAAACATGGGTGTTTCAATGTATTCTAATTGATCTATAACTTGCTCTTTGAAATAAACTTGATAAATATCAAATTTCCCAAAGCCACCGTAACGATTAGAAGAAAACATACCAATGGTTCCATCACTACTTACAAAAAGATCTTTATCGTCCATAGGAGAGTTTATTTTGGACCCTAAATTTGAAGGCATCTCCCATTTATGTTGAGCAGAACTAAAGGGGCTATAAAACAAATCAAAGCCTCCAAAACCTTCTAATTTATTGGAGCTAAAAAAGAGTAACTTACTTCCTTTTGTTAAGAAAGGTGATACTTCGTCATAGGCAGAATTAATCTCTGGCCCTAAATTAATTGGTTGGGACCATTCATCCTTTACTTTTTGGATAACATAAACATCATATCCTCCAAAACCTCCTTTTCTTTTGGAAGAAAATAAAATAATAGAATCATTGTAAATGAATACATCTTTATCCCCCAAAGCAATATTGATAGGAATCTGAGCGGTTGTAGGCGCTGGTTTTTCATCTTGGTCAATAGAAAAGGTGTCCATCAGTAATTCAGCAGCATCTCCAATACCATGTCCAGATTTCAAGAATACCACTGCTTTCCCCGCTCCATTAAAAGATTGTAAGATTTCATTTTTAGAAGTGTTTTGTTGGTCTGTAAAAGTAAATGAAGGCAACCAATTACCTTGCTCTTGTTCTACAGCATACATATCGAAAGCAAATTGACCAAATATATCATCTCTTATACCATATTTGTTTCTTGGCCCACCTGTTGAACCGGAGCGGTTTGTAGAAAAATAAAATTTATTTAAAAAAGTAGGGCTCTGTACAGGGCGTATTTCGTCATAAGTCGAATTGACAACTTTACCTGGATTTTCCACAAAGCCAAAATCACTTTTATTTTTAAACAATAAGTTTTTCTCACAACGGTAAATTTCGTGCTTAAATAGTTGAAAATCGGGATGATTTAAATCTATTCCAGAGAGGTAAATACGATAATTTGCCGCTGCCTCTTCATAATATCCTAAACCATAATAAGATAAGCCTAAATATCGATGGAAAAGTGGATTAGTAGTACCTATTCGTACACCATTATTTAAATCCACAACACTTTCTTTTAAATTAGAGATAAAGTAATTGGAAATACCTCTGATAAGTAAAGCATCAACTGACTTACTAAAATTTGGATCAAGTTCTATTAAAGCCTTTGCGTCTTCATATTTTCGATTTCTTAATAGTTCTGTTGCATTTTTTATATATTCTGACTGAGCATAAAGACTTCCAAAACAAAAAAATGCAAATAACAGAAAAATAAGTTTTTTCAAATTTCCTTTATTTTTACGCATTACAGGGGTCTGTTAAAATCAAAAGCTTCAATTAAATCAGCAACTCTTTTCAGGAATGAACCACCTAGGTAACCATCTATTATTCTATGATCGTAAGACATTGACATAAACATCATTTGCCTAATGGCAATTACATCACCTTCAGGAGTTTCGAGTACTGCAGGTTTTTTTTGTATAGCACCGAAGGCTAATATTGCTGCTTGAGGTTGATTAATAATCGGTGTACCCATAATATTGCCAAAGCCTCCAATATTGGTAAATGTAAATGTACCATCTTTTACTTCATCAGGTTTTAATTTATTTTCACGAGCTCTGGTAGCAAGATCGTTTACTTGTTTTGTGAGGCCCGCTAAGTTTAAATAATCAGCATTTTTTATCACAGGTACAATTAAATTACCATTGGGCAAAGCAGTAGCCATCCCTATATTTAGGTTTTTATAGACATGGATCTTATCATCTATAACAGAACAATTGATTTTTGGGAAATCTTTAAGTGCTTGAACGATTGCTTCGACAAAAAGGGGTGTAAATGTGATTTTTTCACCGTATTTTTCAAAATAAAGATCCTTATATTTATTTCTCCAACGCACCATATTGGTTACGTCAGCTTCTACGAAAGAGGTGACATGGGCAGAAACACGTTTGCTCATCACCATATGGTCAGAGATCATTTTACGCATCCTATCCATCTCAATGATATCTACATCCCTATTGACACTATATGTCTTCTCTGGCTGTACACTTGGAGAAACTACATTTACTACAGCATCTGGGTTTAGGCTAGTTGGTTTGTCTGAAATATATTTTATTACATCATTTTTGGTAAGTCGCCCTCCTAAACCCGAACCTTGTAATGCGTCCAATTCTGCCATAGATATTTTCTCTTCTTTGGCCATATTCCTCACTAAAGGAGAATAAAACTTATCAGATTTCGATTCTATTTTTTCTACACTTGGTGCAATAGGCGTTGGTTGAAAAGGCACTTCTTCTACTATTGGAGTATCAATTATATTGGGTTGATCTTCCTCTTTTACAAAGATCTCATCATTTTTTATAGGACTAGTCAGTGTATCATCTGCAGCCTCATCGCCTGTATTTATGATGGCGATCAATGCATCGATGGCTACTACTTGGCCTTCTGAGTATAATAATTGGCTGATGACACCAGAAACTGGAGATGGGATTTCTGAATCAACTTTGTCAGTAGCAATCTCAAGTAAAATCTCATCCTGCTCTACCTTTTCGCCTACATTTTTATGCCATTTGATTATGGTTGCTTCAATAATGGACTCCCCCATTTTTGGCATTACCAACTCGTATTTTGCCATATCTTCTTTACTTTTTAATTCTATTAAGCACTATATCGGCTAATTTGACGCAAAAATAATAAAAAAAGATAAGGTTTAGGAATAAAATTTTGTAGGAGGAGGAGCTTGAATGGGTCTTATAAAATACTAAGCATCATTTTGACTACATAATTGAACTATGCTAAATATCAAAAATTGCTGTTAGTCCATCTGAATTAATTGGTGCTGATGTATGCTGATGTACAACTTTCCATCCATCATCAAATTTTGAAAATCCAAGAGTTATTCTATTTTTCATAGCTCTTAAAACCATACCTTCCTTTGAAATTGCTTGAAACACGATCAAGCCAGTAGCAAACCCCACATTTTCTGATTGAAAGATCTGAACTTTTTCGAATTCAACCTTTACATTTTCCTCTCCTAAATTACCTAGCCAATCCTCAATAATGTAATCCCATTCTAAAGGATTGGAAATATAACCTTTATCCCACATGTCAAAAATTACAACATTTTTATCATATAGATTTTTCATAGATGTTGCATCCTTTGACCAAGCAGCATTTTTATATATACTAAAAAAATCTTTTATGTCCATTCAATTCCATCTTATATGAAACTTACACGTTTTGCAAAGTGAATACTTCAAATTATGCTTTTAATTGTGTTCCCACAGACCACATATTTCCCGCGAAGTCACTAAATGTGGCTCTTCTATCGGAATCACCATCACCCTCTTTGGGCTTTTCAATAACTTGACAGCCAGCATCTATGGCCCTTTGAAATACTTCATCAACGTTTGGAACATAAACATGCATTACTAATTGAATGGCTGGATATTTGTCTGTGGAATCACTGAGCATTATCACTGAATCATCTATTTTAATTTCCGCATGCATAATTTTTCCATCAGCCCTACTGAAACGTCTAAGTTCTATGGCATCAAAAATGTTTGACAATAGATCAATAAACTCTTGTGCTCCATCTATTATAAAATAAGGTGAAACTGAATTATAGTTTTCAGGTTTATATGCCATTGTGGTTACTCCTTTTTGCTATTATTAAAAATCTATACCTAAAAATCAAAAATGCATTACTCTAAAGGATCAAAATTACTGCAAAATCAATTAACCAAACTTGTTCTCATTCTGTTTATTAATTCATGTAATTCCGCTTCTTTCTCGACAAAGTCAGACGCCTTGTCTAAAGCTGTGTGTACACTGATGTAATATTTGATTTTTGGCTCTGTTCCTGAGGGTCTTGCAGTTATGACAAAACCTTCTTTGGTCAAAAATTGCATCACATTTGATTTTGGCAAGTCAATAGCTTTTACTTCTCCTGACTCAAGAGAAGTTTCGGTTGACGCCAAATAATCTTTAACACACACAATCCTATTACCTCCAAGCTCTTGTGGAGGATTTGAACGGTAGGATCGCATTAGTTCATCTATTTCATCAGCACCTTTTTTACCACTTTTTGTTAGTGAAAGTAAATCTTCTAAATATAATCCGTATTGAGTGTAAATATCGTGCAAAGTTTGATAAAGTGATTTTCCTTGGTGTTTGTAATATGCTGCCATTTCTGCAATCGTGTTGCAAGCGACTACCGCATCTTTATCTCTAACATGGTCTCCAATTAAGTAGCCATAACTTTCTTCTGCACCAGCAATAAAAGTTGATTTCCCCTCCAAATTGGTCATAATCTCACCAATATATTTAAAGCCTGTTAACACATTGTAGCACTGTACATTATTTTCATAGGCAATTTTATCAATTAGGTTGGTGGTAACAATGGTTTTGACTATGTATTCATTGCCTGTTAGTTTTCCCTTGACTTTCCACTGATCTATCAAATAATTAAAGAGTAAAGTTCCTGTTTGATTACCATTTAATAAAATATGGTCACCTTCATTATTCTTTATAGCGATACCCACACGATCGCAATCAGGGTCCGTCGCCATAACCAAATCGGCATCTATTTTTTTTGCGAGGTTCAAAGCCATGGTCAGTGCTTCCTTTTCTTCGGGATTAGGGTAGACGACTGTCGGGAAATCACCACTTATGTTACATTGTTCCTCTACCAAAGTAACATTTTCGAAACCTAAAGCTTTTAATGCTCTGGGTACTAGACGAAACCCTGTACCATGAATAGGAGAGTATACAATTTTTAAATCTTTTTCTAATTTGACAATTTCAGGATTTATACTAGTTGCCAATACTTGGTCTATAAATCGATCATCCATTTCGCTGCCAATCATTTCAATCAATTCAGGATTGCCTTCAAATTTGATTTTTGATATGTCATCAATTTTATTCACTTCAGTGATAATACCTTTATCGTGAGGACTTACTACTTGGCCGCCATCATTCCAATAAACTTTATATCCGCTGTATTCCTTTGGATTATGAGATGCAGTGAGCATGATACCGCTTTGACAATCCAATTCCCTTAAAGCAAAAGAAAGTTCGGGTGTGGGACGTAAACCATCAAAAAAATAAACCTGAATACCATTTGCAGAAAATAAATCGGCTGTGACTTTTGCAAAAAATTCCGCATTATTCCTATTGTCATGGGCAATTGCTACCTTAATTTGTTGGTTTGGAAATTGACTTTTTAAATAATTACTCAAACCTTGTGTAGCCGCCCCAATGGTATATTTATTCACACGATTAGAACCTATACCCATTATTCCTCGCAGGCCACCTGTCCCAAATTCGAGATCTTTATAAAAAGCATCCGTTAGTTCTTCCGTCTTATTGTTTTCTATAAGCGCTCTCAACGTTTGCTTTGTTTCCTCATCATATTCGCCATTAAGCCAAATGTTTATTTTATCTAAAACTTTTGATTCTAAGTTCATTTTGTTGTGTATTTTTATGATCTGTCTTTATATACTTAATTACTGAGTTCTACGGTTTCTGTTTCTTTATATCTTACATTATTTTCATACTTGGCTTTTCATGGTTTAGATTTCAGCAGTTTCAAAAAATGATAAAAATGAATGTGTATCATTTATCACTGATAAACTCAACCGATTTTTAATTTTCTCCATAAAAGTAAAAATATTTTTATAAACTGTAACAGTTTTTGAAAATTTAAAGGCAATCAGCAAATCTTTTTCATTGAAATGCACAGAAAGAACGATGTTATAGTGGCCTAGGATAAAAGTTTAAAAAAAAACACAGGTTCTGCTGGTGGGATATTTTGTAACCTCCAACATGAACCTGTGTCTGATTGAAAAAATTTTGTGTTGATTTAAAAAATTACATTTTATCTGGTGTTATAGGACTTGGCACAATATTCTTAACTGGTTTTAAACTTTTCAAATAAGAAAAAATTGAGTGTACTTCATGGTCAGTAAGTGTTGTATAATTAAACCAAGGCATAGGAGGCAACAAATTTCTGCCATTTTCTAGCCCTTTCAATTTACCTTGTGTCAGTGCCCTTTTGAATTGCTCCTCTGTCCAATTACCAATACCTGTTTCGTCAGGTGTAAGATTACCTGCAAATGATACACCCCAAGGTCCCGCTGCAGCTGTTAAATCCGGGTAGAACATACCAAAGCCCTCTTTAATTAATTTACTATCAAACTTTACAATTGGTCTGTCAGATGGATAACCTGATAACATCAGATCGGCAATAATTTCTGGTCCTTGTGGTCCCATTTTTTTAGGCGAATGGCAATCATTACAGCCCATAATCGTTACAAGACGTTCTCCTTGCTTTATTGTATCTTCAATAGTTGGTTGTTCAACCATTGCGGTAGTGTCATTTTTCTTTTCACTATTATTTGAGCAAGAATAAAAAATAGGCGCTAAAACCATAATGGTTAGTCCCAATGTAAATAGAAATGTCTTTTTCATTTTGAATATGTGATTAATTATTTGCCTACTCTAAATCGGTTTTCGGCATTCCCCGCTTAGATATGACTTTGGCTTCTTGATTTTGATTAAAAAATAATATACAATCAAAAAACCATCATTTCTGAGCCAAAAGTAGCAAAAAAACCAATGCGAATATTTTTTTTAATATTTTTTATTTTGATAAATGAAATTTAGGCCGATCGTTTGTTTGGCCTTCGAGTGCTAACTGTTTGTTAAAAATTGGAGCTAGAAAAAGTAAAATACGAAATTAAGTATTAGACTTTGTTGCTAGATGAAATATAACAAAAAAGTTGTGATGCACATGATCATCGTAAAAAATTTACATCCGAAAAATCACTAAAGTTGCGAACTGCAACCAACTGGATTTCACCGTTTTCTATATTAACAGCCAAAGCTTAATTGAGTAAGACTTCGTTGTATTAAAAATTGATGAACATATCGATGATAATCAATTTATTAAATAAAAAAAGTAGAATTAATTATGCTTTGTGCATCCTCATCATTGATGTTCTTTCATAATTTTTAACCCAAATTTGAATTTATGCGCAAACATGTTTGTGCATAAATTCAAATTTGGGTTAAATGGTAGCTGCATCAATAACATAACGGTAACGAGCTTCTTTGTTGACTACCTTTCTCCAGGCTTCGTTTATTTCTTCAGCCTTGATGATTTGTATTTGCGGATATATTTTATTTTCTGCACAATAATCCATTACCTCTTGTGTTTCAGGTATACCCCCGATAAGTGATGCATTGAAGTTTACACGATTAAAAAGCATATTAGAATTATTAATTGTCAATTCCCCATTAATTGGTTGTCCTACTTGCGTAAAATAGCCATAAGGTTTTACACAATCTATATCACTTGACAATTCATACGCATAAGGCACCGTGGAAATTATGAAATCGAGTTTACCTTTCCAAGGTTTTAAATCTTCTACAGAATTTACTACAATTACTTCTTTCGCACCAAAGCCTTTGATATCAATTGCTTTTGAAGGTGAAGTAGTGAAAGCATACACTTCCGCACCTTTGGAAACAGCTAACTTGATTGCCATATGTCCCAAACCACCTATGCCTACAACACCAACTTTATCGCCCTTTTTGAATTTCGCCTTCACTAGTGGTGAATAAGTTGTAATGCCTGCACAGAGCAAGGGTGCTGCAAATTGCAAATCAATATTGTCAGGAATTTGGATAACAAAGTGTTCTGTTACTACAATGTTGTTTGAGTAGCCGCCTTCAGTAATTCCTGTTGGTGACGATTTTTCGGGAGTGCCATAAGTGCCTATCATTCCTGTTGTTTCGCAATGTTGCTCTTCCCCACTTTTGCAACTTTCGCATTTCATACAACTATTTACCATGCAACCTACTCCAGCTTTATCACCAACTTTGAATTTGGTTACATTTTTTCCGATTGCTGATACTATACCTGCAATTTCATGTCCAGGAACTTGTGGATACTGCTGCGTCCCCCAATGTCCTTTTATAGTATGGATGTCGGAGTGACAAATTCCGCTATATTTGATATCGATTAAAATATCATTGTCTCCTACTGGTCTACGCTCAAAGTTCCAAGAGACCAATGTTCCATGTTCATCATTACCCGCATAACCTTAAGCATTTAAATTCTTGCTCATAACATTTAATATATTTGTTTGTGAAAAAAGTAGAATAGGATTTGTAAGTAATACACCTACACCTGCCGCAGAAGATTGCTGAGTAAATTTTCGCCTAGATTGGTGACTTTTGTCTGGATTTTTCTTCAAATAAGTAGGTTTAAGGTGTATCTTACTAGAGTACAAAGCTACTTGTTATCTAAAAAAGCATATTACACAATTTAACAATTAAGTTGCATCTTTAAGTAGGTCAAGTAAGTAAGATTTTCAATAAATATTATTCTAAGAAATTAAAAAGTTGTTTTAAACCCAGATTAGGCCTATTATTGCGACAGAACTGCCTACCTTACTCCTTTGGATATGGAATAAAATGCTTGATTCTTGGTAAAAAATATGCCTATGGCGTCATTGAGTATTGGTATCTGCTGATTCGAAATTTATAAACTTTGTTCCATTAAATTGACAAACTCCATTACTGTCGGTACCAAACCAAAGATCACCGTTTTTGTCTTTATAAATTGTATTTACAGCATCGCTGGTGAGGCCATCTTTAGTGGTGTAGTTAGTAAAATGGTTTCCATCATATTTCCAAACACCTGCGTCAACTGTGCCAACCCAGATGTTGCCATCATTGTCTTCATTAATTGAGTATACACGAGCCAAGGTACCTTTACTTGATTTTCCAGAAACCCTAAAATTATCATTATCAAGATTATTTTCTTTCGTCAAGTTTTTCATAGTTTTACCATCATATCTGAATAAGCCCCTACCATTATTTCCAAACCAAATATTTCCTTTACTATCTTCAAATAAGCCAAGAACAGCAGGACCAGCAAGACCTTTTTCTTTAAACCAGATAAGTGTTTTGCCATCAAATTTACAGACGCCTTCTGCTTGTGTTCCGAACCAAACATTTCCTTTTTTATCTTTTAGAGTACAGTACACACCGTAGCGACTAAGTGAGAAAGGAGATTGTGTGTTGGATATTGATAAATCAAATGGTAAATAGAGAAGTGAAGGATTACTATACCTGAATACACCACCTCCTGCATAAAACCATAAATCATTGCTTTTCGAAACCCAATCGTTTTCTGTACCTTTTGTTAATTTTACTTGATTCGAATATATAGTGAACGTTATCCCATCAAATTTACTAATTCTAAATCCACCTGACCCGAACCAAATATTCCCTAAATCATCTTCTTGAATGCTAACGACTTGATTGTCTGCAAGTCCATCCTTGATGGTATAATGATTCATTTTATTTTCTCCAAAAAGATATACCCCTGCAGCATTTGTCCCTATCCAATAATTACCATTTTTGTCCTGATAAATGCATCTTATATTTTTATCTATAGTATTGAGATTGGCTTTTAAGGTACTCAATTGTGGAGTTAGTTTTAATTTATTGACTTCATTGATAGAAGTATTTTTCTTAGTATTATCATTGCAAGAGCAAAGGTTAAAATACATTAAAGCGATAATTATCAACCTCGTTGCAAATAGTTTGTAGTTATTCATTTATCTCTTTTTGTCCCAAATAAAAGCCCGAAAATAAACATGTAAGTGGCAGTTAGTCTCCATGTCCATTTATAAACTAGTTGCATCATAATTAATCTAAATTTTAATGAGATCAAAAGAAGCTAACCAAGATTTATTACAAAACTAAGAATAATTTACAAATGTAAGAATCAGAATCTCGGTGGATAGTAAAAAAGTATTTTGATAAAAGAGGACTAAAAGATTTGACATCATTTATCTACTATTCTTTATTATTTTAAATGATGTAATCCTCTCTTGATCTCTGAAGCAAATTAGATAAATTCCATTGGGAAAAGCCGAAAGATCTATTTGGTTGGTATTTTTCCTAAATCCTTGAATTAGTTGTCCAAATGCGTTATAGATTATAATGGAACTTTCAAATTTAGTAGGAGTTTCAAAGTATAAAATGTCTGAAGTGGGATTAGGATATACCTTGTAAAGCCCAGAATCCGCGTTCTTAACTGTTGTTGTTGTGAGGCAAGGAATAGGGTTTAAATTGAATTTTTGGGCATCAAAATATAATAAACGATTTGGTATAGTTTTCTTAATCAAGTTGTTATTAACCGTTGATATTCTTGCAGAAAAATGCCTCACTGCTAACCACGTAAGGAAACTTTCTGCAATGTCTTCTTGGATGGGGTATTGCTGTGCATAAGTCGAAATAAAGTTACTATCTAATGTTTGTGCTTTCTTCCATTCAGACGATTTTGCATGTTTTGCATCTAATGAAGTATGACTTGCTTCATGAACTAAAGTTTCCTCAACGATACCAAGAGATTCATAATATATACCACGAGCAGTATGAATAAGTAGGGAATTATTACCTCCACCCCAATCAAAATCCCCTTTGTGAATCCATATTTCTTTGACATCAGTCCTTAAGATATGAGGTAATTGACCAATCTTGTAGGCATATTTATTTGCTTCGGTTGTTGCTTCAACTAGCGTAAATTCTGGATTAACAACAGCTTGTGAAGTAAGTGAATCATTCCAAACAACATTAAATAAGTATGCGTTGAGATTAACCCAATTATTTATTCTCCGATCATACACCAGTTTATTACCTCGACCCGTATAAGTTATATTTGAAAAAGTTGAGCAATCTGAATCTATTATTATTTTGGGATCAATAAAAATTGTTCCAGAGTATGGTGGTTTTTGTCCCATCAAATTAGTCAAATGAAAACAAGACAGCGCTAAAAAAATAAGTAGTTTTAAACTTCTGTTGGACATATTTTATTTTTTGTTTTTAAAAGGTGATACATTTAAATATTATGGGTGGTGTTAATATTGAGGTAACTTTTTTCAATTCAATTATTCAATTTTTATGATTTTCAATTAAGAATGATCGAAGGAGTTTTGTACTTAAAATATTGAGAGTTCTATTTGCAAATTTATATTTTTTTATTAATATTCGAAAATACAATTCTTGTTTATTTAATAAATTTAGATTTTAAGACTAATGAAGGGATATTCTAATTGTTGAATCATTTAAATTATAACTTGGTTGTTCCAGTTAAACAAATTGATCTAAAGTGATTCTTTTGATGGATCGAAAATATAAATGCTCCAAAAAATTCTTTTTTCTTACTGCTTTTGATAGGCAAAATCCCGATTGATCATTGATCACTATGCGTTTAGTGCTTTAATATTCTTTCATAAGTACCATCTTCAAACTTTACTTTGTATGTTGATTTAAAAAGTTTTGAAGGCATACAGTAGGCTCGCTGTCCTAAGTTTGCCTCAATCCCTTCACAAAAGCTATTTTAAGTTTTTAACTTAAAATTACTATTTGCATATCTGCTTTGCCAATTCATTATAAAAATGATAATCAGATAGCAATTTTAGAATTTTCAATTATTTTCGCAATCTAAATACTTGAATATAAAATACAAACTTAAAAAAGTTATCATCACAATTGGGGATTAAAAAAAATTTATATATATATGATTAGCATTTGCATTAAAACTAATAGAGGTATGAAGTTGCAAACTTCATACAGCTGTTTTTGTTTGGATTGGGATAGACTTAAGAGAGCGGGACTCCTATATAGCCAAGTAGGGTTAAGATGCCAATGAGCAATATCAACAGCTAAACGCTGGGAAAAATCATTCTTACATAATCCCAGATTACGCATTGGATTCTTTTCGAAAGGAAATTAGGCAAAATAGAAATTGACTGAGTTAATTTAAAATAAAGTAAATTTTCTGTCATATTACCTCACCTTTTGTAACTAAACATACAACTACCAACCTTCTGGCATGAACGAGCATTTTGAAAATACTTTTTTAACTGCAGTTGAGCAGAATCAGCACAAGCTGCTGCGAGTATGCTCCGTATACGCGGAGGATGAGGACGATAAGAAAGATCTTTTTCAGGAGGCGCTCATCAACATCTGGCAGTCTCTCCCCTCCTTTGAAAATAAGTCTTCAATCAGCACATGGATGTTTCGAATTACACTGAATGTATGTATGCGCTTGCAGATGAAGCAAGCAAAAAAACGCGATCGCTTTCGCAAGTTAGACAGCCTGACCATTGGGTCCGTCCGTGAAGAGGAACCAATTCTGGAAGTCAATGAGCGGCTGATCCACCTGCGCAACTGTATTAAAACCTTAAACGATGCCGACAAGGCGGTGATTACATTCTACCTGGAAGAACTCTCGTATAAAGAAATCTCAGACATCACCGGCCTTTCAGAAAACCATGTGGCGGTGAAGATAAAACGGATTAAAATAAAGTTACTTAATTGTCTAAAAGAAAAAATATGATGGAGGAAGAGTTAATAAAAATCTGGCAGTCGTCATCCAATCAGGAGCGCATCAAGTTTGAAAAATCACGTTTGATGCTGAATTTGCAAACAAGCCTTGATGAAATTCATAAAAAAATCCAGTACCGCGATCTAAGAGAGTATATAGCCATAGGTATTGTTATACCTGTATTTGCCTACTATGCTTACTCCGTTCCAAATCTCTTATCTAAAGTAGCCTCCTTTTTGATAATCGGCTATGCCTTGTTTGTAGCCCTCAAACTAAGAAATGCAAAAAAGTGTAAACCAAGTGCATTCACTGAAACATACCTGGAGTATCTGCATAAGTCGAAAGAGTATTTGCTTCATCAAAAACAACTGCTCGACAGCGTCATCTATTGGTATATCTTGCCAGGTATAATACTCACGATGTTGTTCGCTTTAGGGTTGGGAGTTACCGATAGACTTAAACCTATTCTAAAAGTGGCAATAGCGAATGTGGTCATCGCCATATCTATTTACTACCTGAATAAACAAGCGGTTCGAAAAGAACTTGTACCACGGCTTTCAAAAATCGATGAGTTGATCCGCCTGATGGAAAATCCATCCTAAGCGTTTACAGAAGTTGTAAACTCAATTACTATTACAAAAATTATGAAGATAAATTTGCGCTCGGTAATTACCTTGGGTCTGTGTGTCACAGAAGGGAACCCAAAACTTAAATGCAAAATGGTCTATAAGGATACAGATCACCAAACAGACCAACAAATTGAAATCACTAAAAAAATTTTAAAAAATATGAAATCAAAATTTGTACTCTCGCTTTTCTTATTTGTCGCATGTAAAATCACTCTAGCACAACCTACCTTACCCGATGCCGTCAGGAGCAACATTCAGGCACGCATCGACAATGGTAGCAATACAGCTATCGTAGTGGGTATCATTGATATCAAGGGCACAACGTATTACAGTTTTGGAGTGAAATCACTCAAGACGAAGGAGGCGGTAAATGAAAATACCGTTTTTGAAATCGGCTCGATCTCCAAAACCTTTACTGGAATTTTATTAGCCGATCGGGTGATCAAGGGCGAAGCTAAACTCGATGATCCCTTGCAGAATTATTTACCTGCAGGAATTACCGCGCCTATGCGAAATGGTGAATCGATCAAACTGGTTCATCTTTCTAATCATACCTCTGCGCTGCCGCGTCTGCCTAGCAATTTGAACCCGGCCAATCCGGCCAATCCGTATGCCGACTATTCCGAAAAACAATTGTACGATTTCTTGTCCAGCTATGCGCTTACGCGCGACATCGGCTCGCAATACGAATACTCAAACTATGCTGCGGGCTTGCTCGGTCACGCGCTGGCCGCAAAGAAAGGTTCTTCTTTCGAGCAACAGGTAATTGATGTAATCGCTAATCCGCTAGGCCTGAACAATACCCGCATTACGCTTACTCCCGCGATGAAAAAGAATTTAGCTACCGGATACACCAGCGGAATTGAAGTATCGAACTGGGATTTCAACGCGCTGGCAGGGGCGGGATCTGTCCGTTCTACCGTTGCCGACATGGCCAAATACGTAAGTGCAAACATGGGCATTGTTAAAAGTAAATTATACCCCGCACTACACTTGTCGCATAAAAATACCATAACAGAAGGCATTACACCTAAAGTAGGATTGGGATGGCACATTGAAGGTGTCGGAGAATCTGAAATTGTTTGGCACAACGGAGGCACCGGTGGATACCGGAGTTTTATTGGCTTTACTAAAAATGGAAAGATAGGAGTTGTGGTATTAACTAATTCAACGGAATTCGTAGATGATATCGGTATGCATCTACTAAATCCCGCTTCACCGCTAACGTCAAGTAAGCCCAACGTTCCTGAATTTGCGGTTGATGTAAACACTTTGGAAAGTTACGTGGGCGACTACGAATTGATGCCCGGATTTGTACTCACCGTTTCGCGTAGCGACAATCGGTTACTGATAAAGGCAACCGGCCAACAAGAACTGCCTGTATTCGCCAAATCAAAAAATGAATTTTACTACAAAATTGTAGAAGCTCAGCTCACGTTCAATAAAAATGAGGACGGTAAGGTGGAGAGTGTTACACTGCATCAGGGAGGACGCAACATGGTGGGAAAGAAAGTAGAGAAGTAGTTGAGCAAAGAAGTATTTGAAAGTTGACGTAGAACAATTGGCTTATCAACTGCAATTGCCTTTTGTCAACTTATTATACTGTATTCAACCTCTTGCATCTTCAACAAATGCCGTTGTACTTCGCATTTTGCCTTTCACAAATTTATCCATTTTGGGACAAAAACAGAAATAGCAAAAGCTTTCTCAAACGGAGAATTTGAAAAAACAAATAAGTTCATTTCGGACACAGCAGTTTAGTCTTTTGTAGAAGAAGATACTTTTGTAAGTAAACAAGCAATCATTGACAATTGTGAGCAAGTGGGTAGTTACTTCCAATCCGTGACAACTGATTTCAAAACACTGAAAATAATAGCTGAAGGAAATTAAGTAGTAATTAATGGAACAGCTGAGTTTGTGGGAAAAAACAAACAAGTTCCCACTGTCCTAAGTTTGCCTCAATCCCTTCACAAAAGCTATTTTAAGTTTTTAACTTAAAAATACTATTTGCATATCTGCTTTGCCAATTCATTATAAAAATGATAATCAGATAGCAATTTTAGAATTTTCAATTATTTTCGCAATTTAAATACTTGAATATAAAATACAAACTTAAAAAAGTAATCATCACAATTGGGGATTAAAAAAAAATGTATATATATATATGATTAGCATTTGCATTAAAACTAATAGAGGTATGAAGTTGCAAACTTCATACAGCTGTTTTTGTTTGGATTGGGATAGACTTAAGACAGCCGAAGACCTTGTGTTTTTAGGTTATTATTCACTCAATGAATTAATAAACAAAGACGGAGCAAAACTGACAGACGAGTACGAACTAAAAAAAGAATATTGGATAGACCCTTGTGTTGAAGACCAGTTCAGGTTAGTAGTAAACTTTGCAAACACACACGACACAAAAAAAACGTGGTGGGACTTTACAGAAGAACGAAAAAAGTTTCGTACTGAAAACGGCTACCCAAAAAGCAGGCCTCAAAAATCGTGGGTTGAAATATTAGGATATACACAAGAAGACAAAAACACCTAAGCAATAACATTAACATCGAATGCTATGCAATGTGGCAGGCTTGAAAAGTTGAAGCTGTTCCGTCAACTTTTCTAAGTTCTGCCTGTGAATATATACATGACAATATTTATAGAAAAAATGGAGAAGATTATATTTAGACTGAAATGTATTAAGAGTTTTCAAGTATTTACAATTTTTGTAAGATATCTACTTGGCATAGCCTTCGTTTGGGCAAGTATTTTAAAAATTAAAGGAATCAGATTTGAACCACAATCAGGAGAGGATACCCCATTTGGATCATTATCCCATCCTTTAGAGGCTATGTATCGTTCTGGTTTTTATTGTGATTTTATTGGTTGGGGACAATTGATAGCAGGACTTTTAATAGTGTCACAAATTTTTAGCACTCTTGGTGCCGTTGTGTATTTCCCAATTATGCTTAGCATTTTTGTTCTTACTACAGCTTTTGAGGGACCTATTTTTTTGAAGATGACATCATCAATGCTTCTTACAAATGTATACTTGTTATTGTGGGACTGGAATAAATTAAAATTCATAATCCTAAACAATCCAGGTCCTTATACTGACCAAAATATGGATTTTTCAAGAAAAAAAATTTGGACACATATAGGGGTAGTGATGGGAGCAGTTGTTATAATTTTTCGTATAATAAGTACCCGATAAGAAAGTTCTTCAAAAAAAGTTAATAGTTACCGTTTAATTATCCTTTCGTAAGTACTTTTTTCAAAACTAATTTTATATGTAGAAGGAAACAATTTTGATGGCATGTAATAGTCTGTCGTGATAACTTGAGCTCCAGAGGCTTTTGCCTTTTCGAATTTGGTGTAATCTTCTGTCCGCGCTTCTCTAGTATCCGAATCTGCACGAGTGCGTACCATATAACCACTAGAGACTAATTCTTTAATAAATTCAAAATTTTTAATAGGATCGTTTACAATTAGAAATGCAGCTTCAGGATGGCCTTTCTTTTTATTAATAAACATAGCCGCGTTTTTTAAGCCTGGAAACTTCTCTAAATACACATCACTCCTTGAATCTCCTTCATCAAGGACAAACAAGAATCTTCCTTTGACGTCATTTAGGAGTGGCCACCCAACTTTTAAGATGGCTTGCTGCAAATTATCATGATTTCCTCGCACTAGATCTGGTGTAATTAACTTATCCATCCCCATGCCACTTCTTATTTCACCATCCAATGATAGTAAGGCTTCTGCGTCAAAAGGCAGTGGATTTCGAAGTAAGGGGATTTTTGCGTCTTTAGTATTCAGGGTTATAACAACGGGTGTGTGTGTTGGATTTTTTTTTGACCAATCCATGAGTTCATTTAGCGCATCTTTAAAAAGTAATTGACTACTTCTAAAATCGATATCTTGGACATGAAATACTTTTAGCCCAGGTAGTTTCAACTTACTTTCTTCATCATATGGCAACGGTGTCTTACCAGCATTTCTTACGATATCTAACCCACGAGGATTTAAATAATAACCACCTTCTGGATCGTGATAAACATCTATTTCTAGGTTTCTGAGACCTAACTTAAGTTGTTCTGTTAATGAAATGTGTTCATATTGCAGTGATTTTGCTGAAGAATCCCTTTGAAATAAATAATCAAGGATCGCGGGTTCAATGGCAATTTTATAGCTATTGTGGCTCCCTATTACCTGCACATGGTTCATACGAATTGGTTCATTGACTTTTCGCTGGGCAATTGTTGACAGGGTTAATGAAAATAATATTATGAATACAAGTGCATTTTTCATAGTAGAAAAGTTGTAAGTTGACGGTTGAAAGTTGAAAGTTGAAAGTTTAAAATGCAAAATTAGGTGATCGTTTATTAAAAAAGGTAATGTCCTTATTAGTTTTTGTCACCATTTTTGTTGCAAAAATGTCGCTAAAAGAATTGTGGTTTTTTGTTTTCCACGACCTGAAGGTCGCTGTAACAAAAAATTATTGAATTTAAAAAAGTAGATTTAATTTTCGATAAAAGCAAAAAAAAGGGAAAATCAACAATTGACCTTCCCTTTATTTTCTTTTAGTATCCTTCGTTTTGGACTAAAAAGCCTTTTTCACTTGATGCTCCATCGATTGCTCTTTGTGGAATAGGGAATAGACGTTTACGTGGATCTTTGTCTGTTTTTGCAGTCCATAAATCTTCATACTTACCAAATCGGATTTGATAAGTTCTTCTATGACCTTCCCAATATAATTCGAAACCACTTTCGCGGAAAAGAATATCAGTATTGATTGAAGATAAAGGTTTAGGTGTCTGATCAGGACGTGCATTTCTAGATGTTCTTAGTTTATTGACATCTGCCAACGCACCTGCGGCATCTCCTTTACGTAGCTTTGCCTCAGCTCTCATTAGATAAATTTCACCCAATCTGATCAACACAAGATCCACACTACTTCCATTGCAACAATCTGGTGCGGTTTTACTGAACTGGTGCTTAGAAAATCGATAACCAGTGTTGTGCAAACTTCCCGCATCGGTAAAATCTACTTTGGCGTTATGATCAACATAGGCTCTGTTTGCTCCACTTGTCCTTGCATTTATCACTGGATAAATTCTGACTGTTCCATCAGTGCATCTTAAAATATTACCACCTGCATCTCTTCTTGGACCCCAGATATTATTTCTTAGTATTCCTCTATCTACTTGAAAATCTTCCGCTTTTACACAAAAGAAATGGTTCGCGTCGTTTGCTGGTGTTATACCTGAAAGATTTCTAAGGTTTGCAGGAACATTCACGTTTTTCTGATAAAAACGAGCATCAGCATCAGCTGGATCTACGCTACCGTAAGCATCTACCCAAGTTTGATAAAAATCAGTTGTCATTGCAGCAGCATCGGTACCTCTTGTGTTTGGAAATTCTGGTCTAGGTATAAGGTCACCAGAAATAGACCAATAAGCCCAACGAGAGTGTTCATTCTGTAAAACACCTCTTTGATCAAGTGCGAAAATTATTTCCTTGTTGGTATTGTTATTATCATTAAATATTTCGAAATATTCCGGTGATAAAATGTAATTTCCTGCAATGATTTCATTCGTGTACTGTATTACTTTATCCATGTCTGCAGCTTTGAAGTCTGGTTTGCCATATGGATCTCTATATACTGCAGCGTTCAAATAAAGTCGTGCAAGAAGTGCCTTCACGGCATCTTGTGTAAATCTGCCCGTTCCTTTATTCTTATTGATAACGTTTACCACAGAAAGTAACTCACTCTCTAAGTAAGAAATAGCCTCTTGTCCTCTTAAAATTGTAGACAACTCAATACCTTGATCTTTTTTAAAAACTAAGCCCCAGTTATCAAGTACCATCATATTTAAATAAGCTTTCATAGCAGTCATCTCATAAAGTGCATCTTGAGCCGCAGGATTCCCGCCCTTTTGCACTTCAATTTTCAAACGATCTTGGGCAACAACTGCTCTAGATATTGTCGTAGAAATGGTTGTCCAAGTATTACTTATCAAAGCATTACCAGGTGTCATTAAATGCTGGTGTACTGCTATATATATACCCCCATCAAACCAATCTCTACCACCTCGATTTGGAATAATCGCCTCATCCGATGCAACTTCTTGAAGACCAAAATTTCTGGTATGCAACCACACATCTCTTAAGGAACCGTACGCAGGTGCAATAGATCCTGATACCACCTCAGCCTGTCCAGTACCAGTCAATGATTCATCAAGAATTTCTTCCTGTAGGTCAGTACAACCTATTACCATCAATAAAACAGCAGCCATTGATAGCGCTTTAAAAAATTTAGTTTTTATCATTTTACTTTTATTTTAAATTTAACAAAAAATAAGTTACCAATTAAAATGTCATATTAATTCCAAATAGGAAAGTTTTAGCACTTGGATAGGTGAAACGGTCAATACCAAACGTTTGGATACCACCAGAACTACTACCTGTATTAACTTCCGGATCAAATCCTGTATACTTAGTCAATAGCAATAAATTTTGTCCTGTTAGAGATATTCTGATATTTTGAAATGAATTTCCAAGTCCAATTAAGTAGGAGACAAAGGTAATAGATTTCAGTAAGAAAAAGTATAACCTTTGTCGTCCTCTCACACCACCGTATGTACTTACGTGTACGGCGATTTCTTTAGGTGGATTTGTGAAGC
>JALHLK010000052.1 GCA_022844565.1 Saprospiraceae bacterium
ACACCAATTACGCCTTTTAACTGTTGAAAAATGGCTTCTGTACACCAAAAACACCCTCCGCCAATAGTTGCTTTACGAATACTGGTTTCCACTTTTTTTAATGAAACCGCATTTATACAAAACCGTAATCCACTTGGAGGTGGACCATCTTGAAACACGTGACCCAAATGAGCATCACAAGTATTGCAGACGGTTTCTATACGATACATACCAAAGCCTTTATCTTTGAGATAAGCAATCACATTATTTTTAAGAGGTTGAGTAAAAGATGGCCAACCTGTTCCACTTTGAAATTTTTCTTCACTATCAAAAAGTTCTGTCCTACAACAAACACAGGCATAACGTCCTGGTTCGAACAAATTGCACATCTCTGAACTGTGTGCTCTTTCAGTTCCTTTTTGCCTAGTAACTCTAAATTGTTCAGTCGTTAAAATGGATTTCCATTCTTCTTCTGTTTTTTCGACCCTTTGGTCGGGCTCTGTATTGCCGTTATTTGCGAATTTTAGTACGTCTAACCAAGCTAACATGAAATTAATTTATACAATACAATTAAATTACACCTTCTTCTTTAGTATGCCTCTCGAATACCTCTCCTACGGATACATCATAACTCAGAAAGATTTCAGTCTTACCTCTTTCCTTATATTTTTTATGCTCGGGATGTTCATCCCAAGCAATAAAAGAATCTTTATCCTTAAATCGCACAACTAGCATTTGTTCTCCGTTTTTACCTTCGAAAACCTCATGTCCATCATAGCCATCTATAATTCCTACATGTTTTAGGGCATAACTATATAGATAATCGAATTCTTCTGCAAATGCTGGGTTTACTTTATATTTAAAGGCTGCTATTATCATATTTTATTAAATTATTTATTTTTTAAATTTATCTGATGTACTATTTGAACTAACTCATCATTTTTTTTATTGTCGGTAATTCGGTTTAATTCAGAATTAAAGTTTTGGTCAAAAAGAGGTAAAGAAAAAGTAGCTAAAATCTTGGCACCATCTCGCGGAAATCTCTCTTTGGCAGCTTCTAACACACTTGCCCCACCGCGACCACCAGGTGAAGTGGCCATCAATAGAAGCGGTTTTCCATCGAATACCTGTCGATTTGGAATTCGTGACATCCAGTCATATATATTTTTGAACCCAGCATTATACGATGCATTATTTTCAGCCAATGAAATAACCAGCAAATCGGCATCTGAAGTAAGATTTGCAATTTGCAATATCTTATTTGGTATACCTCCTTGTATTTCTCTGTCTATTCTAAAAATTTCGACCTCATAGTTATTCAGATCTATAATACTTGATTGATGACCTTCGAACAAAGATAAAGCATAAGAAACCAACTTTTTGTTGATGGAATTGGGGCTATTGCTCCCTGCAAATCCAAGTATATTCATCTAGTCATTTTTCGGTATCCATGTACGAATCTTATTCCCAAAATTCATTTAATTATTTAGAATAAGTTACTCGTGATAATCTTTCGTCATTCAAGATGCTCGTAACCAACCAAACATATTCCTTTTTCTCTTTATCATAACCCAGCATTTTGAATGAATTTCCAAACGGACATTTAGGGAAATCTGGATAGCCAAATCTTAGTTCAAATCTTTCTGAATTTTCATTAAACTCATCTTTAAAAATTTTGTTCATACCATATCTTGTGGTAACCCTTGACTCATCTGTCGTATTTTTTTGAGTTTCTACATTAAACTTTTCAATGATCTTATCATCTAATTTACGAGTGTTGCTATCATAAAAGTCTACCAATACTCCTTTTATATTCCTACTATCAGAGCTTATTGCATAAACTGCTGAACAGTCACCTGATGTCGTGCACTCAAACTGATAACCCTTATCTACATTAAAATCGTCAGTAGATAATTTAACATTACCTTGAATGGCATGTATGTGGTCTGCATGATATTCAAAATCATTGTCATATCCAGCTTTTTTTAAGCTATCAACTACTTCTAGTAAAGTGTCTTGTGATGTTGTTGTCATTTTTTTTATTTTTTTATTTGTTTATAAATTGTTTGCGATTGTATTTGCATCGATATTATGATGTGTGGCACTGTAAGTTGCTACTCCATTCTTTACAACTATTACTTGTGGGGATTGATGGTGTACATTTAATTCCCTTGCGATAAAATTAGAAATTGCCCTATACCTTAATAAGTCTAAATAATAAAAATCTGCTTTACTAGTTAATAAATCAGATTCCTGCATAAGTCGTTCTTTTGCATAAGCACTTATGCCGCAGCTTATACTATCTTTAAAGATGATTTGTGGGTAATTATTAGACTTGTCTATGATTTGTCTAATATCATCTTCTGTTTTGATAATGCTCCAGTTTTCCATTTTTATATTAGTTTATGATTCTATCAACATTACTGCCCCAAGTCCTCCATCAGCACAAACACTTATTATGGCTTTCTTTCCTTTTCCTCGCAAAGCTAATTCTTTTGTGGCTTGGCTCAAAATTCTAGCTCCAGTTGCACCAAAAGGATGGCCGATGGCTATGCTACTCCCATTTGGATTAAGTCTATTCATTGGGAATAACCCGAAATCAGATTTTGCACCTGTTTTCTTTATGTGATCAGGGTTTTCCAGATTTATTATAGTGGCCAAAACCTGGGAAGCAAACGCTTCGTGGATTTCCCATAAGTCAATATCATCATATTTAAGTTTATGTCTTTCTAATAACCGAGGAATAGCAAAACTTGGGGACATTAAAATGCCTTCTTTTGCTATGTTTACTCCTGCCATTTCCCAATCAATCATTTTTACTTTATATGGTGATTTAATACTATTAATGGCATTCTTTCCTGCTATCCAAACACTGGCTGCACCATCGGTAAATAAAGTAGAATTGCCAGCCGTTAAGCTTCCCTTCCCACTCTTTGTGTCAAAAACAGGCTTTAAAGTCGCTAACTTATCAAGATTTGAATCTTTCCTTGGAATAGCATCGCTGTCTAAACCAAATTCAGAAAAGACTAAATCATCATAAAAACCCCTTCCTTTGGCTTTAAAATAATTTTGGTGGCTTTTGAGAGCTAGTTCATCTTGATCTCTTCTTTCTATTCCAAGTCTTTGTGCGGTGATTTCGGCATGCTCTCCCATACTCTTACCAGTACTTCTGTTCTTACCTGAAGGGATAAAAAGTCTAAATTGAAATAAGCCCCCGATTTTTTGCAATTTACTCACAAAATCCTTTGACGCAAAGAAATCCTTTACCCAATTTGAAGTTTTAGTCGATAAGCCTAATTGGGTGTTTGACATGCTCTCTACTCCACCAGCTATTGCGATCTCATCTTCTGAGATCATGGAGGCGGCCTCAATAGCTGCTACTAAGCTTGTGCTGCAAGCTAAGGTCGTAGAGATCGATATCACCTCCTCTGATAGATTACTCTCCATCAATGCTTCACGAGATACATTGCTATAAGAAAGGTTGGGCACTACAGTTCCCCAAAATACATAATTTGGATCAGCACCTTGTTGCTCTTTCATTTTGTTCATTACTGATGCTGAAAGCGCTAGTGCTCCAACATCTTTAAGTTCTTTGCCTACTTTAGCAAATGGGGTACGTAGACCACTCGCAATCCAAATTTCTTTATTGAGTTTCAAAATTTATTTTTTTTGTTGGGCAAAGTTAAAATTGTCAAAATTCTATGAAGTGCTAAAATGCCTTTACTTGGTGTTGACTTTTCTTCTAATATTACTCTTGGTAATATGGAGTTTCTCCTTGAGCAAGCTTTAATCTAGTCCATACATTCATGTTTATGATTACTGCAGCAATCTCTGCAATTTCTTTTTCTGAAAAATAATTCTCCAGTTGATTATGGTATTTTTGAAAATCTTTGTTTGATCCCTCTGTTAAGATGTCGCAATAACCTAATGCAGCTTTTACCTTCTTATCATAAAGTTCACTATTCCACCAAGATGAAATATTATCTACCTTTTCAGCTGGAATACCAATATCTCGCGCTGCTTTTGAGTGCAGAATGATACAATAAGCACATTCATTTTTTTGTGCCACCCTTAGCCTAAGTAACTGTGCTAATTCCTTATCTACAGATAAATTTGCTGTGTATCCAAATGCCTCGGCCATCTGTCTAGATAACCCTAAAAAAGGCGTGAGTTCTGGATTAAATCTTAAGTTTCTAAATTTTATTTCTTTCATTTTTATTTTTTTCAGGAAAATACTGTAACAAATATTAATGTTAGAATAAAGATGATTGAAATCATCTAATATATTGAATATCAGCCTTCTCTTTAAGTAGAAAGTAAACCCTCTAGTTTTAGAGGGTTTATTTCTTTCATCTTATTATTTTGATTCATACGCAGTCTCTAAAAATGTTCCAAATCGTTCAGAGTGACAGGTGTACCCATGAGGGACTCTAACTAAGTAATCTTGATGCTCTGGTTCTGCAGGCCAAAATGTTGCAAAAGGTTCCAATGTTGTGACCACAGGGGCTTCCCATCTTCCAGAGGCATCAACAATATCGATAATTTCCTTCGCTATTTCCCGTTCTTCCTCATTTTGTATAAAGATGGTTGAACGGTAACTCGACCCTCTATCATTACCTTGTCTATCGACAGTTGTTGGGTTGTGTACTCTAAAAAAATAATCTAATATTTCTTTAAAATTGGTTAATTCTGGATCGTATGTTATCTCTACAGCCTCTGCATGCCCAGGATGATTCCTATACGTCGGAAACTCATTTTGTCCCCCTTGATACCCAACTTCTGTGTCAACGATACCGTTTCTTTTTCTAAAAAGGTCTTCCATTCCCCAGAAACACCCTCCAGCAATATACGCTTTCTTATAATTGTTCATAATATCTAATTTTTATATTTAATACTTTTTATGCTGCAAAGTTATTGTGAAAACTCTGCCACCAAGTGTGGAAATTTCTTTAATAGGTGTTTTTTTTTCATTCACATTAACAAGGTATCTTCTAGTTTAGCCAAATTACATTAAAAACCCATTTACTGGTTTTGTTTTTGCAGGGATACTTTCGCTATCTATCATCTCCTTTAGATCTATTTCAATCGTGTTTGCTATAGAAGTAATGGGGACATCATTGTATGTACCTTCAAAGGGATTCTCGGAGTAATCTCCTATCTTCTCCATCAGGTGAAATACCCATATGATAAGCGTAGAAATAGGTATAGTCAGCCAAATTCTATCCATAAATACATCAATGGCACCAAACGGTATAAGTAAACAAAAGAATAAGGTCAGCCATAGTGCAATCGATGCATATTGTCTTGGGAACGGGTAAGTTTTTATTCTCTCGCTCTTTCCTTGATCTTCATAAAAACTGTGAATCATTTTTTGTAATTCCATGTGTCTAAAGTCTTCAAAATATTCTTGATCTCTTAACTCCTGAAGACGTTTAGACTGAGTAAGTAAAATCTGAGAGGCAATGTTAGATTTGTTTTTATAGGTTTCAAATTCTTGATCACTAATGCAACTCATAAGATCCTCATCAAGTTTGGTATAGTAAAGTTCGCAAATATTAGGAACGAAAACATTATTTAACCTTTCTTCTGTATGTTCCCATTCTTTTTCTAACCTTAGTTGGTATCTTAAAGCTGTAAGCCAAGCAATGTGGCGGTGTATTATTTCAGATACTATCTCGTCTTTATCATTACCTCTTGTGTATGCAATGAGTTGAGCACCAAAGGACCTGCTATTATTAACTATTGATCCCCAAATCTTCCTTGCCTCCCAAAGGCGATCATAACTGGCGTTGTTTTTAAATCCTAAATAAAAAGCTACTGCGATACCAAGGACACTTAAAGGTTGCCAAGCTAATGATATGTTAACATTATGATATTTTGACAAATAAAATCCTAAAATAGTCACTATTGAGCTATACAGAAAACTAATAATTAAGGCCGTAGATGTCCATTTTACAATCATACCCAGCCCATATTGCCTTTTTACATACATAATTTCATTTTTCTATTTTGGTAAGGTTTTTCTTTTTTTGCTTAGATAATTATGCCACATGAAGAAGGTCGCCAATGTCCTGTAAGGTCGCCACTCTTCCGCTAGTTTAAGCATTTCTTCTTCTGTTTGTAGTCCGGCAAGTTCTTTCATGGTGTTTTTTAAAGCTATATCTCCTATTGGGAAAATGTCTTCCCTTTTTAAACACATCATTAAGTAAACATTCACCGTCCAATTACCAATTCCTTTGATATTAATCAGTTTGCTTCGAATCTCATCTTCCTCCAAGTTATTCAAAGTTTCGAGATCAAGTCCTTTGTTCAATATTTCGTTGGCTAGCGCTTTAATGTAAATTTTCTTTTGTCTGCTTAAGTGACTATTAGTCAACTGGTCTTCGGTAGCATGTAAAACGTTTGATGGATTTATTTCTCCAATATTTTCTTGAAGTGCTATAAAATGTGCTTTTGCAGATTCCAAACTAACTTGTTGCTCTAAAATAATCTTTATCAATGTTTCGAAACCAGGTTCTCTTTCCCATGCAGGAGGTGTTCCATATTTATTAAGAATATCTTGAAATATTGATGATCTTTTTGTAAGAAAATCTATTCCTTCTTTGCTTATAATCTCATGATTCGTGTTGGCCATTTATTTAGTCTTTATTGAATAGTAGTTTTAAATCGAGTTTTGAAACACAAAAGCCAAGAAAAATAATATCTTTTAAAATAAACCAATTTGTAATCAAAATACCATCGCTTACCTTAAAGGTGTCTGGTGTAGTAAACAAAAAACTGAGGGTGCTTAAAAACATGATTACGGCAATGAGATAACCAACCTGTGCTAATCTTTTGAATTTAAATTCTAAAAGAATTAGTAATGCCACGATTATTTCAATTACCCCAATAATTTTTGATAAAGTCTCAAGTGGAAAAACAGCTAATTGCCATGAAAATAATGGACTATTTGCCAATAATGGTTCTATTAACTTAGCTTCGGTAGGGGTAAATTTGTAAATGCCAATCCAAAGCAATACCAGAATTAAACCTGCTTTTGACATTAAGTTTCCAATTCGTTGAGTATTTGTGTATATTAATTTCATTTGATTATAATTAAGAATTTTGAATTACATTGTTCTATTATATATGATTTCAGATAGCTGTTTTTCTTTAAATCAACTACTTATTTAACTAAAAAATCTTCATTTGATTTCATTTGTTTCTAAGTCCAATATTTGATTTAATCGTTTTAGAAGCTCCTCTCCTAGACCTTCAGTTGTATAACTACTTAATCTTTCTTTGGGATTGGGAACGCTAACGCTTATCTTATTCTCATCTATTTCCATAACCACTAATTTTATTGGTATTTCATTTATTGCTAAATAATCTTCGGCAACAATTTTTTGGATATAATTTGGATGGAAAAATAAAATTTGTTTGAGCGGTTTTATGATAATTCCGTGCTTAGAAACTATACTTTGGGTATCTATTTCATGAAGTATTAAAAAACCTTCGGCAAGTATATTCTCTTTGAGTTGAATATAAACCGTCTCAAATGGTTTATTAACTAATTTTTCTGTTATCTCGTTCTTCATTAGCGTTAAATCTTTTCCCTAATGCCATGTTCAATTGCTATTCTTCTTCATCACCGATAAGCTCTTCTTTATTGGGCCAAATACTTGTGTTCTCAAGTGGTTCTGTGAGGCCTACTCTCCATTCTGGTTTATCAAAAGGCGCTCCCCAATAGTCGGTTACAGCAATTGCTTCACCATTTTTTGTATCGGCAATAGTAACATTTCTATGTAATTTACCATCTCCGTAGTCACTTGTCCATTCTACTATTAATTTATCCCCTAGATGGATTCTTCTGCCAATGCCCAGTTTAAACCCTTCAAAATGAGATTCTACACGGCTAATTCCTTCTTTAGTTCTTACCAATTCTCCGCTTTGAGGCCATTGACGAATAGCATTCTCTGCTAGCGGCATATCGAGTATTCGTTCTAGTCTTGTTTTGTATTTCATTTTATTTTTTGTTGATTACGCTTATAGGTTTAAATATAGTATCACTTACTGCAATGCTGGATTAAAAGGAGAATAATGTGGCATACCCCAATTCATTGGCAATACATTTTGAGTGAAAATATTTTTTTCAATTTTAAAATACCAATATCGTTCTATGCCGCGTTCAAAATCATTTTCATCTAACTCTATATAGGCTTTACCAGATAACTGCAGCGTTGCACCCGTTTCAAAACCAATAAATAATAGTCCTGCGTTTGGGTTTTCTATTATGTTACCCAAACTTAAAAACATATTATTGCCCGAGTAATCTGGAATACTAATTGTATCTTCATTTATAAATTCTAAAAAACCTTTCATGCCGCCTCTATGTGAAGTATCAACACCGCCATTTTTCGCTTGAGTCCCCATCAGAAATGTATCTGCTTTTGAAACTATCTTTTGTATCGAGGATAAGTCCAATTCTGATGGTGCTAATATTTTATTATCTCTATCTACGTTTAGATAATTTCTAGCTTGAATGTATTTTGGGCAATTAGGAAACGCTTGCAGTATTTCAATCTGTATCTTACTTTTGTCAAAATGTGCTTTTCCGTTTATTCTAAATCTTCGTCTATTAGCAAATTCTATAAAAAGAACACCCACATTTGCGTTTTTTTCTATGTTTCTATATAGAATATCGTGCGGATTAAAATCTATATCGTCTAATTCAATCTCAACTTTTTCTGGGGATGAAAAACGCACGAATCCTTCATAATTTCCTTTGATAATAGAGGTCCACAATGCTCCATTTTCATCCACGGAAGAAATAATTAAAAATGTTTGATTTTGGATAAATTGCTGGCCGTGAGGTGCAACATAATCTTTTACCATTCCTGTTAATCTCTGAGCTTCGTATTCCACTCCTGCGTGTTTTTGTACTTTTTTCTTACCTTCAGAATATTGAAATGACATAGTTTTACTTTATTTGTGTTTGATAATAGCTTAATTGTTGACTAAAGTAATTAGCAAGTTGAGGAGATTCCATTTCCTCGTTTTGATGTACAAAGAAGGTAATTTCTGATATGCCTTTGTCTATCCATTTCGAAATTCTTTTTGCCCATTCATCAATCCTTTCATAATCACTTTTATGGTTTGCTCCAATAAGGCGAATAAATGGTTTCAGATTACTCAAACGCATGTGTAGCAAATCTCGCCTTCCTGCTGAGTCGGTTATGATGATATTTACATTACGTTTTTCACAAAGATCAAAGATTCTTTTATGATTGTCTTCATCGGTATACCAAGTAGAGTTCCTAAGCTCAATGGCTAGCGGTAAATCTATTGGCCAATTTTTAATAAAGGTTTGAAGTAAATCAAATTTCGATGTAGAAAAATCTTCTCTTAATTGTAGGAATATAGTACCTAATTTATCTTCTAAGGCTGTAACAGAAAGCAGAAAATTATTTAGATAATCCTCCACATTATTCAGTCTTCTAAAGTGCGATATTCCTTGATAAATTTTAGGAAAGAATTTAAAAATTTTTTCTGTACGGTCATACCATTTTCTGTAATGTTCGGGTTTATAGTTTTTGTAAAAACTAGCATTTAACTCTATACTATTAAACTGAGTAGAGTAGAATGCTAATTCATCTTTTGTTCCTATAGGATAGAAATTGTGGAGGTAATCTTTTCCCCAATGCCCACAACCAATATAAACAGAATAGTTAGGATTTAGTGTATTACTTAGTATCCTATTTGTTAAAGGAGCATCGTTTGGCAAACCAAAATCTATAGCACTAATATCTTCTACCTTCCCAAATCTCATTTAAATTTTCTATCTTCTTCACTAATCTCAAGGTCGTTAATAGAAGCAAATCTTCTTTGCATTAGGCCATCTTCATTAAATTCCCAATTTTCGTTTCCGTATGCTCTAAACCATTTACCTTCTTTGTTGCGGTATTCGTATTCGAATCTTACGGCAATTCTATTATCTGTATGAGCCCAATATTCTTTTTTTAATTTGTAATCGAGTTCGTTTTCCCATTTGTTTTTAAGGAATGCTTGGATTTCTTCTCTACCGTTTACAAATTGGTTTCTGTTTCGCCACTCGCTATCTATGGTATATGCCATGGATACTTTTACTGGGTCTTGACTATTCCAGCCATCTTCCGCCATTTGAATTTTCTGTTTTGCCGTTTCCAATGTAAATGGAGGCAATGGATGTTTTACTTCTTTCATTTTTTTGATTTATATGTTTATTGAAATTTTTGATGTTAAATCTTGAAATACCACCGTGTCTGCAATAGAAAACAATAACATTCCTGTTAAAAATAATGGCTCGTATTTAGGTTTATGCCAAAGTTTGCTACTTATTTCTAACATTAGTTTATTCATTTCGTAATATGCTTCTTTTTCGTTGATATAATTATTGTTGTCTCTACTCTTTATATACAGTCTAGCGTCTAAATCTGATAATGAGTTGGGTTTGTATTTTTCTACATTTTTCAACCGAATAAGTACGTCCATATCAAAAGCTGTTAGTTTTGAATTTCTACCCTGTGGCATTGGCAAAAATTTATTGCCAGCGCTTTGAGAGAAGATAATCCAATTTAACGCATAGGCAACTCTGGAATCATATATGGCATTTTTTTCAGGGTTTAAATATGCACCAACTTTTGAACTACTAGATATGGATTTGAAAGGGGGTTTTTCTGAACTAATAAAATTGTTTACTAATGGCTCAATATTTTCATCATTCAATCCGATTACTCCACCCCAATCCTTGATAACCCATTGTACCAACTTTTTAAAATAAACTGGGTCGTTAGTTCGAGCATTTCGCATTGCTTTGCCCACCTTATTCTTCACTTCCAAAGTGCGAATAAATGGGGTTTGATTATCAAGTTCCGCAAGTTCTTTTGTTGTTAGAATATTTAGATCAACTAATTTTTTGAAACTCGCATCCCAGGCATATAGTTGTTCCAGATTGTCTTTGAATGGTGACAAATACTCAACAATTTTTTTTACGTTAAAAATTTGGTTAGATTTCATCTTTGTTTTTTACGAACTACATGACAACATAGAGCATCCCACTTTGTGCTTAGCCCACTCTGGACGCTTAGCATACCACTTGTCCATATCCTGTTGCTCATCATAGGGCTTTAATAGCAGTTGATATAATTCATCGATCAAACCATAATTCCCCTTTTCTGCATCATCTATGGCTAATTGAGCCATATAGTTTCTAAGCACATACTTTGGATTCGTTTCTTTCATTTTTGTCATTCTATCTCCTGCATCAAGATTTTCGTCAGATAGATATTTACTATATACGTTGAACCATTTCGTCCACATTTCTATATGTAACACTAGTTCTTGCTCGTTTAAATAGCTGGACTTTTTGATGGTGTTCCAAAACTCCTCAAAGTCAGTTCCTTTGCTGTTGGAAAGCTCTCTAAAAAATATGGTATAATCTATTTCAGACCGAGTAAGATGATCCTCTAAATCGTCTATAAAATCTTGATTTACATTGCCAAATTGGTACAAACCCAATTTTTTTGCCATCATTTTTTTATACTCAATAGAAAAAGTATCTCTAAAATCTTCTAGAATCTTTTGAAGGGGCTCAACCTCGTTAATCAAAGGGAAAAGAGCATTACCCAGTTGTACTAAATTCCATAATGCGATATTAGCTTGGTTTCCAAACCTATATCTTTTATTCTCTGCATCGGTGGTATTCGGTGTCCAGTACGGGTTGTAATCTTCTAGCCAACCGTAAGGGCCATAATCAATGGTTAAACCCAGCACAGACATATTATCTGTGTTCATTACACCATGTACGAAACCAACTCTTTGCCAGTGAAGAATCAATTCTAATGTTCTATTAGTTACCTCTTCAAAAAAATTAAGATACGTTTCTTTATTTCTAGCTTCTTCCCCAAGATGCGAAAAATGATGTTTGATGGTGTAATCGAGTAGCTTTTTTAGATTCTCGTTATCTTTTCTCGCTGCAAAAATTTGAAAACTGCCGAATCGAATAAAACTTGGAGAGACTCTACATACAATTGCTCCTTGTTCTTTTTTAGGATTTCCATTATACAGTATATCTCTAGTTACAAGATCCCCGGTTTTGACAAGTGATAATGCTCTGGTAGTGGGTACACCCAAGCTGTGCATAGCCTCACTACAAAGATATTCTCTAATGGATGAACGCAATACAGCCAAACCATCAGACCCTCTTGAATAGGGAGTAGGACCAGCCCCTTTTAGTTGAAACTTCCAATTCTTTCCATTCAAATCAGCCTCAGCTATGTTGATTGCTCTACCATCGCCCAGTTGCCCTGCCCAATTTCCAAATTGATGCCCGCCATAACACATGGCATAGGGCTCAAACCCTGATACATTTTCAGCACCGCTTAGCACCCCTAAACACGTTTTAATTTCATCTTTGGATTGATCCATCTCCTTTAGAAGTAAATCCGAAACGTGAAGAATTTCTGGATTTGAAGGTTTGATGGGGTCGGCCAAAGAGTAGCAAGCATCAGACACTTGTCTCGAGATATTTTTAGTGTTAACATCCCTTGGAAGCTCTTTTGCAAAATGAATATTTATATTCTTCGCTAAAAAATTGCTCATTGTTATATCTCTTTATTACAAGAGGTACATATGTATTTGTTCCCATGCTTATGAGTAGTATTTACGTGTTTATCAGCTATCTTACTGATAAAACTTTCGTATCTATCGCTACCGGGTAGCAAATGCTTATCCCTCACAATTTCATAATACTCACCATCCCATTCAGTGTGTCCCCAACATATAGAACAAACTCCATCTGGTGCCAATCCTGTTTCTTCACCCTTTTGTTTTTTTGAGAAAAAATCTCTTATGTTTTCTATTATTGTACTCATATCTGTTTTAATACTTTATTATATTTCGCCATTTCGAATCTCGGTTTGCTACTGCTTTGATGTAACTACAAACGGCAGTAGCTTTATACCCTTCATCCGTTAGTTTTTGAAATGTTTTTAATACCAACTCTTTCCCTATGCCTTGTCCTTGCAAAGCGTAAGGAACTTCGGAGTGAACTAAACGCATTTCTGACGATGAATTTAACGTATAAACAACCTTTGCAGAGTTTGATGCATCAATTGGAAGAACAAATTCTCTCTTGGCTTTATCGTGTTTTATTTCCATTATTTATTTTAACGTTTCTTTTAAATATTGAATAGCTCCATCAGCATTTATATGAAAATCAGCAAACTCTATTTCATTATTTTGATTGATTAGTATGAACCAAGGTGTACCACCAGTTCCATAATCTTGCATAATTGTAGATCTTCCAGTTCCAGGATCATGTCCAAAAGGTATTTCAAGGGCATACTTGGTTTGGGTTTTAGCAATTTTTTCATAGGTATTCGCATGACTGCCCTCAAATACGGTTTGTACTGCAAAAAAAGCAATCTTATCATTTCCATCAAAGGCATCAACCATTTTTTTCAAAGATGGTAATCCTTGACTATGACATCCAGGACACCAATGCTGAAAGCAATAAATTATTTTATATTTACCGTCATGATCTGCCAATCTAATTGGCTCTGTCCTATTTCCGTCTTTATCTATCCACTGCTCCACTCTAAGTTCTGGAGCACTATTTAATACTTCTTTTTCTTTAATACCATTCATATTTTTACTATTTAATAATTGTTTAATATTTTGATTCTGGGAACATCCACTATATATCAGGCAAGAACTTATTATAATTAATAAGATCGTTAATTTCAGAATTAAAGATCTCATACACTTGATGCTTCAACACGACAACTGCCGTAATAATCTTGATGATATGGCTCAGCTTCATAAAATTTACTGAGTTTTCGTACTTGCGTTGTGACTATTTTAGTGTTTTCTGCATAAAACTCTGCAAATGCCGTTTCGATTTCACTCTTTTGTTGTTCATCTCGATACAAAATGATCGACCTATACTGTGAAGAGCTATTCAAATTTACTTCATTAGTGTCTCGGTAAGTTTTAAGAAACTTTTTCACTAAGTCTTTAAAACTAATAACAGTCGGATTAAACTCAACATTAACAACTTCAGCATGGCCGGTTCTACCTCCACAAACATCAGAATATGTTGGGTCAATGGTATTGCCCCCAGCATAGCCCGATACAGCATCTATTACTCCTGGTATTTCTTGTAAAAATTTCTCGACCCCCCAAAAGCAACCACCTCCAAATGTCGCAAATTCGGTTTTCATTATTCGTTCTCTTTTAATAAATTAATGGATTCAGAATTGATACAATACCTCAAGCCACTAGGAGCAGGCCCATCTGGGAATACGTGCCCAAGGTGACCATCGCAATTGTTGCACATCACTTCCACCCTAATCATTCCATAAGAAGTATCTTTGTGATATTTAATTGAATTTTCTCTTATGGGTTGAGTAAAACTTGGCCAACCAGTGCCTGAATTGAATTTAATAGTAGAATCGAATAATTCGTTTTGGCAACAAATACATTCATATTTTCCTGCATCGTGTGCATGGCACAAGGCTCCAGAGCCTGCGGGTTCTGTACCTTTTTGTCTTGTGATTCTAAATTGCTCTGGTGTCAGAATGGCTTTCCATTCTGCTTCGGTCTTTTCTACTCGTTTCTCAGGTTTTGGATTACCGTGATTTGAAAATTTGATTACATCGTTCCAGTTTAACATAATTTTCTATTTTTAATATTACTTGTTCTTTATTATACTGCAAAGTTACGGTACCCAAAACAAGCTACTGTGTCGTCTTGTCATAAGTTGGTGTTTCATTTTCTTCTTGTTTGGTTTCTTTCCACACCTTTTCAAAATCCATCTGATAAGCTTTCGGGTTTATTTTGTTATTTTGTTCAATCCATCTCAATTGCTTGGGGCTTAGAACCACCATAGGATCGAAGGCCTTGTATGGAATAGCATAATTGATAAGGCTTCTTTGTGCGAAGCTCAGCGGCAAGGAAGCATAAACAGAATTAAACAAATAGTACTGTGGTTCTTTATCAACTTTATAGTTTCTAACATCCATCAGTTTGTAAAATCCCTGATTTTGTGCAAAAGCATCAAGCTCTTGCTTATTTACCACCTCTGTATCGTAATCCACTTTTACTACTTCTTTGCCACTAATCCAACCCGCTTCAGTACTCAACACTCCTTCTTTTTGAATAAGGCTGGTTTCGCCAGACCAAAAACAAGGTGTCTCGTAGTAGGTGGTGCTTTTATGACCATATTTAATTTTAAGGTCTTTTTCCAAAATTTTAATATATTCGGGAATATCCTTACCTAATTTGATTAAGGTTTTTATCATCTTATCGTACAGTGCTAAAGGACTATAATTATAACTAAGTTTAGATACAATACTCTCGCCTTTCTCGTTTAAGAAATACACCACGGGGTTGTTCCAAGCCGGTTCATTAAATTTCTTTAGAATTACTGCGTCTTCGCCATCTTTATTGTTATGTATTAAAAGCGGTACGAATTCATTTTCGATAGCTTCTACCATCAAAGGAAAACTAAGAGCCTCTATCCCATAATTAACACAAGTGCTACACCCTGGCACTTCTTGAAAAAGTAAAAGGATTGGTTTTGAGCTTGCTTCACTTTTTTCAAGAGCTGCCTGATAATCACGTTCCCAAGTTACATTGCCCAATTCTCTATATTTATTTATATTTTGCATCTCGTTCTATTATTAAAATGTATCTATAATATCAATTAACTTCTTAGCGGTACTTTTCTCACCCCCGTGAAATAAGGCATAAGTTAAGTTATTCATAACCCGTTTCACTATATCCGTGTTACTTGCCGTTAAGTCTTCATTTTCTACCAAGTTAAAATTGTCTTTTAGATATCTTTTATAATCGTCCTTTTCCACTATTTGTCCGTTATTAAATGGGTCAATGTAGAAAGCAATATCGGTTAAAGTTTCCCAATTTTGCAGATTTGTTTTTTCCGTTTCTGATTCGACATAACCTATTATGAAATGACCAGGTGAATTAATGCCAACTAGTTGAATCCCTAATTTGCGAGCCACTAGAAGATAAATGACTGATAAGCCTATGGGATTACTAATTTTGCTTTCCATTACCTTATTTATGAACGAATTATTGATTCCAGAGTAGTTTTTAATGTTTCCATTATAGCCTTTGTTATACAATATTTCTTGATTAAAAAGGTGAATTATCTCACGTGATGTCATACAGTCAGATATATTTTTCCTAATAACATCTGCAATGTCTTCAATTTCTTTTTTAATATTATCTACATCCAAATTAGGATATCCATATCGGGCAATGCTTAACAGACCTTCTAATAAATCGCTAGGATAATTTTCTTTCCAAAAAGATATGTCATTTACCAATTTTAGTAGTTTCAATTCATCAAGTATCAAGGCAAGTCTTTCTTTTCTTAACTCATCTGTATCATTATCATAAAGTGTCTGTATAGTATTAATATAGTCAACACCTGTTCTCAATAGATTTTGATAAACCTGATCGTAAACGAATTGATCGGGATCCTCAAGCAACTTTACCATAGCTTGGATATTTTTTATCTCTTTTTTCATATTCAACTATTTTAATTAAGCACTAAATTTTGTAATGCAAAGTTGACATAATAAAAAAAGAAATAAATGCTACATTTTCTGAACTTAGTGTTCTATATTCTTTCGTTGCTATAGATAGTTGAAGCGTGTTGCATTCTATACTTTTCAGGTGTTAAACCATTCTGTTTTTTAAAAAAATGAGAAAAGGCTTGGGAGTCAGAGAAATTAAGATCGTAGGCAATATTTTTAATTAATTCATCGGTAAATTTTAGCTGCCTCTTGGCATAAAGATTTCTTCTTTCTGCAATAATTTCACTAGCTTTTTTATTATAACAACAACCGAATATTTCAGAAATCTTTTTAGCTGAAATTTTCATTATTTGAGCATAATCAGACACTTTTGTGAGTTCCATAAAATTATTATTAACTAGATATTGAAACTCTCTTATCGTCTTTAGTTCATTAAACCCAATGGGAAGGTCAAATTCGGTCATCATATGAATTTCTTGGCTGAGCAATAACATTCTCGAAAGAGAGTTTCGTAACAATGCTTCCGAAATAGGATTCTTTATATTGGCATATTCATCCGCCATGTTGTTCCAGATTGAATTAAACATATCTGTTTCTGTTTCATTAAGCGTAATTTTAGGTACTTGATTCACCGAATGATAGCCATAAAATAATGCTAGAAAATCGCCAATGGTATTTAATGTAGAAATTGGGCTTAAAAAATCTTTGTCAAATTGAATAATACGTGCAGAAGTATTCTGACTCTCGACACTCGTATAATATTCTGTGAAAAACAAAATACAGTTCGTTTGAATAGTCTTTTTTTCAGAATCAATAGATATTTCGGTAGGTGTTCCAATATTCCAAAAAATAGTGAGCATTGGGTTACTCTCAAAATCAATTGAGAATTTAGAATCTCGAATAGTGCTTATATTAATTCCAACCATCGTTTCTCGGTTTAGTTATTTACAAAATGTTCGATTTGAAAATCAGCCATATCTAATAGATTGCCCTTTTTATTCAGTATAGATAGTTCAGTGCCATTGGTCATAATTATTTTTACCTAAATACACTTGCTTACGAAGCTCGTCCACTTTTTCTTGTACTTTGTTTGGTACGTCTAAAGTCTCAATATTATGGTCATTAAAGACTTGTTTGATATAGACATTATTCATAGTAAACATCGTTCCTAATACGTATATTGCATTAATTCCTTTTTTATTTAAGCATTCAATGGTCGCTAAAATGGGGTGCGAAAGCTTATAATTGTAGTCCCTTTTTTCTTTTAAAATTCTATCCAAATGTTGGTGAATAGTAATATTAGGAACTATCAAAAGTTCTATCCCTAGTTCATTTATTTTATCTAAGTAAGGCAATAAATATTTGCGTATCTGTTCAAACTTATCCGGTAGATATTGATTTATTAGCCTAAAATTTGTGTTAAGTATTAAAAATTCTACGTTATCTTCTTTTCCCGTTTTGAGTTTGGTAAATTCATTAATTCTTTGGTAATAATGCATCGTAGAATAAACCCCTAAACCCAACATTCCTTTTGTATATCTACTCATTTCTTTTCGATTAAATAGTCTGAAAATAATTGTTTTGAATCGGTATGAATTTGTAAAATTTCAAAATCAGTTGGAATCAAAATTTTAGCCAATATCTCTTCCGAATATTTACGAGAAATTTCAGTGTGAATCTTTTCGCCTTTCTCAAAATGAAAGATTTTATTCAATGATTTTATTTCTACGGACTGCTCTACCAAACTTTCTATGTAGCTCTTTGCAATACCCTCCTTCTCCTCATAATAAGGCAAATGCTCAAATTGTTCTCTATTAAAATTACCATCAAGTTCTCGGTTTATTCTATCAAGCAAATTTAGATTAAATTCCCTAGTAATACCTGCAGCGTCATTGTATGCTGGCAGTACAATTTCTTTTTGTTTTATACTATCCAAGCCTAATAATATTTTATCGCCTGTGTGCATTGACGCCCCTAACTCATATAAAAACTTACTCGCTTCCTCGTCCAGTAGATTGCCCAAGTTAGAACCTAGAAATAGAATAATTTTTGGCTCATTTCTTTCCTTAAGTTTTGACAAAATATTAAAGTATGTACCCTGCATTGCGGTAACAGAAAGCGTTGGAAGCTTTTCAGAAAGCATTTGTACTAAACCATCTAAGGCATTTTGTGATATATCAATAGGGATATACTCAAAGTCGTATTTTTCTTTCAAAAGCTCCTCTAATAACCTAATCGTTTTGGTCCCATCGCCAGCACCAAGTTCGATTAATTCGAACTTGGTAAGTTTATCAATACCGAATGATTCTACAATTTCCATTGCTTTGGTAGTAAAAATTTCCATTTCTGCACGAGTAAGATAATACTCTGGCATAGCCATTATTTGCTGAAATAGTTCATCTCCTTTTTTATCGTAAAAATATTTGGACGAAAGCGATTTGTTCTCTTTGCTTAATCCTTCTAAAACGTCTTTTTTAAACTGGTCTAACACTTGTTCTCCTTTTTTAAAACTTTATTTTTAATAAATAATATGACATACAATATATAAATGAGGCTAAATGGCAATGCCATTATTATAAGTAGGCTACTCACCGCATTTAGCAAACTATCCGTACCTACTGAGGCAAGCCCTAATGCTGTAGCTGTAATAATAATGCCCCAAATTACCTTATGGATTTTTGAAGGATTTTCTATCCCTTTATCCGAAAAAATACTCACCACGAATATGGCAGAGTCCACTGAATTGATAATGGCTGTTAATATCAAAATTGAACTTAATAATATTGTTACTTCACTAAATGGTAAATATTCAAAAAAATCAAATAGCGAAGTAAAAATAGAGTTAAAGGGATTTTCAGATATAGATTTTGATTGAATGATATCAAAAGCTTTGGTACCAAACACACTAAACCAAACCATAGTTGCTACCGTAGGTACAATGATTGTTGCAACTAAAAATTCTCTTATGGTTCGCCCTTTTGAAATTCTGGCAATAAATATTCCTGTAAAAGGGACCCAAGCCAGCCAAAAAGCCCAATAAAATACAGTCCAATTGCTTAAAAACTCAGCAGATAATTGAAAATCACCTATGCTTAAACTCATTTCAGCAAAATGAACTAGATAGTTTTTTAATGCTGGAAGACTATTAGAAATTAATTGGGAAATTTGTAGTTGGGTAAAAACAAAAAGCATCAACAAGATTGAAATTACTATATCAAAATCTGCTAAGTACTTTATTACTTTATGAATACCAGTTAAAGCGGAAAGAGTGGCAACTAAACCTACGCCAAATATGGTAAGCCAAAGTATATCTTTGCCTATAGCTATACCGAAATAGCTCGATACACCACCAATAAACTGCCCTGCTCCTAAGCCCAAGGAAGCTACCACGCCAACAATGGTTATAAGTACTATAAATAACCCTACAATTTTTTGAAAATAACCGTCTTTATCCGAGAAGTTTAATGCACTTCGAAAAGATTTTGCACCACCGATATAATAATTATAAGCTATGATTAAGCCAAAAAGACTGTAAAAACACCAAGGTGTTAACCCCCAATGAAAAAATGTATATTGTAATGATAGTTGTACGTTATCAACAGCTTTGACAGGTGGATTAAAGAGGTAATAACTTGGCTCTTGAACAGCTCTTAGCAACAAGCCGGAGCCCATACCTGTGCTATAAAGCAACGCTATCCAACTAAAATAGGAATACTCTGCCCTTTGAGTGCCCAATCTTTGCTTGGCAAAAGGCAGAAAGATCAATATAATAGCAATAATGGCTATGCCAAATCCCACCCATAAGTAGTATGAAGAAAAAAGACTTAAAACGCTTGCGTTGATAGTTTGCAAGCCCAATGCTAAATTTTCTGCATCATATAGTCCAAAGCATAAAATCAATAGGCTAAATACTACTCCACTAATGATATATGGATTCGATTTTATAAACGAAATTTTCTGTTTAAACAAACTCAATTTAAAGGTTTTAAAGTTTCTAAAGTGGTAGGAATTAATTCAGAGATAGTAGGGTGAGGTACTACGGAATCTCGAATAGTTTTGTATGATTTGTCAGCATACATTACATTTAGAATGCTGGTGATAATTTCATCTCCTCCTACCCCTAAAATACAGGCACCAATAATTTTTTCGGTTTCTGCATTTACGAGTATCTGCATAAAACCATAGGTTTCTCCTTTCTCTTTGGCTCGAGCAATTACTTTCATTTTTCTAAAACCCTCTAGCACTTTTATACCCGAATCAAGTGCCTGTTGCTTTGTTAAGCCACATCTTCCCAATGGTGGATCTACAAAAAGACCATAGGTCATTATTCTATCCGAAATTTTACGTTTTTTTTCTCCAAACAAATAATCCTGCACAATTTGGAAATCATTGTACGCAGTATGTGTAAAAGCACCTTTTCCATTGCAATCGCCTAAGGCAAAAATGCCTTCAACATTGGTTTTACAAAAGTCATCCACTTCTACAAATCCTCTTTGATCTATTTTTATATTGGTGTTTTCTATGCCCACTAAGTCAGTATTTGACTTTCTTCCAATGGCGATTAATAAATGTGAACCTTCAATTTTTTTATCTCCATTTACGGTTACGGCTATGCCTGAATCTGTTTTTTCTACTTCTATTTGCTTAGCATTAAATACAAACTCAATGCCATCCTCTTTTAAGAAATTAGTAATTTCTTCGCTCACTTCTTCATCCTCACGAGCTATAATTCTATCTCCTCTTTCTATAACAGTAACTTTAGACCCAAATCGTTTGTATATCTGCCCGAATTCTAAACCTATATAACTACCGCCTATTACTACCAAATGCTCAGGTAATTCAGTAAGTTCCATAATATTTTCATTGGTCAAATATGGAACAGATTCATATTCATTTGGCACAAAAGCTCTTCCGCCTATGTTTAAAAATATTTGGGGAGCGGTTAGTCTTTCTCCATTTACTTCCACTTCGTAATCAGAAAGAAATTTGGCTTCCCCATTGAAGTAAGTTATGTTTTCTGTCTTGGACAATCCACCTTCAATTCTCGCCCTATTGCCATTAATAATTTCATCCTTACGGTTTTTTATGCTTTGCATATTGGCTTTGAAACTTCCTTCAAAATCTACTCCCATATCAGCACTGTGACCAATATCCCACATCCTTCTTGCCGAAGCTACATATGTTTTGGTAGGTGTGCAGCCAACGTTAAGGCAAGTACCTCCAACTTTGTTTTTCTCAATAAAAGCCACTTTTTGCCCTCTACCTGCTATGTCAAAAGCAAGTGGTGTTCCCGCTTGGCCAGAGCCAATAATTATTGCGTCAAATTTTTTCATTGTGTTTATTTATTTTTTTATACTACTTTATCCCATTTAAACCCTTTACCAACTTGTTCCATTAATGCGTCATTTTTTTTAATATATCTGGCTGCAAATGGGCAAAAAGGAAATACTTTTAAGTTTTGTACCTTGGCGTATTCCATTGCGTGACGAATTAATTTACTGCCTATCCCTTGTCCGCCCAACTCTGTAGGTACTTCGGTATGATTAATACAGAAATGCCCCATAGTTACTTCGTAATTTAAAAATGCGATTTTACTTTCTACTTCTAATTCAAATCGCTTTAAATCTTTGTTGTCTAATATCTCGTTCATTATATTTATTATTTTGCTAGTCGTATTCCTGTAAACTGCCATTGAAAATTAGGGTGAAAAAAATTGCGGTAGGTATTTCTACTATGCCCCTCAGGTGTAGCAACAGATCTGCCTCTTAAAACCATTGTGTTAATCATAAATTTACCATTGTATTCTCCTACAGCTCCTTCCTTTGTTTTAAACTTAGGATAAGGTAAGTAAGCCGAGTTTGTCCATTCCCACCGTGTTCCCCAATCTAAATTATCAGCTACTACTTCCCATTCAAACTCTGTGGGAAGTCGCATACCTTTCCAATTAGCAAAGGCATTGGCTTCATAAAAGCTTATGTGCGCAAGAATAGCATTGGGATCAATTTTTTGTAGTCCTGCTAAAGTGTATTGCCACCATTCCCCATCTATTTTGTGCCAATAAAGTGGACTGTTTATTTTGTTGTTTTTTACCCAATGCCAACCTTCATCTAACCAATAACTAAATGTAGAATAAGCTTCGGCTTCGATAAATTCAATGTATTCTGCATTGGTAATTAAGCTTTTACTAATTTCAAATTCGTGTATATAGGTTTTGTGTCTTCCTAATTCGTTGTCAAAATGAAATCCTTCTCCTTCAAACCCAACTTCATAAACGCCTTCTTCTACTTTTAGCCAACCACTCTCTTTGTTTCGCACAAAAGAGAAATTATTTTCTTTGTCATAAACAGGAAAAAGTGGATTATGCCCCAAAGTATATTTTAAATCTGTAATTAATAATTCTTGGTGCTGCTGCTCGTGGTTTAAACCCAAAATGACCAATTCTTTTAAATCATCCGAGCTATTTGAATTTAATAATTCTAACATCGCCTGGTCCACATACTCACGATAAGCAAACACTTCTTTTACCGTAGGACGAGTCATATTGCCTCTATCAGCACGCAATGTTCTAGTACCCACGGTATTGTAATAGCTATTAAATAAAAAGGAAAAATCCTTGTGAAACTCTTTGTAATTAGATTTAAATTTTTTAAGAATCATCTGCTCAAAAAACCAAGTAGTGTGAGCCAAATGCCATTTAGGAGGACTGACAAATTCTACGGGTTGCGGAATGTAATCCTCCGTTTCGAGTGGAGTGCAAATATTAGTTGTGTGATTCCTAACTATTTTATAATTCTCAATAATCATCCTAGTGTAATAAAGCTTGAACTAATAATATTAACATAAAACCGATAGTAACCAAAGTGCCTGAATATCGAGGGGTACTATGAAAAGCTTCAGGTATAAGGGTTTCTGATACCATAGCGATTAATGCTCCTGCCCCAAATAATTCTAACATTGAGACTATATTAGTTGGGATATATTTAGCAAAAGTGAAACCTAAAAGGGTCAGAATAACAGTCATAAGTGCTACACTTCCCCACACTTTTAAAATCCAAGTTTTTGTTCTTCCTGCTTCTAACATACCGGCTGAGCCAGACAATGCCTCTGGTAAGTTACCAAGAGCTATGGCGAGAATTAAAGGAAGGTTTAAGCCTTGACTAAAAAATGAGAGGCCTAAGACGATAGCTTCTGGTATCGCATCCATAGCAGTACCCATAGTAATAGCCAATCCGCTACCAGGCACATCTTTCTCATTAGGTTGAGCTACACAAACTCCGCATCGCTTTCGGTTTTGAGCTTCTTTTTTTGCTAGTAGTGCATTGCCAAAACTGAATCCAAGACCCCCTATTAGCATAGATAAAAGTCCAATAGAAATATCTATATGTTTTATTGCCTCAGAAGTTAGCTCTATTGTAGCTGCGGCAATCAATAACCCTGCTGCAAGTGCCATTACTTTAGCAATACTTTTATGTGAAAAATGAAATTTGATTCCAATAAAAGCACCTATTATTATACCCAAAACGGATATTATGCTCCAAAAAATCACTTCTATAATTGTTACTTGTTCCATTCTATATTTATTGTCTTAATAATATCTCTTTTATTTTCAACTGTAATATGGGCACTACATCTAATTTAAACCAAGGATTTTGTGCCTGCCATCTAAAATTTAAACCGGAGGGGTGGACAATGGGAAAATGTGTGTCGTAATATTCTTCAAAATTTCTTACAGTTTCGGTCAAATTTCGTTTTTTTGAACTTTTTAAGTAGTAATCTATGGCAAAACTACCTATTAAAATAGTAAGTCGTACGTTTTTTAAAGAAAAAATTATTTGATTGTGCCACTGCGGAGCACATTCCTTTCTTGGAGGTGCATCGCCGCTATTTTTACCTTTACCAGGATAGCAAAACCCTATTGGAATAATGGCAAAATTGTCGGTATCGTAAAACTCATCTCTTTTAACACCCAACCATTCTCTTAAGGTATCTCCACTTTTGTCATCAAAAGAAATGCCGCTGTCGTGTACCCTTTGCCCTGGTGCTTGACCAATAATTAGTATCTTGCTATTTGAGCTAAATCTAACAATCGGTTTAGGCGGATTTGGCAAAAAATCTGCACAGATTCTACAGTTGGCGATATTGTTATGTAAATTACTTAGTTCCATCCTAATTTTTTCCTTTCCGCCCAATATAAAGTTGGTTCAATTGCTAAGTCATATAATTCCTCCATTTCACTATCACTTAGTGTAAAGGTATATGCTCTTAGATTCTCTGTCAGTTGTTGTGTAGTGCTTGCTCCACAAAGTACAATGCTTTCAAAAATACTTTGCATACAAAAACGCAAGGCAATGGCATCTATCCCTACTTTATATTTTAAAGCAAGTCCTTGCAGGTATGAATAGTGCTTTTTGTAATTCGGATAATTATTATTTGGAAAAACACGGCCGTTTGCTAATGCCTCTTTGATTATGATTTGTTTGCTTTTAAGGACTTTTTTTCTTTTTAATAAACTTTGGTCAAAGACATTAAATGTGGCTTGAATACTGTCAAATAAATCTTCATTATCGAATTTTATACTCAAAGCTTTATCAATGATTTCGTTTTGATTATCACCTGTTACCGTGAGTCCTATTTTTATGTTTTCTTTCTTTTTTATTTCTACTAATCGGGATAAAATAGTTCCGTTTTCCAATACGCCCGAAGCTAAAGTAGCAGAATGAATTTGATAAGTTGACAAAGACGGAATTAGCTTTTTGGTTTGTTCCCATTGCTCGTTGAGTTTTGCCAAGCTATGTTCTTTCTCTTCGTGTTTTTGGGCATTAGGATCAAAATTAGCTACATACGTATATCCCCATTTTGAAGAGGTTTTTAAATCACAAATTTCATTTTTTTTTATCCATTCAATTAAAGATTTTTCAGCCAAGCCATAATTAGGAGCGGTATCAAAATGACGAATACCAGCATCATAAGCAAACTGCAAAAAATGTTTGTTTTTTATTGCAAACCGCTGTAAATCAAAGTTACTTTGATCAAACTTTGATTCTCTGATATTCATATATATAGGTCTGCCTATGGCAGCAGTTCCCAGTCCTAATTCTGACATTGTTAATTAAGATTTATAGTTCCGTGACCAAAATGAACATAGTATTGCGTGCAATACACAATCACAGTTTTTGTTTTAAACAATTCTAATTTGGAAATATCAAATATGAACTCCGTTTTTCCATAGGGTAGAAAAGCCACGTGCTGAAGGGTGTCATCTAATTTTCCTTCTTCATTGCTACTTAGAGCTACTTGTACATCCGGAGCACCTGGTGCTATCCATAATTCACTTAGTTTCAAATACGTGCTGTCTCCCTCAGTTACGATTTCAGTAAAGCCCTTAGCCTCTAGGCCGTCTATTTTAAATTTTGCCATTACTTTAAATTATTTTAGTTTCAAAAATCACTTCGTTGCTTACTGTTTTATGTACAGGACATTTAGAAGCTATCTCTTTTAGTTTTTCTTTTTGCTCATCGTTCAAGTCTCCAATAAATTTCAATTTCTTTTCGATAACATCAATTCGCCCCATTAACTCCTTGTCGGTATCAATCTCATCAGCGTGTTTTTTAGAATAACTTAAATACACAAAGACTTCTTTCAAATCCCACTTTTTACGTTCGGCATAGAGCTTTACCGTCATTGCAGTACAAGCACCTATACTTGCATTAAGCAATTCATAAGGGCTTGCTCCCAAGTCTTGTCCACCAAATGACATAGGTTCATCAGCTGTGAAAGTATGCTTGTCAGTATAGATTTGTGTAGTAAAATCATTTTCAAGATTAAGGTGTGCTACTACTTGTTCCCCCATAGTATCAAGCTTTTTTACAGTGGGTTCTTCTATTTTAATATCAATGTATCTTTTTGCCCATGATGCAATTACCTCTGCGGTGTACAGTGCATCCTCCTTATTGGTTAATAAGTGGTCTGCATTATCTAAAGAAACGAAACTCTTTGGGTGAAGGGCATTGTGATAAAGCTCTGCCGCATTGCTGATATCTACTTGTGCATCTTGTGGAGAATGTAATATCAAAATGGCCTTTCTCAGTTTTTTGATATTGCCTAAAAGGTCATTTTCATCAAGGTCATTTATAAACTGCTTTTGAATTTTAAAAGTTCTTGGACCAACTTCTGCTTCAAATTCATCCATATCTTCAAACTTTGAAGGTTCATACTTTAGGAGTTTTTTTACGTGAGCTGGTTTTGAGGGAGACCCAATAGTAACAACACCTTTAACATCGGGTAGTTGGAATGCCGCCATCATTACTGCTGTACCACCAAATGAATGCCCTATTAATAATTTGGGAGCTTTGTACTGCTCTTTTATATAATTACATACATCTACTATATCACATACATTGTTTGAAAAATTTGTATCAGAGAAATCACCTTCGCTTCTTCCTAACCCTGTAAAATCAAAACGTACCACGCCAATTCCTTTTGAAGTAAGGGCTTGAGAAATATGTTTTACTGCACCCAAATTACTATTACAAGCAAAGCAATGGGCGAAAACAGCGTATTGCTTCACTTCGCCATAAGCTGGTAACTCTAAATTGGCGTTTAAATTTAATCCGTTTCGGGTTGGAATACTAAGTCTTACTGTATGCATATTATAAATTTGATATATTTAATTTATTAATTTGTTTTTTATTTACCTTACTTGAAAATTTTTGCATAAGCAAAGATAGTTTTGGATGGATATAGTTTTTACAAAATTGATTATCCTCTTTAGTATATAAATAATTTAGATAGTCCTCTTTGTTTAGTTTAAAGTCTTGAAAAGAATAGACTTTGGTTATTAGTTTATTACCGAAAGTGCATTGTAAATCATCAATAATTTTTTCATATTCTTTTTTCTCATTTTCCGTAAAAGCGTATACGGCAGACCGATATTTGTCTCTCATAGAGTGATTGGAAGTACTAGAATGAGTATGTAAATGAATCTCAATTAAGTCTTTTGCAGAGATAGTTTCGGGGTTATAATCTACTATTATCGCTTCTGAGAATGTAGGACTCTCAATAGCTGATATCCAACCTTGTTTTACCTCATTGATACCAATCAATGATTGAAAAACGCCTTCTGTACACCAGTGACAACCGCCTCCCAGCCCGATTTGATATTTTTCTATGTTCATTTTATTATCTTATAATACATCTACTAGATTTTTCAATTCTATATCTTGTCGTTCCCTCAGTTTTCTTTTCATCCATCCTTTATGCCCCGCCCCAATCATTATCAATATTCGCAAGCCTTTTCCTTCATTATTCGTTAGGGTTTTATCAATACTTTGATAATGGGCATTATTGATATTGTCCCAACCCCCTTCTTTCAATTCTGCATTAAATAGGCGATTGAATACCGAAAGTCTTATTTCCATTAGCTCATCAAATCGGTCAGAATGAATCCACATAGGGTCTAGTGTTTCATTTTCTTGTCGAAACATTTTATACGATAATTCACTGGCTTCAAGAAAGGTATTCCAATCCTGTTTCCTTTTTGGATTGTTTTTTATTTCCTCCAGCTTATTATCTCTATCCACTACCATTTTTTTGCTCCAAGCCGAGAAAGGTACTACTTCAATTCCTTTTTTAATGGCATAGGGTAATATTACTAAAGGATATTCGGGGTAATGAGGGGTGTCATTTTTTACAATTTTGCCCTCAGCTTTGAATTCCGAAAATATATCATCAAAATGAGAAATTGGTAATTCTACCAGTAGAATGTGCGGATTTAAATTATGCAGAATTGCATTCAATTCTTGCAATGAATAAGTATCATCCTGCAAATGCTGCGAGTGGATAGTTCCTAAAATTATAACTTCATTTTTGATCAAAACTAAAATTCCTATTTTATTATCGCTTCTATTTTACTTCGTAGGGATTTTTCAGTTATAACTCCTTTAGTTCTTTCGATTTCCTTATCTTTATTTACAATAATTAATGTAGGCACACTAGCTACCCCCAATTGCTTCACAAGTTCTATATTTTCATTGGCTTTGGTTTTTATAAAGTCAATTGTTTCCCTGTATTCAAAAGCGAGTTTTTCTAAAATGGGCATAAGTGATCTACAAGGGTTGCAAGTGTCCGTATAAAAATCCAGAATGATAGGTTTGTCACTTACATTGTATATTTCTGCAAACTCGTCGGCTGATGTTATTTCTTTAATCATAGTTATTTTGTTGGGTCTAGTCCATAAAGTTTTCTAATTTCTTCATAGGTCAATTTTTCACCATTGTATTCATTAAAAACATCTGCCGAAGTAAACTTCAAGGTATCCGTTTTAGAGCGATTTTCTACCCAATGACTGTAGCCTCCCCATTCGGGAGAAAAGTCGCCAGGGTACAAAACTCTGGGTTCAACTAAATCAGAACGGTACTCGGTATAAACCCCAGAAATAATATAATATACGGCAGGCCTATCCACATGAGAATGCAATGGAACTTTACCACCAGGAGCCAATTTAAAATGACGCATTCTAAGAATTCTACCATCTGGATTAGGTATTTCCTTAGCAAGATCTACAGTAGTTTTTATTTCTACCGTAAGACCTACTGCTTCTTGAGGTGGATCATTGTAATTACTAAAAGGTGCTAATTTTTCTTGATTAGCACCTTCGAATGATTTTGATTTTTCTTGTGTTTGTTGACAAGAAACTGTAAAAAAGAGAATACAAGTAATTGATAAAAACTTCATCATTCTATCTCTACACCCTTCCAGAAAGCCACATGATCTTTTATTTTCTTAGCGGCATCGCTTGGCTGACGATAGTACCAAGCTGCACCTTTATTCGTTTCTCCGTTTACTTCGATATCGTAGTAATTGGCGAGACCTTTCCAAGGGCAGGTACTGGTTCTATCACTTTCCTTAAAAAATTCCTTTTTTAAAGACTCTAACGGAAAGTAGTGATTACCTTCTACAACTACAGTATTATCACTTTCGGCTATTACTTGTCCGTTCCAAATTGCTTTTTTCATAATTAATATATTTCTTGAATTGTAAAATTGGTTCCATTAAAATTGCATTCATCCCCCTTCTTCTTTCCTTTCATACAACTGTAAAGTGGAGCCTCCGTAGAAATGCCTATATATTGATTGCCTTCAAACTCAAATTTGGATTTAGAAAGACCAACAATAAAGTATCTATTATTTGTTTTAATAACAGCACCTGGTCTTACCTCATCAGCTATATCAAAATCTAACCGTTGTATGGCCTTTAAATGTTCCTCATGAAGATGTACTCTATCGTCGAAACTTCCCAAATACTCTATACTAGCCCTATGTTGCGATTGTTCATCGGCCGCAATTATCTCTGATTTATCTAGAAGATTGGAAGCGATATAATCTTGATAGTTCATTTCTGCATCTGAGATTGAGTGTTGCTCTAAAGCAAGTAAATGTTCTTTTAACCTAAATTTATTCATTTTAATTTTTATTTTATTTGTATTACTCAAAAATATATATAAATCAAAAAAAAATTTAAATACATATGTATTTAATTGATCATTAATGTAATATGTACCATATCGATTTCAAGTATCAATAGGAAGCTACAAATATAAGCATTTAATTTTGATAAATAGTTTTTCGCTATTAATTTTCTTAGCTAGGTCGCTCTGTATGCTATTTTACGCTTATTACAAACTAATATTCCATTATCGTAATAAAGTTAAATGTCAGATAAGTTTTTATCAACGTACTCTTGTATCCAGCCACGATTTGGATCTTTGGAGTTTATATCTACTCTTTCTTTCTTTATAACTTCAAAGAATTGTCCGCCATATTCTTGTCGCCCCCAGCAATTAGGGCAGAAACCCAGCGGGGCTTCTTCTAATTCAGTTTCATTTTTTCTTTTGAAAAACATCAAAATATTATCAATTAAATTCATATTCCAAGTATTAATTCGTTTATTAAATAATCGAGTCTCAATAAGGCATTATTGGGATCGGAGCCAAAGATACTATAAATTACAATGCCTTCCTTATCTACCAAAATCCAATGTGGTGTGCCGCCTGCGCCGTAATTGAGAAAGGTTGTATCATAATTATAGTCCATATAAAACGAAAATCGTATAAAATAGTTTTCTTTGGCTCTTTGGAATTGTTCTTTTGTAAAATTAACTGCCTCAAAATTGGTGTGGATTCCAATGACGTTAATTTTATCTCCATTTTCATAGACAATACGGTTTGCGTAGGGAATAGCTCTACCCAAGCAACCTGGACAACCTAAGCTGAAAAATAAGAT
>JALHLK010000053.1 GCA_022844565.1 Saprospiraceae bacterium
CTCGAACATAAGTCTAATATTTGTTATTATTTAATGATTTTGAACCACTAATATATACAATATTTTTCTTATGTTCGCTTTTTTATGCTATTTTTTTATCCATTATTCACGTTAATTAATAAGTAACTTTTCTTCAAAAGATTTTTCAACATAACTTATTTGTGGCTGATCTTGATGAATAGAGTTAAGAAATAGTAATAATTCAATAAGCGAGTTGTGCTCAACTTTAACTTGAAATCTATTTTCTATTTTTGAAATTCCATCCATATTTACAAAAGCTAAAGACTAAATAAGTGGAGCGAAATCCCGCCAAAAGCGGGAGACTAACAGCCAAAAGCCAACTCTACCTCCCAATACTATCATACACAAATCCCATATCCTCCATATCCTTCACACTATAGATATTTCGACCGTCAAAGATGACAGGTGCATTCATCGAAGACTTAATTTTATTATAATCTGGACTTCTAAATGCACTCCATTCTGTTACTACAGCCAAAGCATCAGCACCTTCTAAGGCGTCGTATTGATTTTCTGAGTAAGTAATTTCATTGGTCACCATAGATTTAAAATTGTCCATTGCCTCAGGGTCGTATGCTCTGACGTTAGCACCTTCTGCTCGCAACATGCCAATAATGGTAATTGCAGGAGCCTCTCTTATATCATCCGTCTCTGGTTTGAAGGCTAATCCCCAAATTGCTATTGTTTTGCCTATGAGATTGCCATTAAAATACGCCTTTATCTTATGAAATAATACTTCTTTTTGAAGATCATTGACATTCATTACAGCTGATAAGATCCTAAAGTCGTAGGCATTGTCTTGAGCGGATTTGTGTAAAGCTTGCACATCTTTCGGAAAACAGCTACCTCCATACCCTACGCCTGGAAACAAAAATCTCTTGCCTATACGAGAATCAGAACCCATTCCTTTTCTTACTTGGTCTACATCAGCACCAAGTTTTTCACAAAGATTTGCTATTTCATTCATAAAGCTTATTCTGGTAGCTAAATACGAATTGGCAGCATATTTAGTCATCTCTGCACTTCTGATATCCATTACATAGATAGGATTACCTTGTCTGACGAAGGGTTCATAAAGTTTCATCATCATTGCAGTAGCACGTTCATTGTTTGATCCAATGACGACTCTATCTGGTTTTAAAAAATCATCTACGGCCACCCCTTCCCTTAAAAATTCAGGATTTGACACCACATCAAACAGTGACTTGTCCAATTTTTTCCCAAGGATATCAGCCACTTTTTCTGCTGTTCCTACAGGTACTGTACTTTTATCTACGATTACTTTATAATCTGTAATGATCTCCGAAAGATCCGAAGCAACCCTCATGATATACTTTAAATCTGCAGACCCATCTTCTCCCGGAGGTGTCGGTAGCGCTAAAAAAATAATCTGTGCATCTTTTATACCCTCTGCTAAGTTCGTGGTAAAATGCAATCTACCTTGTTTTGTGTTTCTCTCAAACAAGGTCTCCAACCCTGGCTCATAAATTGGCACTTGGCCCTCTTGTAGTTTTTTGATCTTATTGACATCTATATCAATGCACATTACCTCGTTTCCTGTTTCAGCAAAACATGTACCTGATACTAAACCAACATATCCCGTTCCTACTACTGCAATTTTTAACATATAATCACTTAAGTTTTTGTTTTTTTAATATGGCTTCGCCGCTGATAAGTCGCAACAACTTACCTCTTTTTTATAAAATTATGTCCTGATAGTGAAGCTTATACCTTTCTTATAGCATCCACTTCTACTGTTATATTCAATTGATAACCAATAGAGCTTAAATCTATGATCACCATATTTTTATTTTCCTTTCTAACGAGTTGGCCTTTCATGCCCGCTAGACTTCCTTTGATTATTTCTACCAATTCTCCCACTTCGTAGGCAATGGGATCAATACTTACCTCTATATCGGCATCTCCTGCTAAGCGCTTTAAAATATTGATTTCTTCCTCAGGGATATTGATTAAGTTTTTACCTGGTTTTATAAATTTTATTACGTTTTCTGTTTCTAGTACTTTAACCTGATCCTTTTTATCAATCTTTACAAAGACATAACAGTTTATCAGAGGTACTTGGTATTTTTTTATTTTACGAGTGTATCTTTTTACCCGTTCTAATAATGGAATATAACTCTGTAATCCTTTTGCCTCAAGGTCACGTGATACCTGTTTCTCACATTTGTATCGAGTGTATAGCGCATACCACAGCGTATTTGTATCAAAAGTTATACTATTCATCTGCCCAAATTAATAAAGAGTCAGACAATTCATTTTGGTTTATTTTAAACACAAAGTCTTCATTTGAAATAACAACAAACGAAATTCTTTTGGAGATAAGTTCTTGAGCTTTTTGTACAAGTCTTCCTAAATATGCCTCATCTACTATTCCCACTAATAATAATTCAACCTTATCACTGTCCATACCATTTGCTAAAGCACCCAATACAAATACTTTTTTGACTTCACCTAAACGCGAAATTACATTTTCTATTATGGTATCAAAACCAATATGTTTTCTTAAAATATTATGAATTTCATCAAACAAAGGATGTTGTTGATTGGCTTGAAAAACTTTTTTATTGCCTTGTAAAAAGGAAACAAGCATCCCTGCCTTTTCAAGTCTATTGAGTTCTATCCTTATTGAATTAGTAGAATCGCCAAACTCTTGCTCAAGGCTTCTGAGATAAGCGGTATTGTTACTGTTTAAGAAAAACTTGAACAGTAATTTTATCCTTGTTTTCGAAGAGATAAGTGTCTCTATCATTTACATTGAGTAAAAATATTACTCAAAGATAAAAATTAATTTTTATCTGTCCAAATTTTAATATATTAAATATTTTTATAATAATATGGAAACAAATCATACCTCATGATAAAAAAATTTCTATTTTCACGCGAAAATATATAAGATATGGCAAATGCTTCATTCAGAGTACATGGTAATGCAAGGTTAAAAGGGGAACTTCAGCCGCAAGGGGCTAAAAACGAGGCACTTCAAATAGTGAGTGCGGTCCTATTGACATCAGAAGTGGTAACATTACATAATGTGCCAAACATCATTGATGTTATCCTTCTTATTGATTTATTAAAAGGATTGGGAGTCAAGGTAAATGACTTAGGCAACGGATCTTGGACTTTTCAGTCTGATGATATTGATATTGACTACTATGCTTCGGATGATTATCAAAATGCGGCAAAAAAAATAAGAGGCAGTGTGATGCTTTTGGGTCCACTTTTAGCAAGGTTTGGTAAGGCTTTTTTGCCTAAACCCGGTGGAGATAAAATAGGAAGACGAAGGTTAGACACACACTTTCTTGGTTTTCAAGAATTGGGTGCAGAGTTTAAATACGAAGAAGAAACCAATAAGTTTTTCTTAGAAGCAAAACAACTCAAAGGCAAGTATATCTTAATGGATGAAATATCCGTCACAGGTACAGCAAATATTTTGATGGCTGCTGTACTTGCAGAAGGTAAAACGACTATTTACAACGCTGCTTGTGAGCCTTACTTACAACAATTAAGTAAGATGCTCAAAAGAATGGGTGCTAACATCTCAGGTATTGGGTCAAATCTTTTGGAAATCGATGGGGTAAGCCAACTTGGTGGCACTGTCCATACCATTCTGCCTGATATGATTGAAATTGGTAGTTTTATTGGATTAGCAGCGATGACACAAAGTGATATTACTATCAAAAATGTCTCTCTACCTAATTTAGGAATTATACCTGCCACTTTTGAAAAAATGGGTATCAAGATCAACTACATTGGCGATGATATCCATGTACCAGCACAAGATTTATATGAGATACAGACATTCATTGATGGGTCTATTCTTACGGTTTATGACGCTCCATGGCCAGGATTTACGCCTGACTTGATGAGTATTCTTTTGGTAGTGGCTACACAAGCCAAGGGGTCGGTATTGATACACCAAAAAATGTTCGAAAGTCGATTGTTTTTTGTAGATAAGCTTATTGACATGGGGGCTCAAATCATCTTGTGTGATCCACATAGAGCTACAATCATTGGTTTAGAGAGAAAATTCCAATTACGAGGTATCGAAATGAGTTCACCTGATATTAGAGCTGGAGTTTCTCTTTTGATTGCTGCATTGTCTGCGAGTAGTACAAGTATCATTCATAACATCAATCAAATAGATAGAGGGTACCAGAATATAGATGGTAGGTTGAATGCTATCGGGGCACAGATAGAGCGGGTGATGTTGTAGGATTAGGTTTATTATTCTTTTTTTGCTTACTAAGGTTATTAAACAAGGCCGGTTTTTTGTTTACTTTGGTTTAATGTGTTTGGTTTTAATATGTTTCAAAAATAAATCTCGTAAAAATGAATTATTTTAACACACTATTATTTGTATTGGTGCTGAGTTTGGAAAGTTACGGTCAAACATCAGAGGTATATTTTATGTCCTTCCCTTGCGTAAGCCCGGATGGTAGTGAAGTGGTCTACACCCACGAAGGGGATTTGTGGAAAGTAAAGAGTAGTGGTGGTTTGGCTACACGAATCACTGCTATGCAAGGAGAAGAAACTAGAGCAAAATACTCCCCTGATGGTAAATGGATAGCATTTACAGGTTCGCAATTCGGTGGGCAAGATGTATTTATTGTACCTTCAGGCGGTGGAGAGGTTAAGCAATTGACTTTTCACGAGGCATTTGATCATGTAGATAGTTGGAGTTGGGACTCTAAGTTTATTTATTTTACTTCATCAAGGGAAAACAGATATTCGGGTTATAAAATTTCGATAACTGGTTCTACACCTACTAGGTTATTTCACAACTATTTTCATACAGTCCACAACTTGGTGGAGCATCCCAACGGAGAAATGTTCTTTAGTGAAACATCTGAAAGTAAAACACAAGCGTACCGTAAAGGTTATAAAGGTTCGTACAACCCAGATATTCAATCATATCAACCTAAAACTGATAAATTTACTAAATACACGGACTTTATAGGTAAAGACATGTGGCCGACGATAGATCAAAATGGTAATATCTTTTTTGCTTCGGATGAAAAAAATGGGCAATACAATTTGTGTAAACTTGAAAAAGGAAAAACACAACATCTCACAAATTTTAGTACCTCGATAAAACAACCTGTCATTAGTGCTAATGGTAAAGTAATCGTTTTTGAAAAAGATTTTCAGATTTATGCCTATGATGTTACTACAAAAGCTAGTAATAAAATTAAGGTGCTTTCTTATACTAATTCCACTTTTGAAAAAGAAAAAGACTACAATACAAGCGACCTAATTTCTTATTTCGACATCAGTGGTGATACGAAAAAAATAGCTTTTATTTCAAGAGGAGAATTGTTTGTATCTGATATCAAAGGTAAGTTTATCAAACAAATTGAGACAAAAAGCACAGGTCGTGTTACTGAAGTAAAATGGATGGCTGATCACAAATCTCTTTTATTTGTGCAGACTAATGAAAATGGTTTTACAAATATTTATGCAACAAGAGTTGATACCGCATCTTTTGTAAAACAAATTAGCAAGGAAGATCAAAACCATAGAGAACTAAATTTGAGTAAAGACAAAACAAAAGCCGTATATTTAAGCGGACGTAGTGATGTAAATAAGATAGATCTTACTTCTTTTGAAAATAAAACTCTGGTAAAGGAAGAACTTTGGGGTTTTCAAAACTCTCCACCTTCTTTTTCACCCAATGGCGAGTATATTTTATTTACAGCACGTCGTAATTTTGAAGAAGACATTTTTATTTATCAGATAGAAAAAGGGCAGTTAATTAATCTTACGAAAACGGGTATCACGGAGAATAGTCCATCTTGGTCACCTGACGGAAAATACATCTATTTTACTTCTCATAGGACAAAACCTGCTTATCCGTTTGGACTAGGTGAAGGCAGAGTATATAGAGTAGCGCTTGAAAAAATACAATCTGAATTTAATTCTGATAACTTTGATAAAATATTTGAAGAAAAAGGCAAAGAAACAAAAGCTGCAGACTCGCTCGCCAAAAAGATGAACTACACCATAGATATTGCAAACATCTTAGAAAGAGTAGAGTTGGTAAGTCCAAATTTTGGTAATCAAGGACGATGTTATGTTACTAAAAAAGAAGAAAAGTCCATGATTTTTTATCCTTCTAATCACAGTGATAATGAATATAACCTTTGGATGACCACTTATGAACCATTTGAAAGGACAAAAACAGAAAAAATTGAAGGAATCAAAGGTTTTGGCAATTTTATGGTAGAATCTGCAGGGAAGCTATTTGTACTTTCAGGAGGTAATATTCATAGTATCAACACAGAAACAAAAAAAGCAGAAAAGGTCAGTATTTCGCATATCTTCAGACGCAATCTTAAAGATGAGTTCAATCAGATGTTTACAGAAACTTGGGCCAACGTAAAAGAAAATTTTTATAATGAAACCTTTCATGGTCTGGATTGGGGAAAAGTAAAAACTAAATACCTCGAATACCTTCCTAATGTACAAAGCAGAAGTGATCTCAGGGTATTAATCACAGAAATGTTGGGAGAACTTAACTCGTCTCATACGGGTTTTTCGAGTTTTGGTGATGAGGAAAGTATCTTTTACAAAACGACTACCCAAGGTACCGGTATCATTTGGGATAATGACCAGCCATATAAAGTGAAAAGCTTGATTTCTTATAGTCCTGTAGATAAAAAAGGGATTGATATCAAGCCAAACGATATACTCCTCAAAGTCAACGGTGTAAATGTAGATATAACAAATAATAGAGAATCCTACTTTGTAAAACCATCATTAGATAGAGAAATTCACCTAACCTTCAAAAGAATGGATTCTGTCCATACCATAAAACTTCAGCCCAAATCTTTTAATGAAATTAACACATTAAGATACAATTCATGGATCGCTCAAAACCAAAATATCGTTGACATAAAAGGGAACAAACGAATAGCCTATGCCCACATGAAAGACATGGGTCAAGATGAATTGAATAAATTTCTGATCGATATGACCTCAGAAGCATATGATAGAGATGGGCTTATTTTAGACATAAGGTACAATAATGGTGGAAATGTGCATGATAATGTGCTCCAGTTTTTAAGCCAGAAACCTTATTTAAAATGGAAGTATCGAGAAGGTGCTTTGACGGTACAACCTAATTTTACGCCAGCAGGAAAACCAATAATTTTATTGACAAACGAACAATCTCTTAGTGATGCCGAAATGACAACCGAAGGGTTCAAGAGACTTGGTTTAGGCAAAGTCATTGGTACAGAAACCTACCGTTGGATCATATTTACATCAGGCAAGGGTTTAGTAGATGGATCATTTTATAGAATACCTGCTTGGGGATGCTACACCTTAGATGGCAAAAATTTAGAGTTAACAGGGGTTGCCCCTGACATATATGTGGGTATGGACTTTAAAGACAGACTAAACAATGTAGATCCACAATTGGAAAGGGCAATCGTTGAGATTTTGAATCAATTGAAGTGATAAGAGTGATACTTTGCTTTCGGTCTTTAGCTGTTGGTCTTTATCCGTAAACTGCCTATTTGATTCATTAGCTTTTTGCCTCACAGAAAATTGCTCATTGAATTCATTGCCCATTGAAATATTGCAGCTTTCGCTAATTGCCTATTGCCTTATTCGAGTTTTATAAAACCATGTTGGTCCTTTTTCAATTTCTTAGTTTAAAATTGTTTTTATCATAAATGTGCGGCAACAAGGTGGAATCACTCGTCGAGTTAATAACTAAGCGATCGTATCGGATCACCACTTTTGTACCAATCGGGGCGTAAAAGTATAGACGCCAAGCGTCTTGCTCGCTAGTCCCAACGCATCCATTAGAATAGGCCTTTCCAAGCGTTTTGCCCAACTCGGACAGGAAAAGAAATAGCTTACCTTCATCGTCCATCCTAAGAAATTAGAAAAGTAATTACTTATGTTGGACAAAGGTCTCCCATTGTTCAGCTAATTGACCTTTTAATACTCTTGGAAATTTGTTCTGGCCTCCTAGCTTTCCTTTTATAGTCAACCAGTCCAAAAAAATAGTAGATGGCAAAATGTGCACAATGATGTTTTCGAGGGCATGTTGGCGTTCAACAGCATAATCGTCATTGAGTAAGCACAAATGATGATCTAGCCGTTTCGCAATCTCTAATTCATCTACCTTTTGGTCGCATCCGATGTACCAATGGTGCGCAAATAGCGAATTGTGTTTAAACCCAATTACAGTAAATTCTTTGATATTTAGATCCTTTTCTCCTGAAACTTCTAATATGGCTTTATTCATGTTATCTACAGATAGGTGCTCACCGCAGAGGCTCAAAAATTGTTTGGTTCTCCCTGTTATCACAATTTCAGCGTTCTTTTTATCAACAAACTTTATGGTATCTCCAATCAAATACCTCCAGGCACCTGCACACGTAGTGAGCAACAAAGCATATTCGACAAGTTCTTTAACTTCACTGATCATAATTGTCTGAGGATTTAGTTTTAACTCACCATCTTCATCGAAGTTTTTTTCAGTAAAGGGATAAACTCATAAAAAATACCATTGTTTAAAATCATTTGCAAATGACCATTAGGTTTAGCTTGGTAAGCAATGAAACCTTCAGATGCAAGATAGGTTTCAAGAAAATAAAAAGGTTTATCAGGGTTTAGAAGTTTGCTAAAACCCTCTTTATATGGTTCAATCGCAACTCCACCCCATCCGTAGGCCACTAGATTGGGCCATATTTCGTGAATATCTTTTACGTTGTAATGCTCTATTATTCTCTCAAATAAGATCTGAATCCAAGCTGGGACGCCAGCCACAATTGAGACATCCCATTCCGCGGCTTTCACCTTGATAGAATTCAATTTTTTTTCCCAATTTCTTTTTTTCCCAATTTCTTTACCCGGTTTATAAAAACGTTCGAACCAAAAAGGTATTTTCCCTACTGTTATTCCACTCAAGTCACCCTCAAAATGGTTATCGACATTGGTTAGACTTGTACTCCCTCCCAACATCAGATAGTCTTTTTGAAATGCAACATTGGGGAGGTCTTTAAAGTGCCCTAAAGCTAATACTTGAGAAATACTAGCTTTATGAATAGCTTTGATCATAGCTTTTGTTACTGGTATAATCTTTGAGGTGGCATCAGAAGTACCAGAACTCAATGCGAAATATTTGACCTCACCTGGCCAAGTTACATTTTTTTTACCTTTTCGAACAGTAGACCACCATTCTTCATACATTTTATTGTAATCATGAATTGGGACCAAAGATTTGAATAGGTCGTACATATCATTTTGCTTTTTCAAGCCATTTTGGGTCAGTATTTTTTCGAATTTATACCTTTGGCCAAAATCTGTATTTTTTGCTTTTTTCAAAAGCTTCTGTAAAGTACTTCTTTGCCATTTATCGGGCTTTGAGCTTCTTACTTTTTTTATATTATTGGTAATTGTAATTCCCTTTTTTATGATACTACCAATTATTGCCATTTTTAACCTCTAAAGGTAGAAACCCTCATCATCATCGCTTTGAATGTTTGTGTTAAATTATTGTTATTAGTAATAAGTTAAGAAATTGAGGATAAGGTAATATTTACTTATTGCCCATTGAACTTATTGCCCCGTTGGTCTTTAGTGGTGAATTGCCTCCTTGGTCTGTACTTATTGGTCTTTATCCGTAAACTGCCTATTTAATTCATTGCCTTTTTGCCTCGCAGATAATTGCTCATTGAATTCATTGCCCATTGAACTATTGCAGCTTTCGCTAATTACCTTTTGGTCTTTGGCTGGTTGGTCTTTAGTCTTTGGTCAGAAATTAACCATTGATATATTGCAGCATTAGCTAATTGCCTTTTGGTCTTTAGCTGGTTGGTCTTTAGTCTTTGGTCTGAAATTACCCTGTTGAAATATTGCAGCTTTCGCTAATTGCCTTTTGGTCTTTAGCTGGTTGGTCTTTAGTCTTTGGCTAGAAATTAACCATTGAAATATTGCAGCTTTAGTAAATTGCCTTTTGGTCTTTAGTCTTTGGCCCAGTTGGTCCGTTTTCAATTTCTTAGTTTAAAGTTCTTTTTATCATAAATGTGCGGCAACAAAGTGGTATCACCCGTCGAGTTAATAACTAAGCGATCGTATCGGATCACCACTTTTGTACCAATCGGGGCGTAAAAGTATAGACGCCAAGCGTCTTGCTCGCTAGTCCCAACGCATCCATTAGAATAGGCCTTTCCAAGCGTTTCGGGATTGGTAGTTGGGTGAATCAATTGGCCCCAACGTTGCCCATTTAGCGATGGCTCAAGCCAAGGGATCTGTGGTAATGCCGTTCGTAGGCTGTCATCCCTGCTAGTTTCTTTATAATTTTTGCCAGTGACGGGATTTGACCAAACTGGGTATCGGTTTACACGAACTATCTTACCTACGCCAGTTTTTGTGCGTAAATCTTCAATTCGCTTGATGGCTTTGAGGTAGCGCTTACGATTTTGGCCAACTCGAACTGGAAAAGAAATCAAAGTATCTTGACCTTCGATAATCCGTAGGCGGAATTCCGGAATGTTAATATCTATACATGTAGAGTCTATCTTTTCATTGATTTTTTTTGCTAATGAGTTACTAGGTATTTGTAAGATATCACCAGCTCTAAGAATAATGAGACTTTTTTGGTCTTTTACAAATTCACCTCTCGCTTTTCGAAGATAATAGTCTGTCTCAATAAAAGTATCAATCAACCACGGATTGCTTCGAGCAAGAAGAATGCCGTTGAGGTCGTAAGTTACTAAACTGTCAAGTCGCTGGACGATGGTATCCATAAAATAAAAATAGTCTTTTACCTGGACGTCATGAGGTACTTTATAGGCAAAAGCAAATTGACTGTCGCGGGGATTTGATTGAATTGGTTCACTGAGTAGTGCTTCTCTTTCAACTTTGTTTTTAGACAAATGAACGTTTGACCCACAGTTATTTAACCAAACATAAGAAACCATAGTAAAAATTACAAGCCAATTGTAGCTCATGATAAGTATTTTAAATTAATTAGTAGAAGAATTAAAAGAAACTTTGGTCACACTTTGTATTAGCCTTAAGTATTTTTTACTTTTCATTATCCTAATTCTATTGAGCGATATTAATCTATAATATTTGGTAGCAATGGTCTACACCAAAACGTTCACTTCGATAACAAAGTTAACATTTTTTCAAGATTCTTACTGTTTTTAGGCTTTTATTTAAAACACTTTAACTATTTATAATCAACTACTTATAGCTCAATAATTTTTGCCCCTTTCTCCTTCAAAATCCCCTTAATCAAATATCCACATGCATTTTCTATGGAAGCGCTTTCTAACCTGAGTTCTCCGCCTTTTTCAACTTTTATATAGCCATTTTGAGGTAAAGATAAGCGGCAACAGATTTGTAGGCTACCACCTTTTTTGATCAGAATGGAACGATCGAGATCTTTTTCTCCGCTCCAAATTACTTTTTTCGTTATTTCAATGTCTGGCCTAGTTGATGTTTCACAGAAGTCATATTTAAGAAGTTTTCTTTGAAAGTTTCCTTTTTTGGCTAAGGCATTCCTCATTTTACTAATTTGACAAGGAGTAATAGCCATTTGATTATTATTGTAGTCCATTAGATTATTAGAAGCAATACTACCATCAGAGCATGGCCCGACGCCGTCACCAAAACAATTAGGGTGGATAGGCGTATCATCACATCCATCTTGCACCCATGCGTGTCCAAGGTTCAAAACATGACCTACCTCGTGTGTAAACATTGTAGCATAGCCCCAATCTGGTCCACCCTTTTGGTACATACCACCCATTTTTATATTAGAACCTAGTGCAATTCCTGAACCATGATATTCTTTTGGATTATTTTTTATCAGTTTTGGAGGAAAGGACATGATGTATACATTGAGCAAACTATCGTCACGGATGGAGTAATTAGTAAAAATATCTGTGTTATAATTGTTTTGTGCGAGGCCTTTATTTAAGAAGTAAGCTTGAGCGGTATCTTTTACGGTATGATGATAGAAAGGCAGAATTCCTGTTAAGTTTTTATTTCCTATTTCAAAGCGTATTTTAGAATCAAAAACCGAAGTTTTATTGCCGATGGGTAGCTTCATATGTTCATTTAATGATAAGCGGTAGTTACAATTGTTGATCATATTTGAGAAGTACGTAGTTCCTTCTAGAAGATTAAAATTACTTTTTGCAAGTGGCCCCTCTATAATGTGAAAAATCATACTGATTGTGTAGGTGATGTCTGATTCAGGGTGTAGGGTATCTGGATGATAGGAAAGTAGATCACTACATTTGGAATTGTTAGAATTACTTCTTGTTGTCAATTCCAACTCATACGGCAAAAGTGTACTTTTAGTCACCTTACAAGATGTGAAGAAAAGTATAATTATTAACACTTTTAAGTACATCTTCTAAACCTAGATTTAAAAACGATCCATTCGAAAAGGACGCGTATCAATAGTTGTCTTACTTTGATTGATCATTTGTGATAAAATGTATCCTGTACCTGCCGCAAGGGAAATACCCAACATGGCATGCCCACCTGCAAAGTAGAGGTTGCTGTGTTTTTTTGCAACACCGATATAGGGTAATCCATCAGGACTACATGGTCTTAATCCATACCAAACTTCATTTTTTGAGGGCATGGGCACTTCTAAAGTAAAATTAGCATTGACCGCATTGATGATACCTTCTACTCGATTCATGTTGATGTTCGTATTGATACCCGCGATTTCCATGGTACCACCCACCCTCATTTTAGTGCCAAGAGGGGTGAGCGCTATACGATCGTCTACAAGGATCGCAGGACGCTTTATGTTGCTATCTTTTCTTTCAATAGTGGTGCTATAACCCTTTCCCGCTTGGAGTAGAATGTTTTCACCTAAATCCTTTGTCAATGAGGGAAGCCAAGCCCCAGTCGCAACTAAAAGTTGGTCGATACTTTTTGTTCCTTTATTGGTTGTAAGACTTACTACTTTTGAACCTTTTGATCGTAGGCTTAAAACTTCTTCATTTGTGCTAATTTTTACTCCTTTGCCAGAAAGATATTGCCGCATAAATTGCATGTACTTTGACGGATCTATATGACAATCTTCGTCATAAAGCACGGCACCTAAGACATTATCTTTTATTAAAGGTTCGACTTCTTTGAGCTGCTTATGATCGAAAGAGGTTGTTTTTATGCCTAGAGTGTTGGCTTGATGAGCCATTTCTTCTTCGTGGTGAGCAGTTTCTTCTTTTCTATACATCATCATGCAGCCTTTTTCTTCAAGACCAAAAGGATTATCGAACTCTGCAGACAATTCAAGCATTTTTTTTCTACTCAATTGCAATAAACTGTGTAAGTGGAGTGCGTTTTCTTGAGATTTAGCCTTGTTACTACTTTTCCAAAAATTAATTCCCCACTTCATTAACCCTAGATCGAATGACGGTTTTATAAAAAAGGGAGATTTGCTATCCAACATAAATTTTATACCAGCCTCAATGATTCCTGGAGAAGCTAATGGAATAAAATGGCTAGGAGATACATAACCCGCATTGCCAAAAGAGCATCCTTCTTCTCCACTGCCCCTTTCAATGATCTCGACTTCAACGCCAGATTGTTGTAAGTAAAAAGCAGAGGTAAGCCCAATAATTCCCGCTCCAATAATTGTAACCTTCAATGTTTTACCTTTTTTAAGTTTTGAGACTGCAATGTAGAAATAGTATAAGAAACTAAAAAACCTTTCAAAACAAATTATTTTAAATCATAATACCTGAAAAGCTAAAATGGGTTGCGTAGTGAAGGTCAAAGAACAATAAAATCAGCACTTTTTGCTTCGCATCATAGCCCTCTGCTATGATGCATGAATGAAAGGTGCGTAGCAAAATTCGAGTGCCCTCGAATTTAATGAAGGAACCGTCAGCTTACCTGACGGCTTATTCAAGCTTATTAAAGGCATTTTCTTAATTTTGAGCTGTAATAGGAAATCCATTTTAGATTTATAGGTAATGCACATTTCTAAGAAAAAATTGATTAAAAACACCAACATTATCCAATATACTTACCTTTGCATCAGTTTAATCTGGGTTTACATCTCTTAGTCTTTTAAATCTCAAGTATTATTTTGAAAACGTCGAATATGTTTAACATGTCTTACCGGCTTTTATGCTCTTTAATTATTGTATTATTCCTTTCATGCAAAAATGAGGAAGTATTAAAACCCGATGTGTCAGCAATAAAACTCGATAATAGTTACACGACCTTTTTACCCGACTTTACACAAGAAAGTCTTGAACAGATAGATAGTACTTTCGTCGATTTATATATAAGTCAAGTCCTTGGGATCGCATCAAAAGACCGTAACAATAGATTAGCGGATGTAAATGAAATCTTTAGCGAAGATTGGGCCAAAGAACTTTCCGACACCATAAGATTAGAGTTTGGAAATCTAGAAACTTTGAATAATGATTTCGAAAAAGCATTTAAATATTTAAAACATTATTTTCCCGCTAAACAAACTCCTAACATCTATTATTGTAACACACTCTTTAATTACCAGCGGTTTCTATTTGAAGACTCAAGAGGTGATGCTATCGGAATAGGTCTTGATATGTTTTTAAAAGACTATTATGATTACAAAATGATCGATCCTCAGAACCCCGCATTTTCAGATTACCTAACGATCAATTTTAACAAAAGAAACATTGTACCAAAATCTTTAAGTCTTGTTGTAGATGAGATCGTTGGACCGATTACGGGTTCGCGTTTTATAGATAAAATGATACATAATGGAAAGAAAATTTATATTCTAGAATTGATTTTGCCAGACGAAGACAAACATCTTTTGCACGAATACAGTACTGAACAGTACAAATGGTGCGAAGATAGTGAATTTGAAATATGGAGCTTTTTTAATAGCGAAAAATTAATGTACGACTCGACCCCTCAAACACTAAATAAATACCTCAATGAAAGTCCTACGTCGCCTGGTATGCCAGAACAATCTCCTGGAAGAACCGGGAGTTACATAGGATGGAAAATAGTCAAAAAATGGGCGTCATTAAATAATGGTGATTGGCAAAAACTATTAAATACAAAAGAAGCTCAAAAGATTCTAGATGAGGCAAAATATAGACCTAAAAGAAAATAGTTGTTTTTTTATCATTTATTTAATTTATCAATGTGTTATTTAATTTTGGGTTTTTACCTTTTCAAATAATTATTGAACATTTAGGTGGTAATGTATTTATGCTTGAATTACCTGCTGCAAGCTTAGCAACCATTTTTTAATGAAAGAATCCCGACAACTTGCCGCAATCATGTAGTATTTTAGGGTGAAGTGTGCTCTTCTTTTTCCACACCATATTCCGTCTCGTTTAGCTGACTTCCATAAGTATTTTCAATAATATTTTAAACAAACGATACTTTAATCCCCCAATGGGTTAATAATTATTTGTATATAAATACTAATATTTAACAAAAACTGATTAATTTTGCCCCCATATTAAATTGATTCCTTTTATTTGTGTTTTAAATTAAAGTAACATATTAAAAATTAATTAAGAAATGGTAAAAAAGTTAACTATTCTAGTATTAGCATCTGTAATCATAACTTCTTGTGTAAGTAAGAAAAAATTTAATGAAATGCAGATTTCGCTTAAAGACCAAAATGACAAACTTAGCAAAGATATTACAAAGTGCGGTGAGGACCTAAGTAGCCAATTAAGAGCTACAAAACAATGTGAAGATGAAAAGTCTTTACTTAAAGCTCAATTAGAAGGTTCTATCAAACTCAAAGACGACAAAATAGTTCAGTTAGAAACGTTAGTAACTGAGTATAAGTCTCAAGTACAAAATCAAATACAACAAGTGGGAAGTTTGACAGTATTGAGTCAACAAGCAAACCAAAATATTGGAGAAACTTTGAGACAACTCGAATCTAAAGACAAATATATCAATTTACTTAAAGCGGCAAAGTCAAAAGCAGATTCTATCAACTTAGCACTTGCAGTAAATCTTAAAGGTGTATTGAGCGAAGGAATTGCTGATCAAGATGTTGAGATTGCCGTTGACAAAACAGTAGTTATGATCAACTTGAGTGATAAAATGTTATTCACAAGTGGCAGTTATAACTTGTCGACAAAAGCCAATACTGTATTAGCAAAAATTGCTAAAATTGTAGCTTCTCGTCCTGATGTAGAAGTATTAGTAGAAGGTTACACAGATAATGTTGCAATTAAAACTGCTTGTTTGGACGATAACTGGGATCTAAGTGTAAAAAGATCAGCAACTGTGGTACGAACTCTTCAAACTAAACACGGTATAGATCCAAATAAATTAATAGCAGCTGGTAGAGGTCAATACAATGCTTTAGCAGATAATGCAACAGCAGAAGGTAGATCAACCAATAGAAGAACTAGAATAATTATCATGCCAAAGTTAGATCAATTTTATGATCTCTTGAATCCAGAAAAAGCGGCAGTGAAAATAGATTAAAAAAGGTTTCTATACTTTCAAATTAGAAGTATAGGTAAGTTATAGATCCTGATAAAAAAGATATAGCTCAAGAATATTGTATTTTTGGGCTATATTTATTTTATAGGAGTTAAAAATTAAATCTATTCGAACTTAACGCTTATAATCCTCAAACGCTTTTTCCAAAACACTTATATCAACTATTTGATCATAAATAGCGTGACCTGGTTTGCTTAGTAATGCATATTGGATTGTTCCACCTTGATTTTTCTTGTCTTTAAGCATATAAGGCAAGACTTCCTCTACCGTTGGCAGGGATTTGTATTTATTACCATATAGTTTTTGAATCCTTTCTTTAATGGTAGTGTATTGATCTAAGGTCAAATAGCCCAAGGACATAGATAAATAACTTTCGATGATCATGCCGATAGCGATGGCCTCTCCATGTAATAAAGGTTGATCACTTTCAAAGCTTTTGGTTTCTATAGCATGGCCGGCTGTGTGGCCAAAGTTAAGAATTTTTCGAAGCCCTTTTTCGGTAGGATCTTCTTCTGTCACACTTTTTTTAATTAATACCGATCGGTAGACGACCTCTTCGAAGTTAAGGGAAGTTATATCCGTGTTTTGAGATAAATCTTCCCAAATATCTTTATTGGCAATTAGACCATGTTTTAAAAGTTCTGCATAGCCGCTCAAGAGCTCTTTGTAAGGAAGCGTTTGTAAATAATTTGTCTCAATAATGACAGCATATGGTTCATTAAAGACCCCAATCATATTTTTTACACCATCCAAATCTACCCCTAATTTGCCACCAACACTCGCATCCACCTGAGATAGCAAAGTAGTTGGTAGTTGGATAAACTTGATACCACGCATATACGTGCTTGCACAAAAGCCACCTAAATCTCCTATTACTCCACCGCCTAAGTTGAGTACCAAGCTGTGTCTATCTGCGCCTGATTCCATCATTTGTCCCCATACTGATTTACAAGTATCTATGGTTTTATATTGCTCGCCTGAAGGTATTCTAATAATGTTCAAATTATGACTATCGACCACTTCATACATAGAAGGTAGACAAAACATCTCTGTATTTTCATCAACAATGACAAAGATTTTACTTGGTCTGATTTCTGAAATACATTGCCTCAAAAAATCTTTCTGATTAATCGAAATCGTATAATTGATGCATGAAATGGTTTTACTCATGGAGAATTCGCTAATTTAATTAATGGCCACAAATGTCGTAATTAATCAAACATATTCAAAAAATATTAATGTTTATTTGTGGGGGTAAGATTTAGACTTCCTGTTGTGAAAAACCAACTGGAATAACCCATAAAGGAATTTCTAATCCCAGTCCGATTCTTCTAAGCTAAAAATATCACTTACTTCTACCTCGAAAATCTGAGCTAATCGCAAAGCTAAAACTGTTGAAGGTACATATTTACCTAGCTCCATGGCATTTATGGTTTGCCTGCTTACTTTTGTCAACTTCGCTAAATCCCCTTGGGTAATGTTTTTTTTAGCCCTTTCTACTTTGATACTATTCTTCATAAGTTGCTAGGTTTTTAAGTTTAGATATTTGCCAGTTAAATCTAACGATAAAAAAAATTAAAACGGTAAACATATTAAATATCATTACCCATAAAAAAGATAAGTCAAAAATAAACAAAAAAGAAACCAAAAGAATACCGTAATTAACATATACAGCCCAAACTAATGACTCTAATCGTATTTTTAAAATATACTCGTCTTCAACTTTTTCTTTTGAGAAAGCAACCATTATCGAGCTAATGATTACCAAAACCCCTAATATTTCATTCAAAATGTTGTTTGTCACCATCCCATAAAATTGATTCTTGCCAAAAAGCTCATTAATAAAAAATGCCGGAATATTAAAATTTAAAAACTCAGGATTATAATCAAAAATTAATACTGCAAGGCCAAGGATTGACGTCGGAAGGAGTATAAACCAACCAATTTTTTTACATTTATTAGGAAAAAGATATTGTAATTTCATGATGATAGAATTTATTTTTTTTACAAAGGTAAAATAAATATTACATATTGTATAGTATTTTTTACATTTAGTAAACATAATACTACTATTTAGGTTTTTAATATTAAAAGAGAATTGAATAATTATTGTAATCAATCACGTTTGTGTATGCGTGGCAACTTACTTTTAGTAATTTCGAATACCTTTTTTTAAAGTGAAACACAGAATTAATTACTCACAAATAGCCCTAACTCGCCCTTTTCCGACCAATCCACCCAATACCTCGACATACTACCCTAAAAACTAAAACTTTATCTTAGTCTGTTTTTGTTATAAGGAATACTAATAATTAAGATGATAATTAAAAAAATTGACTATCATTGCGTTAGAACAACATAAAAAATAAAGACATGATAGAGCTACTAACATATATTTCCATCATATCAGGTACATTACTGACCATCATGTTATTACTCAGTATTTTCACTGGTATTGATCATGACTTCGAAGTAGATGGATTGGATTCTGATTTCGGTATTGTCAAATCTGTTCTCTCTTTTCTTTCTATCGGTGGGTTAACAGCAAGAATGATGTTAGCAGATGGATGGAGCTTATTTGGTGCTTTAGCTTCTTCTGTCCTTTCTGGTGTCGTTGCCGTTTTCCTCCTTTCACTATTGTTTAGAGAATTACTCAAAAATCAAGCTAATGTAAATTGGAGCATGGATGAAGCAATAGGAAAAACAGGTAAGGTCTATCTGCGCATTCCACCACAAGGCTCAGGTCTTGTCATGATCAACATAAAGGGTATTGATAGAGAACTTATCGCCTATTCCAATGTGGAAATTGAAATTCCCACAGGTGATGAAATTATCGTCGTTGATGCTGCAGAGTCTCACGTCATTGTAAAACCATTGTAATCACTTATTATAAATCTGTACATTTTTTTAACCAATATAAACATTTATAACAATGAACATTATGTTTTTAATTATTGCGAGTCTAGTCTGTTTTTTCGCATTATTATTGCTCTTATTTTTCATATCAAGGTACAAGCGCTGTCCAAGTGATAAAATTCTGGTTGTATATGGTAAAACCGGTGAAGACAAAGCAGCTAAATGTTATGCTGGAGGAGCTACTTTTGTTTGGCCGGTGATACAAGATTATAAGTATATGGATCTTACACCCATGTCCATTGAAGTAAACCTAGTGGACGCTCTTTCTAAACAAAACATTAGGGTCTCTGTACCTGCGCAGTTTACGGTTGGTATTAGCAATAAGCCTCACCTCATGTTGTCAGCTGCTGAGAGACTCCTAGGATTGCAAAGAAATGACATAGCTAGTCTAGCGCGTGACATTATCATGGGTCAGATGCGTCTGGTCATTGCGAATATGGAGATCGAGGAATTAAATAAAGACCGCGATAAATTTATAGAAAGTGTATACACCAATATTGGTATAGAGCTCCACAAAATTGGTATAGAATTGATCAACGTGAACGTAACAGACATCTTAGATGAATCTGGCTATATAAAAGCTTTGGGTCAAGAAGCTGCTGCCAAAGCGATCAATGATGCTAAAGTAAAAGTAGCTTTGGAAGAAAGAGTTGGAGCTATCGGACAAGCAGAAGCAAAACAAGAAGAAAGAGTAAAAGTAGCGGAGGCAAATAGTAAAGCCGAAATAGGAGAAGCTGATGCGGTTGCGAAAGCTATTGAAGGTAAAAACACAGCATCTATCGTAATAGCAAACTCCAATGCCCTAAAAAATATGGAAATCGCAGAGGCAGAACGTAAAGGTACCGCAGCTGTTAAAGTAGCTTCAGCAAAAGCACTTGAGGAAGCATACAAGGCTGAACAGTCAGCAGAAGTTGCCCGTAAAGAAATGGAAACTGCGAGGAGACAGGCAGATGAAGTAGTAATTGCGGAAATAGAGAAGCAAAAAGAGATTATTGCAGCACAAGCAGATGCCCAAAGGTTACGGGAAATAGCCAATGGAGAAGCCGACGCAACCATAGCAAGATTTGCTGCACAAGCAAAAGGTATGGAAGAATTACTGACCAAACAAGCAGAAGGTTTTAGAAAATTGGTAGAAGCTGCAGGTGGAAAACCTGAGAGTGCCGTCAATTTCTTGATGATAGATAAGCTAGCAGAACTAACACAAATCCAAACCAATGCTATCAAAGATCTTGATATTGAAAAGGTTGTAGTCTATGATAGTGGAAATGGAAATGGAGTATCAAATTTTGTAAAAGGTCTGTATACCATGATGCCACAATTAAATGACTTTTTAAAACAATCGGGCATGAGTCTTCCCGAGTCAATCGTTAGAGATAGTATTGAAGATGTATCGTCGTCGAATAAAAAATAAGAACCCTTTTTGTTAAATTAGAAAAGCCACTCTGCTTGTAGCAAAGTGGCTTTTCTTTTTAGCCTTACCTAATAATTATTTATTTACTATAATTTGAGCTCCTAACTTGTTTGTCCCAGCACCCAAAAAGCCTCTAGCAAAAACAGTATAAATTTTTCCCGCTTCTAATGTGATCGGAGGGATACTAAGGGCAACAGTATTTGTGCCTGCTACTCTGACATCTAAGTTGTACGTTCCTGCATCAAGAGGTGTAAATGCCGTAAAATCTTTAAATTTTGCATTTGGAAAAACAACTGCACCACCTTTCAATGCTATGTCTACAGCAGGTGCATCGGGCGATAAGTGACCAAATCTTACATGTGCTTTTCCTGCGGCAGGGGCGGTTAAATTATCTTCCAGCACTATCGCTTCAATTTTTGCAAGTGTATTCACAGCAAAAATTGAATAGTTTTTATCTTCTACCAATGTTACATCAGCATTTATTACACTTGTAGAGGTGCCTGCTGCATTTACTTTTACATTGCGAACACCAGATTCAACGTCTAAGTAACCTGTACTACTTGGAAAAGTAAGCGCAGAAGAGTTGACTTTGCTGTTGTCTATTAGTAAATCTACTCCAGGTGCGTCAGGAGAAGCATGTGTGACTAGCACTTTAGCAATTTTTTCATCTTTGCTGCAAGATGTAATAGATAAAAGTGTGAAGATCAAGAAAGCTGGGGCAAAGGCCATAAGTACTTTTTTCATTTTTTAAAATTTTTTGTTTATTAATATAGTCTAAACACTATATCGGTACTTTTGTTTATCTTTTGTGGTAAATTTATTAAACAAAGTGCGTTAATGTTTATTTAAAAGAATTATTCAGCTGTATGCCCAGTAATCGTAATCGAGACTTTATACCCTTTGTTAAAACATTCTGAAGTTAATTTTGTGTCGTGATTCATTCCACAGTACATATAGCATTTGGTCTAAAGTTTGTATCTTTTTCCTTTAATAAAACCGATATATAGCATTTTTTGATTGACTATATGAATTGTGAATCCAAGTTCTTGAATACAATTTGAATTTACTTTAAGAATTTTACCCAAATAGTATACTTTTGCCAAGGTTTTTCGTTTTCACCCTGTGTTGAAATTTTATTAAACAATGTATACTAGACAAATCCAGTTTTCTACCGTTCTAATATTTTTGATCTTCTCTCTCCCTATGGCTTTTGGTCAAGTTGTGGACACAATGACTACAAAATTAAAGGTAGACGGAAAAGTATATTCTGCTATCATCACGCCTGAAGGAGACACATTGGTGCTTGCTGACCTAGACGAGATTAGTATTACAAGTTTAAGGACTTTTGCGTCCGATGAAGACTATCAAAAATACATGCGTTTTAGACGCCATGCTTTTACCGTTTTTCCATATGCAAAAGAGGCCATTCGTATTTTTCGAGAATATGAATACGCTCAACAACATTTATCAAAAAGAGCAGCCAAAAAGAAGCTAAAGCAACTAGAAAAAGAGCTGACTAAAGAATTTGAAGAGCCTCTGTCAAAACTGACAAAGCTTCAAGGTAAAATCATGTTTAAGATGATCGAAAAAGAAACCGATCAATCGATGTACGAACTGCTTAAAGGAATTAAAGGTACTTTCACTGCTTTCTATTGGAATCAGTTTTCTAAACTATATGATTACAACCTTAAAGAAGGTTACGAGCCTGGCAAATATGAGATCTTAGACGCTGTCCTAAATGATTTTGATGTCAGTCATCGAATTGAGAAAGGTTCTTCGATGAAATACATCACTTTGGATGATGTGAAAAAGAAAAAGAGGTAGCATTCTTTGTGTATCTTAACCAATCAAGGTTTGTGTTGTATTAGGCTTATTTTATGCACAATTCTTCCTTTCAAATATTTCTAAACTTAACTTCCAACTCCAGAATAAATTCCCTTTCTTTGCACAAAATACCCTTTTATGTACAATGGTAAAAAAGTAGTGGTAGCAATGCCCGCGTACAATGCATCTGCTACGCTTCATCAAACTTTGTCGGAGATTCCGAGACCCTTGGTAGATGAGTTGATCTTGTGTGATGATGCAAGTAAGGACAATACTGCATTATTAGCTAAAGAATTAGGTGTTGATTACGTGATCGTGCATGAAAACAATAAGGGATATGGCGGTAATCAAAAATCATTGTACACCAAAGCTCTTGAGATCAATGCAGACATTATCATCATGTTGCATCCTGATTATCAATATACTCCCAAATTAATACCAACCATGGTCAATATAATCGGAGATGATTTGTATCCAGTGGTATTAGGTAGCAGAATACTTGGCAAGGGTGCATTAAAAGGGGGAATGCCTTTGTACAAGTATATTGCCAATCGAATCTTGACATTTACTCAAAACCTGTTAATCAATTACAAACTATCCGAATATCACACAGGTTATCGTGCTTTTAGCAAGGAAGTGCTTTTGAATATTGACTTTATGGCTAACTCTGATGATTTTGTTTTTGATAATCAAATGTTATCACAGATAATTTATAAAGGATATGACATCGCTGAAGTAACATGTCCTACCAAGTACTTTGATGAGGCAAGTTCCATCAATTTTCCTAGAAGTGTTAAATACGGCTTGGGCGTTCTGTCTGTAAGCTTCACTCACTTTTTTTGTAAATTGGGGGTGATAAAAAGGAAAATGTACAAGTAAAGTAAGACTTAATCCAAGTTATATATTATTGGTTTTAGGTAAAAAAACAACCTTTTATAGGGTGAAATTCCAAATATGATTTTATATTTGGCTCGAATCGTTAAAATATTTATTAAGTCACAAAACAAAACTAAAATTTATGGATGTTAATAACAAAAGGTTGTTTTATGGAAGTTGCTTTGCATTAATTACCACAGCATTTTCATTTAGTATTAGGGCCGGTATTTTACCACAATTAGGAGCAGAATTTAATCTGAACGCAGAACAGTTAGGATTTATTAATTCCATGTGGTTCTTAGGTTTTCCTATTTCAATGATTATTGGCGGACTAGTTTATCATACTGTTGGTCCTAAGATAATTATGCAAGTTGCATTTATTACACACGCTTTGGGTATTATTCTGACTTTATACCCTGGTGTATTAGGTGGATATACTGGTTTGTTAGTATCTACTTTTTTGATAGGTATTGGAAATGGCTGTACTGAAGCAGCTTGTAATCCGATGATTGCAGACTCCTATTCTGGCAATTTGATGAGTAAAATGATGAATCGGTTCCATATGTGGTTTCCTGGAGGTATTGTAATTGGTAGTTTGGTTTCCAAATTTATGACGGATGCTAACCTAGGTTGGCAAGCGCAGATTTATATCATTCTCATACCCACAATTATATACGCTTATTTATTTTGGGGCCAAGCTTTTCCAAAAGCTAAAGTAGAAGGTCAAACCTCTCTAGCTCAAAACTTAAAAGCGATGATAAGCCCTTTGTTTATCTTTATGTTCTTCTGTATGGCATTAACCGCTATTACCGAGTTTGGCCCTCAACAATGGGTAGGACTTATCATGGCTAAAAGTGGTGCACAACCAATGATAATTCTGGCATTAGTAACTGGATTAATGGCCGTAGCTAGATATTTTGGAGGCGAATTGGTTCATAAATTTGATCAGACAGGTGTACTTCTAGGATCAGCTATCTTGGCTACTATCGGTATTTATCTATTTAGTACCCAAACTGGAGGCATGGCCTATGTTGCTGCAATCTTTTTTGCCCTTGGAGTAGCCTATTTCTGGCCAAATATGGTTGGGTTTATTGCTGATAAGATACCATTAAGTGGTGCATTAGGTATGTCTATAATTGGTGGTGTAGGTATGTTTTCAAGTTCCATTTTCCAACCGATCATTGGTAGTTGGATAGATGCAGATAAGGCAGAAAAAGCTGCTACGGGACTGACAGGAGACGAATTAGAGTTATTAGCTGGTCAAGCTACTCTGAGTAAGATGGTCATGTTTCCAGGAATATTGATCATAGCCTTTGCTTTGTTATATTTTTATATGAAAAAGTATAAGGTGCAGACTGTTTCATAAAATTTACAACATTTGATATAAAAGAAAAATGGGTTTAGAATGTAACTTTTAAACCCAATTTTTTTTTATGCCTATAACCAGAACTTACAGAATGTTCTTTTCGCGTTAGACTATTTCATCTCTTTCGTCATCATCATTTTGCCAATTTTTAAAAACGTCTTTATTCTTTTCCGAAAGAACATTGAAAGCAATAAGACCTACACCCAACATCATAAAAACAAATGAAAAAACAAATATAGGAGAAGAACTAAAGATCATATCAAAAATGTTTCCTACTGCCACTCCTAAGCCAAGTGAAAGTAAGAGTATTCCAAACTTCAAACCTCCTTTGCTAACTTCTTTTTCTGATGGCATTCTACCCATTTGGATTAAAGCCATACGTTCTTTGTGTCTCGTTTTGTAATGTGCCTCTATAAATACGATCATAGTTATAAAGAAGAATATTGTTCCGATAATTGGTACTGCCATTTTAATTCGTTTTAGATTTTTAATTTAATATTTTGTTCCTATTACGTAATGACTTTTTTTTTGGTTACAAATACGAATGTTTTTTTGAAAATAAGGCCACAAATGCACAAATTAAAGATTGCATCAGTGAAAAAATCGTTTATTTGTGAAATTGTGGCTTCAAAAAAACCATAAAAATTCATTTGTGCATTAGTGGCAACACTCACCCCGTATAGTTAATATGACGGTTCATCGAATTATTCCATATAATTCAAGATAACAATACCATTTTTGTAACCGAATATAAGTTGTACTCGTAATAAACATAAATATAAAATAGCTGCTGAAGAATATGTCAGAAACTGAATTGGCTAATGAGTTGAAAAAAGGCAACACCAATGTGGTTTCTGCATTACTCAAATCTTATGGTTCTTATATATTTACAATAGCCAATAGAGTATTATTGAATAGTGCAGAGGCAGAAGAAGCAACGCAAGATGTGTTTATGAAAATAATAAAAAACATTCACACTTATGATTGCAAATCTTCATTCAAAGCATGGATGTATTCGATAGCATACCGTACGGCAATTGATTATGTACGAAAAAGAAAAAGTGGTCAGACCACATTAGAGGGTATCGCGATAGATAGTAAAGTATATGCAGATAGCGCTATCATGGACCAAGAACAAAGTAAAAAAATAAGTCTGCTATTATCACATTTAGATGAAGAGTCAAGAAATATTGTAACTTTATATTATCTTGAAGAAAAGAATATAAAAGAAATAACGTTATTAACTAAAATGAGTGAAAGCAATATAAAAACTAAGCTCTTCAGAGCTAGAAAAGAATTAGCTAATCATATTCATAAATTTTCGGACCATGATTGATATAAATAAAGAACAATTGCTGTGGAAATATGTAGACGGCCTATGTGATGAACAAGAAACTAGCGAGGTCAAAGCTTTGTTAGAAAAGGATCAAGAAATCTCAAACTTCTTTACGTCTATTCGCGAGTTAGACCGTATGATGATAAAGCATCCAATAGATACATTATCCGATAATTTTCAATTGAAACTTGAGCACAAACTCGTATCAGAGATGGGTAAAATTGATTTTACACCGGTCAACATTCTTCCAAGTTTCGTTAAAATCTTACTTTTGGTTATGTCGGTAGTTGCAACAATCTTTGTATTTTTATTTCCGAAACTAACTTCAACCAATTCAACGTATGATTTCTTTGGAACACAAAGCAATCTCACGTATTACAATATTATTGCGATTTCGGCAGGACTTTTATTTTTGTTGTTTTTGGATAAATATTTTCAAAATATTGGTAAAAAAGGACAAAATCTCTTTTTTTTAGCCTAGTGATGCAACCCATTAATATGAGTAAGCGTCTAAATCCATGAAAACACCGAGTAAAATATCACTCGAGTAGATGTATTTTTAATTTTTAAAAAATTATTATAATGAAAAAATCAGTTTTATCTTTTGTGGCAGTATTGTTTTTACTACCATTGTTTAGTCAGACTACGGAAAAAGTATCAGAATTCGACGGGTTTTCAGTAAGTGGAAACATTGTTGCAAAGCTAGTACCAACAGCAGGCGACGCAAAAGTAGTGTATACTATAATAAAAGGAGATGCAGAAGACTTTGATATTTCAGTCGTTGACAAAAGCCTAAGATTAAAAATTAACAACAATTGGGGTCGTTCAAAAACTAAAGTTGAAGCAACTGTCTATTATAATAAACTGAATAAAATATCAACCTCAGCAGGCTCTGCGCTAAGTAACGATGGAGAATTAAAAACACAATATTTAAGCTTAAGCGCTTCATCTGGGTCTGATCTTAACTTGGCCATCAACACATCAGAAGTCAACGTAAGTGCCTCTTCGGGTACATCAGTATCGCTAAGTGGTAAAGGAGGATTGGGTAATATGTCTGCTTCATCTGGATCAAGTATTAGTGCTAAAAACTTAGTGATTAGCGAACTAACGGCTAGCTCTTCATCAGGAGCAAGTATTAGTACCCACGTTACAGATGCAATTACAGCAAGTGCTTCGTCTGGTGGATCTGTGAGTTATAAGGGCGAACCTAAAAAGGTGAATAAATCTAAATCTTCGAGTGGCGGTTCAATTAGTAAGATATAGTGTACAATTGAGCAAATTAGTCTCAACCTTTTAACAAATAACTTTTGGGGGATATAAATTAAATTGAGGATTCAATTTCCTAATTGAAAATCCCAAACTTAATTTGGTCGTATTGGAATAAAATTTTGGTTTTGCTGCTTTTTTAATCTATAGCAATTAAATATTGAACTAAAATTTGGAAATGTTTTGATCTTTCTCGATTTTTATTTCTTCCTATACCTTGAAAATGAGCATTTTTGCCCAATTTTGATGAGTAGAATTATATTTTATACTTGCTAATTTATTGATTATTAAAGAGCAATTGATTTAATTTATATCCCTTTTGGGATTTATATAAAGTACTTGAAACCCAAAATCCGCATTAGAAATGAACTGCATGAAAATCTAATGCGGAATTCCATCTAACTTATTATAACACCTTGATTGTCAATTATGGAAAAACCCTGTTCTATCGCCAATCTTTTAATTGTTCTCAGCTTATTTTGATTTTTCTTTTGAATAATGTATTCAGGAGTTGCTGGATTATAAGGTTCTTTTTTTGATATCATGTTAAAAATTATTACTGCTAATTTACGTGCTGTTGCTGTAATAGCTGCACATCTCCCTTTTTTAAAACCAATCTTTTTGAAAAAATCCGTAAGGGGGCCTTTTTTCTGATTACCAATTACATTGGCACAATCTCTCAATGCTAGGGTAAGAGGGTTTGCTCCTTTAGGTGTATAACTACTTAATACTTTTCCACCAGATATTTTATTGTTTGGGGCTAATCTGAGCCAAGATGCAAAGGATTTTGCATCTCTAAACTTTGAAATGTTGGTACCTAATTCTGACATTATTGATAATAAGGTATTTGTGCTTACGCCTTGTATTGCGCTTAGGTCTACCTGATATAGCTTGTAGCAATATTCTTGTATTTTGATATTAGGCTGATTTTTACCTTTAATTTGCTTTTTTGCTAATTCTGTCTTTTCTACATTTGGTTGGTCTTTGGTTTGTTCGCATAGGATTTCTTCTATCTTATAGTCAACATTATGAATTTTAGATTGTAATAATTCATATATTTCATAGCAATCTTTCAATTCATACATTAACTCGTCTTTAAAATTTCCCACGATCGAATCTGCAATTTCTTCTTTTGATTTTTTGATCCTTGAATCACAATATTGCGATAATACTTCTGCATTTCTTTCTCCGTTTATTATTGCGTTAATGATTCTCCTGCCTGAAACTCCAGTTATATCTGATATTACTACGTCAAGCCTTATATTCATTAATCTAAGGCACTTTTGAATTTTATTGGTGTATTTACTAGATTCTTTAATGAGCGACTTCCTGTGTCTGCTTAATTCTCGAAGTTTCTCAGTAAACTCATCTGGCAGAAAGCAACTTGTTAACAAGCCTAAAGCATGCATTTGTTGTAAATGTCTAGCATCCTTTACATCTGTTTTTCTAAAGCCTTTTGTCTGGCTTCCCGGCACCAATAATACTTCAAAACCATTTTCAATAAGAATTAGATAAAGACTTTGCCAATAGCTGCCCGTACTTTCCATCGCTATCGATTTACCTTCTCTTTCTTTGAGAAAGTCAATAAGCCTCAAATGCTCTGAGTGACTAATGCCAAACTCTTTAACATCATCTTTGTCTTGGCCAACGGCAACAAAGTGACTTTTTGAGCCAATATCAATACCACAAGCATTTGGATTTACAATTTTCAACTCGATCGTTTTTTTCATCCTTGATAATTTAATTTGATAAAATAAATAAAAAAACGAGAAGAGAATGTATCTTTAAGATCTGAAATTATTCCATTCGGGGTTCTGATTATTCAGACCACCAGTGATTTCTTCAAGAGCCCTGTATCGAGGGCTTTTTACATTCCAACCAAAATTTGGGAGGGGATTTAATCTCACCATTTTACGCATAGGCTTACATCTCGCGATATAAAGTTAGCTAAACTTTTCTTTATTCGCAGACATGTTTGCGCTTGAATCCAATTCTGGGTTTAATTACCCCAATATCGTTCAAGATGCTTCACCAATTCCTCGGAGGTTTTAATGTTTTTTGCTAGGATTTTTCCAGACTTTTCTACAAGCATTCCTGACGGTCCTTTTATACCAAGTTTGTGAAAATATGGACCTTTATTAAGTATTTCATCATAATTGTATTGTTTCCAAGGGTAGTTATCTTTTTTCTTGAGTTTGACAGCTAATCGACGTAAGTAGTTGCTAATCAATAATAGCATATTTGATTTGGCTCACTACAAATCGATAATTACTCTTATTAACTCATTTTAAATTTTTAAATC
>JALHLK010000054.1 GCA_022844565.1 Saprospiraceae bacterium
CCTACGATCACTGGTGGTAATTTGTCTTCGATGTTAATGTAACCCCAACATTTATTATCAACACACAGGGAAATAACTTCATATTTTAACTTTTGACCTATATAAGCTCTAATGTTATTCAAATCTACCACTTCACCATTTTGGGTTGTAAGCCTGAATGTAAACAATTCAGGTTGGAAGATATCTCCTAGTAATACCGATTCCAGATTCGTAGCTTCGCAATTTTCGTCTAAACTCAAGTTGATTTCTCCTAGACATTCCATAGAGGTTAACTCTCCAATCTCTATTTCTAAGGATACACTTTGTACACAACCAGGATCATTTTGATTTGGCATGTTTGGCATACCTCCATCTACCGTATATACTATGGTGTGGAAACCTGGTCCTAAAACAGCAGGATCAATTTCTGTAACAAGAACACCATTTATAGTAAATGAATCTTTCACTATATTACCATCACCTGGGTCGCCTACCAAAGGAATTGGTTCTGCATTCTCACAAATTACGGTAGCATCCAATTGGATTATTGGGGTGGGATAGCTGCAAAAATTGCTGATGCTTAAGGTATCTCCTTCTCCATTAAATACGGTAATACTGTAACCAACACTGTCAACATGAATACCTTCTAATATATATCTACCACTGCCTGCGGGATCCTCTACCAAAGGAGTTCCGATAGCAATTGGGGTTGGTGCTGCAGGAGGAGAGGCACTCGTGATGTCAAATAGACCTACTACCACTGCTACCTCCCAAACTTGACCTGTAGGTGCACTTACCACAATTGAGTCACTAAATTGACCATTTTGCAAGTTAGTTGCATTATTGAGGCAAGAACAAGGGTCGGCGATGGAAATCCCACTGTTTTCATATGCTCCTAGATCTACAATACCCTGTAAAATCCTTGGTCCACCTGTGATATCTGTGGTGATACCCATTGGTATGGAGTCATTGTTGCCCACATTGATCGCTGGTGATGATGGTTGAAGACGATAATTACCACCTGTTGTAGGTGCTATACTAGGTAGTAACGGTGAAATAAACATAGGATCAATATTACCATTAGTACTAGGACAAGTAGGACACAAAACAGGTCCATCTTGGATGATGGAGTTTTTTACCTTAAAATCAGATCCCTCGCTAAAAATTCCGCTGTAAGTATTGGCTTCATTACCCCAAATTATATTATTAGTCATTGTAATGTTAGCTAATCTTGAATAAATCGCGCCTCCAAAACCATTTGCCTTATTACCTGCAATGGTATTATTAATTAGAGTGTGACTACCTTGATCATTTAATATCCCACCGCCACCAACATTTGCTGTATTACCAGAAATTAAATTGTTGGTTAAAGTGTTATTACCAAATATAGTAAAGATCCCTCCACCACCACCATTCACTTTATTACCTGTAATGGTATTGTTGGTCAACATGTTGGTTCCAGTTAAAAAAATACCCCCTCCACCAATAGCTGAGTTTCCAGAAAAAGCGTTGTTGGTCAGCATGTTGATTCCAAGTAAAAAACTCCCTCCTCCGCCTAAATCGGTTGCTGTATTCCTAAAAATGATATTATTGGTCAAAGTATTAGTACCTCTAAAAGTTACAATTCCACCACCTATATTTCTCGGAAAACTTTGTCCACTGACTGTAAATGAACCAATTCCATTCGCATTTCCTTCCGTGATGATGAAACCATCGAGGCGGGTAGTAGGTGTACGATCTTCAAAAGCTGCAAAAACAACGTGATAGGAGTTATTGGTACTATCAAGCGTATTATCTATATCTCCACTTAGAATGGACACATTGGTGGTCCAGTCTCGCTCGCTAAGCATGGTCTCCATTCCTTCAAAACCTCCATATAGCTGAATGCCCTCGCATAATACAAATGTTTCATCTCTGTTATTATCTATTCTACCTACACCTTCATCCGGGTAGTAGGTGCCTTGGGCTACCCAAATATTATAGTCGGTATTAGGACAGCTGCAGGCATGAAGTAGGGCATCCTGTAGTTTTGTATATGCTTGACCCCAGGTGCTACCGTCTCCAGGTGACCCATAGGTGGCATTGACATAAAGGGTGTCGGAGCCAGCGGTTGGGCAGCCAATCTGTTCATACGCCCCCATATCCACAACACCCTGCTGTATCCTAGCTCTTCCCGATATATCATTGGTGATCCCCGTAAGGCCCGAAACTGAATTATCCCCGGTATTAATGGCAGGAGAAGTTGATCTTAGGCGGTAGTTACCACCTGTATTGAGACCCGGAGCCAAAGGTGCAATAAATTGTGGATCCATGTTTCCATTGGTGTTGGGACAGTTCGTACATGGACTGTAACCACCCTGGATTACAGAATAACTTATTATAGGTGAATTACTCCCTCTTCCATCTATTTGATTGGCATTTCCCCACAGTATACTGTTTACAATCGTCGGTGAGCAAATACCCGTAAATGCATCGTTGTACATTCCACCTACTCCAAAATCTGCCTGATTTCCCGCAAATGTACAGTTGATGAAACTGGGGCTACAAACTCCTCCTACTGCATCTACTGCATCATTAAATACTCCTCCTCCTATTCGTTCAGCTTTGTTACCTGAAAAAACAGAATTAATAAAAATTGGATTACTTACCCCATTATTTCCACCAAAATTATAAACAGCACCACCATCTCGCGTTGATTTATTACCTGTAAATTTACAGTTTATAATCGTGGGACTTGCAGTTCCTCTAAAACCATCGTTAAATAATCCGGCACCACTTCTGCCAAAGTTTTCGGTTATGGTACAATTGATAATCTGTGGGTTGCTCAGACGTCCAACTCCGCTGCCGTTGTTATAAATACCGGCACCATTTTGTGTATTATCTCCATTGCCTTTGCTTATGGTAAAACCGTCTAAAACTGTTTTATTGGTTACATAATCAAAAAATACAACATGGAAAGAATTATCACTAATATTGCTTGTCACTCCTATGTCTCCACTTAAGATGGTAGCATTATTTATAATATTTCTTATCCCACCCCCTGAAGGAAATCCTCCAAATAGCTTCAAGCTGTCACGAAGATGAAAGGTAACGTCCCTCGGATTTATGGTTATAATATTTGTGCCATCATTGTTATAGCGCTTTAAACCAGGTAGATAGGTCCCCTGCGCTACATTGATGGTGGTAATAACTGGACATTTCCAGGCCAAGGCAATGGCTTCGTCAAGCGTTTTAAAGGCTGATAACCAAGATGATCCATTACCACTCATGATTAAACTACTATCTACATATATTTCTGTTACTGTGTTACAAAAGAATAAATGTAATGTTTGAGTCTGATTGATGTTGTAATCAGCCAAAGTTCTGTTATCGATAAGAATTTTTGAATCATACAAAAGGATTTGAATGGATGGGTTTATTCCTTCCATGTCTTGAATTTTTTGTTTGATAGTTTGTATATCATCAGAGCCTTCTACCTCTATTGTGATGGTCTGAACTTCAGAAATTTTAATATCTAAGGGAAATGCAACAATATCTGAAGTAATCAAAAGAAAAGCGAATAGAATCAACGCCCTGCTCGTCTTCCTTAGATAAGGGCTGAATGCCTCTTTGCAATTGGTATAATCAGCCTCAATAAAGAGATAAATATATTTACACCAAAGCAACTCAGTATTTTTTGTGAATTTGGATAAAAAGTATTTACAACACTTCGTTAAGCTTTTTTTGCACTCAAAAATAAAATTAACTAATAGCAAAAACAAAGATTGCATCATTTGATGAAATTTTGATATTAAATTTTTTAAAGCAATATAAGTAAATGTATCATAGACACTTGAGGATATATTGTTCATAAATATAGAAAATAAAATTATTTAATATTCTAGTAATGACACAAATATAATCAAAGTGATTTAGTTAATCGATATTAAGGAGACAATATTACAATACTTTATCATTGATATACGGTGAAAACCTATAAAAAAAGACTCTACGTAAAATTCTATGGGTTTTTGATCATAAAATATTAGATTTCGATCCTAAACATTAGTTTTATATGTACTTAATTTTTATTAGCATTTGATGTGTTTAAACCGCAACATCAAAAAAAACAATATCATTTCAATTTTTCAAAAAATAATAGATTTCAAACCATTTAATTTAAAAATAATTCTTAATGAGGCATAATATTTAAAAATAATTACAATCGATTATACAATACTTTGTAATTTTACTTAAAATAATGATTGCATTGATTTCAAGGTTAAAATTTTTGCTGCTTTTACTAACTTTTAATATATCGAATACCTTAAAAGCTCAAAATATTACGGGTTTAGATATGTTGAACAATAAAAGTTCGATAGAAATACCCTTTGAACTGATCCAAGGTCATATTATTGTAGAAGTTGCTTTTGGTGGAATTTTGCCCTTAAAGTTTATTTTTGATAGTGGGGCTCAACACACAATTTTGTTTGAAAGTAGTTATGTTTTGCTATTAGGGCATAAGGCAGAAAGACAGATTCCGATTATGGGTGCAGACCTGAGTGATGAGGTGATGGCAGGAGTTTTTAGAAACGTCAAGATGAAATTAGGCCCTTCAGCGACGGTCAATCGAGATATCATTGTACTTCAAGAAAATTTTTTGAAATTAGAGAATATATTGGGGATTAATGTGGTTGGGATGGTAGGTTCGGACTATTTCAAAAATTTGATATTAAAGATTGATTACGAAAGAAATAAAATAATTGTGCACGATGTACGCACAGCTAATGAAAACAAGATAACAAATGGATTTACTGAGGTCACCGCAAAATTTCTTGAAGGAAAAATTTATGTAAATGCTGACGTAACTATCAATAATACTGTTCGAAATTTAAAGCTTTTGCTTGATACAGGGGCCTCACTTCCATTATTAATTAACACGGGTACAGACTCCTTGCTAAGAGTTCCTGAAAATGCTTTTAGTACAATACTTGGATATGGATTATCTGGCCCAATAATGGGGTTTTTAGGTAAGGTAAATCATCTCGAAAATGAGGTCTTCAAAATGAATAATTTGGTAAGTTATTTTCAAGATGATGAATATACAATCGTTGGAAATACTGAAGATGTGAGGAATGGGTTGATAGGCAACCTAACACTTTCAAAATATCATATTGTCATCAATTATTTTAAACAAAAAATATATTTCAAGCCTAACAAATATTATAAAAAACCTATAAAATTTGATTTAAGTGGTATGAATATTCAAGCTTATGGTAAAAACTTTAATGAGTTTTTCATAAAATCCTTGATCAAAAATGGTCCAAGTGAAAAAGCAGGTTTGAAGTTAGATGATGAAATTGTAAAAATAGGCTATTGGTCAGCGTGGCGATACAGTTTAAATCGATTGACTGATATTTTAGCTTCAAAAGAAGGAAAAATTATAAAGTTTAAAGTGAGAAGGAATGGAAAAATAATACCCATAACTTTGAAACTTGAAAATTATTTAAATTAAAGTAGTAAAAACTTGTAGTACTATCTTATAATAAATATTTCCTGACTTTTGATAAAAATTGTCATAATTACATTATTTTTGATTTAGTATACAAAACATTTATAGATTAATTTAAAACTGAAAAGTCATGAAAGGTTTACTTGCAAAATTCTTCAACTGGGTTTCCTTGTTGTTTTCTCCAAAAAAACCTAAATCGGGGAGCTGGTAGATTACAGCTGAAAAATTAAATCAAAAATCTTTTTTGCATTGGACATGCATTTTAGACAGTAAAAAAAGTAGTCAACTCTCATCACTGTTTCAACAAAATCTTCTGACACATGAATAGAAATATACTCAAAATTTTACATTTTAATTTCCTTGTCATACTCATTTTGATTCTATCACCTAATAATCCAATAATGGCACAACAATTAAGTCCTGAACAAGTGGTTCAAAACAATTTAGACTTTTACAATAAGAGACATATAGACGGATTTATGAGTTTTTTTAGGGATGATGTCACCATTGTCAATTTTTCTGATTCAAAAATTATAGCCAAGGATAGTAAAGAAGTTAGAAAAATATATGATGACATGTTCAAAATTTCGCCGAATCTACATTCAACTATTGTGAAGAGAATCGTCTTAGGTAATAAAGTAATAGATCATGAAAGTATCATTGGTAGAAATGGATCCATGGAAATACTCGAATTAGTACTTATTTATGAAGTAGCAGACGATAAGATTTTTAAAATTACTGTTTTGAGGAAATAAGAGCAAATATATTTGTTAACTCAGATTTAACCTTGAACTCACAGCCCCTTAATAAACTAGTTCTATTATTGCGGTATGAAATATAACAATTACTTATATATAATAACCTACCTATTCATCTTTGCAATTTGTGGAATATTGCACGGTCAACCTATCATCCATTCCCACAATGATTATTTTCAAAAATTACCCTTGTATACCGCTCTTTCGAGTGGTGCTAATTCTATAGAAATAGATATCATATACAAAAATGGTAGCTTGGTGGTTGCCCATGATTTAACAGATTTGCCAACAGCAAAGACGATTGATCAATTGTATTTTATACCACTGATAGAAATGAGTAAAAACCCAAAAGTATCTTTGGAGGACGTACAATTGATGATCGATATCAAAAATGAGCCACAAGAAGTGCTTGTAGAATTGGTCAAGATGGTAGATGACCTACCTCTCTTAAAACAGCTCTTACTATCAAATAAATTAAAACCTTTGGTAATCTCAGGTAGCAAACCGTCTTCGTATTTGGGTTGGCCTGACTATATCCAATTTGATCACCAAAGTCTTGATAATCTTGAGCAAGTGCCAATGGACAAGGTAGCATTTTTTAGTTTTTCCTTCAGAAATTTTTCAAAATTTAATGGCAAAGGTAAATTAATTGCTGAGGATGAAGCCAAACTAAAGCGCGCTATCGAAAAAGTGCATTCTTTAAACAAAAAAATTAGATTTTGGGCCTCACCTGATACAAAAACAACATGGTATACACTATATAACTTGGGGGCAGACTATATCAACACAGACAAACCTTGGGAATGCAATGCATACGTAAAAGCTTTGCCTACTAATATCGTGTCTCGTGATAAGACTCAAATAGGTAACCTTTCGAATGTCTATCAAAATGAAAAAATAAAAACACCCAGTCAAAACATCATTCTCATGATCGGTGATGGTAATGGCTTAGGACACATCACGGCTGCCTACACATCAAAATTTGGCAATATCAATCTTGCAAAATCTAAACACGTTGGATTGATACATACCAATTCTTATGACGATTTGACCACTGATTCTGCAGCTGGGGGATCGGCTTTGGCTTGCGGGCAAAAAACCAATAATAGACACATAGGTGTAGACCCAAAAGGTCAAAAAATGAACAATATCTTTGAGAAATTACCAAAAAAATATACCAAAGTGATATTGACAACCGATGAGGTGACTGGTGCAACGCCCTCTGCATTTTATGCACATGTAAAAGAAAGAGATGACACAAAAACAATAGTCAAAGACCTCATTAACTCAGATATTAATTTAATTGTAGGTGGAGGTAAGCAACATTTCAACGATGTCCAACCACCTCAAAATGTGGTAATGAATTCAAAAATACCCACTAATTTCACCAACGGCAATGTCAATATCGTCGCATTAGAAAATGTAAATCTACCCTACAAAAATCAAGGAAGAGGAGAATTTTTAAGTGAAAGTTTCAGTCAAATAACACAACAATTGAGCAATACTAAAAAGCCTTTTTTCTTCATGGTCGAAAATAGTCATATTGATGCTTCGGGACATCATAATTCTGCTAAAGATGCGATCACTGAGGTGTTGGATTTTGATAAGTGTGTTGGCCTAGCCATCGAATATGTGCAAAAAAATCCAAATACGACGCTCATTGTACTAGCAGATCACGAAACGGGGGGAATCACCCTACCCCATGGCAACGAAAATCAAATGGAATTTTCATTCAGCACTGACGATCATACATTTTTACCAGTACCCGTATTTGCATGGGGAATGAATGCTTCCATTTTTCAAGGAATGTATCAAAATACCGATATTTACCATAAAATATTAAACATTCTAAATTTAAAAAATTAGAGGTTATGAACAAAAATATAAAATACCTACAAATCTTATTTTTCGTAGTTTTAACCGCTGTAGTGCTTTTCGGTCAAAGTAATCCTGACACTTTTTTTGTAAAACCTTATCTCCAATTTGGTCAAAAAACATCAATGAACATACTTTGGGAGACACACCAACCCAGTACCGCATCGGTAGAGTATACAGAGGCCATAGTTAGTAAATCAAAAACTGTAAATTTTACCAATACCATCGAAATCAAAGACTTAAAGACTTTACATGAGATCAAACTTGACAATCTAAAACCGTCTACTAAGTATTTATACAGAATAACTGCCCAAGTTGGTGGTAAGAAAATATTATCCGATATCAAAACCTTCAAAACCAATGTGAACGATGACGAACCTTACTTTTTTTCTTTTATCGCTGATACACAACGCAATAGTGGCACACCATGGGCTTGGGGCAAAATAGCAGAATTAATCTGGAAAGAAAGACCAAACTTCGTGGTCATGGGAGGTGATTTAGTAGATAAGGGTAGTGTAAAGTCAGATTGGACCAACCACTTCTTCCCACATGGTCAGGTTATGATGAGCAGGTATCCGATGTACACCATACTAGGCAATCACGAGCAAGATGCACAAAACTACTATGACTATATGGTCAATCCTGAACCTGAATATTATTATACGTTTTCCTACGGCAATGCTCAATTTTTTATGATTGATACCAATAGAGATGTAGCGGAAGGATCAGAGCAATATACTTGGCTAGATTGGGAATTGTCAAAAAGCAAAGCCACTTGGAAGTTTGTAGTACACCACCATCCGCCTTACAGCAGCGATAGTGATGATCATGGCGATACATTTAGCGGAGCATCGATGGGTGGATCTATGCATGCGCGCAATCTGACCCCACTTTTTGATAAATACAATGTAGATTTTGATCTATTTGGTCACACGCACCTTTATGAAAGAACATGGCCCCTATTCGAAAATAAAATTGATAAAGTCAACGGTACGGTGTATATCAATGCTGGAGGCGCAGGTGGATATCTGGAAGATTTTGATCCAGTGAGAAATTGGTTTAGCTTAGAACAGGAAGTGACACATCATTATACAACATTTGCGATACATGGAGATGAATTAATATTTAAGGCGATCAACGACAAAGGTGAAATGTTTGACAACTTTACGCTGACCAAAAATAGAAATAAAAAAACATCAACCTACAGCAAACCACCCGCACCTAAAATGTACTTTGACAAATCCGTTTTCCTCGATGAAGCGACTGTCAAATTAGAAAAACTTTCAGATGACTTCATCCTTAGATATACGTTGGATGGATCAGAGCCTACTATTCAATCTATGACTTATACCAATCCCGTTAAGGTCAATTCAAATACAGAATTTAAAGCCGCTAGCTTCACTACTAATGGTGTATCAAGCGGTGTGATTAAACAAAAATTCACCAAAATGGCTCCCATGAAAGCCAGTAGCAAGGTCACCACTAATCAAGGTCTCCAGTATAAGTATTACGAAGGAGAATGGGCTAAATTACCAGATTTCAGTAAATTGAAACTCGTAAAAGAAGGTACAACAAAACATGCAAATACAGATGCAGTCAGTCCTAGAGAGCAACACTTTGGGTTATCCTTAGAAGGGTATATTGAAGTGCCTGAGACAGATACTTACGTGTTGTATCTATACACAGACGATGGGTCCAAAATGTATATCAATGATCAATTAGTCATCGACAGCGATGGTAATCACGGTGCTAGATACGATTATGGTACAGTGATTTTAGAAAAAGGAAAACATAAAATTAAAATAGACTATCATCAACAGACGGGTGGATATCACTTGTCGGCTGGTATGAAAGTTAATGGTAAAGACAAAAGACCTTTTAGCCCATGGCAATTAAGTCATTAATCCTCTTCTATTTTCTTGGAGGATTCAGCGATCTCCGTCAGGATTGGTGTTTTCATAAAGGAAAAGAAATAGGCATCAACGTAGAAGTCCAATACGCTTTGGACTGTGAAAAAATCAACTTACCGCACAGGGTGCTTGAACCCAATACTGCTTTGTGGTATACGAAAACCATGGATATTGATTTGGACTCCTACCTACAAGTAAAAGCAGACGACGGAGCACAGGTATATCAGGATGGCAAGAGAATTTTGGCAAATGAAGGAAACTTTTTTCTCTTACCAAAAAGCAAAAACTCAAAAATCACTATCCGTGTATTAAATAATGCGATGAAAGGAGGGCTTAATGCAGTTACTTTCTACAATAAATTGCCTACTCCAACTGTAAAATCCAGTCATACGCTAAAATTTACAGCTGCACAAAATCACAGTAAGCAACCAAAATTAAAGAATAAAGAGGTTATGACATTTTCCTTTTGGGGCGATAGCCAAAGTGGTTGGCCTGTATTTGAGAAAATTTCTGCACAACTACTCAGTAAAAAGGATGATTTCTCGATCGGATTAGGTGACTTTGTCAACAACGGTTATAATCATTTAGAATGGGAGAAATTTATACATCACATCGAGGAATTAAGCAAGGAAACTCCCATTTATACCATCCCTGGCAATCATGATTATGATGGATATTATGATGACTTGATACCCAAAAACTATTATCAATACACTTGTACCCCACTTGGTAACCCAACTTATCATAGTTTTACAGTTGGCAATTCCTATTTCATAGCCCTTGACCCCAACCGAAATTTCCCCATTGGCATAGATGACCAACAAAGATCTTGGCTGAAAAAACAGATCAATAGTAAGTCTTTTAAAAAATCAAAATGGAAGTTTCTACTCATCCATCAACCACCATTTGCCCAAGGCTGGGAAGGATATGAAGGAGAATTGTTTATTAGAGCATTAATGACTGAATATAAATTGGAGGGCAAAGTAGATTTTGTTCTATCCGGGCATAACCATGATTATGAAAGAGTCATACACACCAATGCAGGCCATGAAATAGCTTATGTCATAGCAGGAGGTGCTGGCGGCGGTATGGAAGAAAAGGCAATTTCATCCAACTTTGGCATGGATAAAATCATTAAAAAACATCATTTTTGCAGGGTGTTTATTTCAAAAAATCAGGCAAAACTTATTGCATACGACCTAGAAGGAAATGAAATAGATAATTTTGAGTTAATAAAAAAATAATGGAAAAAGAATTTGATTTTGCGATAGTAGGTGGAGGGATCATGGGAACATCTTTTGCGTATCATCTCTTACAAAGAGGATATACAGTTGCCCTATTTGACAAAAATTATACACCTATAGAGGCTTCCGTTAGAAATTTTGGACAAGTAGTGCCTTCTGGTTTTGGAGCAGAATGGCAAAAATATGGCATCGCATCGATGGAAATCTATAGAAGCATCCAGAAAGTGGCTCAACTTGATTTAAGGGAAGAAGGTAGTCTTTATATCGCCTCAAATGAGGAAGAAATTAGACTTATAGAAGAGCTTAACACTATCAACCAAAAAAATCAATATGACTCTATCATCTTTGATGCATCAGATATTGCAAAATTATATCCAGAAATAAAGCATTCGTATGCAAAAGCAGCCTTACATTTTCCACTAGAGATACAAGTCAATCCTAAGACCACCGTTGAACGAATGTTACATTGGTTAAAAGAAAAAAAACAACTTCATTACTTTAATAACGTCACTATTCAAGACATCGAAGTATCTAGTAGTAAAATACATTTAACTGATAACTTCAAAAATGAGTACACTGCTAAAAAAGTAATGATATGCTCTGGTCATGATTTCAAGACTTTATTTCCTGAAATATTTTTAAATGCGGGATTAAAAACGGTAAAATTGCAAATGTTGTCAGGCATAGCCAATAATACAAAGATAAAAGGCTCCATCTTGACAGGTTGGTCTATCAGAAGATATGAATGTTTTCAAGAATGCCCATCTTATCAACAGATTATTGCACAAGAAGATCCAAACTCCTTCCAAAGGCTGCACGGTATCCACATACTGGCCAAACAAGAAGCTGATGGCACCATCATATTAGGTGATTCCCATCACTACGCATCTCATGGTCCAAATGCTGCAGGTACAGACTACGAAGATATTATCAATGTAAATGATTTTATGATCGCGGAGGCCAAAAAGATATTAAATATCGATCATTTCGAACTTCGCAATACTTGGGCAGGAATTTATAGTCAATGCACTGATAAACCTATTTTAGTTGAAAATATAAGCGATGACATCACCGTTGTGACTGGTATTGGCGGAAAAGGGATGACGGCATCTTTAGGTTATACACAAGACTTTTTAAACAAATTAAACTTTTAAAAATGATAAAACTCGTAGTTTTTGACATGGCAGGTACTACTATCGATGAAGATAATGTCGTATACAAATGTCTTCATAAATCTATTTTACCAGATCTACAAAATCTTTCATTAGATGACGTGTTATTACACGGTGCTGGCAAAGAAAAACGTACTGCAATTGTTGATATTACAACGCAATTTGGGCTAGTTTTGACACCTGGCGATATAGACCAAATATTTGTAAATTTCAAAAACATGCTTACAGAAGCATATGATACTTTTCCTTTAAAATTGTATCCCGATGCACTTGCTCTTTTCCAATGGATGAGAGGTAATGGTATAAAAGTGGCCTTAAACACAGGATACGACAGACACACTGCCGAAAAAATACTTGAAAAAGTGGATGTTCAGATAGGTCGAGACATTGATACTTTAGTCACGGCTAGTGATGTGGGTAGAAATCGACCTTTCCCTGATATGGTTTTGAAATGTTGCGAAATCACTGGTATACCTCCAAGTCAAACAATCAAGGTTGGAGACTCAGCGATTGATATCCAAGAAGGCAAAGCTGCGCAAGCATTGTTAAGTATTGGTGTGACAACCGGTGCACAAACCGAAGCTCAAATTATTACTGCGTCACCAAATTTTGTGATCAATAGCCTAAGCGAATTGAAGAGTATAATCCTTTATCATCAGAATGCGATGAGGTAAAAATGATATATTGTATGGTGTGATCTGACAGTCGAGGGTATTTTTAAATTTTGACTTTTGATAGTAAATAGTCAAAATTTTTAACTTTATGGTTTCCTTTACTATTGACTATTGATAGTAAATAGTAAAGATATTTTGGTTCTTACGATAAATTAATTACTTTTGACTATTGATAGTAAATAGTCAAAAAATTAGAATATGAAAATTAAAGATAAAATACTAGAGCTCTTACACCAAAAAGGAGATTTGTCTGTAAAGGAAATAACAGAAGAATTAGAAGTGTCAAAGCAGGCTGTTCATATAGCTATCAATCAGTTGTTAGAAAAAGAAACTATCCAAAAGTTTGGGAGAACGCCTAAAACAATTTACCGTTTGGCCTCAGAAAAAGCAAAAGTTGAGGCTCCACTGTTGAATATAACAAAAGATATTGAATTTCTTTTGAATAAACATTTTTTGCTAATCACTGAATCTGGCCAAGTTCTTGAAGGAATTAAGGGCTTTGTACATTGGTCTGTTCAAAGAGGGCTACCCATTCAAAAAACAATAGACGAATATATAAAAACATTAAAAAAATATGAGTTTTACTACAACGACATAGGAATTATCAATGGAAATGAGAAGTTAGCAAACACCAAAGGTTATGATCGCATTCATCTTGATGAGGTATTTTACTTAGATTTTTATGCAATTGAACGTTTTGGTAAAACTAAGCTAGGTGTTTTGCTACATTTTGCAAAACAAGGTCAAAATAAATTTCTAATGAAACTTTTAATTAATGAATTGAAGCCAAAATTAGAAGCGTTATTGCATAGAGAAAATTTTGATGCTGTAGGCTATGTACCTCCAACAATAAGGCGAGAGGTACAGCTGATGAAATACTTAGAAACGCACTTAAAAATCAATCTTCCAAAGGTGAATATCCAAAAAATATCAGGTTTAATACCTATTCCTCAAAAATCCCTAAATAAAATTGAAGAAAGAATCAAAAATGCTGAAAATACATTTGCAGTGACTGAAACAATAAAGTATGATCACCTTTTGTTAATCGATGATGCTGTAGGAAGCGGCTCAACGCTAAATCAGATTGCTGGTAAAATTAAGCAAAAAGGAATAGCATCAAAAATCACTGGACTGGCTATCGTAGGCAGCTTCAAAGGATTTGATGTAGTTACTGATGTTTGAAAACCTAGCTTTTCATAATCGTTTCTTCCTAATTTATTACAATTATACATTTATTCATTTGAAAAAATGTAACTCATCACACTTTTTCAAAGGAATAAATGTAACTTATAAGACTTTTCCTAAGGAAAATTTAGTCTTTGTAGAGAAATGCTTTTTCAAATTCATGCAATAATGGCGAAAATCTCTTTGTTTTTATGAATAGATCAATCTATTAATTCATTCTTTTTTATTCTATTAATACATCTTTTATTACTAATTAGTATCCTGGATTTTGTACTAGGTAACCTGGAAGGTTGGAAGCTCCGTCAATAGCCGTTTGTGGCAGTGGGAATATCCTCTTATTTCTATCGCTATCATCCTTTTCAGTCCATTTATCTTCGTATTTGCCAAATCTTATCATATCTGTCCTTCTAAGACATTCCCAATAGAATTCAAAACCTCTTTCTCTAAATAATAAGTCTAAATTGATCGATGCCAAAGCAGGTGCAGGCTTTCTTGCAGTTCTGGATGCTCTTACTAAGTTTACATCAGCTAATGCTGGAGCAGTATTATTTTTGCGCAATTGAGCTTCTGCCCTCATCAAATATACATCAGCCAATCTTAAAATAACTATATCGTGCTCTCCAGCATTTCTACCTGTATTTGATGTAGAGCTGAATTCATATTTCAATACTCTATAGCCAGTACTGTAGTCACTTCCTTGTGTTGTAAAGTCAATTTTTTCAGTAAAATTAACAGGAAAAGTTGGCCTATTTCTGCTTAAATTAAAAATTTGTGCCACTCTAAATCTTCCGTCAGTGCATTTTACAAAGTTGCCGCTAACTCGAATAAGTCCATATTGGTTGCCTCTCAAGATACCTCTGTTATATTTAAAGTCTTCTGCTCTATAGCACGTATCTGCACTAGCACCAGTAAAGGCAAGATTTTGCTTATGGAATCTTGGATCAATTGTTGGATCTTGACCTGGATAGGCATTGACCCAAGATGCATAAAAGTCTGACGTAATACCAGGACCGTCTGTACCATTAGCTCCTGGAAAAGCTGGCAAGGGGTATTGGTCTCCTGATAATGAAAAATATGCGAATCTATTATGCCCGTTTAAATTGAACCTTTGGTCTATAGCAAATACAATTTCTTTGTTTGTACTATTTTTATCATCAAAAAGTTCAAAGTACTCTGGTGACATGGAATATTGATTGGCATTAATAATTTGATCACAATACTTTATAACCTCATCCATATCTGAATTTTGAAATTGAAAAGTTGCAGCTACTCTATCGCGATATACAGCCGCATTAATGTATAATCTAGCCAACAAGCCCCAAACAGCTCCTTTGGTAAGTCTTCCATGACCTACCTCAGATTTGGTTTTTAAATTAGCTTCTGCTTTTTTAAATTCTGCTATCAAGTATTGGGTAGCTTGTTCTCCCCTTAATATTTCGGAAGGTGCTCCTGGATCATCTTTTTTGAATACTAAACCATATAAATCGAGTAATTGCATATTATAAAAAGCACGCATTCCTATAGCCTCAGCTAAATAAACATCTTTATTGGGGTCAACAATTGCTGGTAACTCATTGATGGCAGTAACACATCTAGATAAGGCTTGTACTAGTGGGTTCCAAGTGTTTCTAACATTAGCTGTTCTACTGTTGTAAGTGTGTTTATGTAACTCAAGATAGATACCATTATCACCCCAGTCTGTACCACCTCTATAGGGTAAAATTGCTTCATCAGAAGTGATCTCCTGGAGCGCGAAGTAATTTGTATGTAGATAAATGGAAACCAACGGGCTATATGCAGGTGCTAAAATACTTTGACCAGGATTGGTAGCAGGTAACGATGTAGAGAATGTCTCATCTAATACTTGCTCCTCTAAATCTGTACAGCCACTCATAAGAAGGACAAATACAGGAATAAATAATACTATTTTGATTATATTTTTCATTGTTAAAAGTTTTAAAGTTTAAAAGCCAAAAGTTAACCCAAAGATGATGTTCCTAGATCGAGGGTAATTTAGGTAATCAATACCATATGACAATATACCATTGATACTTCGCTCGGTATTTACCTCTGGATCAAATCCATCATATTTAGTGAGCAACCATAAGTTTTGTCCAGTAAGACTGAATCTTACATCGCTCACTGATTTTAGAAAATCAATTTTTTTCGTGTTTAAGGTATATGCAAGTGCAAGATTGTTTAATCTGAGATAAGCTCCATCTTTAAGATATCTAGTACTTACAGGAGCAGAATTCTGCACCGATTCATTAGGAAACTCTATCGACTCAGCTGTACCATTAACTCCTTTGGATAATCTAAGTTTATAGAAGAATGCATTAGCCGTATTATCATAAACTTTATTACCCGACACCCCATTAAAATTAGCAATTAGATCAAATCCTTTATAAGTCAAGGAACCATTAAAATTATACATGATTGTTGGTAATGCACTACCGGCCACAATTCTATCTTTGTCGGTATCATTTCCATCCTTATCTACATCGGTAAATTTATTTAAACCTTTTTCGTCTAATCCTATGAATTCTTTGAGATAAAATGCACCTATAGGATGATTGTTTATATAACCATTTACTGTGGCAGAAGTCAAACCTGGGCCCGATGCCGACCCCGATGGAATCACAGAATATGGTGAATCTTTGACAACATTGTCAATAAAAGTAATGTTCCCTCCAATAGCATAACCTATTTTCTTACCTAGTTTATCTGCATAATTGATATCTAATTCTAAACCATTATTGATAATACGCATATTAGGTACATTCGTCCAAAATGTACCTGCTGGCTGTACTGGATCCGCAGGTATAACCTCTAAAAGTATGTCTTGAGAGGTCTTAGAAAAATAGTCTACGGTTGCTGTTAGTTTGTTATTAAGTGCTCCAAAGTCAAAACCTACATTGTATTGATTGGACACTTCCCATTGGATATTAGGATTTGCAAGACGTGTAAAAACAGTACCTGCTGGATAAGTACTTGATGCATCAAAAGGGTAGCTAGTACCTGCTGATACGGAGGTGCTAAATCGAGCTTGGGTAATTTTGGATGGGATTTCCTGATTACCAGTCAAACCCCAACCTCCTCTTAGTTTAAGATCGATTCCTTTATCTTTCATAAATTCTTCTTCACTTATTCTCCAACCGAGGGAGAAAGATGGGAACACACCATATTTTTTATTTGCTCCAAATTTTGAAGAACCGTCGGCTCTTACGGTAACTGTTGCCAGATATTTACCCTCGTATTGATAGGTAGCCCTACCAAAAAAAGATTGGAGCTCATTTATAATTGCATATCCTGAAGGTCTATTATTAACCAAGGTAAGGTCTTGTCCTAGTCCAGGATTATTCAAGGGTTCGATGCCATTGATAGGAAATTTATTAATACTGTATGATCTTCCATTCAAATTAATTTTTTGATAAGAATGACCGACTAAGGCACTCAAAAAGTTTTTACCTGATGTAAGATTATAGGTCAAATAGTTTTCTGTCAATGTATTGAGATTAGTCGTGAAAATAGTATTTAAATTACCTTCTACAAAAGGCTCAGCATTAGGCAAACTTTGAAGATCTCTTTGAGTGGTAGAATTGTCAAAACCGAGATTTAATTTATATTCTAAGCCTTTGAATAATTTTATCGAAGGTGATATATTAGCTAAAACTCTGTTATTTACTGCAAAATCCTTATAATTAGATAGACTAAATAACGGATTTCCAGCATCTGGATAAAATTTAAGTTTACCGTCTGAAGCATATGGCGAATAAGTTGGATTGGCTGAAAGTGCAGTTCCAATTATACCTTGAAAATCTGGCCTAAGGTTTACGGTGCGTGCTGCATTTAAGTTGACTTCTACATTCAATTTGCCATCTAAAGCTTTTTGACTGACATTGATCCTACCACTATACCTTTTGAGATCACTATTTCTTAATATACCTTCTTGATCTTGAAAACCTAAAGAACCAAAATAACTTAGATTTTTCGTTCCACCACTTAAGCCCAAATTGTGATTTTGAGTTGTTGCTTGTCTTGTGACTTCCTTTATCCAGTCTGTATTTCCACCATCATCAATAAATATGGCATTAATGGCTTTAGATTCTTTTCTGAACTCATCTGCAGTAAAAACATTTAAATTACTTACCATAGAAGATGTACCTACATTACCGTTATAAGAGATTTTTGCTGTTCCTTCCTTACCTTTTTTGGTAGTGATGATGATTACGCCATTGGCTCCTCTTGCTCCATAAATGGCTGTTGCCGATGCATCTTTCAAAACATCGATTGACTCAATATCTTCTGAATTGATAAAATTCAAAGGATTGGTCGCAAGCCCTGTTGATGAATTGTCAATCGCAAAACCATCTATGATAAATAAAGGTGTCGATCCAGATCTTACTCCACCGGGACCCCTTATGCTGATATTGACAGGAGAACCTGGCTCGCCATTAGCTGCTACTACATTTACCCCTGCTACTTTACCTTGCAATAATTGTTCAGGAGAATTGATAATACCTTTATTAAAGTTTTCATTTTTCAAACTTTTCACAGAACCAGTTACATCCCTTGTCTTAGTTGCGCCATAACCAATAATCGTAACCTCTTCTAAGCTAGATGCTCCTGAATTAAGCTGTATAGTCATGTTTTCACCGGTGACGACCAATTCTTTTGACTCATATCCAATAAATGTGATCGTTAGTGTAGCTGGATTTGTAGTCAAAGACAAGCTAAACTGGCCATCAATATCTGTGATAGCGCCATTCAAGGTACCTTTTTCAAGGACGGTACATCCAATTAAGGGTTCATTTGAGCTTTGATCTAATACTTTACCACTCACTTTGGTTGGCGTTTGGAATGCCAATAAATGCGAAGAAGCAAATAATAATATAATTAATGGAATAAAGATCTGTTTTAATTTCATTTTGTTATAGTTTTGTTTTACAAATATAATTACGTATTTTGTATATTTATATATTTATATGTTTATATTTTTTAGAAATTTAAAAATCATAAATATTAGTACCAAAGCTTTTATGCAATGCTAAATTAACATTAATAAGTAATAATAAAATAATGAAAATTACTTGATTAATATTGCTAAAGTTTATTTGCAGCGTTACAAGACCAGAACCTCCAAAATGTTCCGAAACCATATTCAGTGATGTATATGTAACAACTAATCCACCAATAATAAGTACTATGACTTGAATAAAATCTGTATTTCCTATGACGTTCATTAAAAAAACAGTCATAATCCCAGATTACGCATTAGAAATTAACTGCAAGAAAATTATGCTTCATATTAGTTTCAGTACTCAATTTTCCGTCCTCTATGCAGTTAAGGCTGCAAAAATTATTGGAGAAGCTAAAATCCAGTTGGTTTTAGTTCGCTGCTAAATTGATATTTCGGATATCAATTTTTTACGCAGCTCATGTGCTTCACTACTATTTTGCCTAATTTCTTTTCGAATAAAGTCCAATGCGTATTCTGGGATAATGGTAGGCACCGTATTGTTGTACCTTTGGGCCAAAAACTGAGGCATTGTGAAAATTTTGTTCTTTATAAATATAGGAATAAAAAAAACAGCATCTAATATCAGAGACGCAGCCGACATCTACTCATAGGATGAAACAGCAAGACCCGTGGCAAAACCAGACCCTGACATCCCTATGAAATGTTCAGCAGAAATGTTTGAAGCAATTAGGGAGGCACCAATAGCCCAACAAGTCAGAGATCATTCGGCCAAAAAATAATCATTGATGTTCATTTCTCCAATCTTCTTACGATGATAAATCCAAAAGCCATATCCAGCAATACCAACGAAGTAGAATAAGAAAATAACAAATCTAAGCCTTGCAAATGTTTCATATCTGATTGTTGAATCTGTGACTTTAATAAAACATAAAACAAAATAACCCCTTAAACTTGCTTAAAAAGATACGCAAATTAAGGAGATGAATTTGCTGATTCTTTGGCCTGATTGATGAATAAATCAAAACTAATTATTCATCAAAATTTTAAAGTAGAAGGCAAATATTTAGCCACTAAGTCTTCATAGTATGGTCTCAATTCTTTTACATTTGGTGGTACAGGTACTTTTGAATAGAGGTCATACGGATTAAATTTGTCAACCCACTCAAACATTTTATAATCATGTTTTGACATTAAATGACTGTAAGCATCATCTCTATGTTGTGGATAGAATGAGTGGTAACGTATAGGATAAAGTGCTTCTTCTGGCAAGTAATTTTTCATGATTTGGTATAAATATTCATCATGACCCCAACTCATTTTTACATTTTCAAGACCACAATTAGGTGAATAAACCCCATACTTTGTATTGTAGCGGTCGTCCTTTGAATCTGGGTTGGCTTCAAAAAATTCAGGATACACAATTTTATCTGAATGTTTACACCCTACCGGGAAGGTATCACCAACCACTGCCCACTGTGGCTCACCAAATAAACAAAGTACCTTTCCCAAATCATGCAAAAAACCCATTAAAACAAACCAATCTGGATGTCCATCTCCTCTAATTGCCTCTGAAGTCTGAAGAAGATGCTGGAATTGATCTAAGTCAGTATCAGGGTCAGAATCATCCACTAATGTATTCAAAAAATCTACTGCATCCCATATTGACATTTCTCGTTTATTGAATTGTAGAAAGTCTTTTTCTTTTTGAACAACAAAATCATAAGTTTGATAAGTATGATTCAATCTATAAAACTCTCTTACCGTATTCACCCGATCAGAATCTACATAGTTGCGATATTCTTGTTTTTCCTTTTCTTTATTTTTGGGTTCCGGATATCGGGTCAACAACTCATCTTCCCAATGATCCATGCTTGCAAGTGGCGATTTTTCCTTTTCAGTAAAAGTCATTTGTACTAAAATTTATGAATTCATGAATATTAAGGCACAATTTTACATTTAATTTCTCAAATAACAAAAATTGCAAGACATTTGGTTGATAAAATTATTTAAATCAAAAGATTTTTCTTTTCTTTAAACTCTATTATCGATTTATTAATCCTAATTTAATCTTGAATAGAAAAGTTTTTAATAATTTTCAATCTATCATTGCAGTATGATTAAAAATAAGATAGTTAATACACTTGTTATCTATTTATTGTTCTCGATTTACTTTCATGTCATTATCGCACAACCTATCATTCACTCACATAATGACTACTTTCAAAAATTGCCCTTATATACTGCGGTCTCAAGCGGTGCCAATTCTATAGAAATTGATGTCATTTATCAAAACGGAAAACTCAATGTGGCTCATGATCTAAGAGATCTTCCCACATCAAAAACCATTGAAGTGTTATATTTTTCACCTTTAGTAGAATTAAGTAAGAACTCAAAAGTCTCTTTAGAGAAAATCCAATTGATGATCGACATCAAAAATGAGCCACAAGCAGCATTAACAGGATTGATCAAAATTATTGAAGAACTACCTGATTTTAAATCTCTTTTACAAAGTAATAGAATCAAATCTTTAGTCATATCTGGGAGTAAACCTTCGTCTTATTTTGGTTGGCCTGATTACATACTTTTTGACCATCAGAGCATTGAAAATCTTAATGAAGTACCGATGGATAAGGTTGCCTTTTTTAGTTTTTCATTTCGCAATTTTTCAAATTATAGGGGGAAGGGTAAATTAACTGCTCAAGATGAAAAAAACCTAGCTGACGCAATAAGTAAAGTCCATTCTTTAAATAAAAAAATTCGATTTTGGGCCTCTCCTGACACTAAATCAGCATGGTATAGTCTATATACACTTGGAGCAGACTACATCAATACGGACAAACCGTGGGAATGCTCTGCTTACATAAACGGCCTAGTTGCTAATGTAGTCAAACGGGATAAAAGCCAAAAAAGTAAAAAACCGGCTACTTATCTAAACGAAAAAATATTAACTCCATCTCAAAACATCATTCTCATGATAGGTGATGGTAATGGTTTAGGTCACATAGCAGCTGCTTATACATCTCAATTTGGGAATATCAATATAGCTAAGTCAAAACACATAGGTCTCATTCACACCAATTCTTTTGATGACCTCACAACTGACTCTGCTGCTGGAGGTACAGCTTTAGCTTGTGGGCAAAAAACAAAAAACAGACACATTGGTGTAAGTCCAACTGGCGAAAGAATGGATAATATTTTTGAAAAATTGCCTAAAAAATATACTAAAATAATTTTGACCACTGATGAGATCACCGGGGCAACACCATCTGCATTTTACGCACATGTACAGGAAAGAGATGATATAAATTCAATTAGAGCTGACTTGATAAAATCAAACATAGATCTTATTGTGGGTAGTGGTAAGCAACATTTTATTGATGTAAAAACTGATCAACATGTTCTTATAGATACGCATATTCCAGCTAATTTCAACAATGGAAATACCAATATTATTGCATTAGATAGTATTCAACTTCTATATAAAAGTCAAGGAAGAGGGGAATTTTTGTGCGAAAGTTTTAACTCCATAACCGCACAATTAGAAAAAAACAAAAAGCCTTTCTTTTTTGTGATTGAGAATAGCCACATTGATGTTTCTGGTCATGGTAATTCCTCAAAAGATGTTATAAGTGAGGTATTAGATTTTGATAAATGTGTTGGATTGGCTATTGACTTTGCCAAGAAAACTCCTAATACTACGTTAATTGTGCTAGCAGACCATGAGACAGGAGGTATCACACTTCCACATGGCAATGACGAGCAAATGGAATTTTCTTTTAGCACTGACGATCATACATTTCTTCCTGTTCCCGTATTCACATGGGGGCCAAATGCCTCTATTTTTCAAGGAATGTATCAAAACACAGATATATATCATAAAATACTCAATATTCTCAATTTAAAATAATTTTATCAAAATGAATATAAATCTTAAATACCTTCAAATTCTCTTTTTTGGCTAAATCTTTTTTAAGGTGCTGTAGGATTTAAGAGAACAAGGGACTGACCACATCAACACACGTGTTTGGTCTATAAAATAACAAGACTCTATGTCGAATTGTGTGGGCAATTTAATTTCAGACTCCCTTCTACAAAGTAAATCATTTTAATAGGATTATTTATATTTTGGTTTTATGCTGATCTCAAAGTAAAAAGGTTTCCTATGTGAGTCGTATCTACTGTACTCAAGGTGGCTTTTTATGACTAACAACAGTTTGAAACCATTGTTAAAATATCTTTCGACCTTAAAGGTCTTTTGTATGTGAATATTTGTTGAAAAAATTCTTACTTACTTCTACTTTGTCAAGTTGAAACCATAATACTTATAAATTCAATTAAAGTTAAAAATGGCAGTGTCCTTCTTAGTTTTTGTCATCATTTATGTTGCAAAAATGTCGTTAAAAGAATTGTCGTTTTTTGTTATCCACGACCTGAAGGCGCGGTAACTAAAAAGATATTGAATTAAACAAATTAGACTTACTTGATTGAAAGTAAAATAGGTAAGAGCATTGAAACCTGTAGGGTTGCCAAATTTTTAACTGCGGTTTTTAAACCGTAGATACAAACCTATAAACAATTATTGAGTGCCATAAGTACGATCCATATTTACCCATACAAATCGACATATAGCCAAAAATTAAAACTACCTCTTATCTTCCTTCACATTATCTTAACAAATGACATCAGCTTATTAACGATTTGATGATATGTGGAAAGCATTTTCATAATATAGGAGCATAACCTTTGCATGATCAAAAATTAAATATGATTATGGAAAAAAAATTTACAATCCTGAAGAATGCTATCTTGTTTATAGCATTAAACCTTTGCTTTATAGCTTCTATCGGAGCTCAAGCCAAGGTAATTAGTGGTAAGATTACAGATTCGAAGAATGAAGCTGTAATTGGTGCTACCATCGCAGAAAAAGGCACTAACAATGGAACGGTATCTGACATTGACGGTAGGTTCAAACTATCTGTGAATAATCCGAATGCTACCGTAGTGGTGAGTTTTATCGGATTCAGAACGATGGAGATTCCTGCAGATCAAATGAGCGAAACAATCATCCTCAGTGAAGATGCTATCGGATTAAATGAGATGACGGTTACCGCATTGGGTATCAGAAGAGAGAAAAAAGCCTTAGGATATGCTGTACAAGATGTAAATGGTGATGACCTCACGAAGGCTAGAGATGCCAACTTATTAAACGCATTGAGTGGTAAAGTAGCTGGGGTAACGATCGTAGGCAATCCAAGTGGTATTGGTGGTTCGGCTAGAGTGAGTATCAGAGGTGAGCGATCTTTAAACATCAATAATAATCAACCTTTATTTGTAATAGACGGTGTCCCTGTTACGAATCAATTTGTTGGGTCATCAGGTAGAAGCTTCCAAGAAGTGGATTATGGTAACGGTGCGGGATTCATCAATCCTGATGATATCGAGACCATGACTGTATTAAAAGGTGCTGCTGCAACAGCTTTGTATGGTTCACGAGCTGCTAATGGTGCTATTGTAATCAAAAGCAAATCTGGGCAAAAACAAAAAGGGATAGGTGTGAGCTTCAACTCTAGTGCTACTTTTGAAAATGCATTAAGATTGCCAGATTACCAAAATGTGTATGGCCAAGGCTTAAATGGAGAGTTTTCATTTAAAGATGGTAATGGTGGCGGATTGAGGGATGGAGTAGACGAAAGTTGGGGACCAGCTATGACAGGTCAATTAATCACTCAATTTGACTCTCCTACTGCCAACGGAAGAAGAGGTGCAGATGTAGGTAATTTAGTAGGCCAAATAGGCCCTGTAGATCTTAATGGTCAACTTACTGCAAGGGGTACGATAACTGCCACTCCTTTTACATCTAAACCTAATAACATTGCTGATTTCTTCGAAGTTGGTAGATTATTAAGTAACAACCTAGCTTTGACAGGTAGTAATGCCAAATCAGATTTCAGATTATCATTTACATCTTTAAATCAAACAGGTATCGTACCTAATACAGACTTAAATAGATATACTACATCTTTCAATGGTGGTTACAAACTTACTGACAAATTTAATGTACGTTTAAATGCCAACTATATCAATAACCTTAGTGGTAATAGACCTAACCTTTCTTATGGTACAGAAAATTTGATGTATCTTTTTAATTGTTGGTTTCCTAGAGACGTGTCTACAGAAAGTCTTAAAGATTACTGGCAAGCAGGTAGAGAAGGATTAAATCAGTTTAACTTTAACTACAATTATCACGACAATCCTTACTTTAATGTATATGAAAACACAAATGGTCAGGCGCTTGACAGAGTGTATGGAAACATTACCTTAAATTATGACATTCTACCCTCTTTAAAATTAATGTTGAGAAGCGGTACTGATGTTAATAATGAATTTAGAGATAGAAAAAGAGCATACAGTACTCAAAGATTTAGATTAGGAAGTTATAGAGAAGAGAAAATCGAAAGTAGAGAGTCAAATTCTGACTTTTTATTAAGTTATGCTCCTCAAGCAAAAGGTGATATAAGCTATAGTTTGTCTTTAGGAGGAAATAGATTAAATCAAAAGTACAATTCATCAGACGTAAGTGCTCCAGAATTGGCTGTACCAGGTATCTATTCTTTGAATAACTCTAGAGTAGCCATTCAATCATTTGCATTTAATTCTTCAAAAAGAATTAACAGTTTATATGCATTTACAAACTTGGGCTATAAAGACTATTTATTCTTAGATGCTTCTCTAAGAAATGACTGGTCAAGTACATTACCACAAGGAGAAAATAGCTACTTATATTACTCTCTTTCATCAAGTTTTGTATTCACAGAAATGATGGATTTTGGTAGAGCACTTTCTTTTGGTAAATTGAGATTGGGTTACTCGCAAGTGGGTAATGATACGAGCCCATATCAATTATTGGCTACTTATGCCGCTCAAACAGCAGCAAGAGGATTACCAACATTTTCTGAATCAGGTTCACTGCCAAATGCAAACCTAAAGCCTGAGATCAGTACATCTCTAGAAATAGGAACAGAACTAAAGTTTTTCAACAATAGAATTGGCCTTGATCTAACCTATTACAATACGGAAAGTAGAAACCAAATTTTACCGATACAATTAAGTGCAACAACAGGATACTCTACGAGAATCATCAATGCAGGTCTAATACAAAATAATGGTTTAGAGGCTATGCTTAGATTAAGTCCAGTAAAATCTAAAGACTTCAATTGGGATATTGATGTCAATTGGTCTGCTAACAGAAGTGAAGTAAAAGAGTTGTACACCGATCCAGAGTCAGGTCAAGTTATCAAAAACTTTGTAATGGCTGACCGATATGTGACAGTAGAAGCAAGAGTAGGTGCAAGAATGGGAGAAATGTATGGTATTGGATTTGAAAGAGTGAGTGCTGATCCAAAAGCTAAATATTATGACAAAACAGGTCAATTTGTAGGTCAAATCGTATACTCTGCTAATGGTAAACCTATCCCAACTTCAGAAAGAATTGCCTTAGGAAACTATAGCCCTGATTGGTTAGCGGGTATCAGAAATTCATTTAGTTATAAAGGTATCGGTCTGAGTGTATTGTTTGACACAAGGCAAGGTGGTAAAATATATTCACACACGCAGACAGTCGGTCGTGAAGGTGGTATCATAGCAGAAACTTTAGAAGGTAGACAAGACGGCTATGACTTGACTAAACCAGGTAATGGTGTGACAGGTGAAGGTGTTTTATTTATGGGTGAAGGTCAATTCAAACCAAATGATGTAAAACTTTCTGCTAGAGAATGGCACTCATCTATTACTTTAGGCAGAAGATTGATAGAAGGTATGATGTACGATGCAAGTTTTACAAAATTGAGAGAATTACAATTATCATATACAATACCTAATAAATTGGTGAGCAAAGCAAATGTGAGAGATATTACCATATCATTAGTAGGTAGAAATCTACTTTTATGGACTAAGGTTCCTCATGTAGATCCAGAGACTGCTTCTACTTCTGGAGGAACGATCATCCCTGGTGTGGAGTCTGTGGCTATACCTTCTACAAAGAGTTTTGGTATCAACTTAGGTGTTAAGTTTTAAGCAAAACTGATTAATTAATTTAAAAAAAAAGATTCACATGAAAAAATATAGTTTAATATATACCCTTCTTATTTTATTGGCGGTAGGTTGTACTGCAGAATTTGAAGAAATCAACACCAATAATAATGCCCCAGAAAAAGTAACCGCACAACTACTCCTACCAAATATTCAGAGAAGTATGATCAATGAAGTATTAGGCACGGGTTGGGGTATTGGCAATATCGTTATACAACATACTGCAAAAATCCAATTTGTAAATGAAGATAGATACCTTTGGGGAGAACAAAATGGTATTTGGAATACGGGTTATAGTAGATTAAGAGACGTAGAAAATATGTTGAAAATTGCTGAAGAAACCAATGATGAAGGTGTAAAAGGTGTAGCTTTAGTTATGAGGTCTTGGATCTTCACTTTGATCACTGATAGCTATGGTGATGTGCCTTACAGCGAGGCTACCAAGGCTAAAGCAGGGGTCTTTTATACGAAGTATGATGAACAAGAAAAAATCTACGAAGGTATCTTAAACGAATTAAAAACGGCTAACGACCTTTTAGGTAAAGCTTCAGGTAGGCTTGCGGGTGACTTAATCTACAATGGAGATTATACAAAGTGGAGAAAATTGGCCAATGCTCTAAGAGTGAGAGCATTGATGAGAATTTCAAATAAGAAAAGTCCTGCTTCTGAATTGGCTGCTATCTTAGCTAATCCGACTGCTAATCCATTGTTCGAAAACAACAGTGACAATGCGGTGTATAACTTTTTGGCAAATTCTCCAGACCAATTTCCAAATTTCTCATCGAGAATTGGCTCATTCAATGAATTTAGAGCAAGTAAAACATTGTTAGACACTCTACAGACATTAAAAGATCCAAGAATGCAAATCTACTTCCGCCCTACGCCTGCTACAGAAAGTGCTGCAACTAAATTGTTTATTGGTGTTCCAAATGGAATGGATGATGTCACAGCATTGACTTACCTTGGTGGTAGTCAGAATCACTCACGGGTAGGTCCGCTATGGTATGAAGAATCAATCTCTCCAGCTGGCTTAAATGTAGCAAAAGGAGTAATGATGACTTATGCCGAACTTCAGTTTTTATTGGCAGAAGCATCACAAAAAGGTTGGATCCCTAGCAACACGAAGACATACTACGAAAATGGTATCAAAGCATCAATGGCTTACTATGCGGTAGCCGTACCATCAGGTTACTTAGATTTACCTCAAGTAGCACTTACAACTACCAGTGCAGACAATCTTAAAAAAATAGGTTTTCAAAAATGGATAGCATTTTACTATCAAGGTCTTGAAGCTTGGTTCGATTGGAGAAGAACGGGTATTCCTGAATTAAAGGCTGGAGTTAGCAATCAAAATGCTAATAAAATCCCTGTTCGTTTTATTTATCCCATCAGTGAGCAAGCATTGAATGGAGCGAATAGAAATGCAGCAGTGGCTAAACAAGGCGTAGACGACATCAACACCCGTGTTTGGTCTATAAAATAACAAACAATAGTTTTTAAACTAAGGTGGGATTGTGGTGTTAAAACTCAATCCCATTTTTTTTTACTTAAACCTAAATATCTAAAAATTAATAAACATGGAAAAAATTAAAAATATCACCCAATTATTCTTTAAGTATGGAGACATCACTTACGGTGAAAAAATGACTGTTTTGTCCCACAGCGTTCAAGCAGCATTGTTAGCCAAAGAAAAAAATCTAGGTGACAAAATGATCGTCGCTGCATTTCTACATGATTTAGGCCATATGCTTCCTCTCACTGATTACGAGACGCAAGATATGGATGGATTTGGTAGTATAGACCACGAATCAAGTGGTGCTGATTACCTTAAAGATTTAGGATTTGAAGATGTGATCACCGTGCCTATACGAAATCATGTCCTTTCTAAAAGGTATCTTTGTACCGCACATCCAGCCTATTATGACACTTTAAGCGACGCGAGTAAAAAAACGATGGAATTCCAAGGCGGTCTACTTTCTTCAGAAGAAGTTTTGGCTTTTGAAAATCAAACATACTTTCAAGAATCACTCGATCTAAGGTATCTTGATGACGAAGCAAAAGATGAAGATTTTGTAGTTGATCCTATGGTTTATGAAGAATTGGTAGCATTAGCAAAAAATGTATTAGGTACTACTTCCTAACTATTGAGCTCCCACATAAATTTTAAAAACAAACTAGTGCTGCGTCTAATTAAAGATTCAAATTAAAATCGGGTATTTATTGCTCATTTTGTTCCTTGCTAAGTCCGTTGTAAATGACCAAGATATCTTTACAGATTCTTTATTTCTCTTT
>JALHLK010000055.1 GCA_022844565.1 Saprospiraceae bacterium
AATGCTATTTCAGCTTTAGTTGCTTATCAAACCTTTGAAAAAAAACCAAGCATCAAAATCAAGCACGAACTTGACTCTTTTAAACCCTTTTTGACTGCAGCTTAAACATTATTCACGTTGAATAAGGAAAATGAAGGCTAAAGGTTTGGTCGCAATTTCACCGATTGAAGTAAAATCAAACCGCCATAAATACAAAATCACATAAAAATTGCATTTTTATTTCCATTTAAAATGGAATAATTTCGTTTTTTGACGTTTTTTAACATTTTTCCATTCTAAGTGGAAATAAATTTTTTATACAAATTTTTACTACATATATCTTTGAATTCGAAAACTTCCAACAACCTAAATATTAATAGATGAAAAGAATTTTGACACTTTTACTTATATGTTCTTGTTTATGTGCTATAAATGGCCAATCTAAAGATCAAAACCTTTTTATATCAAATTTAAAATATACTTCATAAGTAATGCCTCCTACGCAAAAAAATACCACAAAATTTGAGATCAATTGGGGTAAATACCCAATGCTATTATTAGCCATATTTTTTGTATTAGGCATTTTCATCAGTGATCATTACGATTTTTCTTCTATTTTTCTCTTTACTATTTTCAGCTTATACTGGCTATTCTTATTTTGGTTGGAAAAGAAAAGATGGATTACAATTAATTTATTATTTTATAAATCATTTGCTTTATGTGTAGGGATAATGCTGCTTGGGGTTTTAAGGCATGAAATTGACCAAACTCATAATGCCAAAAACCATGTACTCAATCTAATCGCTCCCCAAAATAAGTATCTACAAGTTACCGGTCTAGTTACCCAAATTGAACTTGGTAATAAGTCTTGGAAAATGTTTGTTGATATTGATGAAATTTGTCAAGACTCTTGTTTCTCAAAAAAAACTCAGACAATTGTATATGTAAAAGGAGACCATAATCTAAATGTTCTTGACATTGTCCGATTTAGGGGAAGTATTTTACCAAAAAGACCAGCTAATTTTAGAGCATTCGATTATAATCAATACCTCGAAAGAAAGGGAATATACTTCACTCTCTTTGTAAATGCTTCTAAAAATACGATAGAGAAAGTAGGAAAAGGAAACGTCCTTTTTAACTTTATCCCAACCATTAAAGCCAGCCTTCTCAATACATTGGATAACAACATATCAAATCCTCTTGTACAAGGATTGTGCAAAGCCATGTACTTAGGAGATCGATCTGATGTTGATGACGAAACCATTAAAGTATTTTCTCAAACTGGTGCCATTCATATTTTAGCAGTTTCCGGCCTACATGTAGGGATCATAATGAGTTTTTTGGTATGGATTTTAAGCTTTGTAAAATCAAAAAAGCGTTGGTGGAATCTTGTCAACACTATCATTGTAATTGGGGGTACCATTTTTTTCATCTTCCTCGTCGGGGCTTCTCCATCAGTGCAAAGGGCAGGATTACTTTTCATCATTTTATACTTGACCAAAGATAGAGTTGACAAACTAAATTCCCTAAACACACTCGGCATGGTTGCCTTAGTAATCTTGCTTATAGATCCAAAACAAGTTCTTACACTAAGCTTTCAATTTAGTTTTATTGCAGTATTGAGTATACTTCTTTTTAATTCTTACATAAAAAATCTGTTGGTAGTTAAAAATAAATTTCTTCTATTTTTATGGGATATGTTTGCAGTAAGTGTATCTGTACAAATTTTGATGGCACCATTGATCATTTATTATTTTGGCTTTTATACCACATGGTTCTTCCTAAACTCGCTTGTGGCAATACCAATGGTATATATAGGAATATTTGGTGGACTATTTTTATCACTAGCACCTATACTCCCAGAAATTTTTTCTACCTACTTAAGTGTAGCCATTACTTATTTAATGGTGTGGTGCTATGAGGGTTTAGAGTTAATGAACAAGCTACCATTTGGACTCATTGATCAAATTTCATGGACAATTTTAGATCTGTTTTTGGTATATTCCATAATCGCCTTTTTTTATGTTTTTGTTGTATATAAACAAACTATACACTTCAAAAACCTACTCTTTTCATTAAGTTTATTGATCATAAGTTTAACTTTTTCTGCTTTTCGAAATAATCTATCCAATGAAGTGGTATTTTATTCGGTAAGCAAAGGATATCTTATTGATATTTTTGATGGTGACCATCTGTATGCTTTGAAGAATAATAAATTGGATAAGACAAGTGAAGAGTATTCTTGTAGTGCTTATCGACGATCAAGAAGGGCTACCTCGCCCAACTATATCGGTATTGATTCATTTAGAATTGTAAACAATATACTTTTGGGTGAAAACACTTTCAGTTTTAGAGGTAAGGTCTTTATAAGAATGGTTGGAAATGAGCCAAGAAACTTAAGTGAGGTTGATGTTGTAATAATCGACGGCTCTATTTCAAAAAAAGACTTGGCAAAGCTTTCGAAATATACTGGTATTGTTTTGCTGCTCAATGAAGTTCGATTTGGGGTAAGAGAAGAACTTAAAAAATTAAATATGCCGACATTCACCTTGATAGATGTTGCAGAAGAAGGATCTTTTAAAATAAAAATTGACTAAAATGAAAATAGATTTTAGATTTTTGGGGTTAAGACTAGACGTAGATCAAAGAAAAGCTTTTTTGATAATCGGAAGCCTGATTTTTGTTGCTATTTTTACCAAATCACTTGTCCACCATTTTGTCAAACCAGCCAAATATCATTTTCAAGAAAAACATAAACATCTTTTAGCTCAACTTCAAGCCAAACCCTTTAATTACAATAATGAGTATACTAATAGACCAAATAATCAATATCAAAATAAAATATATCAAAAAAATAACTTCGAAAACAAGAAAGAACAATCTGATAAAAAATGGTTTACATTCGATCCAAATACAATAGGTGATGCTGAATTACTTAGTTTGCCATTACCAACATATGTGGCCAATAACATAATAAAATATCGCTCTACAGGAGCAAAATTTAAAGATCTCGATCATTTCAGTAAAGTATATGGCATAGCACCTTTTATAGATGACTTGAAAAACTACGTTCAAATTACTCCACTTATTGCTAAACAATCAGAGAATACGAATAGTGAGTTTGAGGACAAAAAACTACATTCAAAGTTAGCAGAAAATACAAAAAAAGCAGACACCATCCAAATTGAAAAGACAATAAATTTCGAACCTTTCAACCCTAAAAAGGAAAGCAACATAAAGGTAGATATTAATCAAGCGAACATGTATGAACTAATGCAAATCAAAGGTATAGGCGAATGGTATGCTAAAAAATTGATAGCCATCCGAGATAAGTTAGGCGGATTCATCCACAAAGATCAAATCTACGAATTGTCAGAAATTCCTTCCGATAGATTAGACGCATTCATAGAATCAATCCTTATCGACCCTTCAAAAATCAAAAAATGGAAAATCAATCGTGCACTCAATCATGAGATATATGGCCATCCATACCTCGATAATAGACAAGCCAAGATACTGATCCTATACAGGATGCACCACAATGGCATAAAAAATCTCAACCAATTAAGAGATGTCAAAGTATTTGCGGAGGCAGAGATTAAAAAACTAGAGCCGTATATGGATTTTTCGATAGAATAATTGGAGTTTGCGAATTACACTTACCATTATTCCACCTTAATCTCATCCACAAAAAGCCAAGCCTTATGCCCTGCTCCTGGTCTGCCTTCTGCGATTACACCGTGATTGGTTATCTGTATTTTGAGATACTTAGCAGCCGATTTTGGAAACGACGCTCGAATTTTTGCCACTTTGCCATCTGCCACAATACTATCTGATACAAAGACATCATTAAAAGTTTTATTGTCTTCAGACAACGACACATTGAGCGATTTAGGTAAATATATCCATTGCCCCTCTCCTTTGAAAAATCTAAAATCGACTTGACCAATGCTATCACTTTGTGGCAACTCAAATAGTAAATTGCAATCCGTACCTTCAAAGCCCAACCATTCGTTGCCACTATATTTAACATCGCTTCCTTCGATACCATTGGCAAGTGCATTGATGCCTCCTCCAAAGTATTTTTCGGATGGCTGTTGCTCTGATGTGATTTTAGCCGTAGTTCCTTTATGCAATTCGATATTTATTCTTACACTTCTTCCAGTTTTATCTCCTTTTATACCTGTGAACGTGTATTTACCAGATGATTTTATCTTGTACTTTTCATCTATTTTGACCATCATATTTCCACCCTTATCATCCGAACACAGTACTTTCATCCCATCCAATCCTTCAAATGTTACGTCTATTGACCCATCAGCAGTAGCAGTAGGATTGGCCTTGATGTCATACAGATGATTAGCGATATTGACACCTTTGCTTTTGAGATAGTTGTTGTGCTTCTCGTATCTTTTAAGAAAATTTTTATAGTTTTTTGCATCAGACCAAAGTGCTTCAGACATGGCCATTCCTCTCGAAAATGCCATATATTCCAAATATGAATAATTATTGATATACTCTGTCCAAAGATTAGCCTGACCACCAAGGATATACTTTTTATTACGCCTGTCTAATTCGGCCGGAATCACCTCCCAATTATATACTTTATCAAGTGTAGTCAGTCCACCTATAGCCAATGGTTCACTTTCATTGTCAGATTGATAGTAATCAAAGTAGCAATGACTTTCAGGCGTCATAATCACATCATGCTTTTGTTTAGCAGCCTCTATACCACCTTCATTACCTCGCCAAGACATCACCGTGGCATTAGGTGCTAGGCCACCCTCAAGTATTTCGTCCCATCCTATGATTTGCTTACCTTTACTGTTGATATACTTTTCCATTCTCTGTATAAAGTAACTTTGAAGGCCGTGTTCATCTTTTAAATTCAATTGCTTGATTAAGTTTTGGCAAAACGCACTTGCTTTCCAAGAGTCTTTTGGACACTCATCACCGCCAATATGAATATACTTACCGGGAAACAATTCAATAACTTCATCAATGACATCTTCCAAAAACATAAAAGTAGAATCATATGGACAATATACATCGGCAACCACACCCCATTTGGTAGCTACCTCATAAGGTCCTCCGGTACATCCTAGTGATGGGTAAGATGCCAAAGCTGCTAAAGCATGACCAGGCATTTCTATTTCTGGTATCACTGTTATATTTCTATCTCCAGCATATCTTACAATGTCTTTTACCTCTTCTTGAGTGTAAAAGCCTCCATATCTTTTTCCATCAAATTTTTGTGGTTCCATATATAAATTAGCAATCAAGGTCTCTTTTCGATATGCTCCAATTTCAGTAAGTTTTGGATATTTTTTAATCTCAATCCTCCAACCTTGATCTTCGGTAAGATGCCAATGAAAATGATTATACTTGTACTCTGCCAAATAGTCGATATACTTCTTTATATCACTAACCGCAAACAAGTGCCTTCCAACATCTAGATGCATACCTCGATAAGCAAACTTTGGTACATCTTGAATTTTACAAATAGGTAGTTTCTTACCATCAAGTACGACCATTTGTTTAAGTGAAGTCAACCCATATTGTGCTCCTGAGGCATCCGCAGCTTTTATTATTATCCTTTTGTCATTGATTTCTAAATAATAGCCTTCAGGTTTGATCGATTCATCTACTTCTATTACTAAATTTGCCGAATCTTTTTGTTCCACTTTAATACCATTCAGATCAATAGCATAAAGTAAAGTATCGGTAAAAACTGAGTTATACTTCCCATCCACCCAAGCTTTCACAGTATTTAATTCAAAAAAGTCATTATTACTTACTTTTACAGATAGTGGTCGTGGTATGACAGAGATGTTGTCCTTAATTATGGCGTCGCGTCGATTATTAGAACACGCTGAAACTAGAAAAACTAAAAGTAGATATATTAAATTTTTCATTGGAAAGCTTTTTAAAAAATCCTAAGTTTATTTTGGTAATTTCATGACATATATTAGTCTTTTTACACTGTATCTACCAGCACCATTCGCTATCATGATCAATAATCCTCCACTGATAGCCATAGCTCTCATGAAATTTAAAGAATTAATTCTCATAATACTACCAGTATCATTCCAAAAGGAATATGCAAACAGTGTAAAAGGTAACCAGTACAACAAAAGCATAAAGGCCCCAAATCTTGCATAATACCCTATTAAAACCAAGATACTTCCAACTACCAAAAAGATGATTAACACCACTAATATTGCGTTCGGATAAAAATTGATCGAATGAGATCGCATTGTAGCGACAGTTTTATCAAAAAAAATAATGGAATCCAAAGCCTCATAAATGAATAATATTCCCAAAAAAATTCTTCCTAATAAATCTGCTACATCCTTCATTTCAAATTATTTAAACCTATAAAAAATCTAAATTATACATTAATTTCCTTTTTTTATACTTTCAATGATAATATCTCCAAGACTTGTTCGAATATTCATTGTTGAAATTTTATTGTTTGCTCTTGTGGGGTATACTCTATTGCTTAAAAATACATATACTAGGTCAAGTTGAGGCTCCACCCAAGTAAATGTACCTGTAAATCCTGAGTGTCCATAACTAGCATCAGATGCTAAAGTAGGCCCACTTATTATTTTGGGATTAAAGTCTTTTTTATCAAAAGCGATTGCTCGTCTATTTTTTTCATTTGGAAATTGATATTTTGTATAGTCATCAATTACTGATTGGCTAAAATAAGTCTCTCCTCCATAAGTACCTTTTTGTAGATACATTTGCATAAGTTTAGTGAGATCATTCGCATTGCCAAATAGACCTGCATGACCAGAAACACCACTTAGCATGGCAGCCCCTTCGTCATGTACATACCCATGAATTAATACATTTCTAAAAAGACTGTCGTATTCACTAGGCACTATCCTAGATTTATCGAATTTTTTTAAAGGATTAAATGTGAGTGTATTGGCCCCGATTTTTTTATAGGTATCATTCAAATAGTCTTCAAATCTTTTTCCTGTAATGTTTTTGACCATTCCTGGATAAGTATAATAATGAAGATCACTATAGACATAACCTTGGTTTGGAATGACGGGCGAACCAGCTATTCTTTGGAAAAGATTGTCCTGCATATCCTTATAGATGTACAAGTTATCATGGACTTTAAAAGGATACAGTGTAGAAGTTTTATTAGAAAAAGTAAATTCTTTCCACTTTGGACCTATTACCTTTATAGCATTTTCCATCAAGCCGAGATTCTGTTCAAAACTCTGCTTAATGTTTAAAATTCGTTTTGGTTTGATTCCAAAAAGTCTTTTAAACCAGCTTACTTTTTTTAAATCATAAATTAATTGGTTTGATAAACTCTCTTGATTTGCAATCGCTGCAACCATTGCGATCGTATCTATCGCATCCCTCCAAAATGGAATCCATGCCTTTAACCCTGACCGATGGGTTAACATATCTTTGTATATTAGCTCAGACTTGTTAGTACCTTCAAAATCTGGATAAAAATCTTTGAATCTTTTATTCTCATCAAACTTACCTACACTTTTTAATTGCATAATTGCCAATGCAGATGCACCAATTTTTGTGATTGATGCTAAATCGTATATATCATCTTTTCTAGTATACTTAAACCTATCAATGTTGGTATTACTTGTATTCAATTGGCTAGGAGCATTGGCAAAATTATCCATAGCATCATCAATTTTTAGAGCTACACCTGTTGTGCTTTTACTGCTATCAACACCATATACTTGTCCACCATAAGCTCTTTGATATATTACTTTTCCTTTATAAGCCACACTAACTACCGCTCCTGGATAAGCTTTTTCTCTAAGTCCGCCATCCACCAAAGAATCAATTCTAAACTTTAACATTCGCCCATCTATACCTACTTGATCAGGTATACCATATGACAACCTCTGTAAAGCTGGCACCTTGACCGACAGTCCTTCATAAAATACTTTGTCAATTTCCACAGGTAAAGATCCCTTACTAGGCAACCCACCGAAAATAATTTGGGCCGAAGCTTCTTCAATGTACTTATTTTGTTGATATCCTACAATTAAGGTATTTGCATCTTTCAATTCGGGAAGCTTGTTTAAAACAAAAACATTTCCTAGTAAATTGAATATCACTTTATCGCTATTCACCAATTTTTTAAGTAAATCTTCATAAACAGGAGTTACCCCATAATTTCTAGCAGCTCGTATATCTGTCAAATGAAGGCTAGCAATGACAAGATCATACATAGCAATTGAATTTAGTATACTATCCGTTTGACTTATTGAGGCATTCTGTGGAAAACGAATGTAGTCAGCATCTACATAATTTCTAACCATCGGGTAAAAATCAACAGCAGATTCCGTACCTATAGCCAATACCGCAATCTTCTGATCTAACCTCTTAATCGGTAAGATACCCTTCCTATTAAACAAACATGTTACACTTTCTTCCGCTGTGATACGATTATAAAAGTCTGTTTCATAGGTATTGAGATCTTTGACTAGATTGTCCAATTGGATAGGAGCATAATTATCCAGACCCACCCATGCTTTTGCAGCAAGTACCTTTCTCACTTTTGCATCAAGTAAATTCATGCTCAATACATTTTTATCAACAGCATTTTTTATAGCATTAAATGCTGTAGGCACATCGATAAAAGTTTCTAATACGTCATTACCCGCAAGTAATGCCCTTACCATTGCTTCACCATTTGGATAATTCTTTACTGCACCTTGCATATCCATAGCATCTGTAAATACAAGACCTTTAAAGCCCATTTCCTCTTTAAGGAGTTTAGTAATGATACTTTCAGAAAAAGTAGATGCCATCATTGGAGTAGGTTCAAGTGCTGGAATGCTCAAATGTGCAGACATAATCCCCGTGAGACCATTGTTAATTAACTGTTGAAATGGATATAATTCAACTTCCTTTAATCTCTTCTTATCATGATTAATCACTGGTAAATCATGGTGGCTGTCTACATCTGTATCCCCATGACCTGGAAAATGCTTTGCAGTACACATTACTCTTTGAGATTGAATGCCTTTCATAATAGCAAGACCCTTATCAGCGACATTTACCTTATTTGAACCAAAAGATCTAAAATTAATGACAGGATTATTTGGATTGTTGTTTACATCTACCACAGGAGCATAATTTACGTGTACACCCATTCTCTTACACTGCCTTCCTATCTCTTCTCCCATCTTTTCGAATACATCTAGACGCCCATCTATTGCTCCCAAAGTCATATTATAATGAATTCTGTCAGCACTATCAAGTCTCATTCCAAGGCCCCACTCAAAGTCCATACCAATCATAAGGGGTACCTTAGTAAGGGTTTGCAATTCATTCACTATCGGTGCTTGGACACTTGGATGTGTGGCAAATAAGGCTATTCCACCTATTTTATAGTTTATAACCCAATCACGTAAAGTTGCAACATCATGCGGCTTACCACTGTAATTACCTCTAGGCATCAATAATTGACCAACCTTTTCATCTAGCGTCATCGTTTTCAATACACTATCTGCCCAAATCAAATACTTTAGAGATAAATAGTCAGGTACCTTATTCTGAGCATTCAAAAGTAAGGAACTAAAAAAATAAAAGATGATACAAACTGTGACGCGCATAAAACTCAAATTTAAAAATCATAAAGATAGATAGGGAAATTCTAATACCCTATTTCTATTAAAAAAAATATCTTAAGGCTTTAATTTGAAGCCCAAAATTGAATGACAAACAAAACAGCCAATCTACCCCTAAATAATAAATTACAATGATATTCTATAATACCATATGCTTAAAATCCTAATATTGAAAGATTTTAGTATTTTTGTTTCGCAAAGTGATTTAGGTATTCTAAAATGATATTTGGTACATTTTTTTGGTAAAATTTAACTGCCATATTTGTACTTCTGTCATAAAGAAGATCACTCAAAGGAAGGGTTTAATATTTGGTTTTAACTTAAAAAAGGTAATAGTAGTGCAAGAGCAAGATAATAATCATATGAATGAGATTGTCAAAACACATAAAATTGTTGCTGGCAGTAGACGAACGTATTACATAGATATAAGAAAATCAAAAAATGAAGAATTTTATATTACGATATCTGAATCAATAAAAAGAAATGATGGACGAGGTTTTGATAAACATAAAATATTTTTATTTAAAGAGGACTTCAATAGATTTACAGAAAAAATAAATGAATCTGTGGAATATGTCAAAAATGATTTAATGCCAACTTTTGACTTCGATTTCTTTACAAAAAAACAAGACGATTGGGAAGCCGCCAATAAAGGTAAGTCCATAGAAGATGAAAATGATGATATTAAATGGTAATGTAAAGTTAGCCTACTAAGTAGGTTAACTCCTCATTTGAGCAAGTTTAAAATAAATCTGACTTTATTAATACGTCCTTTAGTTCAGACAACATCATTGCAGTTGCACCCCATACCACTTCATTCTTAAAATTAAAATAAGGTACATTGTCAATTTTTCTATCGCCACTCAGTGTCATAGACCTATTTTTTATATTTTTATTGTCTAGTAATTGAGATAGTGGTACTTCGATGATGTATTCTACTTCGTCCTCTTCAGGCTCAAAATTTGGCTCGCTGCTCGTGAATCCTACAAAAGGAAAAACCAAATAATTAGATGCATAAACATAGACACTTGATAACTCTCCTATTACACCGATTGTGGATGGGTCTAAACCAACCTCTTCGTGAGTCTCTCTCAAGGCACAATCTGAATAACCATAGTCTTTCTCTTCAAACTTACCTCCAGGAAAACTGATTTGAGCTGAGTGACTATCTGACTCGTTGTGTGCACGCTTTACCAAAAGTAAATGCCATTCATTATTTTTGGGATATAGTAAAATTAGGACACAACCAATTTTGTGGTCGTCAGATATCTTCGGCTTATACTCCGATAGCGGATACATTTTACTATGAGAAATTTCACCGGGTAATTCTTCTTCCAATTCTCTTTCGAGAAATTCGATAATATCTAAGTCCATTTATGTTTTATAATCAAGTACAAAGATATAAATAAATTTTAATTTATAGTTGATTCCAATATTCTTCAACTTAACTGTCTGATAAAAAATATTGAATTGTAGATTTATCAATGGGTAATAGATATGACGGGCTGCAATTGACTATGGTCTTCGAAGAATAATTCCTCGTAAAAATGAAAACATCCTGAAGGGAAGCAATAGTTATAACCTAAAACCACGGGGTGATGTTTGACCCTGTCAGGGTCGCATAGGTCCTATCTTGTCATCTTTTATAAATTTTCGACATACTTCGAGGTCTTCTATTCGCAGTCAATGTGGTAGCTATTCGTGCTTTTTAAATATGTGAAATCTATTACACATACAAAATGAACCACTCGAGTATTTTTCCAGCAAATATTCGCAAATTAAAATCGCAGATTTTCGCAGATGAGCACCGTTAAAAATTGATCATGATTATCGTTAAAAAATCGTCACAAACGATTTTAGATATGAACTATGACTCACTTGTCATAGCTTAGAAAGCAATGTGCGACCTGAGAAACACTTTTCTCAGCGTCTTCAAATCTTATATTGTGCATTTTTTGGTTGAACAGTATAGACCTAAATAGTTATAAAATAAAAAAGGCGGTGTATTTTCGCATACACCGCCTCCCTAACATGTTTATCACTTAAAGTGATTTATCACTACTCTATTATTACCATTTTCTTAGTAGCTGTGAAGTCACCGCTTTCGATCTGATAGTAAACTACTCCAGTTGCAGCTAAATCCGCTCTCTTCAATGTGATTACGTTTTCTCCTTTCGCAGCACTGATTACTTGGTTAACCAATACTCTTCCAGTTACGTCAACCACTCTGAATTTAGCTTCTCCAGCTTCAGGCATTGTAAACTTGATGTTTGTTTCTGCCTTGAATGGGTTAGGTTCGTTCTGACCTAGTGCGAATGCACTTACTCCAGCTCCTCTTACCTCTAACTCTACATTAGATGCATTTAAGTCGCTTCCTACGAATGCTACTGCCTCAGTCACTGATGATGTGATCGCGATTGCTCTTGATACATCCACTGTAGACTTAGCTCTTACATTGATAGTGAATAATACTGCATCATCACTTACAGTTGCTCCGTTTGCAGCTGTCCAGCTCATTGTCATTACACCTGCTTTTGGCGTTGCTACCATTCCTTCTTCTACTGTGATTGCTCCAGACTGTACGCTTACTAGCTCTAATCCTTTCAATTCAGTTGTCATTTGGAATCCGTATGCTTCGTTGAAGTTTGATGCTCTTACTGGGATACTTACTACCTCACCAGCTGTCAATGTTGCTTGGTCTACTACTAACTTCATTGCACTTGCACTTCTGCTTGTCAAGTTTGCACTTGTAGCATTTACAGCTGCATCGATGTTAACATCTCCTACTTTTACTGCTACAAAGTTGTTTGCCTTTGCACTTGCTGTTGTAACGATTACCTCATCCAATGGCCATGGGTTAGAGATATCTGCAAACTTCTGTGCAGCGTCCACAAATCTCCATGATGTGTTGCTTGATAAATCGTTAGTGATTCCTAATACTAACTTTCTTAACTCTACTAAGTCAGATAAGTTAATCTTCTGGTTGTTGTCAGCATCTGCTGCTACATATTTGTATGCATCATTTAACTTAGCGATACCTAAGATATGTCTTTGGATAGTTACTAAGTCTAATGTATTTACACCATTGATGTGATCATCATTTTTTCTAGCGCTCAATTCGAACTCTACTCCTGCAGGTACGTTTGCAAAAGAGAAGATACCATTCTGAGTGTTAGATACTACTGGGAACTCAGGTAAAGTAGCTGCCAATTTAGTCTCTACTCCCGTTACTCCGTCACCTTTAGAAGTCGCTACATTACCATTTACTGCTAATGCTCCACCTACTCCACATCCACCTTGATTGTCAACCAATGATAACATTGTTCTACAGAAATCATAACCAACTGGTTTGTTATTAAACATTTCTCCCACTGATCTTGGATCCCACACTGCCATCTCAACTGCAAATGGTGCTCCGTTTGCAATATTTCCTGCTTTACAACCAAACTGCATTCCTGATGTACCACTTATCAATGTTCTTACCGGTGCTTGTGCAGTACCGTTAGGAAGATTTGGTCTTTCTCTTATAGATACATCTGGTATCCAAAGTTGTGCTTGTCCTTTATTGTATTTATCCATAGCAGTTGCTATAGCTGCATCTGAACTCCTGTTTGGTCCTTCTAATACCGCTTCTGCTACTCCAAGACCTGTAAAAATATGTCTGTAAGTAACGTGAGATAATGAAGGTCTTTCTGCTACTCCATTTCTATTGAAAGTAAACAATAGTGAATCTACTGACACTTTTATAGTCTCACTAACATCTCTTATCGATCCTCTTGGACTTCTACAGTTAAGGAATGATCCTCTATCAAAGTCTCTTGCCCATAATTCTACCAAACCATTTTTCATTACTGCACTACTTAAGCTTACGCAATAAGGAGTTGGTGCCTTAGGCCATATAGCGATTATTGAATCAGCCTCAGTTCTATTTCCACAACCGTCAGTCACAAAATATCTGATACTGTGAGTTCCCGCTGGTAAACCTCTGAATACGATCGAAGGATTATTACCCGTAAGTACTGATGATGAGTGAGGAGTTAAAAAGGTACCTGTAGGATTGAGCCCAATCACTGATGTAAATGGATATACTCTCGCTGCCCATGTCAATGATTGTCCATTACAGAAATTGTCTGTAGCACTTGGTAAGAATGTATTATTTACTGCACACGTTGCGTCAATAATATCTGCATTCAATCCTGGTGCACTTGTGATTACTGGTGCAGTCGTATCTTCATATTTGTAGATCGTCTCTCTTGCTGCTATCTTTCCATTACAACACCAGTTGATATAATCCCATCTTACTAACCACTTCTTACAAGCGTCTCCTACTGTATACTCTTCGATAGTTAATTTTTTACCAAATACGCTACATCCTACATCCTTAACATTTGAGTTAAATCTTGGATCTCCATTTAATCCTGTTGGATTACCTGGTATTGAAGATAATGGTCCTGGTCTACCTCCATTTATAGTTCCACATGAAACATCTTCAGCTAGCGTGTTGTAAGCTGATGTTGGACTTTCGTGTCTTGATGCTGTAGAGCCTGATGTACAAAGTGCACCAAAAGTTGCTGCTACACTACCTGGAATAAGACTACCGCTAACACCACTTCTTGGTGAAGGAGTACCAGTTGCCCATATAGCTCCATAATATGTATTATCATCGATACAACCATCAAAACGATTAATTTCTCTCCAAGGTTGGAAGATTAACTCTCTGTCTACATTAAATCTTGCTCTTACTGTATTGTTATTTACATCCGCTTCTGTCAATTCACAGTTATTCCAAATGTGCATTGCTATTGGCCACTCTAATCTCGGTCTAGTAGTAAAGTTTCCTACTACTATACTTACATTACATGTTTCAGTAAATCCTACTACTCTATAAGTTCTTAGGAAAGTTCCCGTATTACAAGTAGTTAATGAGCCTCTATCTTTGAATTCAAATTCGTAATTTGCACATGCTCCTTCTGCTGTTGGTAAATAGCTTGCTGGTGTATTTGCTGCCGTAGCTTTCAACCAAGTTCCTCCTGATAATGATCCTGTAGTTTGTGCACTTACAAAGTTATAAACAGGTACTACGCCTGTGTCTCTACTACAATCTATAGTGATAGAAGGAGGACAAAAGATCTTAGGTACGATCTTATCTTCTACCTTAACGTTTGCCCATGTCTCGTTGAAATTATCTCTGCAAACAACGCCATCCTCATTTGTTATTTCGTCACCGTAGACACCTGATCCATTCGCATCATCCCATACTCTTAACCATACTTTTACTTCTTTACCGATATCATCACAACAGAATTTCACAAATTGTCCTTTGTCTGTATCTGCTGTATTATCAAAAGGTCCGTGTAAAGGAACTGCTTGATCTAATCCATTTGTTTCATCATTGTATGTTACGTTGTTATTCCATAGACCATCAGCACTTGTTATCGATCCACTTCCGTTTGAATCCCATCGATCTCCTTCGTTAAGACATGCTGGTGCACCATCTGCTCTTCTGATCTCCATGTATACTTTTTTAGAACAGTTGTCATAAGAACCATTGTCTACTTGGTGAGTAAAGATTTTAGCTACACCTGTTGTAGTTGCATCACCACTTCTAGTCAAACTAACGGTGATAAATTCTTTAGCTGTAGCTACTGGTGCTACTCTATCTTCTACTACTACTTGAATTGATGCAACACTTGTATTACCACAACAGTCAGATGCTGTGTATGTGAATGTCCAACCTTCTTTTGGACTACTAGGTACAGCTAATGCTACCCAAGCACTACCTCTTTTTACTACTTGTACGCCTACTGGACCTTCAACTGCTACTATTGTTGCATCAGGATCGCAATTATCTTTTACTACCGCAGCTGGCATTGTGATATCTACATCACATGCCCATGCATCTACGCTGTATCTTGGATAAGCTGCAATACTTTCAATTTCTGGAGCTACTTTATCTAACTTCTTAATGATTTGTGTACATGTAACATTTCTTCCCACGCACCAATCTAAGATTGTCCAAGTTCTAAGTGTTTTTGTAGTACCAATACAATTTGGCTTACATACGCTATAAACTTGATCATCAAATATAGCCATAACATTACATAAAGATACATTTGGAAGTAATGGTCTTATTATTCCTCCATCGTTTACATACGGATATGCAAAGGTATCCGGTTCTTCTGAAGTATCTGGATCTAATAAAGTATTACCCTGTATATCTAATAAATCTTGACGACTAGCTAAAAATCTGATCCTAGCAGGACTAGAATTCTCAGAACAAGGTATTACAACCAATGGAGCTGGACAAAATATTGCACTTGGATTAAGTGCATTGATATAAATATTCTGCTCATCTGTAGATTCTCCACCTTTCGCATTTCTGAAAATGTGGGTTCTTCTAATATGCTTAAGTAATAAATTTCCAGGTGTGCAGCTTCTATCCTCAAGAATCTCATCAACATACCCATAAAAAGTAATGTTAGAACAAGCACCTGCAGCTGATGGCATGCTTCTAAGACTGTCTGGTCTTGGATTTCCTTTGTCATCTAACCAACCAGCTGGGAAAACACAGCTTAGTGTTAAGTCTCTTGGAAGGTTTGATAATTCTGGTGCTAACTTGTCTTCGATCATGACATTACTCCAGCATGAGTTACCACTAGCTAAGTGTACAACACTTACTTTTGTAGGCCACATACCAAGTTGTTTAAATGATCTTCCGCTCCTAGTTACTGATGCTGTAATTGAATCCGTATAAATACGAATTGTACTAGTAAGACCAGCTGATTGAACATACTTACCATCTCCAACGCCAACAATATTAATGTTGGTATTGGTGCCAAGAATATTCTTGAAAATACTACGAATCTGAGCGTCTGTCAGATCCGACTTTAAACCAAAATCTTTGAGATTAATTCTCACTTGGTTAATAATAAGCGCATTATCAGAATGCAAAGTACGAGGCGAGATTTGGACGTCGCAATCTGCGTTGATAGAAATGTTAACATCCCCGTTACAAGGCATGCTAAATGTTTGGCTCCATGACGTCCCTATACTTAGGACCATCAGAGCCAGAAAGCTGAATACAAATTGTAATCTTCTGTTCATGAGTTTTAAAATTAAATTGAGTAATGAGTTAAACTAATTAGACCACAAATTTAATCACATTTTGGAATAATCAGAATTTTTTTAATTTTTTTTTTTCTTAACAATATTTATTTAATACAATTAATGTGCCAATTTTTTTTACATTACATTTAAAGCTAATGTATTACATTGTCGTATATAGCGTATTTTGTAGGATATTGACAAAGGAACTTGTTTTAAAAGCTTTAAACATTTTTTTTAATTAATATGTTAAAAAATCAATGAAAATGGAGTTTTTTAAAGATTTCTAGTGATTTCACAGGTTTAAAAGATGGTATTTGTAAGGAGAAATACTTAATTAAATCTTCAATAACTTGAATTTTATCTTGAATATCTTCCAATATATTGTGTTTGAGCACATGTGCAAAAAGGGTACTTCTTGCTGTTGTTAATACATTATATGCTTCATTGTAGTCTTGTTGAAAGTATCCTTCGAGCATATTAAAGTGCGTATTCTTTTCTGAAAAATTGTCAAATGGTATAAAACCTTCAAAATCTAGTAATGCTATAAATGTATCTATGACGATATCAGGGCCTAGATTTTCAGATTGGTCTAAGCTAATCAATTTTTCTTTTAAGATAGGATAAAGACTTACATTTGGGTGCATCTCTTCTCTTACGAGATTAGATACTACCTCTATAATGAGTGTACCGCAGATTGACTTTAATACATCAACATTCACACATTGGAAGATATGTGCAAAACTTGCTTCTTTGATCCTATGAATTAAAGAGGATTTGCCTGTATAGTAGGTAAGCTGCAGTATATTCATCAGCCGTAGATGATTGGTGAGCGATTGATTACTCTTTCCACTCCGACTGGCAATAAATGAAACATAGCCTTGATCGGCAGTAAGTGCATTGCAAATTACACTATTGTCACTATACTTGACGGTTTTAAGTATGATTGCTTCAGTGATGACTAAGCCCATGGTTCCCAATCTTCTCCCAATATGGGTGGTTTGTATTTTAATTTTGTTCTGATGCGTTCCAATTGTCGATGATAAATTAATAGACCTATACTCACATGTAGTGGAACTTGTTTTGTGATTTTGATTGCCGCTTGGACTCTTTCATAAGGTATGTCAAGTCTGTACAAAAATGACATTAAAAGTTCTTTATCATTATTGAGCAAATACTCTACCCTTGATATGATAACTCTGATGATCTCATCTTCGTCGTACTGATCGATTTGATCTAAGATCAGATCTTGATTGATGGTTTCATAGACTTTGATGAGTGCTTTAGTATTATCTTGTTCTTTCATGTTTTAGGGATTAGGCATTAGACATTAGGGATTAGGGATTAGGGATTAGGGATTAGATTAATAGGGCTGGCTATGTTAAAGAACTGAACAAACACTTTCGACAATGGTTCTATCATTAAATAATCTAGGTACTTTATTTTGACCTCCAGATTTACCTTTGGTATGCAACCATCTGAGAAAAGTACCTTTAGGCACAACTTTTATCGATAACTGTTCAAGTGCTAAGTTTTTAGATCTTTTGGCCTCATAGTCACTGTTGAGCTTTTGTAAAGCTAAATCAAGGTCGGTTTCAAATTGAGCGATATTATGGGGAGCTACTTCAAACTCTATGAGCCAATCGTGCCTACCTTTACTATTGTTGCTAAGCCAATGTGGAGCTACGGTGTATTCTGAGACAATCGCGTTGTGTTGGTCTGCTACTATTTTTACAGCTGTGTCGGTATTACCTACCATCACTTCCTCTCCGAAAGCATTAATAAAAGATTTTGTTCTGCCTGTGACTTTAATCCTATAGGGCTGAATGGTAGTAAAAGCAATCGTATCTCCAGGCATATATCTCCACAACCCTGAAGAGGTAGTAATTACCAATACATAATGAACACCAATGGAAACTTCCCAAATAGGAATGGCATTCATTTTACCCACATGAAAATCAGAAAGTAGTATAAATTCATAGAAAATATCATTATTGAGAAGTAGCAACATACCATTTGGATCTATATTGGTATCTTGTACGGCGAAGCAACCTTCTGAAGCATTATAAACTTCAACATAATCAAAATCACTTTTGGGTATATACTTTTGAAAAGTTTTTATATAGGGACAAAACCCTACCCCACCATGGAGATAAGTGGTAAGATTAGGCCAAATTTCAAGAATATTGTCCTTCCCGGTATATTCAAGCATTTTATCAAATAAGACGATCAACCACGTGGGCACTCCTCCAATCATAACAACGTCTTCATGGATGACTTTTTTACAAACTTTATCAAGTTTTTCTTCCCAATTAGAAATCATATTGGTTTCTGTATCGGGGGTGATAAAAGGTCTACCTATTAAAGGCATTTTCTCCACCATTATTGCAGACACATCACCAACATGCGCATCAGGATATTCTGAAATTTTCGAAATTGATCCACACATGGTAAGATTCTTTCTCTCAAAAGTCTTGCAGTCTGGCCTCATCTGGTACAATAATGTGGTGGTATCCCAGCTTGATGCCATTAAATTATTTTCAAAAAATCGATCTGAGACTGGAATGAATTTGCTGTTATTGGAAGTCGTACCTGATGATTTTGCAAACCAATCAACTTTGCCCGGCCAAAGAACGTTTGGTTTCCCTTTCATCATCAATTGGATATCGTCAAAAATATCCTCATAGGTGGTTACAGGAGTTTCTTTAGAAAAGGTGTCATAGTTTTTTATGTTCTTAAAGCTGTTTTTTCTTCCGTACTCGGTCATACGGCCTTCTATCAAAAACCTATCAAGCATTGACTTTTGGAAGTCACGACCTTGTTTTATCATTAATTCTATACGTTTATACCTCCAGGTGAGGTAAGAACTTACAGCAGTATTGAAAATGGCTTTTAGCATTGAATGATAACTTATCAGGCAACAATAATAGTGTTTTTTAGGGATATTAAAAAATTTTTATTGTAAAGATTGCTTATAAAGACATCGGATGCTTTCATAAACGGTTATTCTGACTTGATTAAAAGTAAGATAATTGATAGAAACTAAAGACTTTTTTTACCAGTTCTACCAATTTCAATATTTTTAACAAATTTTATAATTCTAGGAATTTTATAAATCGGCAAATATTCTTTTAGATAAGAAATGATGTCTTTTTCAGTGTAAATAATGTCATCGGAACAAATTATCTCAGCCACAATGATAAAATCAGTTATCTTGTTAGCTCTTCCATAAACCCTTACATCTAATATACCCGGCAATTTTAAGAGGTATTCTTCCACTTGCTGTGGGTTTACATTATGACCAGCTACATTGATGATTCTTGACTTGCGTGAAATAAATTTTATTTTTAAAGGATTATCTTCAATTATTTCGACAAGATCACCACTTGGATACCATTCGATATTAATGACAGATTTACTAACGATAGAATGATGAAAAAATAGCTCACCATTTATGATTTTTAGCTTATCCATCAGCCTAAGTGGAACCGTAAAATCTTCACTGTCCGAGGACATGAGAGGACCTGCTTCGGTCGAGCCATAAATATTTCTGATGCGAGCATTTGGACACAAAGACTTGATATCACTTATTAATTTCTGTGTACTTTTTTCGCCATTTAAAGTTATAGATATGATCGATGGGAGGGGCTGGTCATAAGGGGCGAGTAATCTGTAAAATGTTGGAGTGGCAGACAAATATTGAACTTGACTCTGCCTGATAAAAGACTTCAAGGCATCATTTTTTAAATCTCTCAAATTTACAAAGGTGGCACCATTACAAATTACTTGGAGTAAAAATTGGATACCTGCACTGTGAGCAGGATGGTAAGTAAAGCCCCAATTTGAATCGGCATAATCATCTGAAATGCGCACGGATTGAAGTAACCTTTGAATCGATTGATAAATCAATTTTGGTGGACCTTCCGAACCGGAGGAATAGATACCCACTTCTGCTTTGGAGTTCCTAATAAGATGAATAAGATCCTCTTTTGTATTGACTTTTGGGTTAACAGCCAGTGGCTTTGAATTTTCACCTTTGCCAAAAATATAATCGGTCAAAACAAAATTTTGGTGATCAATCACGCCAAGTAAAACGTTTATAACGAAGTCAAAATAACTGGTTGCATAGTATACTTCATAAAATTCTCGTCTTTTATTCAATCGTACTAACAGCTCATTATAACTTAGAGAAATGTCAGAATCTTTATAAAAAATATTTTCCAAAATGTCTAAGGTTTATCAATAATAGTCAAAATATCTTTTACTGTATAAACCATACCATTTTCAAAGACGTCAATACCAAATTCATCTTCTACTCTTACGGACAATTCAGCAAGCATTATTGAATCCATTTCGAGATCATCTCTGAGCTTTAATTCAGGTATAATATTTAGCTCAAGATACACTTCATGATTAGAGTGTATTGTAAAAATAATTTCTTTTAACTTATCAAAATTATCCATGTATTTATGTATTAATCAGATTATTAGCAAATTTCATGCCTTAATTTTTTCTGTTGTAATAGTTTTAAAAATACAATCAATAAAAAGATATGCTATAAATGGTATTAAAATAGAATGAAGATGTAACTTACTAAATGAATTGAATGCTAGACTCTGATCAAAAAGAAAGTCGCCCATTTATATTCTATTTCATATACATCTTAAAACCCAAATTGGTCATTAGAAAATTTATTACGGAGTTAAATTTGAGTTTTTTTCATAAGGATTAGTATAAGCTGAAAGACAGTGCTTTCAGTTCGCTCCTAAATTGGTACATTGGTACCAATTTTATACGGATCTCATCCTTTACCATCCCGATTGCTATCGGGATGCTTCAGTCGGTAAAATGTCTTATTTTATTGCACTTTAACCCCTCATGACAAAGTTCTAATGACCAATTTGGCTTAAATTATCCATTAGACTTCTGCAAATATCTTTCTAATGCCATAGCCATAGAGGGTGCCTCAGGAGTCGGAGCTTGAATATTTGCATGCAATTTATTATCCAATACTGCTTGTAATGTTTGAGATCCAAAGACGGCAATTCTAGTTTTGTTTTGCTTAAAGTCTTGAAAATTTGCAAATAAAGACTCAATACCTTGTGGACTAAAAAATACCAAGACATCATAAAAAACATCCGACAAGTCTGAAAGGTCAGCATTTACAGTGTTGTACATTACAATGTCTGTAAAGTTTAAATTATTTTTTTGTAAATATGGAAGATATTCTTTAGCCCCAAGATTAGAACAAGGCATAAGAAACTTTTCGGCTTTATACTTCATAAAATAGTTATGAAGATCCTCCATGTGTTTTTTACCCATAAAAACTTTTCTTTTTCTGTAAAGAATATATTTTTGTAAGTAATTCGCTATAGCCTCTGTCAAACAAAAATATCTTGTCTCTTGAGAAATTTTTACTCTTGTTTCTTCTGCAAGCCTAAAGTAATTTTCAATTGCATTTTTAGATGTGAAAATCACACAAGAATATTCGTCTATTCTTATTCGATTTTTTCTGAATTCCTTCTCGGATACCCCTTCCACTTTAATAAAGGGACGCCAATCTATCTTAAGGTTGTATTTCTTTTCAATCTCATAATAAGGAGATCTTTCAGGCTTAGGTTGGGAAACTAGTACAGAATAAACTTTATTATATTCTTCTTTGTACTCCATTATATTTTGTTTTTCAGTCATTCCGATACTAGACATAAATATTACAAGATTTGATTATAAAAATTGTTTAATCATTCTTATCCCTATGAGTAGAGGTGTCAATTCCACAGCGCAAAGATATATAAAAAACAAAAAGAAATTATTGAAAACGTAATTAGCACCTATAAAAAACCCTCTAAAGTATCTTGCTAACAAAAACATAGCAATAAAAAAGATACCAATAAACATGGTTGGCTTAAACATGGAATCAGATCCAAATGCCATTAAAAGGTTGATAGGTATTAAGAAAAGTCCTAAAATCAAATTTAAAACCATGATCAAAAAACTGTACAATGTTGCCTCCTTCTCAACTGGGAAAACCCAAGAAATAATTGACATCACAATATGCCTAACAATATAAACGATGGCAATCGTCAAGAGAAGCAAAAACCAATTTTTTGTAGTATTTATACCTCCATACTCTTTAGAAATCAAATAAATGAAAACGGAAGCATTAATCACAAAAACAATATACATGATGATAAAATGCAGATTCAACCTGTCTCCGTCTTGCTTCTTAGTTAATTTCAACATGTTTTCATTAAAAACTGATTGAAAAAGCTTTGGTAAAATATCTCTTCTGTTACCCAAGACGAGCGCCAATAAAGCCCATGAAAATAGCATTATCCAAAATATAAAAGTATTGGAAACCTTCGGTTGGATTTTAATTTCGATTTGACCAATTGAAGGGGATCGCTTTACAATCAGTGGTATATGAGTTACTTCAAAAGGATTACTTTCCTTTAGTTTTAAATAATTTGTCTCTGCAAAAAGTTGTGTGGTAGTATCTTTATCGGAAAATGTGGTGTCAGATATGGAAAGCGAATCAGAAAATGAGCCTAATGTATCTGAGAAAGTCTCAACAGGTGTTCTACCTTGAACTTCAAATGGATTTTGCAAATATACCCTTTGACAAGAAACCAAAAGAAAAAGTATAAATATCAGCCTGATATTCAAGTGTTTAGAAATATCAATAATTTTCGTAAACAAATACCTTGAGTTTTAGAAATGCAAATAAAATGCAAAAGTACTTGATGAATTGAGTTATTCAAACAAAGTAGTACTATTTTTGACATTAGATGAATAATAATTTATTTAGGATAGTACTTTTATTGGGCACTTTAGCTATCATTAGCATAGTTGTCGTGCAATCTTATTGGCTGATCAAGGCATGGGATATCAAAGATCAAGCCTTTGACTTATCCGTTCAAATTGCATTAAAACGGTCAGCGTTGGAAGTGGCCAAATACAATGAAGTCACACTGCCAAAAGAAAATCTCATCAATAGAAGATCGTCAAATATCTATGCTGTAAATGTAAATAGCCCCGTAGATCCAATCGTTTTGGAGAATATATTGTTCCAAGAATTAAGAAATGTATCTCTTCTAACCACCTTTGAATATGCAATATATGATTGTGAGTCCGATGCTCTAGTATATGGGAATTATTGTGAGATCGAAGAAATAAATAGAACTAAGGTAACCAGTAAAATTTCAAAATTTGAGCAATTAAACCAATACTTTGTAATCGTGTTTCCTGATCGACAAAGCTTTTTAATCTCAAATTTTACGACAAATATCCTTTTAGCATTTCTTGCAGTGTTTTCAGTACTCGTTTTTACATCTTTCATTTTTATTTTTCTTCGGCAGCGTAAAGAGTCTAATCTCCAACAAGATTTTATAAATAATATGACACACGAATTTAAAACCCCTATCACATCCATAAAATTGGCCCTCAATAGCTTAAAAAATCAATATGAAGAAAACAAAAATCCTAAAATTGAAAGATATCTATCCATTATAGAAAATCAGAACAATAGGCTTAATAATCAAATCGAAAATGTATTACAAATTGCTAGGCTCGAAGTTTATTCAAAAGATTCGATTAAAAAACAGGCCGTAAACATTATAGACATAACAAAAGAACTAATTGAAGAATTTAAGCTTTCTTACCCAAGTTATATAATTGAATTTAATTCAAATGTGCCTTATCTCAAGATTGATACTGATCCTATTCACCTCAATAATATCTTAAGCACCTTACTTGACAATGCTATAAAATATTCAAATGATAAAAAAGAAATAAGTATAAATATAAAGCATCAAAACAAAACATGTGAAATACAAATCTCAGATAAAGGTATAGGTATTGCTAAAGAAAATCAATCAAAGGTATTTGAAAAATTTTACAGAGTTGAAATGGGTAACAGACACGACGTGAAAGGGTTCGGCCTTGGTTTGCACTATGTGAAAACAATATGTAAATTGCTCAAATGGAGCTTAAAAATTGAATCAGAAATAAATCAAGGAACTAAAGTTTTTATAAAAATTCCAATAATATGACAACATACAAAATATTATATGTAGAAGACGATGCAGATCTTGCATTTCTTACTAAAGAAGTTCTAGAAGAGGAAGGATATGAAGTAATACATTACGTAAATGGTGCAGATGCTCTACATAATTTTAATAAAATAGATTTTGATATTTGCCTATTGGATGTGATGATGCCAAAGTTGGATGGATTTACCCTTGCCACAAAAATTAGAGCAAACAACAAACAAATTCCCATCATTTTTCTTACCGCTAAATCACTCACCGAAGACAAGCTGCATGGGCTGGAAATAGGTGGCGATGATTATATTACAAAGCCATTTGAAATTCAGGAATTACTTTTAAAGATAAAAATTTTTCTAAAAAGAAAACATATTGTAGACGATAAAAAAAGTGTAATAAAGATAAGAGACTTTGTGTTTGATCCTAGTAACTTAATTTTAAGTCTGAATGAAGAAAAATACACACTTACCCAAAGAGAGAGTGATCTACTAGAGTTACTATACCAAAATAAAAATGAAGTAATAAAAAGAGAAATTATCCTTGAAAGATTATGGGGGAGAAATGATTACTTCTTAGGTCGAAGTATGGATGTATTTATTAGTCGGTTAAGAAAATTTTTTAAGGCTGATCCTTCCATCGGTATTGAAAATTTGCATGGGATTGGGTTTAGGTTTTATTTTTAGGTGACTTAAAAATAGCATAGGGCATAGGTAGCATAGGGCATAGATCGCATAGGGCATAGATCGCATAGGGCATAGGTAGCATAGGGCATAGGGCATAGGGCATAGGGCATAGGTGGCATAGGGCATAGATCGCATAGGGCATAGATCGCATAGGGCATAGATCGCAAAGATTGCATAGGGCATAGGTGGCATAGGGCATAGATCGCAAAGATTGCATAGGGCATAGGTGGCTTTGGTGACATAACTAATGTTGAATGGCTTTAAGACGTTTGAGGTGCTAAGAATATGGCCAAGTAAAAAATGGAACACAGGTTTTTATGATATTTATTTAACCTGTGTTCCATTAAAAATTTATTGTTTAAGGAGTTCTAATATCCATCCCTTTTCTAAAATCTAAAGGTGGCTTATCGTCACCAACAAGTGGTTTGTATTTAATGTCTCCCAATTGTTTTTTAAATTCTTCTTTTGCTTGTATCACTACAGCAGGATTCATGAATAAATCAATTCCAGTATTAGCGATGGTTTTGGCAGCTAAAGCCATACCTTTAAAACCAATACTCATACCATCTGCAGCAGTCGCTTGCCAAGTATGGGCAGCAGTACCTGGTACCCATGTGGCTGTAGAAAGTCCAGCTGTTGGAACAACATAACTGACATCACCCACATCAGTTGAAGCTGGGAAATATCCAAGCTTATATGGTTGTACCTCAGCAGCTTGAGTAATTGCGGGTATTTTTCTTCCTTGAAATGATTCTCGAAGTTGATTTGCCCATGCAGTTTCCTCTTCAGTATATTTCACACCCCCCAATGATTCAAGGTTGCCATGCATGACTTTTGCCAAGGTTTCATTTGGTAGTAAATTGTACAAGCCGGTCTTCATTTCCCATTTTACAGTAGTGCCTGTACCAAGTGCTGCACCTTCAGCAGCTTTTTTTATTCTTTCTGTCAATGCTAACGTTTCTTCTACATCGGGATGCCTAATGACATATTCTAGTTCTGCGTAGTCTGGTACAACATTGGCAGCCAATCCGCCATTTTTAAAAACATAATGGATACGCGCTTTTTCATCCACATGTTCTCTCATCATGTTGACCATATAGTTTAAAGCTTCGGCACCGTCTAAGGCTGATCTTCCCACATGAGGGGCTGCTGCAGAGTGAGCGGTTTTACCATAAAACTTAAATTGGCCAGTCACGATAGCTAAACACTTAGATGCCTCAGCACTGTTTCTATCACCCGGGTGCCAATGTAAAGCAACATCTACGTCGTCAAAAAGACCTGCTCTTGTCATATACACTTTACCACCGCCACCTTCTTCAGCTGGAGTGCCATAAACACGTACTGTACCACTTTTGCCATATTGCTTTAGCCAATCCTTAAGAGCCACCCCTGCAGCCATAGAAGCCGTACCAAAAAGGTTGTGCCCACATCCATGACCTGACCCTCCATCTACTAAAGGTTTTTGATATGGAACCGCATCTTGTGAAAGACCTGGAAGAGCGTCATACTCCGCTAATATTCCAATTACTGGTTTTCCACTTCCATAGGTTGCAACAAAAGAAGTAGGTAGGCCTGCAACTGCATATTCTACACTAAATCCTTCTTTGATCAAGTGATCTACTAACTTTTTTGCACTCCTTGTCTCTTGATATCCAAGTTCTGCATAACCCCAGATATCCTTAGCAATATCGCAATATTCTGTATACTTCTCATCCAAATTTTTGTTGATATACCCTTTGTATTCTACAATCGGGGAAACAACAACTTTTTCCTTTTTCTTTTGCCCGCACAAACTGATGAAACTAAAACAAATTAACAAAAACATACCCAAAGTTCTCTTCTTTGACATGACATAAATTTTTAAGTGATGAAATAAAGGATGCAAATTATAAATATTTAAATTAAAAGTGACAAAACTGTAAGTATATTTGAAAAATTGCAAATAGGTCATTAAAAACTACTTTAATTTGTACATTAAAATAATTTTATTAGAACATATATTGAAAAAAATTCTCATCATACCCGACAAATTTAAAGGTTCTATATCTTCTGAAAGAATATGTGCAATCGCCCAAGAAAAGGGGAAGGGACACCATTTAGAAGTTAAAACCTTACCTATAGCAGATGGTGGTGATGGGTCTATTGATGTACTCCAGAATGTTTTGCAACTTCAAAAAATTACGATCTTTACTTATGATGCTTTGATGCGAAGAATAATGGCATACTATATGCTCGATCCACTAAATCATGTTGCTTATATCGAATTAGCAAAGACAGCGGGCTTGTCTATAATTGAAGAAAATGATAGAAATATTATGATGACTTCGACGTATGGAGTTGGCATCATGATAGCTGATGCTATGGAGCGAAATATTCAAGAAGTGTTCCTATTTATAGGTGGTAGTGCGACCAATGATGCTGCTTTAGGTTGTGCTCAAGCATTGGGATTTAAAATTTTAGACCAACATTTTGATGATTTAGAGGGCATAACCAAAAACATTAATAAGGTATACCAAATAAGAAAATCGAAAAAAGAATTACCTAAAATTACCATTGTAAGTGATGTGGATAATCCGATGTTTGGATCATTGGGGGCAGCCCACGTGTACGCTGGTCAAAAAGGAGCGACCAAAAAGCAAATTATTGAACTTGATGAAGGATTGACATCTTTGGCAAAAGTATATGATAAATTAAAACCGAACACTTCTCATACTCTAGGAAGTGGGGCTGCAGGAGCTTTCGGTGCAGGAGCAATGGCGTTATTTGATGCGAAGATTGTGAATGGATTTGACTTTATTGCTGATCGACTTGCCGTGGAAGAAAAGATTAAAGAAGCTGATATAGTGATCACAGGCGAAGGGAGTGTGGACATACAATCTCTTTATGGCAAGGTTGTTGGTAAAATATTAAACTTGGCCTACAAACACAAGAAAGAGGTTTTTCTAGTTTGTGGTAAAATGGAAGATGATGAAAAAATTGAAAAAATTATTAATCGAGAGCACATCTACCCTGTTTTGGAAAAATCAGAAAATATATTGGATGCAATAAATAATGCTGAGAAGTATTTAGAAGAAATATTTGATGAAATATTCAATAAAATTAAAAATCAATTTAGTACTCAGGAATAAGAGTTAAGAGGAGCGTGGGAATAGTTCATTAAAGTGTGTCTATTTGGTTAATAAATAATTTTTATTTTTTTTTCGACAGATTTTGGAAACTACAACTTGTAAACGACTAGTATATTTTATGGAGAATCTGTCAAG
>JALHLK010000056.1:0-6339 GCA_022844565.1 Saprospiraceae bacterium
ATTGTCGTTTACGTGACCATCATTATTGTACGTTGTATTGTTATTCCACAGGATTCTTGCTGTATTTGGATTGTTGTCGTGATCATACAAGTTACCTGTATTTAGGCATGCTGGTGCATTATCATCTCTTCTTATCTCCAACTTCACGTTTGCACAATTGTCATTACTGCCATTGTCTATCTGATGGGCAAACAATTTGGCTACACCGGTCTCGTCCACATCTCCGCTTCTTGTCAAGCTCACTGTGATAAATTCTTTAGCAGAAGCTACTGGTGCAACCCTGTCTTGAACGGTTATGCTAAATGAAGTATATGAATAATTGTCACAGGCATCTCTTGCCGAAGCATACAATGTAGTTGTGCCAATTGGTAATCTGTTAATTACATTACCTTCAATCCAACCACCCGTTGCACTCCAAGTATATTCTGTTGTACTGCAGTCATCACCATTCACTGGGTTAGGTAATGTGTAAGTTCCTTCGCATGACCAAGCATCTGTACTGATCGTCACATTTGCAATATCTTTAAGTGTAGGAGGTGTAAAGTCTTCTACTTTTATCGACTGAATATGACGTACAGGATTATTAATTGGATTTAGTAATCTACATTCGTCTCTTACCACCCAGTGTCTCAATATTTCATACGCTCCTGGACAATTTACGTCTTCTAATCTTTCATCCCAGTAACCTACATTGATATCACAGAAATTCTTGCCAAAAACAGAAGCTCCGTCAATTGTAGGATAGCCAGTATTTTCAGGTTTAAGAAGATTAGGATTCGCTGCAACATTCTTACAAGATAAAGCTGTGTTAGCAACTCTATCTGATGGGAATCTGATCAAACTAATATCTAGTTTTTCAATTTCAATGATTTGTACGCAAGTAGTTTTATTACCTTGTACATCAGTTACCGTCCATGTTCTTGTAATTAAAACTCTTGGACTTGCACAAGCACCATTATTGTTCACTACATCCGCAAATGTAACTTTTGCACCTGGGTCACAACTTAATATTTTAACTCTGCCAGTAATGTCAAGATCTTTGAAGTCTACGTTACAATCAAGTTTTATACTATCTGGACACTCTATTTCTGGTCCCAATTTATCTTCAATAAATACCGTGCCCCAACAAGAGATACCTGTCCTTGGATCTTTAACCGATACATAGAACGTCTTATTCACGTGTTGAATTCCGAACATTGGTGATCCTGGAATTGCAGGCCCTCCTTGAGTCTCAGAAACGATCACTTCATAATTATCATAACACCTATGTTGATCACCTAAAAGTAACATATCTGATGTAAGCACTGCCTTACAATCTGCATCTAAAGACAAGTTAAGTTTACCAAGGCAAGCTAAGTCTGTTTGCGTAGGGATAAACTCGATGACTTTTACGTTAAATGTGTCTTTCACACAATTACCACTAGGGTCACATGCAGTTATGATTATCGTATTATCACCTATTGGTATACCATTCTTGGTAATGTCCGGTGAGTATGTAATTGTAACACTACAATTATCTGTCACCACCACTTTGGATTCTATCGGTAATTCCTCAATACTCACGGTGCATTGTCCTGATTGCAGATTAATGATTGCATCTGCAGGGCGTACCACAAATACAGGCTTAATGGTATCAAGTATTGTAACATTCACCTCACATGCTGCAAAATTACCACATGGGTCTGCAACTCTGATTGTTACAAGATTTACACCTGTATCACTACATGTAAAAGTTGACTTATTACTTACAATGGATACTGTAAGAACTGAGTCTGGAGCGCAATTATCTTCCACATCTGAGATCGCCTGATTCCCACTCAACACTACCATTCCGTCATTATCCAAGTACAAGGTAACATCAGTACATGAAAGTATCGGAGCTTTTTTATCCTGTACAGTCACTATTTGTACCTTGGTAGTTTTATTACCACATGGGTCGGTTACCGTAAATGTGCGAGTTAATGTATAATCATAATGGCCGCAATTTCTCAAATCTGGGTTTTGTGTAGAAACAACCACTGTATCAATTTTCAGATATTGATTAGCTGCACATCTGTCTGATAAATTAACTATACCTAAGATACCATCTGGAACCATTTCACAAGAGACTGTGTCATCATTAATTGTGAATTTCGGTGCAATAGTATCTTGCACAAAAATTTGCTGAACAAAATCTCTCGTATTACCTGCAGAATCAGTTACTGACCAAATTCTTGTTATGGTATATTTATAAAAGTCACAACTATCAGGATCAGCACTCTTAGTCGAAGTCTCATTGAAAACTAATAGCAAACTATCCGATGGGGTACAATTATCAATGAAGTTCTTAACTGTAAGTGGGAACGGTGCTGGAATTGCATCACAATCCACTATTTCATCTAGAGGGAAACCACCTGCCAATTCTGGTTTTTGTTTATCTAATATTGTAACAGTAAAGGTACAAGTATCAGCATACATTGAATCAGAAACTGGATCAAATCCATTTACAATATATTGTACATTCGATATTCCTACATTGAAATTCATTACAGGTACGAAGCCTGAACCAGACCCTTGTGTTACACCAGTGATCGAATATCTATAAGTAATACTTGAAGGATCAATTGAACTACATATCAATAAGTCAGGTTTAGGAATTGTTACTCTAGCCATACACCAATCAATATCATTTTGCTGAATGATGTCATCTGGACAATAAATAGTCAAAGGACAACTTAATGGCACTACCGTTGGATCATCTCCACCTTTAGGGTTAACACCACTATCTGATAGATCATCCACTTTTGTGATCTCATTGCCATTGATATCTTTTATAGAATTACCATTAATATCTGTTGGTTTACCTGCAGCAATCGCTTGATTGATCAATGGGTTAGACGGTTCAGTAATATTGACGATAACTTTTACTGTCAATGTAATAGTTTGTCCTGGTGCCATTATAGCAGTTTTGGACAACATTTCATCATTTGGAGACTCTAATCCTGTATAAGCATTGTTTACTGTACCTAAGAATGCTGCAGTTCCTCCAGTTATTGCTAAAGTACCAGGAACAACTTTTTCAAATGCAGCACCTAGTTGACCTTTAAGATCATCAGTCAAAGACACATTTCGTAAATAGGTGTTACCAGTATTCTGAATGATGAAGTTATAATCAAAAGAATATTTACCTGGTTGACCTGCTAATTCTATCGGTGCAGTTGCATCTTTCGCAACACCTATACTTGGTAATAATAATGGCGTCGGAGTATTATGACTTGTATCTCCATTATTTGTCAAAGGATCTAAGCCATTATCTGAAAGGTCAGTAACAGGACTTCCTATTGGATTGCCATTTCTATCCAGTGGTTGGCCAGATACTGTTGCTTGATTAAAGAGAGTGTCCATTCCTTCAAGTGCATTGACCTCGACCACAATTTCAACCATAAAATCTTGTCCTGCCTCTAATCTATCAGTTGGTTGAGGGTCTAATAAATCAAGTGTTCCTGAATACCCCGGGTTTGCCGTAACACCTGCTGTAGCTGAATTCATTTTCACAACTGGAATTGAAATAATACCAACAAATGCTGGACCCCACTGAGTCGAAATATCGTCTACTAAACTCACATTAGAAAGTGTGATAGTTCCAGTATTTTTAGCTGTGTACTTAATCGTTACATCAAAATTACCTTCAATTCCACTCGTTGCCTCTTTGACTCCAACAATTGCTTTTGCCAACCTGATTTGTGCTACACTAAAGACAGTAGGGTCATCTTTAGTTCCTTTGTCACCCGGTGTTCCAGGGTTAGAAGTATCTGGATTAGTACCTTCATCAGATTTATCATTTACATCAGGTAGTATTGTCCCAAACAAGTCTCTAGAAGGTGTTCCATTCTGATTTTTTGGCTCACCAGTTGCAAGACCCTGATTTTCAAGCTGATTAATATTGTTTACAATAGCTGTAGGGCTTGCTGGGTTTAACTCAACCGTAATGTTTACCTTCATAGTGTCACCAGGCTGTAAAATTGCTGTTTTGTTAAGCAACTCAGTATTTACTCCTGAACCAGTGTAAGAAGGATTTGAGCCACCTTTACTTGCTATCGGTAAGGAAACAACTCTCACAAAAGCTCCACCCATTTGTTGGGTAAAATCATCAACCAAACTAATTGAATCTAATCTAACATTTCCAGTATTCTTGATTATAAACTCATAGTTCACGTCGTAGTTTCCAGCTATTCCACTACTTGCTTGAGAAGCACTAGATATTGCTTTTACAACTGCGATAATTGGTTTTTTCTCAATTAAAAATGTTGTCGGATCATTCTTTGGATCTGCTGGACTATTATAGTTCTGACCAAGAGGGCTTGGTGTTTCAATGCCTCCTGGATTAATTATGTTTGTAATTACCGAACCATCTGTAGGTGGAGTGCCTGTATCAGAAGAATCTTTTGTAGTAATTACATTTCCATTGCCATCCAATAGGGACTGCCCTAGCTGATTTACAGCATTTCCAGTTGCCACAGCAACGTTTTCAACCCCATTATTATCAACATCAGCCTGGGTTATGACATATGAGCCAACTGTTATACAAGTCGCCATGCTATCTGGCTCTAAAGTGCCAACACATGCAGCTGCTACTAATCCCAACTTAGTGTCAGATAATTTTATCGAATCCAATCTGACATTTCCTGTATTGATAACTTTAAAGCTATATAGTACAGAATCTCCAGTATCAGTAAACCCATTGTTATTCACATCAATAAACTCTGTTATACTCTTGATCAACTCAATTCTTGGCAAGAATGTCACAATCTTTAAAGTATCTGGCGGTGATACTACTGGTGGAATATTGTTTGGTGGGGTACCTACAGCCGTTGCTATATTCCTCATGGTATCGTTACCTGATAAAGCGTTGTTGATATCAGTTTGTGATACTACATATGTTGCGCTACATGTTGTACTCGATCCTGGGGACAATGTACCTTGCAGACAGGACAATCCACTTAATACGCCCGTTCCCAATTGTCCTCCAAATGTTGGTCCTGCATCATTTATTCCTATCGACGTCAAGGTCACACTTCCTGTATTCATCACTGAATAGTTAAATGTCACTACCTGACCTGCTGCCGTGATGGCTGCCGTCGTCGATGTCTTATCTACTATTATACTTGGTGTACCATTAAACTGGGTAACCGCAATATCTTCTGGTGATGTAACTGGTGGGCCTGTTGGAGGGGTGCCCATCGATCTCGCACTATTCCTCACTCCATTTGGTACACTTGCTCCATTGTCTATATCCAATTGAGTCATTACATAGTACGCTGTAAATGTCCTATCCATTCCTGGAGCTAAACTCCCTACCATCGTCGGTGTAAACGAACTTAATGAACCTCCTGCTGCCTGACCGTTGAACGTTGGCCCTACGTCTGTTACGCTTACTCCTGTCAACGTTACATTTCCAGTATTCGTTACTACATAGCTGTACTTCACTGTATCGCCTGCATCTACTACACTATTGTTCAAGCCCGCTACTACTGTCGGTGCCATTACCATCTTGTCTATCGTTATTGATGGTCCACTTGGTATACTTAGAAACACACTATCTCTTGGTGAGTCGATCGGTGGTCCACTTGGTGGTGTACCTCTTGCGAGCGCTCCATTCCTAACTGAATTTTGTATCCCGCCTGCATTGTTTACATCTGTTTGACTCAATGTATAGTTCGCTACCACTACTGTACTTGATCCCGGTGCTAAACTCGCTATCGTCAGTGGTACAAATGGACTTAGCATATTTGTTCCTGCTATTCCATTGAAACTTGGTCCAGCGTCTATTACCGTCACATTGGTCAAGGTCGTATTTCCTGTATTACTTACTAAAAAGCTATAGTTTATTATATCCCCTGCATCTGTTAATAATGGATTTATTCCGTTTACTATACTTGCCGGACTCGCTGTCTTCTCTATTTGTATGCTTGACATCGGGATTATTGGCGTTTCTACCGTGTCTTTTTCTGACTCTATCGGTGTCATGCCTCCTGGTGGTAAGCCCCTTGCAAATGCTATATTCGTAGCTAAACTATCAACCGCTATCGCATTGTCTATATCTATTTGGCTCAATATATATGTAGCACTACATGTCGCTACTTCTCCCGGTGCTAAACTTGTCGTATTACACTGTATCGTCGATAACATATTTGTTCCTGACATCCCTCCAAACGTAGGTCCTCCATCTACTACTGTTATGTTTGTCAAACTTACATTTCCTGTGTTTGTAACACTGTAGCTATAGTTGATCACATCGCCTGCGTCTGTTATCGTCGCATTTAATCCTCCACTTGTACCCGCTGCTGATGCTGTTTTTAC
>JALHLK010000056.1:6349-28235 GCA_022844565.1 Saprospiraceae bacterium
TTTGTCAAACTTACATTTCCTGTGTTTGTAACACTGTAGCTATAGTTGATCACATCGCCTGCGTCTGTTATCGTCGCATTTAATCCTCCACTTGTACCCGCTGCTGATGCTGTTTTTACTATCGCTATCAGTGGCATAGGCGTCACCGGTATTTTTAATGTATCTGGCGGTGATACTACTGGTGGAATATTGTTTGGTGGGGTACCTACTGCCGTAGCTATATTCCTCATGGTATCATTACCCAATATCGCATTGTCAATATCTGTTTGGGTTACCATATACGTTGCACTACATGTCGTACTCGATCCTGGGGATAATGTACTTTGTAGACAGGACAATCCACTTAATACGCCCGTTCCCAATTGTCCTCCAAATGTTGGTCCTGCATCATTTATTCCTATCGACGTCAAGGTCACACTTCCTGTATTCATCACTGAATAGTTAAATGTCACTACCTGACCTGCTGCCGTGATGGCTGCCGTCGTCGATGTCTTATCTACTATTATACTTGGTGTACCATTAAACTGGGTAACCGCAATATCTTCTGGTGATGTAACTGGTGGGCCTGTTGGAGGGGTGCCCATCGATCTCGCACTATTCCTCACTCCATTTGGTACACTTGCTCCATTGTCTATATCCAATTGAGTCATTACATAGTACGCTGTAAATGTCCTATCCATTCCTGGAGCTAAACTCCCTACCATCGTCGGTGTAAACGAACTTAATGAACCTCCTGCTGCCTGACCGTTGAACGTTGGCCCTACGTCTGTTACGCTTACTCCTGTCAACGTTACATTTCCAGTATTCGTTACTACATAGCTGTACTTCACTGTATCGCCTGCATCTACTACACTATTGTTCAAGCCCGCTACTACTGTCGGTGCCATTACCATCTTGTCTATCGTTATTGATGGTCCACTTGGTATACTTAGAAACACACTATCTCTTGGTGAGTCGATCGGTGGTCCACTTGGTGGTGTACCTCTTGCGAGCGCTCCATTCCTAACTGAATTTTGTATCCCGCCTGCATTGTTTACATCTGTTTGACTCAATGTATAGTTCGCTACCACTACTGTACTTGATCCCGGTGCTAAACTCGCTATCGTCAGTGGTACAAATGGACTTAGCATATTTGTTCCTGCTATTCCATTGAAACTTGGTCCAGCGTCTATTACCGTCACATTGGTCAAGGTCGTATTTCCTGTATTACTTACTAAAAAGCTATAGTTTATTATATCCCCTGCATCTGTTAATAATGGATTTATTCCGTTTACTATACTTGCCGGACTCGCTGTCTTCTCTATTTGTATGCTTGACATCGGGATTATTGGCGTTTCTACCGTGTCTTTTTCTGACTCTATCGGTGTCATGCCTCCTGGTGGTAAGCCCCTTGCAAATGCTATATTCGTAGCTAAACTATCAACCGCTATCGCATTGTCTATATCTATTTGGCTCAATATATATGTAGCACTACATGTCGCTACTTCTCCCGGTGCTAAACTTGTCGTATTACACTGTATCGTCGATAACATATTTGTTCCTGACATCCCTCCAAACGTAGGTCCTCCATCTACTACTGTTATGTTTGTCAAACTTACATTTCCTGTGTTTGTAACACTGTAGCTATAGTTGATCACATCGCCTGCGTCTGTTATCGTCGCATTTAATCCTCCACTTGTACCCGCTGCTGATGCTGTTTTTACAATATCCAATGATGGCATTGGTGTGACAGGTATTTTTAAAGTATCAGGGGGTGAAACTACCGGTGGAAATCCCTGAGGTGGTGTCCCTGTTGCAGTTGCAATATTACGCATAGTGTCATTGCCAGCTATTGCATTGTCAATATCTGTTTGGGATACTACATAAGTAGCACTGCACATGGTGCTTAATCCCGGAGCTAAAGTACCCTGTATACAAGTTAATCCACTCAATACTCCGGTACCTGACTGCCCTCCGAATGACGGTCCTGCATCATTAACTGCTATTGAAGATAAAGTAACACTTCCTATATTTGTAACTGTATAGTCAAATGTTATTACCTGACCGGCAAAAGTTATCGCTGTCGTGGTTGAAGTCTTTTCTATGTTAAGTCTTGGGGTACCGTTGAATTGGGTTACTGCTGTATCTCTTGGTGAAGTAACAGGCGGACCGGATGGAGGTATTCCTGTTGCTGTTGCACCATTAACAACCCCATTTGGAATATTGGCTCCATTGTCCATATCTGACTGTGTGATAATATAATATGCTGTAAAAATTGTATCTTCCCCAATACCTAAGGTCATTACATTTGTTGGTGAAAATGCACTTAGCGGTCCGCCTGGTGCCTGACCATTGAAAGTAGGGCCTGCATCATTAATCATGACATTTGAAAAAGGTACATTTCCGGTATTGGTTACCAAATAGGTATATTTTATAGTATCACCTGCATCCACCACATTCGTCAATAATCCAGCCGCAACGGTAGGTAATCCTAATACCACATTTTTTACCACTTCTAATCTCGGTGCTGGTTGTATTAAAAATGTAGTTGGGTCATTGGTCGGGTTCATAACATCGTTTGGATTTTGACCTAATGGATTTGGTGTCTCCGTTCCGCCCTCATTGTTTACTGTACCGCCATTTGGTGCAGTTCCGGTATCTGATGTATCTCTGGCTAAAGGCAATGGCATATTGTCAGCTCCAAGGAGAATTGTTCCGTTATTATCCACAGGTGTACCCTGTGTGGTTGCTATATTTTCTATTCCTCCGGCTATTATATCTGCCAGGGTAAGTGTATAAACACCGGTTGTACTGCACGTTGCTGTTGCTCCCGGCAACAAATTAGTAGTACATGGAGCATTGGTAAGCATCAATTTAGGATCGGTAACTGTTACATTATCTAATCTCATATCACCGGTATTAAGTACCCTGAATGAAAATGTGACCTGATCTCCTGCATCGGTAAATCCATTCATATTTACATCAACCACTCCCGTTACACTTTTGATCACTTCAACAGAAGCATCACCAAATACCGTTATAATCAAATAAGCAGTATCGCATAAGCCTGAAGGGTCACATATTAAATATTGTACACTGTCTATACCTGGAAAATTCGGTGTAAATTTGTAAGAACCATTGTATGTAGAGTCCCAAATCAATGTACCCAATAAAGGATTTATAAAACCCAAAGGTAAAATTTCATGACTCGATAAGGGATCATCTGTAGGATCATCATAACCAGGTGTTGATATTGAAGTTGGAGCCACTGTTCCACAAAAAGGTGGGGCAAGGAAAAATAATGAAATGGTATCATTATTTGCTATTGGTGGTATACAACTCTTCGCAAAGATCTCAGCTGTTCTTACAACTGTACACTGTACTGAAGTGCCTGAAGTAACCGTAACACTATACACACCTGTACTTAGGTTGGTTGCATTATTGGTTGCAGAAACGTTAGGGGACCATGTATACATATAATTTCCATCACCATCTGCAGCCGTAACAATAATCTGTCCGTCACCATTAGGGCAATTTTGCTGTATGGTATCTAGGGTAACCCTAAGTGGTTTAAGTTCAAACGAGTCTACTAAAGGACAATTATTTACGTCTGTAACTGTGACATAAAATAAACCTGTGCCTAGACCTGTTCTTGGGTTACTACCAGCTCCAGTTCCTGACCAGAAGTAAGAATAACTACCTGTACCTCCTGTTACTGTAAAGCTTACAGAACCATTATCACTACCTTCGCAATTATTAGTAATTACTTTATTGCTTATAACTAAAGGTGTAGCAGTACCAATAGTAAACATGGAATCCTTTTGGCATAAATTAAAATCTGTAACTGTGACTGTATAATTTCCTGGAGCTAAACCAGATGGATCTTCTGCCATCGATCCATTCGACCAAGCATAGGTATAAGGACCTGTACCATTTGAGACGGTAAGATTGATACTTCCATTTGACTGTCCAACGCATAATTCATTTGTAGTAACACCCACAATAGAGATATTCAAAGGTTGAGTAATAATAAAAGTTCTAATAAGTGTACAATTATTAGGAACATCGGTGATGGTTACGGTGTACGGCCCTGCACTTAATCCAGTGCGAGGATTGGATCCTGATCCACTACCTGACCACATATAAGAATAGACGCCAGTTCCTCCAGTAACGTTCAATGAAATTGTTCCGTTAGTTCCTCCGAAACAAGAAACTTGACCTAAAAAGGCATTAGCTGAAATGGAGTCAGGTTGACCCACATTGGCTGTAGATGTTGCCGAACATCCATTCATATCCGTTACTGTGACAGTGTATGCACCGACTGTAAGTGAATTAATAGTTGATGTGATTTGTGAATTGGACCATAAATAGGTGTAATTCGGTGTGCCACCCACAGCTGAAGCCGTAATACTTCCATTATTACCTCCGTAGCACGATGTATTTGTAGCTACTGTTGAGGCAACTACAGCAGAAGGTGGTTGGATGATCATTCCTGATGTATTAGCGGTACAACCATTTTTATCCGTAACTGTGACAAAATAAGTGCCTGGCTGTACACCAGTCAAGTCTTGAGTACTTGCACCATTAGACCAATTGTAAGTGTATGGTCCTGTACCTCCTGAAGGTGTTATAAATACACCACCAGTTAATTCTCCGAAACATCTTACATTCCTAACTGAATCTAGTGTAGTGAGAAGAACTGTTGGCTGAAACACCATAGCTGAAATTCCCGGTAATATACATCCGTTATTATCTGTTATTGTCACGCTATAAGTACCCGCAGTTAAACCTGTAATATCTTGAGTCATAGCCCCATTAGACCATAGATAGGTATAGGGTCCTGTACCTCCTAAAACTGTAAGATTGATTGCACCATTGCTGAATCCAAAGCAAGATACTGAATCTACTATAGTTGAAGCCGTAAGAAGTGCAGGTTGTGTAATGGTGACTGAAGTAGTCATAGTACAACCGTTTGCGTCAGTCACTGTGATGGTATAACTACCTGCAAAAAGATTAGGAATAGTGTAACTACCACCTGAAGCAGCAATTTCTGTTCCGGCTGGATTTCCTGATACGGGACCAGACCAACTCACACTATATCCTGCTGTTCCACCTGTAACCGTAAGATTTATACTTCCATTCACTCCTCCGTTGCATGAAACATTGGTAGATGTCTTTTGTATAACTATAGGATTAGGTTGAGCTATTGTTATATTTGCAGCACCTGCGCACCCATTGGCATCAATTGCTAAAACAAAATAGTCTCCCGCAGGTATGTTGTAAATATTTCTTGTCATGGCACCATTAGACCAAAGATAAGTAATTGGTGGACTTCCACCCACTACTGTGTTTGTGATGGAGTCACTGGTCTCACCGTTACAATCTATTGGACTACTGGTCAGACTTAGTGAAGGTCCAATAATATCACTTACAGATCTTGTTAAAGTAACCGCACAGTTAGCATTATTTGTTACGGTAACGGTATAGGTACCTGGTGCCAAACCTGTAATATCTTCATCAGATGATCCGTTTGACCAAAGATAGGTATATAAACCTGGTGGTGATACTGTCAGATCGATTATTCCATTGTTATTTCCACAAGTAGATGCTGTTACTAAGGCTGATAATGTAGGTGGTGAACTTACATTCACTGTCACAGATGCTGTATTTGTACAACCATTGTTGTCAGTAACTGTAACGGTATACAAACCTGCATTTATGGCTGTAGCTCCAAATATTACAGGATTTTGATTGGTAGACATAAACCCATTTGGCCCACTCCATTGATAAGAAGTTCCTCCACCTGCAAATAAATTCAAATTTTGACCCGAACATACCGGACTAGCAAAAATAGATGCACTTACAACTTTAATGATCACAGGTTGGCAAACAGAATTACTCTCTCCACAGGTATTGATGGTTTTTACACAGACAAAACCAGTACCAGGTGTTGCTCCTGACCAATTGATAACGATTGAATTTGTATTAGTAGGGCCTACTATTACTGCACCTGGGGGTACCGTCCACATGTAGGATGTAACCATCGGATCCGGGTCTACAGACCATACATCAGCCACATCAGAATTACAGACCATAGTTCCGGTGCAGCCAACAGGTGGCGTCAAAGAAAAACCCTGAGAAACCGTACAACCATTGAAGTCTGTAACCAATACGGTATAATTACCGCCATTTAAACCACTGATATCTTCAGAAATAAATCCTCCTGTCCATCCAAAAGTGTACGGACCTGTGCCTCCTGTCACCGTAATATTTACGGCTCCGGCAGTGGCACATGTAGGTTGAGTTACCATACCTGACACCATCAACACAGCAGGTTGAGTCACACTGTATGTTTTCACCAAAGTACACATATTGGCATCAGTGATGGTCACACTATAGTTCCGTGCAGTTAATCCTGAAATATCTTTGGTATTGGCAGAAAATGCCGGCCCTGATAAGGCCGCCCATTGATAAGTGTAGGGGGCTGTGCCTCCAGTTACACTTTGGGTGATAGAACCATTGGTCCCGCCATTACAGCCGACACTAGAGATGAAAGCATTGGCTGCTAATGGAGCCGAAGGTACAGTAACTATCCATGTACCTGATGACACCTCTGGAGTAGTATTACAAATCCCATCATTGGCATACCGACGGTAGCTTGTCGTAATTGTAAGCCCTCCGGGTGGATCGTAAGTAGCACCGTTAGCTCCCGGAATAGCAGTATTAAATGCATCTGCAGAAGACCTCCATGTATAAGTTATTACATTATTTCCTCCACTAGCAACAGTCATACTTCCAATCAAGGAAGGGTCTCCTCCGTAACAGATCGTGTCACCGGTTGTATTTATTGCTCCTGCAGTAAATAGAGGCCGCACAGTTACTGTATCAGTACCTGTTGATTGAGTTGGAGTAATATTACATGTGCCATCATTTGCATAACGGCGATATCTTGTAGTTGTCGTAAGTGGACCTGGTGGATCATAAGTAGCAGCATTGGCTCCCATAATTACATCCGTAAAATTATCTACTGAAGACCTCCATGTATAAGTTATAACACCATCTCCACCAACTGCAGCTGCAGAAGATAATATATTTGGTGGGTTTCCATTGAAACAAATCGTATCGTGCGTAGCTGTTATAGCTCCAGGTGAGAAAACTCTAAACAGCGTTTGTAAACCTCCAGCAGCAGCCGGACCTCCTGCTTTTATTCCTGTAGAAACCATGAAGGCAGAGTTTGCAATAGCATTTACAGCTATGTCCCTTTGTGCTGTTGGTGAAGCCACATCCACAGTGATCCAGAAAAATCGAGTGAGGCCAGCTGTCAATGTTTGAGTTAAACCTGTAAAACTCTTAGCCCCTGCAGTGGTAGGTGTTAAAGTTCCTATTTGGGTAGCTGTTCCTAAGCTATTAGACGAATTAGTATAAAGCCTTATATTACTAAGATCAGCGGCCAAATAAGAGCCTGTTGTGGTAAAGTCTAACTGTGTAAGGGTTGTGTTAGCTGTAACCTGTTCTAAGGTAAAGCTTTGTAAAGGAACTCTTATACTATTCGCACAATGAGATGCTGCTAAAATTGGAATTGGATTGCTTGCTATAGTCGTAGTAGTAGGTTGTGGATTAATTGATACTGCACCTGCTGCCCATCTGCTATTACCTCCAAAGTCATAAGTAACTGAAGTAGTCATACCTGAAGCTATACTTTTAGTCGAAGCCATACCTTTGGCATCATCTGCATCAGTGCCAGTAATTATTTGCCAAGTAGAAATCTGTCCTATTGGAATACTAGGAATATCATCACGCGAATGTGCTACGGCACTAAACACAACAGAACCAGGACTTGTTGGTATATTAGCAAGAGTTGGATTAGGATTAGTTTGGTTATCACCTGGGTCATCTCCAGTATAATCGTTCAAAGGATCAGCAGGATCTACCCCCGTGAAAGAAACAACACCGGCCACGATCCCATTTGGACCGTCCATTCCAGTTCCAACTACATTTATAATCACATTTTGAATACCTGTTGGTGCATTGAGTAAACTGTAAATATATACAAAAGTCCTCAAACCACTTCCGCTTGAAGTTGAGGTAGAACCAACTAAACTCATGTTCATGCCTCCATAGGTTACATTCCCTGTTATCTCAGTTTGTCGACCCAATTGCACCGAAACAAGTGTCAATGTATTTGGTGTGGCACCTCTATCATGCATCATAGTGAGCATTGTACCTGTAGTAAAACCATTCGATGTGGCACCTACACTTACTTGTGCTTGAATTACTAAAGCCGATGACATGAATATTAACCATGTAAATAGACTCAATAAAAAAGTTCTGCATCTACCAGTATTAAAGTATATCCATACATCTTTAATTGCATTTGCATTAAAGTGACTAATTAAACTATTTTTTTGTGTTAATGTGTCCATTGGAATCTATATTTTTTTTTGAAACTTTTTTTAATATATAATTAGAGCTATTTACGATTAATTGTTATTTATACCGGAAGGCGGATTGGGTAAAGCATTAAGACCCGTTAAAGTGATCATTGCTGATGCAACACATCCATTTAAATCGGTCACAGTAATTGTGTATGTCCCTGCAGGGAGGTTAGGTATATTATAATTACCCCCTGACATGGCAATTTCGACACCGGCAGGATTGCCAGATGGAGGGCCAGTCCAGACGACCTGATACCCGGCTGTTCCACCAGAGGCAGTAACAGTGATGGCACCATTATTATTGATCGGATTAGCTCCTGGCGGACAGGTAGGATCAGTTTTTAGCAAACTGATGATTAAAACGGGTGGTTGGGTGATGGTATCTCTTTTAATAGCCGTACAACCATTCATATCGGTTATTGTGGCAGTATAAATTCCTGCTGCAAGATTAGTACGCGGATCGCTACCTGAACCTGAACCCGACCAAGCGTAGGTGTAGCCTGGTGTTCCACCTGAGGCACTGAGGTCTATTGTACCGTTGTTACCTCCATTGCAAGATACATTAGTTTTGGTTGAAGATACCACAACAGGAGTCGTAGGACCTGTCACGGTAGCCGATGCAGTTTGGGTACAACCGTTCATATCCGTAACAGTGACTGTATATGAACCTGCGAGCAGATTAGTACGGGGGTTTGTACCTGAACCCGCTCCAGACCAAGCATAGGTATATGCTGGGGTGCCACCTGTGGCAGAGACATTGATGGATCCCGTTTGCCCAAAGCATAAATAATTGGTAGCCGTAGCACTTGCTGAAATAGCATTGGGCTGAGGTACAAGCGCAGTAAAAGTTCCTGAACAATTGCCAGAGCCAGTAACGGTCACATTATACGTTCCAGCTGCAAGTCCAGATATTGTAGTGCCTGAACCCATTCCTGTACCTGCGGGAACTCTAGACCAATTCCAAGTATAAGGCCCACTAGCACCAGAAATATTCATGGCAATACTGCCATTGGATTGTCCATTACAAACTACTGGATTTATCATATTGTTAAATGTTAATACACATGGTGTAAGCTGAACATTTTTTGTTTCTACAGTCTTCCTGCCACAGGCATCAGTTACAGTGACTGAAATTATACAGTTTGTAGTAGAGAAAACCGCAGGAGGTGTAAATATTTTTGAAAATGGTATTGGAAAACTTCCATTAGGAACACTTGCAGGGTTGGGTGCAGCAAATGTACCTCCACAACTTGAAGTCCAGCTTATCGTATAAGGACCGGCACCGGGAGGACCTACCAATATAGAAGCTGTCAGATTAACCGGAGATGGACCGGAAATTGTGGGTGGCAAACCTGAAAGGTCTAATTCATAATTTTTATCTCTCAAAGAAAAAAATGAAAAATTAAAAAATGCCCTTTGGGAAGCAATATTAGCGGGAGCTGTAGCTTTATTATGGGAATGAGCAGGTTGATACATCACATAACCACGTGCCAGATTATCAAAACCCCTGCCGTAAGTCATCAAAGAAGCAACATTTCGAAAATCCATCGTATTTGGATTTGTGACGTTTGTCTGTATTGGGTCATATACTATGGTTTTTGCTCCGGGGTTCCATCTTGCCACTGCAGAAGGACTAAAGGTTGATGCATTGGCAACAATACCTTGTCTTGGCATCATGATCTGTTCTGATCCGTTGGTGGTAGCCCCATCTACTATTCCCATGAACTGAGCAACAGGGTCTGTTGAGAGTCTGTACGTATATGGTGGAGTACCGTCAGCATGATCACCCCATAGAATTAGAGTATTGCTCAGAGCATAATTACCAGCACCTCCGGTCCATGCCGGGTCTTTAACCGTTAGAAAATTACTCTGTGTAGTTCTTGCAGCAGGGTTTACCATATTTTCCAAAGCACTTACAGCATGACAGGCAGCCCAAATAGAACCTTTACAATCAAGATTCCAGCTTAACAATCTTTGATGAGTTGACCATACCGGATCTGCATGAGGCATTACGAATAAATCGTCACAACAAGTCAACTGACTTGGCAACTTCCAACCACTACTATTACTGCCACCATGTGCTGATGGAGGTATGCCCGCATTCACAAAATACCCAGTGGCTATGGATCCGTTTTGCTGATCCAGCGTCCATCTTGGTGCAGAGCTTATCTTGTAAACATCTAAACCTGCTGTGGAAATGGTAGAAGTCGTAGTTGCGCCTACAACACCCATACCTTGCCACGTTACTATCGCTGCATTGACCGCGGGGGTTCTGAAATTTTGAAAAATTACAAATACGCCACCTCGATAACCGATTGAGTTATGTGTTAAGTCTATCCCATCTTTAACTTTTAATGGATTAATGTACCAATAAACTGGGACATTAAAAGTTTGTAACATTTGATATACCAAACCATAGGGTTTAAGTCCATTTCCCACCGTCTGAGGTGTGACACCCATGTTAATGAGATATGATCCAGCAGGAATATCCTGCGCATGAAGTTTTACGTTCATGTGTAAAAAGTTTACTATCAGAAGAGTAATAAACCCAATTTTCCAATTGTTCTTTAGATTCAGCATTGCTTTAGTTTTTAAATGAAAGTGCATGATGATAATTGATTTAGAATTTAGAATTATTTTTGATTTTAATTTCTTTCCATTGTTGGTCGTCTGTACCACTCTTAAAATATTTAAAGAAGTGATCAGCATGTTCGACAGGTATTTTATCTTTACTAACAAAATGTATTAGGCCTCCACAAATGTGACCATCGTTTGTATACTTATTACCTTGACTATCTATTGCGATAGTCAAATCTCCAACTTCACTATTATTATGTATAGAGTTTGAGATCAAATAGACCCATGAACCGTCTTGAAATTTGATCAATCCTTGTCCATTAATTCGATAACTCAATTGAAAATAATCTTCTATGTTTATTTCATCAACTTGAATAGGTTGATCATTGGTAGATATTTTGTAGTCCTTAAGACGACTGACTGTTTCAACTGTCCATTGCTGTCTTTTCAAAGGATTTATTTTTAGATTATCTGAATTTGAATGATTTTGACTGCTACTTTGAGCTTTAATATAGTAAGGATGTTGCTCAAAAAAAGAATTCCTCTTTTTATCTAAATTAGAAGACGTTTGGCCTGAAAGAGATATAGCGAAAAAAAATGATAAAATAACATAATACGTAAATCCAATTAGTACATGGTTTAATTTTAGCCACAAACCATTCATTTTAAATATTTTAAAGTATAAATTATCCATATTACTATACATTATGAAATAATAAAATATGTGCACCAAGAATTATGCCAATAGTAAGAAACTCATTTTGAAGTAAAAGCAGCACTATTATTGAGAAACAGCCGAAAAATGACAGAAATCTGAAAATTACATCTAAAATTGCTACCTGTTGAGTAATAAAATTTGCCATAAATCAATTTTATTTTAAAAAACTTTTATGTGTATGGAGTCAATAATTAACTACCTGTTACACAATAATATCACGAAGATATACGACATATTTATATATTACGATAAAATATTATATATAATTATATAATATTTTTATATAATATGTATATGGTTGATTTAATGTTTTTTGAATATACGTATTATAATTATACATCATTTATAAATGCATATAATATCACAACTCTTAGGGTATAGCATCACAAAAAGATTCCCTTTATGAAAATGACTATTTTAGCTATTTGGTGTATACGTACTTAAAAAGAAACGACTCATTACTTTTTGTAAGCAGTGGATACATTATCTATAGCGTTGCGCTCCGTAATATTTTGAAGAGCTGAATTCTATTTCAACAAGTAGCCAATATTTGTTTCCAAATATATTTAAAAACTACCCTCACATGATGGTTAATTTTCCTGTAGTCCTTATAATGTATTTGTAGCTGCAACACTAAGAAATAAGTTAAAGGAGAGTAATCCTACCAATTTGGTTATATTATTCTTTAAAAGAGTGTTAAAGCCAGATTACCTGGCTAATTCACCAGCAAGAAAATATTTTGCCAAAATTAAAATTTAGCTAAAGGTTTTACAAGCTGTTTACTATAAATTTACCTTCACGATAAAGAAACTAAACATCTAATATTGTACATTTGCAAATTATTAGAGAATAGGTAACTACTCAGGTGCAAGACTGTTCAACTAAAAAATGTCTATTTTATAGTTTTGAAAGCATACACTTGCGTAGTTACAAGAATAGTTGTATATGAAATTAAAAAATGTTATTTCTGTTAGTGGCGAACCTGGTTTATTTGAGTTAGTGGATTCGAAAAACAATGGTGTGGTTTTACGAAATCCTTCGACTGGAAAAGTAAAATTTTACTCTATGCGAATGCACCAATTTACTCCATTAGAAACAATTGGGATTTACACGGATACAGATACTGAAGAATTAAGTACAATCTTCACAAAGATGAAATCGATGGAATCTACGTTGGATATCCCTTCTCCAAAAGATTCGAACAATAAAATCATGGATTATTTCGTACAAATAGTACCTCAATATGATACCGACAGGGTGTATGCTAGTGATGTAAAAAAAGTAATCAAATGGTACAGTGCAATGAAAGAATGTGGATTTTTAGATCAAACGGACGATTCAGAAGAATAGTCAGTAATCTAGTCCATGTTGTAGGCTTGTGTAGTGTTATATTTATTATGGGTTGTACTAAGGATCCCGTTGTAATTGTACCTGAAGGCAAACCGACGATTAGTATATCTTCTAACACTTCTGCCACGCGTACGATCAAACCGGGAGATGTCTTCATCACTTCTATACTGCTCAAAAGAGGAGGTAATAAGTTAAGGGGGCTATCCATATTTGAAAATGATAAATTGATAGAAATTGGGAGAGTCAAGATAAATAATATCAATATTCTAGGAAACCCACATTTTCTAAAGGAAGAAAACAATGAAAACGTAAGTCTACGAGTTGAAATAAATTCTTTAAGAGCTAATAAGGAGTTTGTTTACAGATTTGTTGTATCCGATTTTGGTGGTGACACTGCTCAAACTCAAAGAATCATCATCGTCAAGTCTGATCCTCCTAGATTGAAATATAATGGGCCACAATTGACTATCTCCACGATTGGCAATACGGCGAGGTTCAAGCTCAATGGAGTGAAAGGTACGGGACTTCTCAAATCGATCGAGGTGCTGCAAAATAATGTGCCCGTACTCCCTAATCGCATTACCTTTGGAGCCATAAGACCTACGAGCAATCCATTTTTATTGGATGGCTCGGATGCAAATGTTTTTGATAAAGACATTATCATCCAAAGTCCCACATTACCTGGAAACTATACATATACCTTCATACTTACTGACGAATTGGAAGCTATAGGGGTGGACTCTTCGAAGGTTTTGGCTGGCATACCTGCTGTAGAATTGGTAAGTAAGTCGCTTTTTAATGCTGCTAGGGGCGGAGATTTTGGGGCTTTGAACCTAAGTGATGGTAATTCTGTAGCTATCACAAATACCAATGCAGACTTGATAGATATTGGTATTGATACCACTGCGTCAAACTTATCTTTAAATTGGAAAAGGCAGTTTAGAGCAGGTAGCAATGTGGAAATAAAAAGAATAATCATAGGAACAAACGGTATACCTCAGACTTTTTCTTATATCAATGTATTTACCAAGGAGCAGATTGTGGATCTTTTCTCTAGGGGGAGTAACCTAACGATGAAAGATAATCTTAATAATCCAATCACTGATCCGGTACAAATAGGACAACTATTTGTGATTAAAAAACTGAATACGTATTACATTATTGAAGTTGCAGGTGTGATACAGACAGCAGCCAATAATGAAGATTTTTATCGGTTTAATTATAAGTTTTAAGCGATTAGCCGTTAGCGATTAGCTTTTAGCTTTAAATTTTTTTAACTACCTTTTTAATATGGGCCGAGTAGCCAGGTCTTTATGTAGCTTTGGCCGTATCTGCGTGTAAAAAATTCTGAGCATCACAACTTTTTTGTCTTATTTCCTCCTGCAACATATTCCGACGTGTAATTCGGGTCAAATGTGGTTTTTTTTTAACCCAAATTTGGATTTATGGGCAAGCTCATAAAGAAGGCTTTTGCTAACTTGTATGTTGTAATTTTTGCTATTGAATATCAACTAATTACATTAAGTTAGATGGGATTTTAATTTATGCGCAAACATGTTTGTGCATAAATTAAAATTTGGGGGTTAAATTAATTCTACTTTGTCAAGTTGGAATCAGAATGCTTATAAATTCAATTAAAGTTAAAAATGGCAATGTCTTTATTAGTTTTTGTCACCATTTTTGTTGCAAAAATGGTGACAAAAGAATTATGGTTTTTTGTTTTCCACGTCCTGAAGATCGCGGTAACTAGAAAAATATTGAATTTAACAAACAAGAATTAACAGCGTAGCGTTGCTCTTATTGAGGTAGGTGCGGCATGGATTCCTCAGATTGAGCTAAAATTGTTTGCTTCGATTTATTTATTTATACCTTAGGATTGAAAATACATCGGTATGCTCATCGTCTTGAAAATGAATTTTCAAATCGCTTGTTAACTCATATAAACTCTATCTAACCTGTATCACATACCTCCCTGATCCCACTTCGATTACCTTTCTGCTTGGATCTTGTGAAGCAACTTCTTTACACTCGCTACAATTACTTAACGGGATATTGTTGATGCGAATATTCTTGCCTTCTTGTGGGATATGTATACGGGCTGTGGTATTGACCGGCACTTCGACGTCTAGCGTAAGTGCATCATCGTCAAAACTCCATTCGGATTTGATGGTGCCAAAGTAGGTATAGAGACTGCCTTTTGCGAAGTTTAGATTACCACCTATTACCGGTTTTATATCAAATCTTTTATACCCTACGTGTTTTTCGTCAGGTTTTATACCAGTAATGACTTGGTACATCCAATCTCCAATAGCACCATAGGCATAGTGATTAAACGAATTCATCGATTCTGCTTGAAAATCTCCATTGGGCTGAGTGCCGTCCCAGCGTTCCCAGATGGTAGTGGCACCTTTGGTAACTGGATACAACCATGATGGGTACTCTTTTCTCAACAATAAATTATAAGCTAAAGTGTCATGTCCACCTTTTGAAAGCACATGATTAAGGTATGGGGTGCCTAAAAATCCAGTAGTGAGGTGATTGTATCTTTTGATATTGTCAACTAGATGTTCCATCGCTTTGGCTGTCTGATTGGCCGGAATCATATCGAAGTTGAGTGCTAAAATATAGGCCGTCTGAGTATTAGCGATCAATCTGCCATTAGGTGTCATGTATTCGTCTTGGAATGCTTTCTTTATTTTGGCAAGTAAGGCCGTGTATTCTTTTACGTCTTCAGGCTTGCCCAATACTTCTGCAGTTTTGATCACAAGTTGGATAGAATGAGCATAAAAACACTGCGCGATCAAATATTTATCCGTTACAGCAGAAGTGCCATCCGTGTCATTATTTCTCGAAAAAAACAACCAGTCACCAAAATGAAACCCCGTATTCCATAGGCTGTTGACACTTTTTGACTGCATAAATCCTACCCATTTTTTCATACTTGGATATTGATCTTGTAACACTCTTTTATCGCCATACATCGTATACAAATCCCAAGGAATAATCGTAGCAGCATCTGCCCATCCTGCACTTCCAGAAGCACCTTTGCCCAAAATATTTGGAATGACAAATGGTACAGAACCATTCTCTAATTGATCATAAGCCAAGTCTTTTAGCCATTTTTTGAAGAAATTGTTGACATGAAAGTTGTATCCAGCCGTACGACCAAACGCTTGAGCATCACCAGTCCATCCAAGTCTTTCGTCTCTCTGAGGGCAGTCTGTAGGTACATCTAGAAAATTACCTCTTTGGCCCCATTGTATATTTTGTTGCAATTGATTGATCAGAGGGTTGGAGCATTCGAATTGGCCCGTCAATCTCATATCAGAATACAATACTTCTGCCTCAAAAGAGATCTTGTCTACTAGCGCTGCCCCTTTTTCTATCCAAATGTATCGAAATCCGTAAAAAGTGAAGTTAGGCTGATATTCTTCTACACCATCACCTTTGAAGATATAGGTTGTATTGACCTTTGCATTTCGCATATTATTCATGTACACATTTCCTTTCTTGTCTAAAACTTCGAAGTGCTTCCATTGTAAGATGTCACCTGCTTTAGATTTTCCTTTGATTTTGACCCAACCCACTAAGTTTTGACCAAAATCTATGACCGTTTCGCCATTCGGTGTGGTAAAAATTTGTTTTGGTTTGAAGGATTCTCTTTTTTTGATGGTTTCGTTGTAAGTGGCTATGATTTGTTCTTTGCCAAATTCTACTTCTTTTACGTTATTCCAAGATTGATCATTGTATCCAGCTTTTGCCCAATCATTTTTTTCTAAACGAGCATCATAGATTTCTCCATTGTAAATTTCAGAATATCTAATAGGACCTTCAGCCGATTTCCAAGTTCCATCAGAGACAATTGTTTCTTCACTTCCATTGGTGTATTTGATATTTATTTGTAGTAAAAGTGCTGTCTCTTTACCATAAAAATTTCCATTCGTTTCCCATCCTAAAGTAGTGCGAAACCAACCGCTACCCAGTTTGACGCCTATTACATTGTCATTTGCTGCTAAGAGATTGGTCACATCATATGTCTGATACTGCACCCGATTGCTATATGAAGTCCATCCTGGAGTGAGATAGTCATTTCCTATTTTCTGCCCATTCAAATAAGCGGTATAGAGCCCTTTAGAGGTAATGAAGGCGGTAGCACTGGCTACTTTTTTAACCAATGTAAATGATTTGCGGAGCAGTGGCGACACACCATTTAATGTATCAGATGGTAAAGCTGAGTTTATCCACCTTGCCTTCCAATCCGACTTATTAAAAAATCCTGTGTGAAAGTTAGCAATCGCAGACCAATCAGATACCCTACCTTTGTTGTCCCAAACCCTTACTTGCCAAAAATATTTGGAATTGGATAAAAGATCGGGACCTTTGTATGCGATGTAGGTAGATTGATCTGTGTTCATCTGTTTATCAGACCAAACCAATTTTTTACCCTTGGCCAAATCTATTAAGTTGCCCGCCACTTTTACTTCGTAACCAGTCTGCATGGTATTGGTGATATCACTACTGAGTTCCCATGAAAAATTAGGGCTTCTTTCATCCAAGCCTAAAGGATTTACTAAATTTTCACAATATACTTGTGTAACTTTGATTTGGGTTGAAACGTTACTTACAACCAATAAAATCATAATCATGGATAAACCAAGTGCAGCTCTTTTTGACATTGTATTTGAATTTAAGCTCTAATGTAATAAAAATTCAAAATAAAATCTCGTAGCTACTTTTTTTAACAGTATTAAGGGTCGACTTTTTAATTTTATCCCTTTTTTGATTTATCAATCCTCTCAAGAACGAACAAAAAATCAATTTTGATGTAAGCCAATTATTCTTTTTTTAAAATGAAAATAGCCTTAAGCAAGTCTGTATAAATTAACTTTCTTACTTTTGCTGAAGATGAATTTTATATCAAAACTACTTAATAAGAAGCCTACCAAATTGCATCTACAGTTTGGGCGCTATTCTAATGTGGTAAATAGCCCTAAGAGACATAGTTATTGGGACTACTCATTTAAAATGTTTGAGGCAAAAAAGTACCAAGATTCATACAAGTCATTACTACTCTATCTCGAGAATTCTAAAGGTGATAACATCAAATTGGATATTATTTCAAAATATAGATTTAATTTTGACATCATCCAAGGGTCAAAGATGATCAATGGTAAAGTAAATGAAGATGGTATATTTCTGGAAGTTAAAATAGCTAAAATTACGGCACCTGAGTTTGGTTTGTTTACAAATCTGTTGGAAGAGAATTACTACCGACACTACACAAAATATGCGCTTGATTCTGATTCAAATATTTGCCTCGTTTTTCAATCAGAACATGCCAACGCTTCACCATTAAAAATCTACTATGCACTTAGAGAAATGGCGGTGAGTGCAGACAAAAACGATGATTTTTGGATTGATCAATACGCTTCCATTGTGCATAGTCATTCAGAACATACTTTGGAGGCATCAGCGTACGAGAAAAGGGAAAAATTCTTGTTTTTTAAAAAAAAGTATGACGAACTAGATATATTCATAGCAAATAATCGCGAGTTCCTACAAGCCTACCCAGGCGCCCACGCATATATGATGTTAGATTTTGTATTTACCATGGACTATTTACTAAAACCAGAGGGCACATTAATGCGCATTTTTGAAGATATGTATAAGTCATTTATCAACACGTCCTTTCAAAATCCTGCCGACAAGATGGGTGTTATTTACTCATACTTTTTATCAATAGCTCACTTAGATCAAAATGCATTTTACAAAGAAATCTATCCTACCATTTATACTTTTGGTATACCTGACTTTATCAATCACCAACGAGTAGAGGAGATTATTAAAAGCGAGACGCAAAACATGGCATGGTATTTTGCTAATGGAAAAGAAGAAATCGTGGTTTCCATTGGTAGGTATATCGTGGGATATTTGATGTATAACTTTTCACTTCCCACGCTCGATAGAGAAATGTTGCACTTATATCTTAAAGTAATGGAGCATAGTTTTTTTACACTTTTTGAACCTGATATCAGTTTTGTCAAGAAAAATAAAATCAATAAAAAATCAATTTTAAACGAGGTAAGTCAAATCATAAAAAGACATAAAGAAATCTATAAAGAAATTGTATTTGACTTGGATAGCGTTGATTTTAAAAATCTCGCTGTCTTTTCTCAATCTTATTTAACAGCTGTCGCGGCAATGTCCTTTTCTAAAGAACTCAGTTTATGATTAATAAGCAATTTGACATATTACCTAATGAATGTGTTTATGTATTGACGCGAGACAATGCAGGAATTGGCACTTTTCTGAGGGATACAGATCTATTAGTATGCTGTGAAAAATCAATTAGAAACCATACATCAGTAAGAATTAAAAACGGTCAATTTGATGACACTGTAGAAGTGGTATACGTAAGTGAATCGGCAAATTTAGCTTTTTGTCGCCACAATTTTGATGTGAAAGGGTATGCTTTGGAAGAAGTAGAAATTAACCAAGGTTTAAATTCAATTTCAAAAAACAAAATACAAGGAAAGCCCATCATCATAAATGAATCATTATTAGGTTTAAAATCTTACCCTATCATACAGATGGAGGCGGAATCAATAATTACCGCAACGGATATAAGTACAGCTTGTAATGAATATTTGTCTGAAGGTAAAAAGCCAATACTGAAGTGTGAACGTTGTGGTTTTATTAATACTTTAGACATTAAGTTACAATGTTGCCAACAATGTGCAGCTGAAATCACATTTAAAACAAACCGAGATAATCGACCTGCGATATTTTTAAGGATTGAAGCAATTATAAAAAACGTAGGTTATGACCCTGCTTTTGCACGAAGAGGTAGTGGAATTTGGTATCTTAACAATGGTAATATAACCATAGAACTCTCCTATTATTTAAGAAACGGGTCAATACTTGCAGAAGTTAATTTGGGCAAGCTGAGCAAAGATACACGTGAAGCTGAATTGGTATATCTTCTCAACCAAAATTATCATAATAAGGATTTGGTTCTAAGTTTAAAAAATGGAAACATTTATCTTTCACTTACATTGTATGATCATTATCTCGACGACAAGTCAGCAGAAAAAGCATTAATAAAAATGCTTAAATTATCCAATAATTATTATGATATTATAGAGAAAGAATTCACATAATCTCCTCGGGTAAAAATCCAAACAAATAATGCATCGCAGTTACAAACTGCATGCTTCAATGGCAGAAACTGCGACGATTGGGTTCGAATTAAATAGACAAATCTTCTACATGAGGTATAAAATATCCATTTATAACTCAATTAATAGTTGTTTTTTGAGTTATAAAATACAACTTTATAGCTCAATTTTCGTTGTTACTTAAGTTGTAAAGGCATTTCTTCGTCAATTTGATGACGTGAGAAGTTTATATCGTTAAATTAAAAATGCTAAAATGAAGTGGATTTGGGAACTTCCAAACTGGCCAAATTATGAATTTGACTTAAAGACTCTAAAACGGAGAGAAGAACAGTATTTGCTTAATTTAGGTAGACAGATGGGTTTGCTACAACACATCGATGATTCTTTAAAAGATGATCTGAAAGTTAGCCTATTAACTGATGAGGCTTATTCTACATCTCACATTGAGGGTGAGATTTTAGATAGGGAATCTGTAATCAGTTCCATAAAAAGAAATTTAGGTTTAAAAGTAGATTATAAAAAATCTTCTCCGTCTGAGGCAGGTGTGGCAGAATTAATGGTAGATATTTTTAAAAACTATAACAGACAGCTCGATCAAGATTTGTTTTTTGATTGGCATAAAATGCTGATGAATGGAAGGAGAGATATCGAATATATAGGTACATATCGAGCCCACGGTGAGCCTATGCAAATTGTTTCGGGAAATTTTTCTAATCCTAGATTGTTTTACGAAGCTCCACCTTCGCATTTAGTTAAAAGCGAAATGGATTCTTTTATTCAATGGGTAAATACAAACTTAAGCAACAAGGATGAATTACCAACCCTATTTTTTGCATCAATAGCGCATTTGAGATTTGAACACATACATCCTTTTGAAGATGGAAATGGAAGAATTGGCCGAGCTTTGGCAGAACATATTATTTCCAATAGACTAGGATATCCTAACTTCAATTCGATTTCAAAAACCCTCAATATGAACAAAAACGCTTACTATGCCTCAATACAAGAAACAAACAATAGCTTGAATATTCAAAAATACCTTGATTACTTCAGCGATTTGCTTTTAAGAGCTCAGGAATTGACTATCAAGACAATAGAATTGGTCATTTACAAATCTAAAATTTTTCACAAGTTTGAAACTCAACTAAATGATAGGCAAGTCAAAGTTTTGATTCGTATTTTTGATGAAGGGACGACTGGTTTTATAGGAGGGCTGTCTGCTTCCAATTACAAATCAATAACTGGAGCTCCAAATGCAACAGTAACACGTGATTTACAGCACCTTGTGGAACTCGGCATATTATATAAAACCGGAATACTTAAAAGTACAAGGTACTATCTGAATGAAAACTCTGATGGTCGAAGTCTGTGACTTCGATCCTATACATTCACCCTGATGGATTATTTATCCTAAGGGGTTAGGAATTTTTAATTCGTCACCACAAATACTAATACATTAAACCCAAATTTGGATTTATGGGCAAGCTCATAAAGAAGGCTTTTGCTAACTTTATGATGAAATTTTTGCTTTTGAATATCAACTAATTACATTAAGTTAGATGGAATTCCGCATTAGACTTTATTCGAATGAATATATGACAAAATAGTTGGCATTGCTCGGAAATTTTATCCCGCAGGTGTAGCCCAAG
>JALHLK010000057.1 GCA_022844565.1 Saprospiraceae bacterium
GGGCTCTTTAGAATAAAGGTGCTTTTGCATCCTTTGCATTAATTCTTCTGTTTCAATTTTTGTTCTTTCTTCTTTCATTTTACAAAGATATGTAGACACACTTTATTGAACAATCTCTAGATGCTAGGGTAAATTTGGATGATTTATTTTGAGATGGAAAAAGTAATCATTAAAATACACTTGACTGTTACGGACATTCCCTATAAAATTGCACTTCAATCACCTTATCAATAACGAGCATATCAACGGCTTTACCCCCATCATAAGAAGGTCGCTTTTTAACCGAACCCAAGACTTCTACAAAACAAGGCGTTCCCCCATCGACAGTATTCAGATAAGCTTCTTCCAAACTTTTATAGACCACTGTATACATTTCAACAGGTATAGCCTTCTTAGCCCCACATGGCGTAAATACGGCTGCATCAGCCATGTAAATAAAATGGCCCACAAGTGACTTTTTTTGATTTTCATCTTGGTAGTTGACAGCGTCGCTTACAGATTGTGTTGTTTCCATGTTTTGATCGGTTACAGTGTCTTTTAATATAGTAACCAATTGAGGAGAATCTATTTGCTGCGTTTCATCACTTATTACTTCTACATTTGTATTTTCTATCTCTTGACCTTTTGACTTACAACCTAAAATTAATTGTCCAAAAGTGAAGCATACAATAAAGAACTTAAAATACATTTTCATACTAAATTTTTATTAACAAAGATAGAATAAGAAAGAGACATTATCCCAATTTCTAATATCTTTGTATAAGGAACCGTAAAGAAATAAAGTGTACAAATTTGACGAAGTAGTTTTGGTTTTTTTCGAGGCATAAATGAGGATAATAGCCTTAGCTACTTGACGAATTTATAACGATGAAAAAGAGCAAAAAAACAAGTCAAAATGTATATGTTATTTCTTTACGGTTCCTAAGTGTTTAAACTAAATTTAATCATTTATGGACATTACTATTAGACAGGCTACCTTGAAAGATTTACCAATTTTATTAGCGTTTGAGCAAGGTATAATAGAGTTCGAAAGACCGTATGGGGATACAATAAAATTTAATACCAACTACTATGATTTGGCAAGCTTCTTAAATGCCGAACACGTAAGGGTATGCGTTGCCGTTAACGAAGGTGTGATCATTGGGTCAGGATATGCAAGAATAGTCCAATCAAAAACTTACCATACGCATGATCAATATAGCTATCTTGGTTTTATGTTTGTAAAACCTGAATACAGAGGACAAGGCATCAATCAGTTGATAATCGATGATCTCAAAGAATGGTCACAGAGTAAAGGCATGAAAGAAATGAGATTAAATGTTTATCTAGATAACGAAGGTGCCATTAAAGCCTACAGAAAAGCTGGCTTTACCCACAACATTCTTGAGATGCGAATGCCAATTTAGTTTTTTTCGATCTAAACTATTACCTTTGTGGTCGGTTTATCATAAAAATATATAAATGAATCACGATTTAATAAAGCCTTACGATACAAGTGGTGAGAAAAAGGAGCAGGTTAGGTCTATGTTTGATAAAATAGCCCCCTATTATGATTTTCTAAACCGGCTACTTACATTGAGAATAGACGTGCTATGGAGAAACAAGGCTATCTCAAAATTGAAAAATGTAAAATCAAACCAAATACTTGATGTGGCCACTGGCACAGCTGATTTGGCAATAAGTATGAGTGATAAGTTAGCAGCTGAAAAGGTGATCGGTCTGGATATTTCTACTAACATGTTATCTATAGGAAATAAAAAGATAGCCAATAAAAATCTTACAGAAAAAGTTGAACTCGTTTTAGGAGATAGCGAAAATTTACCCTATGAAAATAATCGTTTTGACATCACAACCTCCTCATTTGGTGTAAGAAACTTCGAAAACCTAAAAAAAGGTCTTTCTGAAATGAATCGGGTGACTACACATGGTGGGGCTATTATGGTTTTAGAGTTCTCGAATCCTAGAGTATTTCCGATAAAAAACCTGTTTAATATATACTTCAAGTACGTTTTACCCGTTATAGGCAAGATTACTTCAAAAGACCCCAGAGCTTATCAATATTTATATGAATCGGTACAAGCTTTTCCTGATTACGAACGTTTTATATCCATCTTGCATGAAGTGGGATACAAAAATGGTAAATTTTATCCATTGACATTTGGAATATGCACAATATATATAGCAGAAAAATAACATACACTTTCTTTATTCTGATAGGCATTATTTGCTCTGCAAGCCATATTTCCTTTTCTCAGAAAATAAAAGCAAAAGGTAACGAAAACTACATGGACTTCCAGAACAAATCCTTCTATTTTGGAATGGCATTTGGATCTTCATTTAGCAAGTTTAGAGTCAATCAATCGGAATTAATATACAGTGAAGCAAATGGTATTAAGCTGGTGGAAGGTATAACAAAAGGTGGATTTAACATTCATATGGTCTCCAATTTGAAGATGGGTGAGTATTTTGATTTTAGATTTAATCCTGGTTTTTCATTTATGTATCGCGACTTGATCTTCAATGACAATACCGTAAAAAAATTAGAATCCGTTTACTTTGAGACTCCTTTTGGAATAAGATTCAAATCAATGCCTTATAATGACAAAAGAGCTTTTGTCATAGCAGGATTGAAATATGGGTATGATGTATCTTCTAATGCTAATTCTAGACGAGGTGAAAATCTCATTAGAGTTACACCACACGATTTTCAATGGGAAGTAGGCGTTGGTATGCAGTTTTATTACCCATTTTTTATATTTAGTCCAGAAATAAAAGTTGGCAGAGGCTTGAATAACTCCTTAATATATAATCGAACATTACCAGAAAGTAGAGCTATTGACCAAATTTCAACTCAAGTTTTCACGATAACCTTTAATTTTGAGGGATAGCGGCAAATTAAACTGAAGTATTAGTTTCCTTTGATATCAGATCATTTACTAATTGATTACTTTTGAACTACAATAAACATATTTAAATAGTATGGTTGATTATAACCCTAAGGACTGGTTTAAAGCACTTTTTACGATTCACAAAGCGGACACTGTCAGAGCTTTATTCCCTTTATTGATTTTTTTCATGTTCTTTTCCGGCGGAATAGTTTATTTTGAAAACGAATATCTAAAACTCTCTCAGACGAGTGTAGCAAAAAACATTAATGTAATGCATACCATCTTGGGCTTTGCGATATCTATGTTGCTGGTATTTCGTACCAATACGGCATACGATAGATGGTGGGAAGGCAGAAGACTTTGGGGATCCCTTGTGAATAACAGTAGAAACCTATCAATAAAACTAAATATACTACTTTCAAAAAGTGATCCAAATGAAAAATTGTTTTTTAAAGAATTAATACCACTTTATAGCTCTGCTCTCATCAACCATTTACAAGAAAGTAGTCAAAAATTAGTGCATACTGACTCAAGTTTAAACCAAAGACTCGAATCAACTACCCACAAACCTAACTTCATTGCAAATTTGATTATTGAAAGAATTTATCATTTACGAAAAACAAATATAATTACAGCTGAAGAACTTCTAACGCTTGATGAAGAAATGAAATCATTTACAGATATCTGTGGTGCTTGTGAAAGAATTAAAAATACACCTATACCTTATAGCTATAGCGTGTTCATCAAAAAATTTGTTTTTATTTATGTTGGCACTTTGCCTATAAGTTTTGCTTTGACTTTGGGATATTATACCATTCCAGTAACAACTTTTATATTTTATGTTATGGCAAGTCTTGAAATAATTGCAGAAGAAATTGAAGGTCCATTTGGAAAAGACAACAATGATCTTCCTATGGAGAAAATCAGTAAAAATATCAAAAATAGCGTGACAGAAATATTTGAAAAATTCTAAATATCATTTTAAGCCCAAATATCAAAACATGTTTTTTAATTTATCGTTATCATTAAAAAAATATATCATGAGAAAAAAAATTACATCCTTATTAGTTGTCCTCACTTTTGCACTCTGCTTACATGCACAGTTTAAACTGCCAGAATTAAGCTATGCTTACAACGCCCTAGAGCCAAGTATCGATGCAAAAACAATGGAAATACACCATTCGAAACACCATAATGCATATATCACCAATCTGAACAATGCAATTAAGGATACTGATGCAGCATCTTTGCCCATAGAAACTTTAATGATGAATATTTCAAAATATTCCACAGCAGTAAGAAATAATGGCGGAGGGACGTATAATCATAATTTCTTTTGGACTATACTCACACCAGTTAAAGACACTAAGCCAAGTATCGGATTACAAAAAGCCATTGATACCCAATTTGGAGGTATAGTTGGTTTAAAAAAGGAACTAAATGACGCGGCTATGAAACAATTTGGGTCAGGTTGGGCTTGGTTATGCGTTGGCGAAGATGGTAAATTGTTCATTTCCTCTACACCTAACCAAGATAATCCGATCATGGATATTGTTGCTAAAAAAGGTAAGCCTATCATCGGAATAGATGTGTGGGAACATGCATACTATCTCAATTACCAAAATAAAAGAGCTGATTACCTCAACAACATTTGGTCTGTTTTAAACTGGAATGAAATTAGTAGGTTATACGATTTAGCAGTAAAATAAATTTTTCAATGGCTAGGATTTCAAGTTAGAATTTCTAGCCATTTTTTGTTATTCAAAGAGCGCATGAATAAAATTTCAAAACTTTTGAGTATTGAATAATGGACCTTACTATACTAAAGTAAAATTAAGTTTACTTATGCTCACTTACGCAGTGGTGAATACGATTGTTTATGGACAACAAAGGAAATTTGATGCATTTGCTTCCGTAGGTTGTAACATTTCTCAAATAGATGGAGATCAACTCGCTGGGTTTGACAAATTTGGATTTAATGGTGGTGTAGGGATAACTTATCAATTGATCAAACAATCAAAAGCCTCAATTGAATTTCTATACAGTCAGAGAGGTGCGTCAACATCACTTTTTTTTAATCCAACAAATGATGTAAAAATAGATTTGGATTATGTAGATATTCCTATTCTATTTACCCTGAACGATTGGTATATAGAGGATCAAAACTACCATAAGGTTTTTGCAAAAACGGGTTTTCAATACAGTAGATTAATGAGTAATCAAACAAATTTTGAAGATTTTGAGGAACCATTGTCAACAATTAGTAATTTTGACATTTCTTATATTATTGGAGCTGGCTACAACTTCTCAAAGAAAATAGGAATAGAACTACGATACAACAGATCTTTGAGAAGAATACAAGATGAAGTTGTCAATAATTTAGGAGGTTTTAAGGTTTATTATTGGTCATTTAGACTTAATTATCATATTTAATCAAAAGATGTATAGAACTTTTTGTATCCTATTAATTTATACCTTGGTTGTATCAGCTACATCGTGTAAGTCTGAATCTAAAACTGAAAATTCAGAAAAAGATAAATCTCAACTAGAGCAAGATTATGCCTATCCCCCACTCCCAGACACATTAAGAAAAAGGTTGATGGCAGAATGCACACAAATTGAATATCTGTTCACACAGGGGTTCAGTGCTGCTTCGAGTACTCCTGCGGCTGTAAAAGAGGGCATCGATCACACCAATAATGAAGCTGTCCCTAAGTCCATACTTGCTCAATGCAAATCAGTGGGTAGAAATCAATTCTTAAAAGGCTTTAAGATAGAGTTAGAAGCAGACATCTATTATAGTGAACCCAACTGCTTCTTTTTCATTTATAAAAAAAATGGCCAGCCTCTATATTCTGGCATGCTAAAAGAGAATGGCAAACAATTTTTATCTTCGGTCTTCAATAAAGTAAATCCTTACTAAATCTACCTTAATTTGTAATTCTAAAAACTTATGAAAAAAGCGATTATTGATCTTGGATCAAATACTTTTCATCTTCTTATAGCTGAAATAAATGATCAACATAAGATCAATACCTTATTTAAAAAAAGAATTTTTGTTGGATTAGGTGATGGTGGTATTGATATACTGAAAGAAGATTCCATCAAGAAAGGTTTGGTTGCTTTAGAAGAATTCAAAGGAGTTCTGGATTCAATGGAGCATGACTACCTTATTGTCACAGGTACTGCTGCATTACGGACAGCTCAAAATGCGACAGATTTTATCCTGCCAGCAGAAGATATATTAGGCACGAAAGTAACTATTATTGATGGGCAAAAAGAAGCAGAATTAATTTATAAAGGGGCATCTATACTGTCAGATATGAGCGTTGGCTATCACATTATTATGGACATTGGTGGTGGTTCTACAGAATTTATCATCGTAAGTGAGAATAAATATGTGTGGAGTCACTCCTACAAATTGGGAGTTGGTGTTATGCATGCCGATTTTCAACAAAATGACCCTATTTCAATAGATGAACAAAATAAGTTAAGAGAGCATATTCAAAATGAGTTAGAAAATCTGAAGTCACAAATTATTGGAGTTTCATTTGAAAGTTTGATCGGAGCTTCTGGATCTTTTGAAGTATTAGAAACGATGACAGGCCATCCGATTTCGACAAATAATAATAGATTTATTCCACTTGATCAAGTTTGGGCTCTTTCTAAAGCAATTATAGAAGCCAGTTATGATGATCGCCTTAAAATGAAAGGATTGCCAGAGTCAAGGGTAAAATTAATTGTGGTAGCAATGATACTAATTGAAGAGGTGTTAAAAATCACCAAACCAAACACTGTACAAGTTACTCCTTATGCATTGAAAGAAGGTATTTTGGTGGACGGCTTATAATGGCTTGCCAAATTTATTTGGCAATCAAAGCTGTAAATAAATTTGGTGTGCCTTTTAATCCTTTACCAAAGTACCCACACTGATTCCTTTCATAATGTTTACCAAATTATCAGGATTTGCTATATCAAAAACAATAATTGGTATGTGATTCTCTTGACACATGGTGAATGCTGTTGTGTCCATCACGTTAAGACCTTTATTTAACACTTCAGCAAAAGTAATATTATCAAATTTAGTAGCAGTGGGATCTTTTTCAGGATCTGCTGTATAAATACCATCAACTCTTGTGCCTTTCAAGATGACTTCGGCATTGATTTCACTAGCCCTTAATGCTGCAGCACTATCCGTTGTAAAGTAAGGATTACCTGTTCCTGCTGAAAAAATGACAACTCTTTTCTTTTCTAAATGTCTCATAGCACGACGTCTGATGTATGGCTCAGCGATCTGCCTCATCTCTATTGCAGAAATCAATCGAGTATATAGACCCGTAGTCTCAATAGCTGATTGTAAGGCCATAGCGTTGATTACCGTAGCCAACATACCCATGTAATCGCCTTGAACACGCTCTATACCCGATGCACCAGCGCTCAGTCCTCTAAAAATATTACCTCCACCGATGACAATAGCAACTTCTACACCCATATCAACTATCGTCTTTATTTGATTGGCATAGTGCTTTATCATATTCGCATCAATTCCAAATCCTTTTTCTCCCATGAGTGACTCACCACTCAACTTTAATAAAACTCTTTTATATTTTAAAGACATAGTTTGAATTGTAAGAAGTAAAAAAAAAGTATGGCAATTAAAGGCTAAAAAAAAGGTGCTACAACAACATTGCAACACCTTATTTGATTTATCACGTCATCACTAGGATTATCCTAATTTTACATGTTTGAATTCTGTAACAGTCAATTCTTTGTCAAAAGACTTTAAATACTCTGCTACAGATTGCTTGTTATTTTTAACAAATGCTTGTGGTAATAAAGTGTTTTCTTTGTAGAACTTACTTAATTTTCCTAAAGCAATTTTTTCTAACATTTCCTCTGGCTTGCCTTCTTGACGAGCTAACTCTTTTCCTATTTCGATTTCTTTCTGAATAATATCAGCAGAAACGCCGTTTTCATCAACAGATACAGGCTTCATAGCTGCAACTTGCATAGCTACGTCTTTTCCTGGAGCATCAAATGCATCGCTAGCTTTATTCAAACCTACTAAAACACCTGCTTTATTACCCATATGGATATAAGCAGCTACTTGAGCAGCTTCTACTCTTTCGTATTCTGCCAATTCAAGTTTTTCGCCAATCACCCCTAATTGCTCCTGCACTTTATCAGCAACAGTCATGCTACCATCAAAAGGTAGCGCAAGTAAAGTTTCTAAATTAGTAGGGAAGTTTTCCAAAGCAATTTTTGCAAACTTAGTTGTTAATGCTACGAAGTCATCATTTTTAGATACGAAGTCTGTTTCGCAGCTTAATCTCACGACTATACCTTTCGTCTTATCAGAAGAAACTAAAGCAATTACAGCACCTTCATTTGCCTCTCTATCCGCTCTTTTGATAGAAAGTTTTTGGCCTTGTAATCTTAAAACTTCGATTGCTTTTTCGTAATCTCCGTTTGCCTCTGTAAGTGCTTTTTTACAATCCATCATACCCGCACCGGTCTGATCTCTTAAGGCTTTTACTGCTGAAGCAGAAATTGTTACCTCACTCATTTTCTTTATTTTTTAAATTATTTCTAAAAATATTTTAATTATTCGGCTGTATTAGTGTCTGCAGAAAGTCTCCTTTCTTCTAACCCTTCATTGATAGCAGCTATTAAATAATCCATCATAACCTTGATAGACTTTGAAGCATCATCATTAGCTGGAATTGCGAAATCTACTTTGTTTGGATCAGAGTTTGTATCAACGATACCAAAAGTTTTTAAACCCAATCTTTTTGCTTCCGCTAATGCAATGTGCTCGTGTGAAATATCCACCATAAAAATAGCTGAAGGCAGTCTATTTAAATTAGCGATACCGCCCAATTCTTTTTCTAACTTAGCTTTCTCACGACCTAAAGTCAATCGCTCTTTCTTTGTGATAGATGTGAAAGTAGGATCGTTCAACATTTTATCGATATTCTGCATCTTTTTTACAGATTTTCTGATAGTAGCAAAATTGGTCATCATGCCACCCAACCATCTTTCTGTAACAAAAGGCATATTTACGCTTCTTGCAGACTCGGCTACGATTTCTTTAGCTTGCTTTTTTGTTGCAACAAACAAAACTTTTCTTCCTGTTTTAGCTAATTGCTTTAAAGCATATGCAGCTCTTTCAAGATTTTCAGCAGTTTTGTTAAGGTCTATAATATGGATACCTTTTCTTTCCATGAAGATATAAGGTAACATTTTAGGATTCCATTTTCTTTTCATATGCCCGTAATGCACTCCGGCCTCAAGCATCTGTTCGAATGTAGGTTTATTTTGTATTGAACTCATTGTCTTATTCTTTAAAATAGATAAAGTAAATAAAATTAACGCTTAGAGAACTGGAAGCTCTTTCTTGCCTTTGGTTTACCAAATTTCTTCCTTTCTACCTCTCTTGAGTCTCTGGTCAAGAATTTTCTTTCTTTTAGTGGTTTCTTATTGTTTTCATCCACTTCTACCAAAGCTCTAGATATAGCCATTCTTATTGCTTCCGCTTGGCCTTTAAAACCACCACCAGCAACATTTACTTTGATATCAAACTCATTTGCAAGACCTGTGATTGTCAAAGGATCCATTACTTTTGTTTGCGTATCGAGCATTGGAAAGTATTGAGCAAGCTCTTTACCATTTATTTCCACTTTTCCTGTACCCTTCTTTACATAAATTCTGGCTACAGCGGCTTTTCTACGGCCAATCTTATTGATCATTTCCATCTTTTACTAAAATTTAAATGGTTCTGGCTTCTGAGCCTCATGTGGATGCTCGCTACCAGTGTAAACAAATAATTTCTTAATCATTGCATTACCTAATTTTGTTCGAGGTAACATACCTTTTACAGCAATTTCTAAAATAGCTGTTGGGTGTTTCGCTGCTAACTCTTCAGCAGTTCTTGTTTTTTGACCACCCGGGTAGCCCGAATAAGTTTGGTATTCTTTTACTGCCATTTTATTGCCAGTAAATCTAACTTTGTCTGCATTTAATACTATAACATAATCGCCTGCATCAAAATGTGGAGTATACGATGGCTTGTGCTTCCCTCTTAAAACGGTAGCAATCTTCGATGCCAATCTACCCACTGTCTCACCCTCTGCATCTACCACATACCATGATCTGTTCACAGTCTCTTTGTTGATAGATATTGTTTTGTAACTCAGTGTATTCACGTCTGTAATTTATTTATAAAACTTAATAATTAGCTTAATTTTTCTAAAGCGGCGGCAAAGGTAGAATTACTATTTCAATAAAACAAGCTTTTTAAAGATTATTTTTTTCACCTACCTTTGTAATAGACTGATTTTCAATAAATATATGGCAATATTTTTTTTATTATTAACGTATTTATAAAAAGTAAATATAAGGAAATGGACATTTTATAATCATTAAACAATACTTTTGATTAGTTGATTCAAACGCCCTTGATAAGATTGGAAGTAATTTCTTTTTGTATTTTCATTTAAAAAAGAGGCTGAAACCATTTTTTGCACAAAATCAGACTTAGAAATCATCAATGACATGGTGTCTTTAAAAATCTTTTCATTGATATCGGCTTGCTCTGCAAGTTTTGCAAATTGGACATTAATTTTTCCTTGAGCCAAATTTCTAGGCAACAACCCATCATTCAAAGCAAAATCTCTATCTTCGATATGGATACGGCTATTGAGCAAATCATAAGCTGGACTCAGTCGATAATCACCAAAAGGCGTTTCTATGATTGAGAAATTTTTAAAATGAGCGTCTCCATTTGAAAAGAGGTAATTAAAAACCAATATTTTTAAAAGTTTTGGTGACTCCAATTTGTAAGTTGATAAGTATTTTTTCATGACATCAAATAAATCTAAATAATTACCCAGATACTTATAGTTTTCACCATGGGTTTGCGGCGTTCTGTTTGCCAATGAAGCAAAATCCTCTTGAGCTAACTTCGAACCATCGTCTTTTCTATCAAACCTTTTGGTAATATAAGCAGGCACTCCGTTTTTAAAAAATATCATAGCGTTTTCTGAAGTCTCTATTCCATAGATTTGCCTTGCAATTTGCATTGTCACATGTTCATTAGCAGGCATTTGATCTGCCTTTTTACCTATCGTAGGAATTGGCTTTAAAATATGAGAACCCTGCTCTCCTTCTTTCACAAGTCTTAACTTATTTTTATCAAGTATCACAGAAAATTTTTCTTGCACCCCTGATAATGAGATATTTTTTCTGTTTTCTTCAAAAAAATCATCGGAGTCAGGATTGAACAATGGGGAATTAAAAGGTAGTAAATGATCAACTTTTTTACCACCGAATACTCGATTTAACGCTGTTCTACTGTACGTTTCAAATCCCTCAGACAATGTACTAGGACAATATTTAATAATAGGAAGACTCATTCATTTTCAATTTTGACAATGGTGACAGCACCTACGCTGTCATATTTTGCAGATACCATAAGTATTCCAAAGTGATCATCATGGTCTATTCTGTTGAGCTTACAGACAATTTGCTTATTTGAGCCCTCAGGTAGCATATTGTAAAAAAAAGGGAACAAGTAACTCGAAAAAAATGTCTTTTCTGCTTTTGGCAATGTAGGACTAATGCTTTTGGTAGTAATATCTTTTATCCAATCATCTTGATATTGAAATATGAAAGTACCGTCATCATTTTGGACCAAAACACCCGCCACTTCATTTTTAAATAAAACTCTAACCTTTCTCATTGGTCGATTTTATTTTTGACTTTAAGGCAAACTTCCATTCCCAGTACATCAGCCAGCTTGTATAATGTTGATAGTGTCGGATTTCCTTTACCACTTTCAAATTGTTTAAGCGTTCTTAATCCAACACCAGAAAGGTCAGAAAGTCTCTCTTGTGTCACCTGAAGAGCCGACCTACGTTCCTTAATGACTCTTATTAACTCAATAAAGTGCATTTTAAAGCATTATTTCTTGCAAAGATACTAAATGTTTTAAAATATTCGACATAATGAGCATTATAATGCACTTTTTATTACAATTGAAGATGTACCCCTTCTAAAGTTAGACATTAGTGCAATTTACCGCACTTTTATTTAAAATTATTTCATAGTTAAATATTCTATCGCTGTCAATAAAGGAAACATTGAGTTTTTGAAATCTTTTTTATTACAAGTGACGATAATTTCTAATTCCTTCTCTAGAGCTGTGTGATATTCAATAGCATCTTCAAAATCATAGGTAGGCCATCAACTAAAACTAATTTTCAGTTAAAATGATATTAGAGTATTTAATACTAATTTAATTCTTTCTAGTAATTTGGAATTATTTTTATTATTTTTGTCTTGTAGGATTAAGTGATTTACAAGTCATAAAATGATCAAATTTAAGGATTATTTCATTTTTATCATGGTGTCAATATATTATATTTGGACATTTCCTGTGATTTTTTCAACTATAAATATGAACTATACTATTGGTTGGTTTGGAAGAGATTTCTCTTCTTTTTTCTTACCAATATGGTTTTTAGCAGTTTTTTTTCTTTATAAAAAATTGAACGACCAAAAAGTTATATTTCCAAATTCATTAATTTGGTTGCATATTTTGATTTCAATTATACCTTCTTTTAGTTTTTGTGATAAATATATTTATTCTTTATATGGTTTTGAAAAATTTGATTCAATTGAAAAAGTTCAAGATATTCAATTATTTATAAATAAGGTTTATGGATATTATGTTTTAGTGCAAATAATTATTGTCTTATATTTATACTCAAAATTTCAAAAAAACATAAACACAACATTGAAGTGAGAAAATAACTTCTTAAATTTCATAAGTACAATTTAGATAATCTTTATGTATTTACTTTGTCTGAGGATTAACAAGCTTTTTATTAAAAACGCGTTTAAAGTCTAAACTTCTACCTCCAAAATTAATTAACAATCCATCTGCAATATTATAAGCCTCACAATAATTAATTGCTTGAGCCTTATGAACATCTTCTAATAATGTCACAGCCTTGATTTCTACCATTACTTTACCCAATACAAAAAAATCAACCCGTCTTGTACCGATATCTTCACCTTTGTAAAAAATTTGCATTTCTTGCTCTCGCGTAAATTCTAAACCAGCGTATGTCATTTCTATAGCCAAAGCACGTTGGTAAATCACTTCTTGGAAACCATTACCTAAAAATTTATGGACCTCCATAGCACATCCAATGATTTGGTGTGTCAACTTATTTATTTCATCCGAATTATCAATTTTCATCTTCCATTTATACTAATTCAAAAACTACCGAAATCCTGTCTTCTTATAATCCTATATTTCCCGTCAAAGAAAAAAAATCCTGCAATCATATAATCCTATAAATCCTGTTAAAGACCTACAACCCCAATATCCCCTGCAACACCTTCTCATCCGTCGCAGCACCAGCAAAATCATCAAATGCCTTCTCCGTCACCTGAATAATATGATCAGCAATAAATCGAGCACCCTCTTCAGCACCTTGTTGAGATGACTTAATACAACATTCCCATTCTAATACTGCCCAACCATCGTAGCCGTATTGTGACAATTTTGAAAATATAGAGCCAAAATCTACTTGACCATCACCTAATGATCTGAATCTTCCTGCTCTGTTAGCCCATGATTGAAAGCCTCCATAGACACCTGATTTACCCGTTGGATTAAACTCAGCATCTTTGACGTGGAACATTTTGATACGTTCGTGGTAAAAATCTATGTACTGAAGGTAATCTAAAGCTTGTAAAACAAAATGGCTTGGATCGTATAACAAACAAGCTCTACTATGATTATTGACCTCTTTTAGAAAAGCCTCGTAAGAGTCACCATCGTGCAAATCTTCACCCGGATGTATCTCATAACAAACATCTACATCACATTCATCAGCTACATCCAAAATAGGTTTCCATCTTTTTGCTAGTTCGCCCATACCCATTTCTACCAATCCTGAAGGCCGCTGAGGCCAAGGATACACAAAAGGCCAAAGTAAAGCTCCTGAAAAAGTAGCATGAGCTTTAATACCCAAGTTTTGCGAAGAACGGATGGCTTTTTTAACTTGGTCCTTTGCCCATTCTGTTCTTTCTTGTGGCTTACCATGCACCGCTGCTGGGGCAAATCCATCAAACATGGTATCATATGCTGGGTGTACTGCCACCAATTGACCTTGAAGATGGGTGCTTAATTCTGTGATTTCTAATCCGTGGGCTGCAATTTTACCTTTTAACTCATCGCAATAGTCCTTACTTGTACTGGCCAAGTCTAAATCAATCAATCTACTGTCCCAAGTTGGGATTTGGATACCTTCATAACCTAGCTCTGATGCCCACTGACATACTGCATCTAATGAGTTAAATGGGGCTGTGTCGCCCATAAATTGTGCAAGAAATATTGCTGGTCCTTTTATTGTCTTCATCCTTATTTGAATTTTATAATTTTGATATATTTTAATTGGTAAAGATAAAAAATTAGAATTTTCAATTATCGATTTAAGTAAAAATTATTCCCTTTACTTTACCTCAACCCATCCCAATTCATAATCGCATTCCACACTATCGGTGCATCACTATGATTTAAATACCTGTGTAATGGATCAAAAGTGAATGCTACGATATTTCCCTTTTTCTTTGGTGAGACGATCACGGCACCATTTCCTATTATTTTATCTGAGTTTCTGACCATCCCTGATAGCACATACGGCAAATCTTTGTCCTTTTTTGTAGGTGTCGCAGCGATACCTTTTTTCGCTGGCATACCCATGATTTCTCCTGTATATTCTACCTCATCTTTAAGTGGTTTTGTACCATATTGAGCTACGATGCTGTTTCTATTGTGCTTATCTACATTGAGTAGTGGACCATTGCTTCTGTAGATGGAGAAAAATTCTGGATATCCATTCATGAGTACATGGTTTGTTTTTCGGGCTTTTGCCTGCACGATGGACCCAGGATGAAATAAATCGGATGTACCAGCAGTAGAGATACCCGACATAAAACCTAAATCAGCAAATATCTTACTTGAATTATCCAGCGTAATTAATAAACCTCCTTCATCTACAAATTTTTCTAGCTCAGCTACACCTCCATATCCGGGTCCTCCAGTCATGTCTTCTGTAGTTGACGGAGTACCATGGGAAGGAAAATCAGGTGTTTTTGTGTATGCCAAAGGACCAAAAGCAGGATCTATTTCATTCACAAATTGCTTCACTTCCCCTCTCACCCTTGGCACTAAGATCACATCAAATTTACTTCTTAAACCACCCGCTTTAAGATGATCTTTGTGAATAGAAGTATACGGTATCGACCTTTGTTCGAATGTAAACCTTGACCAACCTTCATCTTGCGTATTATACCATGTATGATATATTGCAATTTTAGGTAGAATCATTTCTTTCATCTTATCAACATCTACTTTCTTTAAATTATTGGAAGTTAAGTCCAATTCAAAATCTTTAGCAAGTGACTCTGCTATTTTAGCATCCATGTTTCGCAACAAGATTGTACCTTTCGAAAATGTGTCTTTTTCGATGATTTGAATATCTTTCGTAGTATAAATTTTGATTTTCGGATCAAGACTCATTGCTTTGTAAAGCGCTCCCAATACAGTGTTTTGACCTTTGTACTTTATGATAAAGTCTTTGCCTTTTCCTGCGATTTTCCCATCATATTTAAGTGCTATGTTTATTGGCTTTAAAGCTTTTTCATCAAAATCAATACTATCCTTAGCCATAACTTCTATCCCATTTAATAGGTTTAATGTCCAAGCTATACCATCGTAAGGTGGATATTTAGCGTCCGCAGGGTAATTTTGTTTTGTCAATAAACTTACCGCAAAATCCCTGTATGGTTGATGATTTAAAATATAATAGTTTTTTGCATCTTCATGCACTTCAATAGCTTGGTCTCTAAACTGGTTCATTGTATAAGTCACCATTGCAGGATCCCTCTGTTCTTTGGGAATCACAAAAGCTTTTGGCCCCGAATTTTTCGCTCTTTCTAGACTGTTATTTGCTTTTAAGTAAAAGTTTTTCATTAACTGATCTGCATTGTTGGATGCATAAATTAGGGAAGCTAAAACGCCAACTTGGCAATAGTTGATATTATTTCTAAAAGACCAGTTGACTCTTTCTGTAGCAGGCACAGGTCTATACCATTGCTTTGAGGTGACGGCATCGTTAGCAAATTTTGCATCTGATAAATCCCTAATATAGGTATCAGCACCTGCATTACCGAATGTTTCATAAAATCGACCATTGGAGTTGTGATTATTGGCTATCCATATGCCATAGCCAGGCCACCATCCATCATAAAATGCCCAAGTAAATGCTCCTGGCATGCCTTCTGAGGCCATTGCTCCAAGATCATAGTTAGCCATAACCTGCCACTCACTGATGGTTATTGGGTCTACATAGTCATTGTATGGTCCGGTGCCTGTCGACACATAAAACAAAGGCAGAGACTCATGTAAGTCTAGCATCACTGTCGGATGATATTCGAAAAATGCTTTGTAAATTGATTTAGTGATAGCTTGGCTTACTTGAAGTCCATCGCGATTATTGTCGTGGAAAACATATTTGCCCCAGTAAGGCGGAGATCTTGGAAAACCATCATCAAAATGTTTTCGGCCTTTCGTATATCGATAGTACCAATCTACTTGTTTATCCCATCCATCAGGCTCCGATATTGGATTGATGACGGTGATCACATTTTGACGTATTCGATCTATTTCTTTATCATTTGAGGTTGTTAATCTATATGCCAATTCCATTAACATTTCTGGAGCACCCATTTCCGTAGCATGCATACCACCACTAACATAATAAATAGGTTTGCTGTCTCCCAGTATTTTATTTAATTCAGCTATTTCAAATTTTCTTGGATCTGCTAATAGCGCAGTTTGCTTTTTAAAATGATCCAATCGATCAAGTATTTGCTTTTCAGCTATGACCATGATATAAAAGGGTCTCCCCTCTTCTGACATACCCATATCAAACATTTTTGCCCTTGGGGTATTCTCTGCAATTTTTTTGTAGTAACCATAGATTTCTGATGCTCTATGCAATTGACCTTCTGCACCTATTATATGTCCAAAATGTTTGAGCGGTGAAGGTACTTTTCCATCTTCCTCAATGGAAAGGAGCATTTTAGGTAGAAACCGAGTATCCGTGGTATATTTTTTTATCTCTTCGACGTAAGTTTGCGCAATACTTAGGTTCGTAAATAAAAAAACAATAAACATCGTAGAAATTATCCTTGACATGGCTTTTAATTTTTTTTCGAATGTAAAAGAAGAAAAAAATAACTAATTGTTTCTATTTAATCAAAAAAAAATTGAAATTCATTATTTTATAAAACCAATCCATGTTCGGGGTTACAACAAAAATTAATGTTTTATTGCAACGAAAAAATAATTTTAAACATATTAGTCAGGTAGTATTCAATATAATAATGAAAAATAGCTCTTTTTTAATCCTTTTTAGTTTTCTCATGCTTTTTGGAAGTTGTGGAAGAGATGGAGTTTTTGAAACAGAAGTTGAAGATATACCAATCGTTCCTGTTGAACTTCGGGATATGTCGGTATTAGGTTTTGTCACCGACAATGCTGGAAATCCGCTTGAGGGGGTAATAGTAAGTTTGGGAGAAATATCGGTCAGCACCAATAAAGAAGGTATTTATTACTTCGAAAAAATTGGAGTAAGTACTACAGGCTCCATTCTTAAAGCAACTAAATTTTTGTATAATTCTGAATTGGCCTTAATAAAACCAAATATTCTTGGGATTTTACAAGTCGATTTTCAATTAAAAAGAACTTCGTCTAATTTAGTAAGCAATATCTCAGCAATCAGTAATAAACTACAAGGTGTTTACTTTTCAGTGGATGTAAATCATGTATCGTTGGTAAAATTAAGTGGTCAAAATTCGTTTCAAGCATTATTATCAAATGAAGTTGCCTCAGATTCTATTTCACCCATTTTACTTCCTGCCTCGATTAAACCAAAAACAAACCAAGACATAGATATTGTAGAACAGTTTGAACTGCAAGTGAGAAATTCTAATGGCAACAATATCAATAAAAGTGACACCATAAGGCACTTGATGAGTTTAAAAACCAATGATCAAAGTTTATTCAGAATGGATCGGTTACGAGGCGTTTGGATTTTAGAAAAACCAATTAATTCTTCAAATTTTTACAGTATCAATCAAGATAATTTTTATGGTATTGGTAAATTTACGACTCGCTTTAGTGTATCTGCAAAATTATTTAATTCTAATAAGGAAGTATTAAAAGGTAGGTCTTTCTTTATAAAATCTTCGAAAGGCAAATTAATATTTTCGGGATATACAGACAGTGAAGGGAACATCAGTGCAAGGCTTCCAAACAATATTGAGTTTGTTATAGAAGTAGCCCAAGCTTGTAATTCTTCAATCATTAAAATTGCAAACGGAAAAATATCAGGCCAAGCATTAGATTTAGGATCTATCGTTTACAATGGATCATCAAAAATAAACCTGAGCTTCAAATTATGTGAAAATAATGCACTACAATCCATGAAGACACCCTATAATGTGCAAATCTCCCAAGGTAAAAACACAACTAAGTTGTTAATGGTTGGAGCTACGATTGAAAAGGAAGTAGATTTTTGTCAAGGCTCAGGGCTAATTGAAGTCAAAGTTTTTAATAACGCAAATTTAGTTGGTTCCATTATGTTTTCGGAAGAACAAATGAAAAATGGAAAAATAGATTTGTCAAATATCAATTTGTGTCAAGAATCTGAGTTGTTTGGCAAGTTTGTCATTGGTGAAAGATCATTTGTACATAAAAGTTCTGATTTTAAAATTATAAAGCAAGACGAAAATGATATAGGAATAACCGATTTTGGTGATCTAACAATTATCTTATCCAATGTAAAGGAAAAAGGTATTCATAAAATTTCACGATTTTCATTCTTGAAGCAACCATTCGTTGAGTGTAAAGGTGATTGTAATGAATTGAAGGCAGAGGTAATCCGATTTGGCAATGTAGGTCAGGTATTTGAAGTAAAAATAACTGGGAAAATAAATAATAAAAATATTGATTGCCATTTAAAAAATATTAGGTTTTCATAATGAGTTAATAAGAAATACCAATACACTTGTTGATAAAAAATATGCTTGTAGTTGATAAGGATTTTATAGAAAGAATTAAGTGCAAAGATCCGCGCTATCAAAAGCTATTGTTTGAAACGTATTCAAAAATGTTACTTACCACAAGTAGAAGATATTCGCCTGCTCATATCGATCCTATGGATAATATGCATGATGCTTTTATTAAGATATTTGAAAAAATAGAATTGTATGACCCAGCTAAAGGTGATTTTGGGTCTTGGTCCAGAAGGATAGTCATCAATTGTGCTTTAGAAAAATTGAATAAAAAAAGCTATAGCCATGAAAAATACCCTGAAGTTCTATCTGAAAGCATTGACGATTTCAATGTTTTTGAAAAAATGAAGGTTGATGATCTAATGAAAATAATCAACAAATTACCTGACGGGTACAAACAGGTGTTTAATATGTATGAAATAGAAGGCTACAGTCATAAAGAAATCAGTGACACTCTAGGTATAAAAGAAGTAAGTTCAAGGTCCAATCTTTTCAGGGCTAAAAAATTACTTCAAGAATTGATTAACAATCAAAATTATAATCATCAATGGATGACAGCATAAAAAGGAAAATTATCTTTCATGAATCAGATATGGAAATTGACCTAGAATGGTCAAAACTACAGTCTCGTATGCAAGAGAAAAAAAGAAGAGGTGTTCTATTCTTCTTCACTTTAGGTATTATAACGCTTGGACTGAGCCTTATAGGCATACAATCTTACAACTATTTTTCTGATATTGATTCAAAGAGCAAGAATCAGGTTGTCAATAATAAGGAATACGTCGATAATGCGACACTACTTTCAAAATCAATTTCTCCAATTAATGATAACGGTGAAAACATAGCAGACTTGGCTTCTGATTTTCAACAAATCAATATTGAAAAATCCGCTCAAGATGAAAATACAATCAATTCTAATACATTAAACACTGCCAAAAGTAAAAATTTTAAATCCGCCTCTAAAAAAAGCATTACAAGTCTAAGTGGGTTGGTTAGCAATAAAAATATACCACATATCCCAAGCAAAATAGCTTTTAAAGAAAGTAAAATCATTGATGGAAAAGCCGAATCTATACAACCCGAAAAAAGTAGAAACGAATCAACCTCCACACAACTTCAAGTTGAAGAATTTTCATCACTACCAAAGAAACATTTGTTTTTGGCCTACACCAATCAATTCGAATTAAATTACGACGATAACAAGGTTTTACCAATTTCTCGAAAAATAAACTTGTTGCGAGGTTGGTCCTTGACCAATACAACATTAGGAAACTTAAAAAGCAATGCCAATATCACACACAATAATACTAATGATCAAAATGAACTCAAAAGAAACTCATTAGAAGTATTATCAACTTCATTAGGTCTAAATAAAACGATAACCAAAAATTTAAGTCTTAACTTTGGGTATCAATATCAAAGAATTAATGAAAAAATGGAAGCAAAAGGCATAGGTTATCAAGTAAAGCAAATAAGCAATACACTCATAGCAACAGGCCAAGATCAACAACGTATTTTTGGAGCATCTAATCAAGTAAGGGAAGTAAAATATAATCTATTAAGCTATAATCATCACACATCAAATAGTATATTCTTAAGGCCAAATCTTCATACTTCAATGAAAGGCTACGATATTATTTTAGGAGCTAAATGGGTAATACCAGTCAATTTTAACTATCAGTATGAAAATATTTCAATCGAAGGATTATCCATAGAGTCATCCAAAAATGCTGAAAACGTAAAAATCAGAAATTTTGACCTACAAATAAATAGGAAAATATATAAAAATTTAACCTTGGGTTTAACTGGGGAGTACATGAGTTCCACATGGAATTATGATTTTGATCAACCAAGCATTGATCCTCAACTGATCATGCAAAGTACAGGTTTAACGAAATACAAGTTAAATACATTTTTATTTGGGGTAAACCTCAGCTATTTCTTAAACTAAATATACAACTTAAGCTTTCGTCACTGAAAAAGTTTACCATAATGTTTTAACTAAAGTTTGGGTGTTTGTAAAATAGATGATTTCGATTCATCTATTATAACTATAAAGACTTTTTAAAACAAGGGATATTTCTTTTTGCTGGTTATGATTCTCAACATTTGAAAATTTCCAACATTTGAAAATTTGAAAATTGAAAACATGTCCTAAACTTCAGTTAATAAGGTAATCGGTAAACTTTTATGCTATTTTAGAATGTTTACATGGATGAAAAATTTACCTTTGCGTGAAATTAAATCTTTTTATCATATGTCAAGCAAAGATCAAAATCTTTCAGCCAAGTCCTTAGCATCAAATGTTAAACTCGAGAATGCTAAAGTAGGAATAGTCGTATCTGATTGGAATCAAGAGATTACACATAAGCTGCTAGATGGTGCCATTCAAACCTTAGTAAAAGCTGGAGTGGATCAAGAAAAAATCAAAACCATACATGTGCCAGGAGCTTTTGAATTGCCCACAGGGGCTAAAATGTTATTGCAATCAGACAAATACGAAGGTATAATTTGCTTGGGTTGCGTAATAAAAGGAGAAACAAAGCACGACGAATATATCAATAATGCTGTTGCTAATGGCATAATGCAATTAAGTCTTATTTCAGGGAAGCCTGTCATTTTCGGAGTTTTGACACCTAATGATATGCAGCAAGCTATAGACAGAGCAGGTGGAAAACATGGTAATAAAGGAGATGAGGCAGCTACTACCTTAATTGAGATGATAGAATTAAATAGATCTTTATTGACACCTAAAAAAGGTATCGGGTATTAATATACGAAAAGATCAGCCGATTACGTTTTATCAACTAATCCTTAACTTAGATTGTCCATAAATTTGAAATTTTCAGTATCTTCTACTATTTTATGTCTTGTTCTTCCAATACTTGTCAGCGCGCAAGATGGTCATTTTACCCAATTTTACAATATACCAGCTTATGCTAATCCTGCCTTGGTTGGTGGTTCACACACATCATATAGAGTCAGTACAATTTATCGAGATCAATGGAATCCTGCATTGAAAGAACCATTGTCTTCTTTTGCCTTTGCTGGAGATTTAAAATTTAATATGGGTGGTGATCCTAAATATCCTGATTTTATAGGTGCCGGTATCATGTTTTATAATGATAAGGTCAATTCACTAGATTTCACCACCAATCAAATAAGCATATCCGGATCTTACAACAAATTGTTAGATAGAAGTACACAGCAATATGTAGGCATTGGGTTACAGACATCCATCCAGACAAAATCCATGGGATATGGCAAACTCTTTTTTGGGGACCAGTTTAATTCGATAGATGGCTTCACCATTGCCACAAGAGAAGAGCTCACTTCCAACAATTTAGGATTTTTAGACTTGAGTTTGGGTGTAAATTATAGTGGTGAAGTATCCGATAAGCTAAAAATGAATGTAGGATTAGCAGCTTTTCACATTTTAAGTCCAAATATTTCTTTTTACAATACAGATGAAATAATCCGTAATCGAAATAATAGTATTTCTTTACTTCCAATTAGATGGTCACTTCATGGCAATGTTAAGTATAATGTCAACAAAAACATGAATTCCGAAACGCGATTTTATATCAATCGTCAATTACCTTTCAATGAAGTCAATGTTTCACATTTATTAAGCTTTTACAACCCAAAATTTCCTGAACGTTACTTTTTTGCTGGACCAGGTATCAGAGCTACTAAAGTAAAAGACGAAGGTTTAGGTATCGAATCATTTAATGTAACTGCTGGTGTTCATTATAATAAAGTAGTAATTTCTGCAAGTTTTGACCAACCAATTAATCCTGTCATTAGAAATAGAAGGAATTTTAGCTCTTTTGAAATTTCACTTATTCTCTTTGGAGACTATGAGAATGAAGTGGATATTTGTCCGAAGTTTTAGTGTAGGTTTTAGGGGTTAGTTGTTAGGTTTTAGAAGTGAGAGCGTACAATAAAGTTGATCTTTATATCTTTAATAGAAAAGTCTTTATCCAATACTCGACTCCACCATCACTTCCCAAAGACTAAAGACCAACAGCCAAAGACCCGACTGCTCCTTCAACCTCCCAAAGACTAAAGACCAAAAGCCAAAGACAAAAGACCATCTGCGATTTAACCTTTCTAATCCCTAAAACCTAATAACTCACTGTAAAAACTTCACCCTCTTCATTTCCCTGTAGGTCATCACCATACCAAACAATATTCCTATGCTTACTGTCATACTTAATCTCATAGCCTTTGGGTAAGTAGATTTTATATTCAACTTTTTCTCCATAGTATTTATTGGGCTTTTCAACAGTTTTTACCCCATCAAAGTGAAGTGAATTGTCTTTAACGGTAAACCAATCATTACCAAGCTCTACGCCATCTACAAACCTCCTCTGCTCAAGTATAGCAAGTTCATTATTTTCTGCCTTTTCGATTTGTATATGATCTAAATATCTAACATCAATCGAGTTTATGGCTTTATTGAACCCATTTTTTAGGAAGTTAGTCTTAGCATCTTGAATGACTATATCACCAAAATTTATAGTTCCCCTTGTATAATCTACATCATCAAAATCTAAGCTTATTTTCTTTGATTTAATTTGATCTTTTAAGGAAATCAAATTGCTGGTAGTGTTAGTTGACGTGTACACTTCTCCAATCTTTGCTGCAAAAACAATACAAACCACTAAAGAAACAAGCCAAGTAATTCCTAAGTTCAGGTTTTGAGACTTTAACTTATTTGGGTAAAACCATCTACCGATAAACATAGCTGATGCTAAAATAGGAATGATAATCAATGCGATAAATGCGATCAAAGCAATATTTGTCTGCGACCCGCTAAGTGGAGATAAGAATGAAGCTACTGGAGCAATTTTTAGTAAGGCAAGCGTTATTCCTACCCCAATTATCGTTAGTATCACGATGGCACTAAAAAATCCAATCGAAAAAAGCCACTTAAAAATCTTTTTGCAAACTAGCAAAATACTAGACATTAAAGCTCCGATCATCGAAATACCCTCAGACGCTATGCCATGAATGTTCGAATTATCTTTACTGGTAAGATCTACACTTTTTTTTTTGATCCTAGACTTGCTATGGTTTGTGAGATATCATTTATCTCGTTTTCTACCGTTTTAGCAATGTTTTCTATATTGATAGGCTCTCCTTTCATAGCCAGTTTGTCAGCTGCTGTTTTTGCTTTAGGTACAATTATTGATAACAATATATATGCTATAACAGCAAATCCTCCCAAAAAGGTACCAACTACAAATAATATTCTTACCCAAAGTGGATCATCTATTCCTAAATACGCTGCTAGGCCACTACATACACCACTTACCACTTTTTCATCAGGATTCCTAAACATTTTCTTTCCTGTTTTGATGTATTTATATCCTCCCTTGGTGTGATTTTGATTTTTGGTCTCAGGATCTTCATACATACTATTTGTACTTTCTGCACCAAATTCCTCAGGAGTACCCAATATTTCAATTGCAGCCTCTAGATCTACCATTGATATAATCTGCTTAGCTTTCATTTGTTCTTGAAACAATTCTGACATCCTCAATTCGATATCGTACATTATTTCCTCACAACCTTCTGAATAAGAGAAATGACTTCTTATTGCATCTAGATAATCGTTAAGGTGTACATAAGCATCTTCATCTATAATGTAAGGTAGACCTCCTAAATTTATATTTATTACTTTCTTCATTTTACTTTTTATTATCTAATTAAAAAATTATTGGTTTTTAGATGTAGAACGATATACTGCGGTATTAAGTTCCTCCCAAGTAGTCATCAATTCGCTTAAAAACCCTTGTCCGTGTGGAGTAATGTGGTAATATTTTCGAGGAGGTCCTGAAAGACTTTCTTTCCAAGAATAGTCTAATAAATCAGCATTCTTCAATCGATTAAGCAAAGGATACAGGGTTCCTTCCACTACAATTAATTTTGCCTCCTTTAGCTTTTTAATAATATCCGAAGGATAAACTTCCTTTTCAGATATAATTGAAAGAACGCATAGTTCCAGTACACCTTTGCGCATTTGAGCTTTTGTATTTTCTATTTTTAATTCCATTATTTTAAGAATTTGTTGACACAAAGATACAGCATAACAAAGTACTGTGCAATACATAGTACTATCCTAAGCACACATCTTAGATGAATATTCCATTATTATCGACCAAAATTTATTATTTAATATACCAAGTAAAATCTACATAAATCAATAAAATGCAATTTATAGAGTAAAAACTGGCTTCGAGAATTGACATATTTACCACTATTTGGACCTACATATTCAAATTATATTTATAAATGATTTGAATTTTGAGCTAATACCCGTATTATTGCGCCTCGAAACAAGAAATTAATACAATTTAATCAAGTCAAATCAAAAAATATGGGTCAAAATTTAATTTATCTGATTCCTGTGTGCGGTATAATGGCACTAGTTTTTACTTATTGGAAATCAGCATGGGTAGCAAAACAAGAGATTGGTACTCCTAAGATGAAAATTATTGCAGAAGCTATTGCAGATGGTGCTATGGCATTCTTAAGAGCAGAATATAAAGTTCTTGCTATTTTTGTTTTTGGTGTTGCTGTACTTTTAGGTTTCAGCGGTGCTAGCCAAGATTCTTCGCATCCACTTGTAGCTTTATCATTTATTGTTGGGGCTGTTTGTTCAGCTTTAGCTGGATTTATTGGGATGAAAGTGGCAACAAAAGCAAACGTTAGAACTACGAATGCTGCAAGAGATAGTTTAGGTAAAGCTTTGGAAATTGCATTTGCTGGAGGTTCTGTGATGGGATTAGGAGTCGTAGGTTTAGGCGTTTTAGGTTTAGGTACATTATTCCTGATCTATAATAATATGGGATGGGACATCGTAAAAGTAATTAATGTATTGACGGGTTTTTCTTTTGGTGCATCTTCTATTGCATTATTTGCAAGAGTTGGTGGAGGTATTTATACTAAGGCAGCTGACGTTGGTGCAGACCTAGTAGGAAAAGTAGAAGCTGGAATTCCTGAAGATCATCCATTGAATCCTGCAACAATTGCTGATAATGTTGGTGACAACGTAGGTGATGTAGCGGGAATGGGTGCCGACTTATTTGAGTCTTATGTAGGTTCAATCGTTGGAGCAATGGTACTAGGTGCTGCATTTATAGGTGTAATTGGTTTTGAAAACACCAACGAATATGGAGGACTTAACGCGGTATTATTACCATTGGTTTTATCTGGTGTTGGAATTTTCACAAGTATTTTTGGTACTTTCTTTGTAAAAGTAAAAGAAGGTGGTGATCCACAAAAAGCATTGAATGTTGGTGAATTTTTATCTGCAGGTATCATGCTGGTAGCAACTTATCTAATAGTAAAAGGAATGTTACCTGATACTTGGTCAGCAAATGATATAGCCACAAGTGAATTAAAAGAGTTTACAGATACAGGTGTGTTTATTGCGGTAATCATAGGTTTGTTTTCAGGATTAGCAATTGGTTATGTCACTGAGTTCTATACTGGTACAGGAACAGGTCCTGTAAAAAAAGTTGCTGCTCAATCTATCACCGGTGCAGCTACAAACATTATAGCAGGTCTTGGTGTAGGTATGATGTCTACAGCAATACCAACATTAATTCTATCCGCAGCGATCATTGGTGCTTATGAGTTTGCAGGATTGTATGGTATAGCAATCGCAGCAGTGGGTATGCTTTCTAATACAGGTATCCAATTAGCAGTTGATGCTTATGGACCAATTTCTGATAATGCAGGTGGTATAGCTGAAATGGCAGAACTTCCAAAAGAGGTAAGACAAAGAACAGATAAATTGGATGCAGTTGGTAATACTACAGCAGCAATTGGAAAAGGATTTGCTATTGGATCGGCTGCTTTAACAGCTCTTGCCCTTTTTGCAGCCTATATGCAAACTGCTGAATTAAGTGTAATAGACGTTTCTAAACCTATTGTAATGGCAGGTTTGTTAATTGGTGGTATGTTACCTTTTCTTTTCTCTGCTTTATCTATGAATGCTGTTGGTAGAGCGGCTATGGATATGATTAAAGAAGTAAGAAGACAATTTAAAGATATTCCTGAATTGAAAGCTGCTTTGGCTATCATGAGAAAAAATGACGGTAAAGATAAAAAAGATTGGTCTTCAGAAGATATAGATACTTTCGAAGCTGCATCTGGTAAAGCGGAATATAGCAAGTGTGTAGAAATTTCTACTAAAGCATCAATCAGAGAGATGGTACTGCCAGGTCTTTTGGCTGTAGCTTCACCTATTGCAATTGGATTCTTGGGTGGTAAAGAAATGTTAGGAGGACTTTTAGCAGGTGTAACTGTTACAGGTGTACTTATGGCGATCTTCCAATCAAATGCAGGAGGTGCGTGGGATAATGCAAAGAAAATGTTTGAAGAAGGTGTAGAAATTGATGGGGTAAAACATTACAAAGGTAGCGATGCGCACAAAGCTGCTGTCGTAGGTGACACTGTAGGTGATCCATTTAAAGATACATCAGGTCCTTCACTTAATATTTTATTAAAATTAATGTCTGTGGTAGCCTTGGTAATTGCATCAATGCTTGCTTAACCATATTGCGGATTTAAGATATTAAGTAGGAGACAAAGGTAATAGATTTCAGTAAGAAAAAGTATAACCTTTGTCGTCCTCTCACACCACCGTATGTACTTACGTGTACGGCGATTTCTTTAGGTGGATTTGTGAAGC
>JALHLK010000058.1 GCA_022844565.1 Saprospiraceae bacterium
GACTAAGACACCTTCAGGGTTAAGGAAATCATACATTTTTTGCATGATTTCTACCTTCCAAAGCTCAGCTTGACTTGTAGGAGCAAAGGCGTCATAGAAGATCACGTCATATTTTTCTTCGGTTGTATATTCTTCCATTGTTTGATGGATTACTTGACCTTTAAAATAGCTAGAAAATACAGTAGAATTTATGTGTAACGCTTGAAATATACCATTCAAATTTTCATCCAAATTTAGCATTTCTGGATAATTTAGGTATTGATAACCTTCCTTAGCTATAGGAAAAGCTTCAATACCAGTATAATCAATGTATGCATTATGAAAGAAAGCAAACTGAGCAGACATAATTGCATTTAGACCCGTACCAAAGCCCATTTCTAACACCTTTATCGATTGTTTTTTACCCAAGAAGTACTCTAAACCCGCATCAATAAATACTGTTTTACTTTCCTGAATACTACCTTTTAAAGAATGATATGACACTCCAAATTGGTCTGAAAGTAAGGTGTGAGAGCCATCATTAGTGATTACGATTGTGTTTGACATGATATTTTAACCTTAATTTTCAAAATGAGTTCATAAATCATATTAATAAAATAGACTATCTAAAGAATCTACACCCTTTAAATAGTCTATTTTTAAAGCCCCTGGTTTTTTAAATCAGTAAAGCACTATTATTTATAACGAGACATTCTTGCATTCATGAATGGTACAAGCCTCGCAAAGTTTATTTTGGTTCTAATTAGCATTTGCAGTAGCCTCGCAAAGTTTTGCTCGGTTCCCTCATTATTTTGATAAATCTTTATCAAAATTGCTGCGCACCATTCGGTCATCTCGGATTCAAGCATTCCTGCATTAAAGCATTACGGTTTACTTATTGAATTAGCCCTCTGCATTGGATTAGGTTGGCTCTGTGAACCTTGCTTAAATACTTCAAATTTAGACTTAACCTTCTTAGGAGGATAAAAGTTATTGGTTCGATCTATATCCGCAGTTTCTAGATATGGGTCTAACACGATTTCAACTACTTCTTTCTTTCTAGAGAATACTTTAGATATCTTCTCTTCATTGTATCTCCATATCTCTGCAGGTATCTTAATATATTCTTCCGTACCGTCTGCGTATTTAAACATTAGGATTACAGGCATTACTAAACCACCTTTATTTTCAAAGGAGAGCTCATAATAGAAGTTGTCTGTTTCCATCGCCTTTTTTTCTTCTGGTGTCAACCTACTAACCATTTTCTCATAATTATTTAAGTCAATCTGATCAGGCTTGTCACCATCGTAGCTATTGTAAAAGTCGACAAGGCTTGTGTCCTTCTCTGAATAGGTTTGCTTTATTTGTTCTCTATTTCTAATATCACCGATGAATTCTTCTTTAGATTCTTTTTCTGCTTTCACGATTTCATATCGCTTATTTGGGTCGGTAGGATTAACCTTAAATGTCTTGACATTAGCTATCGTTAAATCTACTGGATCGGTTGTAAAAAACCACCCTTTCCAAAACCAATCTAAATCTACTGCACTTGCATCTTCCATTGTTCTAAAAAAGTCTGCCGGCATTGGTGATTTCATTTTCCATCTATTAGCATATTCTTTAAAAGAGTAATCAAATAACTCACGACCAAGTATTGTTTCTCTCAACACATTAAGTGCGGTGGCTGGTTTTGCATATGCATTATTGCCAAACTGTTTTGCATTTTCACTATTGACCATAATTGGAGTTTGTTCATCTGCAGGGGTTGCCATGTGTGGTACGATGAAAGGTGCAGGACCTCTCCTACTTGGATAATTGCGCTCCCATTGCTGCTCTGTCAGATACTGCAAGAAGGTGTTTAACCCTTCATCCATCCATGACCATTGTCTTTCATCAGAGTTTACAATCATTGGAAAATAATTGTGTCCAACCTCATGAATGATAACACCAATCATACCATATTTATCCCGTTGTGAGTAGGTACCATCTTCTTCACATCTGCCAAAATTAAAACATATCATTGGATATTCCATACCAATTCGGTCTGCATTGATACTCCATGCTACAGGATAAGGATAAGAAAAGGTATAATGAGTATACCACTTCAAGGTGTGGGCAACTGCTTTAGTACTATATTTTTCCCATAATGGATTTCCTTCTTTTGGGTACATTGACATTGCCATGACAGTGGAGCCGTCTTCCTGCTTGACATTCATAGCATCCCAAATGAACTTACGACTTGTAGCAAATGCAAAATCGCGGACATTATCTGCTTTAAAGATCCATGTCTTTTTACCTTTTTTCTTTGTTTTTTCTCTTTCTAAAGCTTCTTCCTGTGTAGCTATTATAACAGGCTGTTCAAAAGATTTTTTTGCTTCTTCGTACCTTGCAAGTTGCTTACTGTTGAGAATCGTTTTCATATTTTGTAATGTACCTGTTGCCGCTACCATATGATCTTCTGGCACGGTAATTTCAACATTATAATTTCCAAAAATGAGTGTAAACTCTCCTGTTCCTAAGAATTGTTTGTGTTGCCACCCGTTTACATCATCATATGCGCACATACGAGGAAAAAATTGAGCTATCGTGTATAAGTAATTGTCATCTTTTTTGAAATATTCATATCCACTTCTACCGCCTACCTTCATTCTGTCATTAATTGGAAAAGACCATCCTACTTTAAAACTAAAACTTTGACCTTTACCAATTGGAGTAGGAAGGTCTATCCGCATCATGGTCTTATTGATCGTATATTTTAGATCTTTTCCCATTAGATCTTTTACTTGACTTATTGTATAGCCACCATCAAAGGCATTTACTTCGGCTTCGACTGCGCTCACGGGCATCCTTTCTTGCATCTTATTTGTAGCCGTAAGTTTAGTATCGGAATCTTTCTTCCATAGATTTTGGTCTAGTTGTAACCAAATGTAGGTCAATCGGTCAGGTGAATTATTGAAGTAAGTCACCGTCTCTTCTCCTTTTATACTTTGATTTTCATCATTAAGTTCTATCTTGATAGTGTAGTCCGCTCTTTGTTGGTAGTACTCATGACCAGGTGCCCCTGATGCTGACCGATAACTGTTTGGAGTTGGTAAGATAGAGCCTAATTGTTCAAACTTTCCTTGCTGTTGAGCAAAAAGACTTGAACTCAAAAATAGTAGAAGTAATAATTTTTTCATTTGTTATATTAATTTAGGACATAATATTGGTGATTTTTAATAAATTAAGTGTTGGAGGAAAACGTTTTTAATCATTTCTTAACATATTTTTTAAAACAACTTTATGTGAATTTTAAGTAAGTTGGCATTGTAAGTTTGCCTATTTTATTTTACGGCCTTCAATTTTTATCTGTTAGAATATTGGATAATACTTAACTTTTAGACTGTGTGTAAGTCGATAACAAAAAAGGCAGATATTCAATATAGTGAAGGTTAGGATTTTTCAGCCGCATATCTTTAAAAAAAAACAGGATCAATAATGTTAAAAACTTTATTGACCCTGTTTTAAGATACGTTATATAACCAAACGTTTAGTATCCTGGATTTTGTTGTAAAGTAATTTTACCATCAAGTTTACTATTTAAAATTTCTTGATTTGGTATAGGATAATATTCGTGTTTTCCTTTTGAAAAAGAGACACCGCGCAGATAAGCTCTTTTGTTTTGTTCTACTCGGATATATTCATTAAGTGTTTCAGCAGCAACACCCCATCTGACCAAGTCAAAAAAGCGATTTCCTTCCATTGCAAACTCTAATCTATGCTCAAATCTTACGGCCTTTCGTGCTACAGCCTTATCTGTCCAAGGTGTATTGTACAGTCCTATCACATAATTGGCAGCGTTAGATCCATTTGGAAGCTTTACCCAACTTGCAGGATTCGCTGAACGTGAACGAATCAAATTGACATATTCTCTAGCTTTTTCAAGACTACCAATTTCTGTTTCCACCTCAGCTAACCATAAATAAACGTGTGACAAACGGATCATACGGAAATTATTTGTGTTCTGTCGTGGATTTGAGAAGGTAGTAGAACCAACTTCTGACTTATATGGGGATGATTTTTTTGGAGAATAAGGACCCGCATAAGCTCTATCCCGAATGTATCCAAGCGTATGGATACTCCAATCGAGATATGGTACGCCATCACGACCAACCGTATGATCTAGTCTAGGATCAAGAGGACCTGCATAAGTCTGAGAGTTATCTCCAGGTACATCTGATTCATTCCAAGTATCTAAAAGTGGTAAGCCATTGGCATCCGTTTTGAAGGCATTGACTAAGTTTTGAGTTGGCTGAAAAAATCCACAACAAGTCGTAATGGCTCCTCCTCCAATAGGATAATTAAGTGTATTTCCTCTATTGCCATTATTACCGATAGCAGCACCATCGTTGACTGAAAACTGGATTTCGAATATAGACTCCGTATTGTTGTTGGTAGCACTTCTATGATTGTCGTGATAATTAGCAACTAATCTATATCCGCCTTGGCTAATGATTGCTTCTAATATTGGTTTTGCATCAGCAAATTTATTTTGAAACATATAAGCTTTAGCTAACATAGCACCTGCCGCCCATTTTGTAGCTCTTCCAGGTGAACCAGCCCATCTGTTTGGCAAATTAGCATAGGCAAATTTTAGATCTTCTTCAATATTTGGATAGATGTCTTTATCATTCGGTATTTTAGTTGTAGATGGATCATTCGCATTATAGATTTTGTCATCAATGTAAGGCACTTTATTAAACATTTTTCGAGCTTCAAAATGGTAATGGCCTCTTAAAAATCTAGCTTGAGCTATTACAGATGTCTTTTCTGCCTCTGTCATATCTGTAGCTTTTGCCGTAAATTGAATCACGTCATTAGCCCGTGCTATTCCATCATACACAGCCCTCCATTTACCTCTAAAGTGTGATAAATCTGCTGTGCTATTGTATGTTTCTATTACCGTGATTTCTGGTTGGTCCCCTGCATTTGTGCCTTTGTATGCATCATCAGAAGCTACGGATCCATAGACCCAATTATCAGCGGAGCCGTGCCAATCACCAAATGCAGAACCTACATTGGTCTGCACACCATCTAAAAGAGAATATGCCCCAATTAAGATTAGATCGACACCAGCTTTATTTGACAAAGTTGGCTCACTAAGAACTCCAAGAGGAGTCACATCCAAAAAATCATCATTACACGACACCGTCGCCATTGTAACCAAAATGATGGTTAGCATTAAAAATTTATTTATTTTATTTTTCATCATATAATTTTTTAATCAATGAATTAATATTATTATTTAAAATTGTAGACTTACCCCAATATTAGTCGATCTAAATGCAGGATATGTTCCTTCATCTACACCTAACTGTCTATCCGCTCCAGCTCCATAATTACGCAAATTTACTTCAGGATCTAGCCCTGTGTATTTTGTAATAGTCAATAAATTCTGCCCTTGTAAATAGAATGTGGCACTACTTACACCAACTTTTTTCAAGAGATTAGCAGGTACTTGATATGATAATTGTACATTTTTAAGTCTGAAAAAAGAACCATCTTCTAGGTAATAAGTAGAAGGATTAGAGCTAATTACATCGTTTGAACGGGGTATTGGAAGTACTGCATCGGTTTTTCCGGGTCTCCAAGATTCGTTGAGCATACGTGTACTTCGGTTACCACCAAATGTAGGGAAGTCTGTCCAATATCGAGTATAGTTGAATAATTCGTTACCGAAAACTCCTGATCCAAACACGTCTAATCTTAAATTTTTATATCCTAAACTCAAATTTACACCATACATAAAATCAGGGTGTGGGTTTCCAATGATGGTTCTGTCAGCAGAATTGATCACTTTGTCCCCATTTACATCTGCAAATTTGAAAGCACCTGCTTTATTCATGGCACCACCACCAAATTGTGATGGGTATTCAGCAGCCTCTTTATCATTTTGAAAAATACCTAAGACTTGATATCCGAAAAAGGATGCTAATGGATGGCCTTGTTGCGTCACAGCAACAGTACCTGTAGGCAATCTCAAATTACTAAAGCCAAAATACTGAGTTGTTGGGTCACCGGTTGTTTTGACCACATTATTTCTATACGTGGAGAAATTACCACCTATCGAATAGGTAAAATCTCCACTTTTATCTCGATAGTTTAATGCTAGGTCGATACCTTTATTGTTCATTTCACCAATATTTTGGAAAGGATTTGCAGCAACTCCATGAGTAAATTGAACCTCTACCGGGAAAAGCATATCACTTGTAGTCCGAGTATACCAGTCAATATTAGCCTCTAACTTACCTTTTAAAAAGATCAAATCGGCTCCTATATTGGTGGAAGTAGTTGTTTCCCATTTTGCTTTATCATTTCCAAACTGAGACAATTCATACCCTTGTAGGGAAGATGTACGTGTACCATTTATATCATAGTTTGATGATTCGGGAGAGCTAAGATATGCTGTGAAGGCATTATAGTTTCCAATTTCTTGATTTCCTGTTTGTCCAAAACCAATTCGAAGTTTGGCAAAAGTTAATAGCTCGACATCTTTTAAGAAGGCCTCATCAGACAGGATCCAACCTGCGCTGATAGCTGGGAAAATCGCGGTACGGAAACTAGGTGAAAATCGAGAAGACCTATCTCTTCGTAATGTTAGATCTAATAAGTACTTATCATCAAATGAGTAGTTGATTTTTCCAAACTCAGAAGCCAGTGCCCATTCGCTAGCACTTCCTCCGTTGGTTATACCTGCTCGACCTGCATCTAGGAAACGGTTAGGTAAATCATCGGAAGCAAATCCTGTTCGACTGGCTGTAAAAAACTCAAAGTAGTTGCGGATTGCCTCCGTCCCAACTAAGAAACCAAGTTTGTGTTTTTTTCCAAAACTGGTATTATAATTCAACGTGTTATACCAATTCCAAGTATATTCATATCCATTATTTTGAGTCAATTGATTTAATCCCAGTGGTTCAGGTGATTCAGGGTCATTGGCTCTATATCGTCTAAGATTGAGGTTATTATAATCGATACCAATTTGAGTTCTTGCTGTTAGGCCTTTAAAAATATCCGCTTCTGCATATAGATTACCAAAAAGTCGAAGCTCAATTTGTTTGTTATCTTTATTTCTGTATAACTCTGCCAATGGATTTCGAGCATTGTCAAGCGCAGTAGGAGACCCTGCAAAATAACCTTTAATGTCATATACAGGCGTGATTGATGGTACTCGATATGCAAAAGTAATTGGGTTACTTTCGTTTTGATTTCCATTAGGTTGTCCTACTTGCTCTCCATAAGCAAATTGAAAATTTTCGCCTATTCTTATTTTTTTATTTACATTAAATTCTGTATTGGCTCGCAAAGAGTATCTTTTAAACGAAGTGTGTTTCATGATACCTTTCTGATCAAAGTAGTTTGCAGAAATAGCGTATCTAGCTTGGTCGGTTGCTCCCGAAACACCAATTTGATGGTTTTGAAGAGGTGAAGTTTCAAATATCTCTTCAAACCAATCTGTTCCTTGCTTATTAGCTGTTGTAATCAAGTTTTTAGGTGTTACACTATATTTTGATTCGTCTACCGCTCCTGTTTTTCCTCCTACCGGAAAAATATAGTCAGGAATTACAGGTGTTGCAACCTGACCACCAAACATTGGAATATTTGGATAAACAATTTTTGAAGGATCTGATATTTTACCATCAACAAGCAAATTTGAGTTTTGAGCATTTATACGTGACTCCCAAAGTAAATCAGCATATTGTTGAGTATTTAATAAGTCTAAAAACTTAGTTGCCTTTTGTGTGCCATAATACGAATCATAAGTGAATTTAGGTTTGCCACTTTTACCTCTTTTGGTGGTGATGATGACTACACCATTTCCTGCTCTTGAGCCGTATATTGATGCTGCAGAGGCGTCTTTGAGTACTTGCATTGTTTCTATATCACCTAGATTCAGGGTATTAAGGTTTCCTTTGGTAGGCATACCATCTACCACAAAAAGGGGTGAATTGTCATTGATCGTTCCAAAACCTCTTATTCTAACCATGACTCCACCACCAGGTGAGTTGTCATTTCCGACGTTGACACCTGCCACACGACCTTGAATAGCTTGTGCTGCGTTTGTAGCTGGTACCGCCAAAGCTTCTCGCATATTAATAGAAGTTACAGCTCCTGTGATATCGCGCTTTGTTTGACTACTATAACCCGTCACAACGACCTCTGAGAGATTTATTGCATCTTCTCGCATGATGATGTTTAAAATAGATTGATTCCCTACTGCTACTTCCTGAGTGATATATCCGATTGATGAGATAATCAGATTAGCACCTGGTGATGCATCAAGCATAAACGAGCCATCTAAATCCGTCACAGTACCTGAGGTAGTACCTTTGATCATGATAGAGGCTCCAATCAATGATTCACCTTTTTCATCAGATATTTTACCCGAAATTTTTTGACCATAGCCCATACCCACAGTAAGTATAAATAGACATATGGGTAGCCACATCTTAAGTACAACAAATTTTTGTTTCATGATAAATAAATTTTAGTTAACAATTGAATTTAGCGTTAAATGTAAGACAATACTTTCTTTTGTTGTATATTAATTTATTACAATTTTTTAAATGTGTAATTGTAAAATATTTTTATGATATAGAAATTAAAAGTTATAATTCAAAGGTTTGCTTTATTTGTTTTATCTCTTTTCTGTTGTTGATATGTACCAGAGGGGTCTTTGAGCTTCATAATATTTGGTTTAGCATTAAAGGGAGGGTAAAGCAAGTAAATTTTTTGATTATCAGCCCATTCAGAATCGCTAAATTATCAAATTCAATCTTGGTGATACAAAGTTGACCGATAACCATTAATTTTGTCCTTCAATTTTAAATAACCCTTTTTAGCATCATCTAAACTATGCCCAAAATTCCTTAAAGTCAGTGAACGATATAAAAAAATACAGTCTAACGTTTGCAATATTAATCCTTGGTTTTCGAGTTTTGGCTCAAAACAAAGAAATAACACATCAAAATTTATATTGGGCTAGATATTACAGTCAGCTGATTTTCACAGAAAAAATATCTTGGCATAATGAAATTGATAATCGAACTTTTTTTGAAAATAATAGACATCATCATTTAATTATTCATAGTAGACTACACTACAAAATATTTAAAAACGCAGACGCTGCTCTTGGGTTAACCTATTCTTTACAAAGCCCTCAAGACCCAAATTCAATATCAAATTTAATAGTACCAGAAATAAGACCGAATCAAGAGTTCAATTATTTGATACTTGTAGATAAAAGATTGGCCATTCACCAAAGGCTAAGGCTTGACGAACGATTTTTTCGAAAAAATAATGGCATAGAACTTAATGACGGCTACGATTTTAATTTTCGCTTAAGATATCGGCTTCAAATTAGTTATAAAATTGGCCCTATAGAAAGTTCAAAACCAACTACACTGAAAATGGCCAACGAATTGATGGTTAACGCTGGTAAAACCATAGTCAATAATCACTTTGACCAAAACAGAGTTTATTTTGCAATCGAACAAACATTCTCTAAACAAATTGCGATCGAAGTAGGATATCTCAAATGGTATCAACAACGAGCAACGGGTTACCAATATTTTGATAGAAATATCATACGTTTGACGATGTACCACAAAATGATGCTTTAAATATATCGAATATAAAGAAGTGTTGTTTACAGCACAAAAGGTCTAATAGTAGTATTTGTGTTATAATATATGGTTAAATGGGCTTTAAAGTCAATTATAATTGGTCAAACAATAAATATTACCTATATATAAAAGTTAAGGTCTGCAAAAAATACTTCGTATTGGAATAAAAATTAATTTTGTTAACTAAACCCAGATTTGAATTCATGTGCAAATATGTTTGTGTATGAATTCAAATCTGGGTTAAAGAAGTATAACTTGGAGATCGTTTTTAAAACTCCTTTAGGTTGTAATTAAAAATACATTTAAAATAATGTAACAATGACAAACAATACTAAGACAGAACTTTACGCGAACCAACTTGTTTTCTTAGGTGTCCTTCTTTTCCTATTTGGTCTAATTATTGGATTATTTATTCCATTAATGGTAAATCCACGTATGGGGCTTTCTGCCCACCTTGAAGGAATAATGAATGGAATGTTTTTGGTTATCCTTGGATTGATTTGGAACAAATTGATATTGGGAGAAAAAGTGTTGGTTTCAATCTTTTGGTTAACTTTATATGGCTCATTTGCTAACTTTATAGCTGTGACAATAGGTGCAATCACAAGAGCAGGTAAAATGATGTCTTTAGCTGGAGGAAAAGAAGGAAGTCCTTTAAGTGAAGGTGTGATTTCATTTTTACTCATTTCTTTATCACTTGCTATGATTGCAGCTTGTATTCTTATACTTATGGGTCTTTATAATTATAAAAAACAACTAGCCAAAAAGGTTGATTCAGTTTGAAATTTCGATACAAAATAAAATATTTTCTTAATCACTACAATATGGGAAATTACCAAAGATAATGGTATTGACTTGTGAAATCTATCATTTATAACCTTTTGTAGTTTTTTAGATATCTATATTTCGCACCTCTTTTAAATAAACTTTCAGTTATCAAAAGCCCTCTTTTATCATTTTAGAAATCTTTTCTAAATCACAGTGATTTGAACACAAGCGCTAAAAGCTAGGTTTGGTTTTTTGATTTTGTAAAAAAAAGATATATCCAAGGGTCTGTCAAAATATAAACGATACATTTTTGCTTCATCTTTTTCCTTTTCCGCGTTAAAAGTGATAGATCCTGCGGTGAGCAAAGCAAAATTAAATAATCGTAACATCTCCCGTCAAATGCACGATACTTCCATCTACTAATTCTGCCTTTACGACCCACACATATACACCTGAAAGAACTTTATAACCTGAGGTGGTACCATCCCAATCAACCAAGGATTCACCCGGATTAAGAGCTGTCGTTGTAAAAATACGGTTGCCTAGTCGATCAAAAATATCTAAACTTTGAAGGTGTTGGACCACACAATTGGGATATATGGTGAATTTTTTATTGTCTGTCGATTGAGAAGTGTTGAGTATATTAGGAGCAAAAAGTAGGTTTTTTTTGTCCAAAATGATTTGTGTAGAGGCACTATCAGCACAGTTGTGTTCATTCGAAACCTTTAATAGATAGTTTGATTGGACGATTGGAATAACTTGTGGATTCAGACAATTTACACAACTTAAACCATCTGCAGGAAACCATTGATACTCGACTTTTGGATCACCCTTTATTATTGGGAGTAAAGACAAGGGATCACAAAAAGTGGTATTAAATATGGGTTGCAATTCGATCGTAGGTGTCGGTCGAACCAAAACATTTATTCTTATGGTGTCATAGCAAGATCCATTATTCGAAATTGCGGTGTAGTAACCAGATTGGTCTTGACTAGTAATCGGCAAAGTTAAAATAGAGTCTGCTTTTTGAACATTATTTACATCTGACCATAAGAAGTTAAGTGTATCATTTTTTGCCTTTTCAATTTTAAGACGAAGTGTGTCTCTGATGCAGTAAATGGAATCTCCAGAAATCGATGTGTTGACTTGTTTTTTTACAACTACTTTTATTTCTTTTTTTTGTGTACAATAGCCATAAGTCGCTGTGGCTTCATAAATACCCGACTTTTGAGGAGTAACATTTTCTATTACAGGATTGGCAAAGCCAGACCCAAAAACATCTGGTCCAAGCCAATCCACTCTTCCATCTGGAGTTAATGAACTTTTTAGAAATAAAGTTTCACCTTCGCAAAGAAGACCATTACCACTAATTTTTAAAACTAATTGATCGTTTGGAGCCAATAAGGTGATCAAAGTATCTTTTAATGAAAGGCTACAGTTGTCATTGATCGATCTAAAACCATAAAGCTGGTATTGACCAGGATACAAAGAATCTAATAAGAAAGAACTCTTACTGTCAATCACTACCTTTGCTTCATATTCTTTCCATCCTACCTGATTTCTAAGGCTTACAATATAGGTTTGCCCAATGGTAAATTCAGGGGAAGAGACAATGATTTTTCCGTCATTGGGTTCAAGACAATCTGATGGAGGAATGGTTTGCCAAGTCAGTTTTTTGAGCCCACGAGTGGTAAAGAAAAAATTTGACCTATCTCCAGAGGGAGAAGAGTCTGGATCATCAGAACCCATGCTTTTTGGATAAGGAAGGGGAAGATTTTCTAGATAAGCTCGGTTAAAAGTAGGGCCATCTTTGGCATTTATAGACATGACCTCTATTCTGATCACAATTCTTTGCTTTGAGGGGATCATTAAGTTAGAAATAGACAAAATATTTGTTCCTACACCAGTGCCTGCATCGATCTTACCAGAAAAAGAATTGCTAACAGATTTTATAACTGTTCCTTCAGGAAAGGTGTCTTTTAAAACTACATTTTCTAAAGGGATAAAGGAATTATTTTCAAATGCTACTACAAAAGTTTTGGTATCATTGTTGCAAAGCATGCCTTCAATCGGTGCAGCATTTGTAAAAGTCAAAGAATAAGGACAAGAGCATCCGTCACTTATATTCGCTTTTGGATTTTGGATCAAGATTGGCGATATTTGTCCTTGACGTGCATCTACGTTAAATAAAAAATTCTGAGGTGGATTCAAGGCGTCCAAAGACGATCCAAAACCAGTTAAAAAAGATCTAGAATTGAATATGAGTCCAGATATATGTGTAATTTGTTGAGCAGGTATTTTGCCAAGTGGTGTTACCATACCTAAGTTTGGGTCGTCAAAATTAAGATTAATTTTTAGCATGGTACCTTGAGTACTTTTGGGGTACAAATCAGGATGATCAAAACTGCCTTGAAAAGAATAAGCAACTTTCGGATCATTTGGGTCAAAGGCAAAATCAAAAATCCTTGTCGTAAAAGGTCCATTGTTTGGCGATTTTGGGTCCCAAAACAAACTGATTTGACGCACTAATTTAAAATTACCTAACACATCAAAAACCAATATTTTATTCAGTTTGTTGTCGTAACACATATACAGCCCATCTACATTGCAGTCTCCTGCATTAGATTTTAGGGTGTCAACAATCTGCACCTTGCCAATTCTTTCAAATGTATTGTCTCGACTGAGTCTTACTATATTATTCGATTTTTGTTCGACTGCATAGATAAAATTATCTTTTGAGTTAAAGCCCAATGCGTCAAAATCTCCAACATAGCCACACAAAATATTGTAAGTTGGAGGTGAAAAAGGAATGGACTGAGGACTTTTGATCAATGTAATATTACCATCACTCATAGATATTAGTGTTTCTCCTAAGCACTCAAATCTTTGCTGGCCATTTAATCTTTGGACCAAACCAAAGAGAATTAATTGCAACAAAATATGGGTGTATAACTTCATGATTTCTATAAAGTAATGAAAACGATACAAATATAACGCATTGACAAACAATTGTGTATTCTAATTTTATCAATTACATTTATACTTCAAAAAATTAGCAATTTATGACAAAAATTAATCCTTTATTGAAAAATTAAATTTAATCAACTTTGTTTAAATCACGGGTATCTATTCTGTGATTTGTCCAAACGAATTAAAGTTAGTATTAAATAGTTTGTTGTGATTTGTTGTGTATATACATGATATTTTTTTATTGTATTTGACGGTGCCTATAAAAATGACGGTGAGTATAAGGTATAAGCGAAGATGTCATGATCGGAAGTAATTACCACAAATAAGAAGTTAAAGCCTTTTTATTTCAATTTTTGCTCAACATCTCTAATAACCTGCAGTTTGCTTTTTACAATTTTGCCCTCTTTTTTTGCAAGGTAATAAAGAACAATACCAATAATTAATAAAAATGATGCTGTAAAAATTGAATCCTCAATTCCAACAGCACCCCCTGTCAATAGTTCAGGGCCGCTGAATTTTGATTGAATGATACTACCCATATTATTTAGCCCAGTGAGATTGGAGCCATAAAAAGGCTGCGAAAAATTCCAACCTAAATGGAAGAAAAATGGTAGCCATATTCTTTTAGTATAGATAAACATCATTCCAATAGTAAACCCCCAAATCAAATAATAAAAAATACTAAATAAGTTGGAATTTGGATTATAAATGTGTTGAAGTTCTACTAACATAGCAATGACAAGGGTTAAATTAGTACCTAACCAATTTTCACAGACACGAACTATTAACCCTCTATGAAATAGGTCTTCAACTATGGCTGCAAACATTAAAAACGTGAACAACTTTATTGGGTAGTGAGCAGTTGAAATACTAATAGCTTGATAATACCCAAGTAAGTATAAAATGAAAATAGATAATGAAATGGTGAAAAAACCAAAGAAAAAACCACCAAACATTTCTTTAAGTAAATATTTTGTGGATAGCTCTGTTATTTTTCTATTATCATATAATCGGAATAAATAGTAATAAGCGGTTAATAACACTGTAAAAGAAACACAGTGAATAATTGGGTTAGCAATATTTTTATCTTGAATGATATTATAAAAAAATGGTTTTAATACAAAGTTTTGAATTACGACAAATAGAGAAAAAGGAACGAAAATTCCGATGATAATTTTTGTTATTGGAAAATAAAGTACTTTTTTGACAGTTGCATTCATAATATATTTAATTTATAGTTTTTGCAAATAAAAGTATTTAATACCTTTGTAGCAAGTACATACAATAAAGTAGGCTACATACTAAAAATATAGTAAGGCTGATTATCAATGGTTTAAATTTTAATAAAAAATGAAAAAAAATATTCAAAAGGCACATTGTGCTGTTGATTACGCATTTCAAAGAATAGGCGGAAAATATAAAGGGCGGATTTTATGGGTATTAAGGGATGGCTTATTGAGATACGGTGAATTAAACAGGGCAATAGTGGGTATCACACCAAAAATGCTTACCCAAACACTAAAAGAACTGGAAGCTGATGAACTAATTACGAGAAAAGTTTATCCTGAGGTTCCACCCAAAGTTGAATATTCACTGACCGAAACAGGAAAAGAATTAATTCCGTTTATTAGCCAAATGCGAACTTGGGGGGAAAAGCAAATAGCAGCAAGATGAAATTTACATTTTGATGGGTGTGGTGATATGCTTGCTAACAACGTTTTGCAGATTTGTCACGGCTTTGGCAATAGCCAAATTGTTATCAAATCCTGTGTTATGGCTTCGTGTTTTTTAATTAGAATTTTGCAATAATTCTCTCTCTTTGCGAAAATTATCAAATTTAATTTTAAGTTTTTTAGATCTTATTTCAATTGGCTCTAATTTCTTGTCTCTGTGTAATTCTTGATGTGATTCACTATAATGATATCTGAATCTATATTCAATTTTACCCCAATCTGCAATGTAATTTTTATTTCGCGTATAAACATCAATCTGTATAAAGAACCTAAGTTTTTTTATATCTTTTTCTAAGATCTCTTTTAAAATTTTTGAGCTACACGAAAAAATTCATATGGTGCATTCATATCGGTTTCTCCTTCTAAAACTACTGTTAGCTCGTTATTGTAAGGTAAAGATTTTCTTGATGATTTAACTAAAGATTTTATGCCAAGCTTTTGAAATATCTCTAATAAATATTTCTCACAATCCAATTCAAATTTGTCGATAGCGGCAGTATAGTTCTCTTCAGTCGGATACGCCCCAATCAATCTTGATAGAATTATGTCATTAATATCTTCAGGTTTTAATCGCATGGGAATTTATGCAATATTTATTGTTACTGTCCTACCTAATCCCATCTCAACTAATTTAAAGAAGGTTGAAAGTTGAATTTCGCTCTTACCTGTTTCAATTCTAGAAATATAGCTCTTCTTAGTTCCTGTCCTTTCAGCTAGTTCTTCTTGAGTTACATTACAACTCTTTCTAGTTTCTTTAAGCATTATGCCTAATCGAAAAGCTAGAGACTCGGCATCAAACGCTGTACGACTATCAGTCCCTTTTTTGCCGTGATATTTGTCTAGATGATCTTCAAATGATTTAAGCTTGTTCATTATCTTTATTTTTAAAATATTCTTTTTTTAACTTAAGTGCCAATTCTAATGCATTTTTAGGTGTCTTTTGAGTTTTTTTAACTATGCAATTTGCCAAAATGACTAAGTTGACTTGATCGAAAAAACTAAAGATTCGTATTTCCTTAATTGCTGTAGAAACTCTTATTTCATATAAGCTATCTGTACCTTCCATGTGTTTTCAGAACTTTTTTGGCACATGCTTTTCATGCTTAATTAAATCTAATACAAAGTCTATCTTATCACGACTTTTTTGGTCCTGTTCTTCGTAAAATGTATCAAAATAATCTCCATATGAAAAAATTTTCCTCATCACCATGCAAAGTTAACTACATGGTTAACATTTCAAAGAGATTTTAAGTATATTTTTGAAAATTTTCCATCAACTGTTAGCAAAGTTACAGATTAGGTTGTTTTACTTTTCATGAGCCATAACATCTCGCTATTTCTTCTTTCTGAAATTATTTTTGCAAAATCGTATCCATTTACATCCTTGATTCCATATTTTTTAAATCCTAAATTTTCAGACCCTTTATCGCCATAAAAAAAATTGAATATTTTATCGTATTCATCCGAATGTTTGTTATTCAAGAAATAGGTTTCAATTTCTCTGAATAGCGAATTTTCAGCTTCGTTTACAATTCCGTTTGTATTGGTTGCCACATAAATTTCTTGTTCCAAATGTTGTTCAAGTGTTACTGGCTGAGGATTTTCTAATCTAAAAATTATTCTGTTTACATATTCTTTTGTCCTTTTTCTTATGATTTCCTCCGTAAAAACTTCACTTGTCCAAAAGTATGGGACACAAAAGTTTCGTTTCACAAATGCATTTAATTTGAATTTGCTGTCAAAGTCCGTTGTGTAGTAATTAGTCCAACCCCCTTTTAAATCATCCGCAATATTTAAGACAACTAATATTTCTTGTTGACTGGATATTTCCAAATTGGAATTAAGTCCTTCTATTACTTCTTCCATTAATTTTTCAGCCTCAATTTTTTCTAATTCATCAATTTTAGCGATAATATGTTGCTTTGCCATTGGATTAAATCCGCCGATGGGTAAAGCTAAATCTCCTTTACTGTCTCCGTGAAGTTTTGAAATATAATCTTCAAATCGTTTATTTGAAATTGGTTTCAAATACAACTCTTTGATTTCTGATAATATTGGTCTTAGTCGAAATTTCATTTTTTTATTTCTTAATGCCGCCTAACATTTGTATTTATTCGTATTTATCAAATGCAAATCTAATTCCATATATTTATTAATCCAAGTCTGTAATATGCGTATAGATCACTGTCGTTTTTACATCACCTCTGCTAACAAGTTGCCTTTTCTTACTAACTTAGATGTTTAACTCAAATCCTTAGTTCTCAATCACCGTCTTCAACGTAATATACTTTTCAAGACTTTTGAGATTATGTCCTTTTTCGCGCATAGATTTTATAAATGCAGGAGTAGTACCCGTGGATTTAGCAGCTATGACTTCTTGGATATCAAAATCTTCAAATCCAAGATCTTCGTATTGCTTAAAGAGTTCTGATGTGATCTTAAGTGATTTTAGAGCGATCATATCATCGATTGCTATTTTACCGTACTCTGTATTTGAAAAGCTTTTGATATAATCGGCATCTATATTCAGCGAACTCATAGCCAAGAGGTCACTTATTTCTATTTCTGGATATCCGATATTTCTGATGCTTTTGATATAGTCAGGAGTAATATTTAGAGATTTTACCCCTATTATATCGCTGATTTCAATATTTGGATAGCCAGCTTTTTTGATGCTTTTGATATAGTCAGGCGTTATGTTCATAGATTTGACAGCAATCAAGTCACTGTTAGAAATATTTGGGTAGCCACTTTCTTTAATTGAGTTGATAAATGCCTTATCTACGTTCATGGATTTAAAAGCAATGATATCGTCTTCATCACTACTATTGTGGCCATCGTTATGATCATCGGTTCCATTTTCATTTTTAGTCGAAGACTTATAATCTGCTATATATTTTCCGTCGATATCCATAGATTTTAGAGATATCAATTTTTCTGCGGTCACGTCTTTATAACCAGCATTGCGAATTTCTTCAATGTATTTTTTGTCAATATTCATTGATTTCAGAGGTATCAAATCTCCAGGTTGTAGGTCACCTAATCCAGCCATTTTGATCGAGCTGATGTAGGCCTCATCCACCTTAAGTGCTGCCAAAGGAATAAGATCATCTTTGGTTAAGTTTTTAAATCCATTCTTTTTGAGCATCTGAACATAAGAACCCTTGATATCGATCATAAAGAACACTAATAAATCATCGTCTTTATCCAAGTCAATTCCTTCTTTCTTCATGTCATCGATAAAGCTCTTATTCGGTCCAAATTTATAGTCGCCCATGCCTTTATTGCCTTCAAATTTGCCTGTGAATTCCATGGTACCTGCATCTCTTTTTACAGAAAATGTACCTTGTTTGTCTTGTGGAAGCACACCCAATTCGCTGAGAGGAAAAGTAGTGTTGCTCGAATTGTAATTGTCTTCATCATCATCATTTTTAAACTGAATATTGACCTTATCATTTTTGATGGTGGCAAACCAGTTTCCGGTGTTTTTCATTCTACTATTCACCTCGTTTTTGGAATCAACTTTGGTGATAGAAACTTTGCTTATGCTTTGGGCAAATGGCTCGTTAAACGAACAAACGAATAGAGCAACAATTGGTAAAAGGAAAAAATATTTCCAAGTAGTTTGTAAATTAGACTTTTTTGAATTCATCATGAGTAATCTTTTTTTAAGAAGTGATTGATTATAATTTGTTGTAAGACTCAAAGGAAAATGAGGTGCAGCTACTTTTAGCAAGCTCATCTGATAGTTTTCTTTATGGATATCGCTTTTTTGGAGCATAAGATCATCGGTGTAGTATTCGAGATTGCTTTCTAGTTCCTTTCGCCATTGCCATGCAAAAGGGTTAAACCATTGGATAATGAGCATCATCTCGGTCAGCAGGAGATCAAAAGTGTGCTTTTCTTCTATGTGTATTTTTTCGTGAAGCAAGACTTGATTGTAAGTCTCCCAATCATATTTTTCTGGATTGATAAATATCGTATTGGCAAAAGAACACGGAGCCTTGTCTTCAGGTATTTCTACTATTCTAAACTTCCCGTCTACAATCGCAGGCTTAGCATACGCTTTGTAAAGCAAAACAACGATCTGGAGTAAAAAATTTAATCCAAAGATGATGACGCCAAACCAATATAGATACACTATCCAATTCAAAATCCTATTGGTGTCCATTGTTTTATTGACATCCGCAACAGCAGCTGGAATTTTGATAGCTGTTTCCGTATTGACTAAGTTTTCCTTAGGAGTTTGCTCATTTACTTTTGGTAGCACAACACTCACCTGTGCCTTTCTAAATGAAAATTGCTGGGGAACAGGCACCAATGGCAATACAAATGCCATGACCATGCAGATCAATAACAGATATCTATTGAGCTTAAAAAAGGTCTCTTGCTGCAAGAGTACTTTATAAAAAACGAGAAATACAGCAATGACGATGGCAGAATAAAGGATATAAGGTATCATTTGTCTTCTTTTTTGATCAATTTCACAATTTCATCCAATTCTGCTTCTGATAAGTTTTGCTCCTTGGCAAAAAATGCCAACATTCTTGGGTAAGAATTATCAAAATATTGGCTTACGATATCTTTCATTGCAAACTGCTGATATGCCTCTTTGCTGATGATCGGAAAATAACAATGCATATTTACAATCGTCTCATGATCTAGAAATTTCTTATCTTCTAAGATCTTGACCATTGTCGCTACACTATTGTAATGCGGCTTAGGATCGGGTAGGTGCGGTATAATATCTCTGATGAATGCTTTGTTGAGATCCCAAAACACCTGCATAATTTGCTCTTCTCTTTTTGCTAGTTTTATCATGTCTTAAATATTTAAAACAAAGATACTACTAATTGATTAGTAGTGCAACTAATTTATTAGGAGGTTGGTGTTAAATATTTGTTAAGGCATAGTTTGAGCTGAATTGGTAATTGAGAATGTTGGGTTACTTTGGTTGATTGTGGTGCTGTGTTGAAACCAAAATGTAAATTTTTAAATAGTTCAAAAGTTGTTTATATACTCCTTTTTTCTTTAAAAGCTTTTATCCAAGCTGTCATATTTTCAATTATATCACTAAAAGTTATTGAGTTTATACTTTTAGGATCATATTCATTATCTAAAAGTATTAGTTCAAAGTCAGCTTCAAACTCAGCATAAGCTAACCAAATAGTGTTGTACCACGGTACTTCGTGTTTAAGTACTTTGAACCAATCTCTTATAGATTTAATGATTTCTTGTGGATCATTTTTATGAAATTTTATATCATTTCCAGAAATATCCGATATAATACTCTTATACCGATAAGGTTCTTTTTCAAGAATTAAAAACTTCTTGGCCCCAAATTCTTCTTTATTGGAAGCTTTAAGACCAAAATCTATCCCACATTCAAAAGGCATATTAAATCTAGGATAATCTTTACGGCTTATCGTTTCAATTCTTGAAAGATCATGTATAGAGTATTTTGAAACGGACATTAATTTAACAATGTGATTTATTCGTGTTTGTCCTGAATCTGTCGTTTCAGATATTTGTGGTATTAAGTCAATATAAATAATAGTAAACAACAAAGGCTTTAAAAGTGGAAAGTATTGGTTATCAAAAGGACAATTTATGAAAACATTACTTTCATTAATCATTTTTTCTTAATATTTGATTGAATAGTTCCATCTTTCTTATGTATCACAATTCTAGCGGCTGTTTTAACATTTTTTGCCGCTTTAACTGCGGCTTCTATAGTGTCTGTTACCACAAGAGCTCTTATAGCGCCTTCCTTTTTTACAGCCCAGCCATTCTTACTTGGAACTACATGAACTCTGCCAGAATTAGTAGATCCAGCTTGACGAAAACTCTCCGTCATTTTAACATTATTTTTTTTAACCTCTGCCATCTGTCTTTTAATTCAAGTAGTAATTATATTAAAAATCAATTTAATCTTAATGCATTTTAAATAGTAAAATCGTTTTAGAAAACTATTTTGGGTCAAATTTTCAACCAGAACTAAAAAGATCCAAATTTCTCTTAAAGACCTTCATTTATTTTACTATTAATATATAACGCAATAAAAGTACAAATTTGTTTCATTATATTTAATTTTTAAGCAGAAAATACTTTATTGGAACTGATATTAGTTGACATTATTTTGATTTCAGATTTTCAACATCTTCTACAATATCATATTCTTTTTTGTGAATTTTTTTGCTTGTCAAATCAATTTTTACAGTTTCTAAGAAATCTTTAAAATCACTGTTCATAGCTAATTTATTCATAGTTTCTAAATCAAGGTTTTTCTTATACTTTGCTGGTAAAATGATTTCTGATGAATCTGGATCTTCAACATTTAGTTTTATAACTCCTATTCCAAATGATGCTGACAATCTTGATAATTCATCCATAAAGTCATCATTTTCTGATATTCTTGCTGCGACCAAATATGCTTCATTTGCCCAAGAGGAATTCGAAACACATTGAAAAAAGCTTTCTCTTAGATTTGAAAAGGATAACTCTCTTTTCAATTCAAAAGAGTATAATACAACAGCTCTTACCCCAATTGAATTGCTGAAATCATACACTTCCTTTTTCCAATCTTCCATTCTGAAATAACAACCAACCATATCAGGATGAACCCACTCTCCAAATTCTTTTTTGTTTGAAACTTGGTGCTTTATTGTCTTTGTGTAGCAATTCAAATGGTAGTATACAAAATATGACAAGAATTTATGTAAATCTTTTTCTAAATAATCAAATTTTTTCTCTTTAACTTGGACTATATCTTCTGGTATAGTAATGTCTTCTAGGTTAATTGAATTTGTCATTGATTTTAGATAAAACCTCTTCGGTCTTGAATCAGTTTTAGCAAATTTTGATTTTGTATCGTCTTTTGCATTTACGTATATCTGGGCCCCAAGTGTAGCCCATGGAGTTTTTCCTTGGGATTTTAATTTTTTGTCATAACTCTTTTCTACTGCAATATTCCAAATTTCTATTGAAGTTAAAGCTTTTGTTTCTTCACTTAATACTTTTTCTGCGAGTTCAAGAAATGTCATATTTAATACAATTTTAAAAACGTTATGATACATAGCTAGGAAGGATACTTTCCCGCTTAATGCAAATTCAAAAATAAACCGCTTTAATTTTATTCGTGTTTTTATTGAGCGGTAAAATATAAGATTATAAAATAAAAATGAAATAATAGTTTGAAGCCATCTTTATTTTATTGGTCATACAAATCTGTTCTTTTCATCCATAGACCATTGAACTTGATATACATCACCATCTATTTGGTCTAGTAGCAGAAAATTATACATGTTTTCGGTCGGATAGAGCATAAATCTACCATTGATTTCCTTTTCTTTACTTACAAGATTGAGGTTGCTAAGTATTAATTCGCCCTGTCCTGCATCATCTTTAATTGAGAAATGGACTTACCACATTTTACCATTTCTTGTGTCTAATTTTATAAAAGTCCAATAATTTTTTGTTGGGAATAATTGATAAGTACTATTTCCTAAATTTTGTTTCTGTTAAATTGTCTGACTTTCCAAAGGTTGCATCTGGGCATAAGAAACAATTGTAAATAGCATAAAAATCAATGTAATAAGTTTCCTGTGCATTTAATTTGTTTTGTCTTTTGTGTATTTAAAAGGATCAAATTAGCTGATTAGAGTCTTAAGGCTATAAAAATAAGAAATTGTTTAAATACATATCATTTTTGAGCGAAAAAGTTACAAGAAGTGGGCGTAAAGGGTATTATTCACTTAATAAACCATACCCATCCATTTTCACTCCATCCAAATCATCATCCCCATCTGTAATAATTTCCCAAGCCATCATAAACTCAATCAAGCAAGGCACTATAGATAGTTTATCTGATAGATACATAGATTGGTAAGAGCTAGGATTGAGCCCCTCAGGCCTTTTTTTAATTACAGACAGAATGGGAGTCTTATATGTGATGTTTGTGATTAAACCTTCGACATTCTCTTGATGTCGAATTCTACTTACTTTTTAAGTTGAAAAATATTTTAAGTTCAACCAGTTTAACTTTACCTCTAGATTTACCTGGTGTAAACTTGCCCAAAACACTTGACATTTTATTTATCAAACTAAGAATTTCGTCTTTTATTCTCTGATTTTCAATATAAAAAAAATCAATATCTTGAACATTTCCTGTAAATCCAACTACAAATTTTACCCCTACTCTGGATTTGGGATTTTCTGAATATGTAATGTTTTCTTCAAAGTATTTTACTAGTTTATTTACGCTGATATCTAAATTAAGTTGATTACTCATGGAATCATTTTTATAATTTACAAGAAGAGGGTATTCATCAACGTGTGCATAAATCTCTCGATCTGGAATTGAAGAAGGAAGTAAGATTCTATCATTATTTCTTTTAATTAAAGCTTCGGCAGCCAAAGCGTCATCATATTCTTCCTTAGAATCTTTTAAAATTGTCAATAATTCTCTGATTAATGATGAGTCTTTATATGTTTGATGATAAATTATATAATCTCCAATTCTATCCAGAACTTCACAATCGTTAAATACATCTTCTTTATATTTAGCTTGTCTTTCACTTACTTTTTTTAAAAAATTATCCTTTGTTTCATCTAGAGAATTTGAATCACTAAATTTCGCAATTGCTTCGATTGCAATATTAATTTCATCAAGACGACTTTTTTTGTCAATTAAAGTTAAAAAAATTGAATTCAGATAATCAAGGTTACGTTCCTCTACTTTATCAGATAAGTTAAAGAAAAGTTTTCTTATACCTATACAATCATTGCTGTAAACTAGATAGGAAGAGTTTTGACAAACTCCTTTATCAATGGACAACATTAGAATAAACAAAACAGTGAAAAAATAGTAACTATATTTCCTGTTTTCTAAATTATTGAAGATCAAATTATACATTTTAAAGTTTCTTATTTTAATTTAAAAACAAAATTACATAATATTAATGGACCTTGCCCACCAATAAAGTCTACATCTAATTCTTTCATCTTATTATCTGGTATCTATAATCCCCATTTACCTCCTCCCATCCGCTATAACCTTTATCTGAAATTCCTTAGGAGGCATACCACCCAATAAATGTTGTACAAAATAATCCCAACGCCTGCGCATCATATAATAACTATCAGCACCAAAGCCATGTCTGGCATTAGGAAAAATTAACAAATCAAAATCCTTATTGGCTTTAATTAATGCATCTACCACCAAATAACTGTTGTATGGCGGAACATTGTCATCCATATTACCATGGGCAATGAGTAATTTTCCTGTTAAGTTTTTTGCATTGATTTGGTTGGCTTGTTTTTCGTAATTGTCTCCATCAAGTAAACCAATATATCTTTCGCCCCAATCATCTTCATAATTTCGATTATCATGATTACCACTTTCGCTTATACCCACTTTATAAAATTCTGGATAGCTAAATAGGGCATCTGCAGTGGCATAACCACCTCCTGAGTGGCCCCAAACGCCTACTTTATCCAAATCTAAAAATGAATAAAGTTGTTGTAATTGTTTTAAACCACTAATTTGATCGGGCAATGTATTATCACCCATATTGCCATAACAGGCATCATGAAAAGATTTAGAACGATTAGGATTACAGCTACCTTCTATTACAACTACCACAAACCCTAACTCTGCCAAAGCTTGATGGTCACTTGACAATATTGCAGAAAAGCCCCATGAGCCTACACCGCCACCTTGTGGGCCCGGATAAATATAATTGATAACAGGGTATTTTTTTGAAACATCTAAATGAGAAGGTTGGTACATAATACCATACAAATCAAATTCACCACTAGCAGATTTTACAGAGAATGGTGTAGGAGCTTTCCAGCCACTCGCTGTTAATCGACTAATATCTGCCTTTTCTAATGGTGCAATTAGTTTGCCATTAATATCTCTTAAAACAGCTGTGTTTGGTTCGTCTTGCTTAGAAAAATTATCTACAAAATAACTTTCATCGTTCGATAAATTGATAGCATGATGACCAGCCTCAGGAGTAAGTAATTTTAAATTTTTACCACTAAAATCTATGGAGTAATAATAACTGAAATATGGGTTTTGCCCAGCTTCTTTTCCTTTGGCTTCAAATAGTAGGGTACGCTTTTTTTCATCTATAATAAGCACATCTGTTACCACAAAATTTCCTTTTGTAATTTGATTTTTTAACTTACCTGTAGTAATATCGTACAAATATAAATGCCCCCAATTATCTCTTTCGCTAAACCAAATAATTTCATTGCTTGCAGGTAAATAACGCCAATTAGCGTTTTTCCAACCACTTTCGTACTGTGTAGCAACCGTTTCTTCTAAAACATCTTTTACATCTCCAGTAATGGCATCTGCAATACGTAAAGTTGCTTTTTTATGATCTCTTGGAGTGGATACAAATGCTAATTTTGTTCCATCAGCACTCCAAATATTATCATCAAATGAGCCACCACAGCTAATATCATCACATAAGGTGCTACGATGATCATCGGCAGCCGTTTTTAATTTTAAAACAGTACCTTTAGTTACATCAATGATAACTCTATGAATTTTTACAATTTCTTTATCTTGCGGTAAGGGGTATTTCCATACACTTAACTCTGGTGCACCTACTGTGGTTTTGACCAAATACATACTGCTTACATTACGCTGATCTTGCTTGAAAGTGGCTATTTTTTTAGAGTCAGGCGACCATAATAGTATTGCTTTATCACTATGAGTCCACCCTGCATTATCTGTAGCATAGCCAAAATCTTTTTCACCATCCGTTGTGAGTTGTGTTTCTTTATTTGTAGCTATATCTCTTATATAAAGATTCCAATTTTTAATAAACGCAACCGTTGAACCATCTGGTGATAGCACTTCTATAAATTTTACAGATGTTGTTTTTGATAGTGCAGGAAGTGCAAGGTCATCTTTTTTTTGTGCAATTTTTTTAGAACCATCTTTTGTATTAACTAGGACATATTCGACACCTGTTGGTGTTTTTGCGGTGTACCAAAAATTACCATCGGGCAACCATTGAGGTGTCACTGTACCTCTGTCTATTAATTTAGCTAAGTTGGTACCCAATTTGTCTACTGCTTTTGAGTAATCATCTGTGGTAAATACTTTTTGTGCTTGTATTGTAATTGCAAAAGGTAAAATGGCAATTAAGGTAAAAATGTATTTTTTCATGTTGATTTATTTTCTTTCCGCTTAAAACTTGTTACTAGTTGAAGATTCTATGACAAAAGTCATGTTCAAATTTAACCTGAAAATCTAAAATAGGTTCCTTAGTGAAGGTCAAAAGTACAATAAAATCAGCACTTTTTGCGACAAATCATCCCGAACGTTTTCGGGATAGTGCGAAGCAAAAAGTGAGTATGAGCTCCATAAAAAAAATGGTACCAAAGTACCAATTGCCGAGTAGGCAAGGGCATCTCAGCCCAAGCCTCTCACAGAACCGTACTTGAAAGTCTCCCTTCATACGGCTCTTGTTATTCAGTATTTAAACTTTAGCA
>JALHLK010000059.1 GCA_022844565.1 Saprospiraceae bacterium
CTTGACAGATTCTCCATAAAATATACTAGTCGTTTACAAGTTGTAGTTTCCAAAATCTGTCGAAAAAAAAATAAAAATTATTTATTAACCAAATAGACACACTTTAATGAACTATTCCAGCATCTACGATGTAGAGAGCGCACTCTTTCTCTAATATTTGCTATTATCAAATTGTTGTCAAGTAAATTTGTGGGACTTCATAAAGCCAATAGCTAATTTCTCAAGGCTAATAGCTTTTATAAAGCCATTACTTAGAACCATTTATTTTTTGAACATAGAAAAGTGGAACATTGTAATTACCCCATCACACCTTTTACCAACCCACCATCCACACTGATAGTCTGCCCAGTAATATATTTACTCAAAGGTGAAAGTAACCAAGCTGCTAGGGATGCAAAGTCATCAGCTTTTCCAAGATGACCCACTTTCACTTCATTCTCAAAAATTTGTTTAGCTTCGATCGGGCTTATTCCTAATAGTGTTGATTTCTTGGCATACAATCTTTCCATGGCTGGAGTATCATGATACCCTGGAGCCAAAATATTCATGGTGATACCTGATGAAGCTACTTCTTGTGAAAGTGTTTTTACGAAACCTACAACTGCTAATCTCAAGGAGTTACTCAGGACCAAATTTTCTATGGGTTGTTTTACACTTGCGCTCTCGATGTATAAAAAATTTCCAGCTTTTTGAGGTAGCATTTTGTCCAATAACTCGTGGGTAAATTTAACTTTCCATCTAAGAATGATCTCGTATGCTTTATCCCAATCTTTAAGATCCGTCTCTAAAAAGGACATAGCGGGAGGGCCAGCAGCATTTAAAACAACACCTGACAAAGGTCTTGAATCAATTTTTCTGAAAATATCAGCTATAACCGCATCTGTTGTAATGTCACCATCAATTATTTCAATTTGTTGAGGTGCTAGACTTTGTATCTCATCCAAACGATCTTTACCTCTAGCATTGACGATTACATTTGCCCCTTCTTCGACGAGTCGCTTTGTGATAGCGAGACCAAACCCACTTGTACCACCTGTAACTACGAAAAGTTTGTCTTTAATTTGTAAATCCATTATAGTAATTTTTCAAGAAAATGAAGAAGCTCTTGCTCAATAGGGTCAAAATTACCATCGCTAAAAAACTGAACCACAAGTTTGGATATTAATTCTTCTTTTTGTTCAGGAGTAGGGTAGTAAACACCTTTGTAAGACAAAATGATTTGTAAAGCTTGAAAGTCATTTACATTTTTAAAATCATTGTAAATGTTTTCAAAATCATCATTAGGTAAGAGTTTCATGATCTTACTTTTTTCTTCTGTAGAAAATTCTAAATCTGCATGAGAAGCATACAAAAGTAAGAATGCTACGAATTCATTATAATTGTATTTCAATTCCTTATCCATTATATTCAATATTATATATCAAATCTATGAAATAATACTGAAATATCCAATTAAAGCTAATATGAAAATATCGTAATAATATTTAATTTCAAACAATCACAATAAATAAAGAGATTAATCGGGGATTGGTGGTCTCTAAAATGATAATACTAAGTTAAAAGATACACATATATGGCAAGTTTTAGTACTTTTGCAAATAAATTCATTTTAAGTATATATTTAATATGACAATTACAGAAAAGGATTTACTTTTCGAAAGAGTGGACAAAGCTTTAGATGATGTGAGACCGCATCTTGCAGTAGATGAAGGTAATATTGAAATAGTTGATATTACTAATGATATGCGCCTCATAATCAAATGGATGGGTAATTGTGAATTTTGCTCCATGTCCACTATGACAATGAAAGCAGGGGTAGAACAAGCAGTAAAATCTAAAGTACCAGAAATTATTTCTGTAGAAGCTTCAAACGGACTTAAATTATAAATGAATTATCAAGATATATTAGCTTCCATAGCAATGAAGCAGTCCATTCTTTGTGTGGGATTAGATCCTGACATTGCAAAATTACCCAAATCATATACCCGGGACATCAAAGGTGTTATTTCTTTTTGTAAAGATATTATAAGGAGTACTCAAGATGTATGTGTGGCTTACAAACCTAATCTTGCTTTCTTTGAGTCATTGGGACCTAAAGGTTGGGATGCTTTAGAAGAAATATTTCATGAAATACCAAAAAACATTTTTACTATTGCTGATGCCAAACGTGGTGACATCGGCAATACTTCTAAAATGTATGCTACATCATTTTTTGAATATTTTGGTTTTGATGCCATAACAGTAGCACCATACATGGGGGAAGACTCGATTAGACCATTTCTAGAATTTGAAGGAAAATGGACCATTGTTTTGGGCTTGACATCAAATTCTGGAAGTAATGATTTTCAAAGACTTAAATTACAAAGTGGTAAATCTTTATATCAAGAGATATTAACTAAGGTTTCGACTTGGGGTACTAAAGAAAACATGATGTTTGTTGTAGGGGCTACGCATCCACAAGATTTTAATGAAGTTAGACAAATTGTTCCTGATCATTTTCTTTTAGTACCTGGTGTTGGTGCTCAAGGCGGAAATATGGAAGAAGTTATAACTTATGGAAAAGGCACCAAAAATACTGCTCTTTTCGTTAATGCCTCAAGAAGCATCCTCTATGCATCTCAAAATGAAGATTGTATGGAAAAAGCAAGGGAAGAAGTAATAAAATTAAATAAAGAATATCAATTAGCAATTAAATTATAATAAGATGAGAAATTTTATACAAAGTTTATTTATGTTAGCCTTAGTAGCCTTGGCATTAATAGGATGTAAAGATGATAAGGGCTTAAGTGTGTCAGGTACGCTAACCAATGCAGCAAATTCTACAATTTACTTTGACCGTATCAGTTTGGACAATACAACTGATGTACTTGCAAATGGGCCCGTTTCTGCTGATGGAAAGTTTAATTTAAAAATGCCAATGGAAATCGAGCCAGGATTATATCGAATCAGGGTCGGTGCTCAAGCTTTAGATATGACACTAGATGGTACTGAAAAAGATTTGACATTGATCGGCGATGCAGCAACGTTCAATGCGCTTGAATACGATCTTCAGGGATCTGCAGTAATGACTCGATTCAAGGCAATAGTAGAAGATTTAAAAGCGCAGAAGCTTGATGCGGGCAGCCTTACTAAATTAATGGAAACAGAAAGTGATCCATTGGTGTCTTTTATGGTTGCAACAAAATTATTCAATTTAAGCGAAGATTTTGCAGATATGCATACAAAAACAGGAGCCAAGTTAAAAGAAAAATTTCCTAAGCTAGCTTGGGTGGATCAATATATTGTTATGGCTCAGGAATTAGAGAAAAACAAGGCAAGATTGATGGCCAATTCATTAATTCAGCCAAATATGGATGCTCCAGACATAACCCTTCCAGGTATAAATGGTAAAAATATAAGCCTTTCGTCTCTAAAAGGAAAAGTAGTATTGATAGATTTTTGGGCAAGTTGGTGTGGACCATGCAGAATGGCTAATCCTCATGTAGTAGAAATTTACAAAAAATATAAAGATAGAGGTTTTGATGTCTTTAGCGTGTCTCTCGATGGGCTTGACAATAGGCAAAGAATGTCGCTTGCTGAAGATAATGCACAGTTAAAGATGCAGATGGATCGTCAAAAAGAAAGATGGTTGCAAGCGATTAAAGAAGACAATCTAACTTGGAACAGTCATGTTAGTGATCTAATGAAATGGGATAGTAAAGCTGCCGCTCAATATGGTGTTTCTAGTATTCCAAAGACATTTCTTGTGGGTAAAGATGGTAAAATTGCTGCCATTGACCCTAGATATAACTTAGAAGAAGCTATACTTAAAGTGTTGTAGTAGACTTTTTGGCCCAATAATTCATGTTTTTAAACAATACAAATTGAGAAATTTTTTATTAGCACCGTCACTTTTGGCAAGTGATTTTGGCAATTTGCAGCGAGAAATTGAGATGATCAATGAATCTGATGCAGATTGGTTTCACATCGATGTGATGGATGGAAGATTTGTACCTAACATTTCATTTGGTCAGCCTGTAGTAAAGGCTATGGGTAAACATTCTAAAAAACCGCTCGATGTACATTTGATGATTGAAGAGCCAGAAAGATATGTTCACGAATTTAGGGATGCTGGTGCAGAGGTGATTACTGTCCATGCTGAAGCCTGCAAGCACTTACATAGAAATATTACTCAAATTAAAGAACTAGGAGTGAAGGCTGGGGTAGCATTAAATCCTCATACCCCGTTGGCAGCGATAGAGGAAATCATAGAAATAGCGGATTTGATTTTGATTATGTCTGTAAATCCTGGTTTTGGAGGCCAAAAATTTATATACAATGCTATACCTAAAATTAGGAGACTCCGACAAATGATCGATGAGAAAAATGCCAAATGCCTAATTGAAATAGATGGTGGCGTTGGTTTGCACAATGCTGAAGCAATCGTTAATGCTGGATGTGATGTTTTAGTTGCGGGTACGAGTGTATTTGGTGATCCCAATCCTAAGTTAGCTATACAAAGGTTTAAGAATATCGTAGCAGATGCTAAATTTTAATTTTTAGCGTTTAATAGCTTATGAGAATATTTTTACTTTCACTATTTGGTTTTTTGATTTCAATTTGTCATGGGCAAAACCCTGTGGTATTTGGTGTGGTAAGAACAGCTGACAAAGATCGACCTCTTGAATTTGTTATTGTTAATGAAAAGGGATCTTCTAATGTAGCAGAATCAGATTCTCTAGGAAATTTTAGAATTGTGGTCAACCCTTCCTCACCTACTCAATTAATATTTTCTAGATTAGGTTATCAGGAAGCAAGTATATCTTTAGAACCCATGAAAGAAGGAGTCAAAAGATACGTTATTGTCAAAATGGCTCCCAGAAATTCAGATTTGGAGGTTTTGGTCCAATCATCTAGAATTATAGATGGAGGGATGGTTCGAGAAGAGGTCACAGAATTTAAAATGCTTCCCGCTGCTTCTGGAAATTTTGAAAGCATTTTGCCACACATTGCTTTAGGACTATCTAGTGGTACAGGAGGTGAATTAAGTGCTCAATACAATGTAAGAGGGGGTAATTATGATGAAAACTTGATTTACGTCAATGATTTTGAAATATTCAGACCTCAGTTAATACGAGCAGGTCAGCAGGAAGGTCTTACTTTTCCAAATGCGGATTTGATAAGAGATTTGAGTTTTTCAAGTGGTGGCTATGAATCTAGGTATGGCGATAGAATGGCTTCTGTTTTGGATGTAAAATATAAAAGGCCCGAAGATGCCCATTATTCTCTAAGTGGCTCACTTTTAGGGGCAAGTGCACATGCTGAAGGCAGTAAAAGAATTGGTCCAAATGCTTATAATAAATTTAGATATCTAGTTGGGGCAAGGTACAAGACTAATAGATATTTATTAGGAAGTCTTGATGTAAAGGGTGAATATGTCCCTGATTTCTTAGATTTACAAACTTACCTAACTTATGATTTTACAAAAAATCTTCAAATAGGATATATAGCAAATTATAATGATTCGCGTTACAATTTTGAGCCTGCTTCAAGATCCACAGCACTTGGCTTGATCAATTTTGCATTAAAACTGACAAGTGTTTATGAAGGGCAAGAACGAAATCGATTTGTCAACGGAATGCAAGGATTGTCTATGACTTACGTACCGGAGAATAGAAAGAATCCCCTTTATTTAAAATTGCTTGCTTCCACTTATGCAAGTAGCGAACAAGAGAATTTTGATATATTAGGTTATTATAGGCTTGGTCAAATAGAAACCAATTTTGGAAGTGACCAATTTGGAGAAGAAATTAGTTTACTTGGGGTTGGGACACAGCATACTTATGCGAGAAATTATTTGTACTACAACATCAATAACATCGAACACAAAGGAGGAATTGAGTTTGTCAATAAAGGAAAAAAAACGAGCAACTTTCTTCAGTGGGGTACAAAATTTCAACAAGAAAGTTACGATGATTTTATAAACGAGTGGGAACGAATTGACTCCGCTGACTACTCCTTACCCTATGATGGAAAAACTGTAAACTTAGCTAGTGTCTTGAAAACGCGAAACATCATAGAGAATACTAAAATTAATGGATACTTTCAAAATAGCCTTTCTTATTTAGTGCCAGAAAGATTTAAACTAAACTTCACAGCAGGGGTGAGAGCCTCATATTTGAGCTTGGCTAAGGAGTTTTTTGTAAGTCCTAGAGCATCTTTGGCATTTGAACCTTTAAATGTGAAAACGCCTATATCATTTTCTCTCTCAGGAGGAGTTTATTACCAGTCGCCTTTATACCGTGAGTTTAGAAGACCAAATGGTACAATCAACCAAGACTTACAATCGCAAAAGTCTATCCACATAGTCGGAGGTGTAAACTACCAATTTATGTGGAAATCTGTCAGTGCAAAACCTTTTAAATTGATCAGTGAGATCTATTATAAAAGTATGTCAAACCTAGTATCGTATGATGTAGATAACGTTAGAATTAGGTATTCGGGAGAAAACGATGCAAAGGGATATGCGGCAGGATTGGATGTGAGAATCAATGGAGAATTTGTACCTGGAGCTGAATCGTGGATCAATATAGGCCTTTTAAAAACAAGTGAAAGTCTTTATGATGTGACACATTTAAGAAGGTCTAGAAGAGACTCTATACCCAGAGAAGTAGCTTTTGTACCTAGACCAACTGATCGATTGGCTACAGTAAGTATGTTTTTTCAAGATTACCTCCCAAAAAATGAAAATTTTAAAGTGAACCTCAATTTTTCATTTGGTACTGGCTTACCATTTGGGATAAAAGACGATAATCTTGTGTATAGAAATGTATACCGATTTAGAATGTATCATAGGGTTGATTTAGGTTTTATTTATGTACTTTGGGATCCAAATAAAGCGGCCAAGTCCACTAAGAAAAATCTTTTTAGCAATACAGAAAGTGCCAACATTAGTTTGGAAGTATTTAATATGTTAGGTGTTGCCAATCCTGCGTCCAACACTTGGATAAAAACCATTTATAATGATCAATATGCGATTACAAATAATTTGACTTCGCGAAGGGTTAATTTGAGATTTAGGGTGGAGTTTTAAGATAGCCATGAGCGGTTAGCTTTGAGCTATTAGCTTTTTTTTGATGTTTAATATTGATCCAATAAAAAATAGCTAAGGGCTTATAGCTAAAAGCTAAAAGCTATTTTCTACCTTTGTGCCCGATATGTTTCCAAAATATGATGTAATAGTGGTCGGAGCTGGCCACGCTGGTTGTGAAGCAGCAGTAGCAGCAGCAAATTTAGGCTCTAAAGTACTCTTAGTTACTATGAACATGCAGACCATTGCTCAAATGTCCTGCAATCCTGCTATGGGCGGAGTGGCCAAAGGGCAAATAGTAAGAGAAGTGGATGCTTTAGGAGGGTATAGCGGGATTGTCACAGACTATTCCATGGTACAGTTTAGAATGCTCAATCTAAGTAAGGGGCCCGCAATGTGGAGTCCAAGGGCTCAAAGTGATCGGATGATGTTTGCAGCCAAATGGCGACAAATGTTGGAAGAACATCACAATATTGATTTTTGGCAAGATATGGTCAAAGGGCTCATCATAAAAGATGGTCGTTGTCAGGGTGTGATCACAGGGATGGGATTAGAAATCGAAAGTAAATCTGTGGTCTTAACCAATGGTACATTTCTCAATGGATTAATACATATTGGCGAAAAACAGTTTGGTGGAGGAAGAGCGGGAGAGAAAGCAGCATTTGGTATCACCGAACAGTTAATAGAACTAGGATTCGAAGCAGGTCGAATGAAGACGGGTACTCCTCCAAGAATTGATGGAAGGTCGCTTGATTACTCAAGGATGGAAGAGCAAAAAGGTGATGAAAACCCTTCTAAATTTTCTTATTCCGATACCCCCATTATACAAAAGCAGTTGTCGTGCTACATCACACATACAAGTGAGAAAGTGCATGATATGTTAAGAACAGGGTTTGAGAAATCACCGATGTTTAGTGGTCGAATTCAAGGATTAGGGCCGCGATATTGCCCAAGTATAGAAGACAAAATCGAGCGTTTTTCTGATAAAGATAATCACCAACTGTTTGTTGAGCCGGAAGGTTGGAATACTTGTGAGATTTATGTAAATGGATTTTCTTCTTCTCTTCCAGAAGATGTGCAATACAAAGCTTTAAGAATGGTACCTGGCTTCGAAAATATGAAAATGTTTAGACCTGGGTATGCGATAGAATATGATTACTTTCCACCCACTCAATTGAAGCTTAGTTTAGAAACGCATTTGATAAAAAACCTATTTTTTGCTGGACAAATTAATGGTACTACGGGCTATGAAGAGGCTGCCTGCCAAGGTTTGATGGCTGGGTATAATGCACATCTTGCTCACAAGGAAGAAGATCCTTTTGTGTTGAAGCGTTCTGAAGCTTATATAGGTGTACTGATTGATGATTTGGTCAATAAGGGCACAAAAGAACCATATAGAATGTTTACTTCTAGGGCAGAGTATCGCATTTTACTACGCCAGGATAATGCTGACTTAAGGTTAACTCCAATCGCTGACAAATTGGGCGTCAACTTTTTGGACAATAGAATAGATATGGTCAATGAGAAGAAAGAAAGTATAAAGTCAATTACTAAATATTTTGACGAATTTAGTGTAGATCCTGATATGATTAATCCATTTTTAGAGTCTGTAGGATCGTCACCATTAAAGCAAAGAGTAAAAGCTTTGGGCTTATTGTTAAGACCTAATATCGGAATTGATGACTTAAGAGCTCATTTACCAGAATTAGATAATGAGCTTGCCAAATATAAGCCAGACAGTCTAGTTTCTGCTGAAGTGTTTTTAAAATACGCAGGGTATATTCAAAAGGAACAAGATATGGTCGATAAGGTAGAAAGGCTAGAATCTGTAAGGTTAAAAGACAGCTTAGACTATCATAATTTTACCTCGCTTTCTGCAGAAGCCAAAGAAAAATTGAGTCGAATGAGGCCAGCTACCATTGGTCAAGCAAGTAGGATAAGTGGGATAACACCGAGTGATATTTCGGTGTTGTTGGTGCATGTGGGGAGGTGAGAATTTTTAATAAAGCTGTATGCGAGAGGTATTCTTAAGTCAATTTATTCTTAAAATCACCGAATTTTTAAAAAAATCTGGTTTTAAAAAATCTTGCAATTATTTTTACAAAAAAAATAATAATAATTGGGAGGTCATCAATATACAAAAGAGTAAAGATAATAAATCCAAATTTACATTCAATACAGGTATTTTCTTAAAAACTCTAGGAGATTTCTATCAATTTGACGAAAATAGGAAATTAGAAATTGATGACTTGCATTGGAAGAAAAGGATAGGACAGTTTCATGAAACAAAATCAGACTTATGGTTTGAAATTAACAATAATGATCACCTTCACACTGTATATCAAGTAGTATCTAAGCTTTTTGAAGAGGTTATTTTACCTAAATTAGAAAATATATGCGATGATTCAGAAATGGAAAGGATTTGGGTATCCAACGCTGATTCAGGAACAACAGAATTTCTACGTTTATTGAATTTAACAGTGTTATTGTGTAAAAGAGAAGCCGAAAATAAAAATACATATATTGAAGATCTTAAAGAATATGCAAAAAAGAACAAATTATCCATAGAATATCATTTAAAGTTATTGAATGTCAAAAGTGAAAACTAATACAGAATTTATTGAAAAATGGATAATCAACCTGATTGATTTAAACTTAAAAGAACTGGGTAATTAGCTTTGTATGTTAGAGGTCTGATACTATAATTTTGTACAAAAAATAGCATAGTTTTTATTACCTAATTCTCATTCTCTTAGCCAACATAAATGGAAATACGAAAAATAATTCATATCGATATGGACGCTTTCTACGCTTCAGTAGAGCAGCGAGACAACCCTTCGCTTGTTGGAAAACCTATAGCAGTTGGAGGAAATGAGAAAAGAGGAGTCATAACCACAGCTAGTTATGAAGCTCGAAAGTTTGGTGTTAAATCAGCAATGCCAGGTTGGAAAGCAGCTCAACTTTGTCCAGACTTAATATTTGTTCCTATTAGATTTGATGCATATAGAGAGGTTTCTAGGCAGATCCGTGCTATATTTCTCTCATATACGCCACTTGTTGAACCTCTATCGCTAGATGAAGCTTATCTAGATGTTACCTACAACTCTATTAATGAGCCTGTCGCCACAGAACTAGCAAAGCGAATAAAAAAGGAAATATTTGACACCACGGGCCTTACCGCTTCAGCTGGTGTAAGTTATTGTAAATTTTTAGCTAAAATAGCCTCAGATTATCGTAAACCAAATGGATTAACAGTAATTAAACCGCACCAAGCTTTACCCTTTATAGCCCAGCTTGATATTTCAAAATTTTATGGAGTGGGTAAGGTGACAGCAGATAAAATGCGTGCACTTGGAGTGAATAATGGCGAAGATCTAAGAGCCAAATCATTAGAATTTCTCTTTACTAAATTTGGTAAAAGTGGCAGTTATTTTTACAATATTGCACGCGGGATAGATAATAGAAGCGTAGAGCCAAATAGAGAACGGAAGAGTTTGGCTTATGAAACTACTTATGAAAATGACATAACTAAGGTCGAAGAGGTATTAGAAGCAGTTGATCAAATCGCTGAAAAACTTTTTGAACGGCTCAAGAAGTATAATTATTGGGGTAAAACTTTGACATTAAAAATTAAGGACAGTCAATTCGTTATCAAAACACGAAGTAAAAGTAGTGCATTGCCATATGATTCGCTAGAAGGTTTAAAAGCTACAGCAACTCAACTTATTACTCAAAATCAAGATTTGGTAACTAAGATTAGGTTACTGGGACTTACGATTTCTAATGCTTAAGAAAGTTTTTTTAATGCTGATAATTTTTTTACGAGTAAAAGAGACTGAAAATAAAGTTGAAAATATGATACAGTTAAAATCAAAAAAATATTTGTTGATTAAATTTTTACTGAGTTGATTTACCTTTTTCAACAAAAATATATGTAAATGTTAAATTCTTTTCAATCCAATAATCTATCTTCGCTCCCAATTGTTTATTAAATAACAGTAAGCTTAATTATAGAGTAAATTTTATGATAAAAATTGATAAAAGAGGCCATGATGTGCTAAAAGACGCTAGGATTACTAAGTCTACCGCATTTACACCTCAAGAAAGAGAACAGTTTGGACTTAGAGGCCTGATGCCTTATACAGTAGGTACCCAGCAAAGGCAAATAAGAAGAGTAATCGCTAATATAAGAAGTAAGGAGTCAAATATTGAAAAATATATATTTCTTTCAGCTTTGCAAGATAGAAACATTAGGTTGTTTTATAAAGTAATTTTGGAGCATATTGATGAGCTACTTCCAATAATTTATACACCAACGGTAGGTGAAGCGTGTATTAAGTTTTCGCACATATATACGGTAGACAAAGGCTTTTTTATTACCCCCGAGGATAGGGGAGAGGTTATAAGATTATTGGATAATTGGCCAACTTATGATGTGCGCGTAATTGTTATCACGGATGGAAATAGGATCTTAGGATTGGGTGATTTAGGCTCCAATGGCATTGGTATTCCGATTGGAAAATTATCTTTATATTCTGCTATGGGGGGTATTGATCCAGCATATTGCATGCCTATCATGTTTGATGTTGGTACCGATAATGAAGAATTATTGAACGATCCATTATATCTTGGATTTCCCCATAAAAGACTTCAAGGTGAAGAGTATTTTACCCTTTTAGACGAGTTTATAGCAGGGGTAAAGAAAAAATTCCCTCATGCTTTGATTCAATTTGAAGATTTTCTCACGCCCAATGCTTATGCCATTCTCAATCGGTATAGAGACAATACACTTTGTTTTAACGATGATATCCAAGGTACAGCCTCTGTTGCTTTAAGTGGAGTCTTTTGTGCCTCAAGGTTGACCAAAGTGAGCTTTAAAGATAGTAAAATTATGTTTCTCGGGGCGGGTGCTGCAGCTACGGGTATAGCTGATCTAATGGTATATGCACTTGTACAAGAAGGACTAACCGAGGAAGAGGCTAGGCAAAAACTATGGTTTGTAGATGTAGATGGTTTAATAACCGATAAGAGAAAAAATCTAATGTCTCACAGTACTTCTTTTGCCCACGAAGCTCCAGAAATGTCCTTTAAAGAAGCATTGCGTTGGGTAAAACCTAATGTACTTATAGGTGCATCTGGTGCTCAAGGAGCCTTTGACGAAGAAGTTTTTCAAATTATGGGTGAATTTAATGAGTTGCCTGTTGTTTTTGCACTTTCTAATCCAACTTCAAAATCTGAATGTACGGCAGAACAGGCATATACTTGGAGTAAAGGTAAGGTAGTCTTTGCCAGCGGAAGTCCATTCCAACCATTCACTTTAGAAGATAGGACTTATGAAACGGGTCAAGGAAATAATGTCTATATTTTCCCTGGGATAGGTCTTGCTTGTATAGCAGTTTATCCTCGAATTTTGCCCGAAGAAGTATTTTTAGTTGCAGCAGAAACATTGGCAAATTTGATATCAGAAGAGGATCTTGCATGTGGAAGAGTATATCCCAAACTCACAGAAATGAGGAATATTTCATTTGCCATAGCTTTAAGTGTATCAAAATTATTGTTTGAAATGGGTCTTGCACAAATTGAAATGCCAAATGATTTGGGAGAATATCTAAAAAGTCATATGTTTGACCCTACATATTAAATATAATTAAATTATGGATTTCGGATCGCTCATTGTTAAAGCTAATGCTTATAAAAGAGTTTTAGAGAATACTCAAGCCTATAGAAAAGCATGGCATGATGAGATTAAACCTCTTTTACTTAAAAATCTTGAAATAATTATTAAAGAAATCGAACTAAAAGCCGAAATCAAGGAAATAAACAACATCGAGAATCTTGAAGCTGTAATCCTAGACTTAGGAAAAACGAGTAGTGGTATTAGTGAAAGCCTAGAGGATACTGGCATCAAAAGAACCATGATTAAACAAAATGGAGCGCTAATTTATCAACAATTATTTAACGGTAAAGTAATGGTGATGCTTTCTTTGCCAAATATAGATGGTTATGGGGAACCCAAGCCTCCAAGAAGCCTCGAAATCTTAAGGCCCGATGAATTAAAAGAGCCGTTTGTCGTAAGACATGTAGAACTTCTCCTAAAAGATATTACAGATTGGGAAGATTATGATGATGACCAACCTGCTAAAAATTCTATAGGCTTTAATCCCATAGGATTTGGAACAAATGAAGAACAAGTAACGGTTAAGTAAAGATGAAGATTTCGAAACCTATACTTTTAATCCATTCCATTATTGAGGCAATTATGGGCGTTATACTCATTTTAAACCCTATTTTTATAATGAATAATGGCAATACGGATCCATCTCATTTGGCAGTAGCAAAAATATATGGGATAGGAGCATTTACCATAGGTATTTTGAGCTATCAAGTTTGGAAAAATTTTGATTATACTCCTTTCGATAAAATGGTAGTGCTTATTCTGATGACTTTTCATCTTATGATTGGATTACAAATGTATAGTTTTTATAGTATTAAATTGGTTCCAAACCCTGGAGGGGCGGTAATTCATATGATTCTTGCCTTCGCATTTGCTATAGCTTACATCAAAGAAAAAACATTATTTGAATAACCTTGTTGACTTAGGATCAACCGCAACATTATAAATTAATACAATGTCCAAACTAAACAAATTTAGTCTTTACACTACTGTATTGCTAATATCATTAGCTGTTTTTTCATGCAAGACCACTAAGCCTGAAAAAGCTGATGGTTCTGATATCACAAAAAATGAGGAAGTAAGAAAAGTTGAACTCGATGAGATAGATATATACCCTGACTCATCAGATATGGAAGAATCTACTACAGCTATTCTTGAGTCAACTCGTAAATTGCATCCTTTTAATGTATATAGATCTAGCCAAAGAATAGATTTTGCTTTGATTCATACGAAAATTGATGTTTCATTTGATTGGGCTAAGCAACAAGTAATTGGTAAGACAACATTGACTGTCAAGCCACATTTTTACCCACAGAAACAATTGATTCTTGATGCAAAAGGTTTTAATATCAAACAAATTACCTTATTACCTTCTAATAAAGTATTGAAATATGAGTACGATAATAAATTGATAAAGATTGATTTAGATAAAGAATATACTAGAAAAGAAAAATTAGATGTATTTATAGAATATGTGGCAAATCCAAATGAAGGAGAACAAGGTGGTAGTGCTGCAATCACCTCTGATAAAGGTTTATTTTTTATTAATCCAACAGGTGAAGAGAAGGAAAAGCCAATGCAGATTTGGACTCAAGGAGAAACAGAAAATAATAGCAGATGGTTTCCTACTATTGATAAACCAAATCAATTTACAACCTTGGAAGTCAACATTACAGTCGATAGTAAATATGTGACCTTATCCAATGGTATAAAAGTAAACTCAAAACTAAATCTTGATGGTACACGAACAGATATGTGGAAGCAGGATAAGCCACACACCCCTTATTTGACCATGATAGCTGTTGGCGATTTTGCTGTTGTAAAGGACCAATGGAAAAACATACCTTTACAATATATTGTCGAAAAGCAATATGAGCCATTTGCAAAGCAGATATTCAATCACACACCTGAGATGCTTGAGTTTTTTTCAAATAAACTAGATTACCCATTTGCTTGGGATAAATATTCTCAAATTATTGTCAGAGATTATGTGTCAGGTGCCATGGAAAACACTACAGCTGTTGTGTTTGGAGACTTTGTTCAAAAAACGGATAAAGAATTGATAGACAATGATAATGATGGGATTGTGGCACATGAGATGTTTCACCATTGGTTTGGTAATATTGTGACTTGTGAAAGTTGGTCTAATCTTACTTTACAAGAAGGGATGGCAAATTATGCTGAATATCTATGGCTAGAACACAAATATGGCCAGGTAAGAGCAGATATGCATAGAGCCAATGAAATGGCAGGATATCTTAGTTCTACAGAAGAGGGTAGTGTACACCCACTAATCCGTTACGTTTATGCTGATAAGGAAGAGATGTTTGACGCCCATAGTTACAATAAAGGAGGTCTGGTTTTGCACATGTTGCGTGTTTATGTAGGTGACGAGGCTTTTTATGCTGCTTTAAATTTATATTTGAATAGACACAAACATACTTCTGTAGAAGTTGATGAGCTTAGAATGGTATTTGAAGATGTGACAGGTGAAGATTTGAATTGGTTTTTTGACCAATGGTTTCTTACAGAAGGTCATCCACAACTTTCTTTTAGATATACTTATGATGCATCCAAAAAAGAAGTAAAGGGATATGTCACCCAAAAGCAAGAGCCTGCGTTTAGAATACCATTAGATGTAGCGATAATTGACCAAAATGGCAAGTTGGCCTATCATAAAGTATGGATTCAAAATGTTACCGATAGTTTTAGCATTGTAACCGATGCGGTACCTTCTGTGGTGATGTTGGATGGCAAAGAAGATATTTTGGCGGAGATAGAAAATGAATATAAAGAAGAAGAATTGTACTCAATTTTAAAATATTCACCACATTCTACACATAGGAATACTGCATATTCAGAATTAAGTTACCTAGTGACTGACTTTACTAGATTGATTGACTTAGGGTTGAATGATAAACTATATTCATTGCAAAGTAATGCAATTAGTATGATTGCCCCTGAGCAGTTTCCACAATATTTAAAACCTTTGAGTGAGTTAGCTATATCAGGTACACACTCAGAAGTAAGGGCGGCTAGTGTTGCAAAACTTGGTGAAAACTTAGCGTTGAGTAAGGCATTGATCAATGAAATTTTAGCTAAAGAAAAATCACATATTGTGCTAGCGGCTGCTTTATCCGCTTACACCAATGTTGATCTCGAAGAAGCTATCAATACAGCTGAGATCTTTGACAATATGAAAGACGATGGAATGCTTGAAGGTATAGCTAGTGTCTATGCTCAAGACCTTGTCAATGATAGAACAAATTGGTATTTGGACCATATAAAAAACAAGAATATTTACAAATCGTACCCATTGTATCAATACTTGATTATGTATGCTAGTAATAAAAATGATGATGGTAAGACATTCGATATAGTTGTTGATGAGTTTTACAAATTGGCTATGAATAAAGACTCAGATAAATTTAAGAGATACGTAAGTGCTATGTCCATATTTGCTATTAAATCACAAATGGAAGACCCGGCATTTGAAAATAAATCACCAAATGTAGATCGATATATGAAATATTTGAGTGAAATTAAAGCTCAAGAAACGGATCCTATGCTCTTAGAGAAGTACAATTCTCAATTTTAAAAAATGAATTGGGAAGACCTGTGTAAATTAATTCAGGTACCAACTCCTATTCTTGATTTAGGTGAAATACATGGAGTTCGTGTAAAAGTGAAGCGTGATGACCTTACACACCCAGAAATTTCTGGTAATAAATGGCGAAAATTAAAATACAATCTAAAGTATTGTTTAGAAAATGGATACTCTGGAATAATAAGCTTTGGTGGAGCTTTTTCTAATCATGTTTATAGTTTATCCTCAGCATGCTTTTTATTAAAGATTCCTTTGATTGTGATTATCAGAGGTGAAGAAGTAAACGAAAACAATTCTACCCTAAAATATTTGCTAAATAGAGGACAAACTATGGTAAAAGTCAATAGATCATCGTACAAATTGAAGCTTCAAAGTGATGAAATAAAAGCCGTGATTGATCAAAATCAAGCTTTCTATATTATACCAGAAGGCGGTACCAATGACTTAGCCTTAGAAGGAGTGAAAGAAGTTGGTGATGAAATAGTGAGCCAAGATACAAAATTTGACCATCTACTATGTTCCTTAGGCACGGGTGGAACGGCTGCTGGACTGTTACAGTCTAATTTAGGTAATAAAAAATTGGTCATTTACCCAGCTTTAAGAGGGGATTGGATGGTGACTGAGATTAAAAAGCTTTTACCTAAATATGTATCAGTTGATAAGTTAATGATCCGAGATCAATACCATTTTGGAGGCTATGCGAAAGGTATCCAACAGTTACTGCCTTTCATCGAAGAAATTAAAGCTAAGTATCAGTTACCTTTGGATCCTATTTATACTTCAAAAATGTGGTATGGTATGTTGGAAGACATAAAAAATGGTTTTTATCCTAAAGGTAGTACTTTAATGTTTTACCACTCGGGAGGCTTACAAGGTGTCAATGTAAATAAAGAATAGTGTCTTTTTTGGTTTATAACTGTGTTAAAATCACACTTCTAAACTCCACCTCTGACCCCTCAGCTTGTAAAGCAATTTTGCCTTTTGAAGCAGTAGCATTATAGCCATGATTGACAAATTGACCATTGACCCATACTTTGATCGATGTTCCAATGCATTCAATTTCCATATGATTCCACTGGCCTACTGCTTTTTCCGCGTTGTCAGTTAAGTTTATTATTCTCCTTCCTTTGCCTTCATCTACTCCCCATTTATCTTTTGGTCCTCGTCTTGTTTCCATATCGTCACATTCAATATTCTCACCAATACACCAAAAATCACCAGCATTTTCATGCATCATTTGCACTTCTATACTTTGGGGAAACATTCCATACAACCTACGAGGACTCGAAGCATGAACCAATACTCCGCAATTCCCTGGCTTACCCGCAAATCGATAGTCAATATTTAATCGATAGTTTTCATATACTTCGTTGGTTATAATATGCCCGCCTGTATGTGCTAAGCTTACCATATTGCCATCTCTTATGATAAAAGGGGATTGACTTTTTGGATCTTTGTCCAAAGCAGGTACATCAGTATACCATCCATTATGATCTTTACCGTTAAATAATTGTTTTCTTTTACCTACTAAATCTCCATACGATATTAATTCTATCTTTTTTGTCTTAATCATTTTTTTTACAGAACTATCTGTCCATGTTTTGAGTACTCCTTCTCGGTCTTTGCCAACGTCAGTATAGCCAATGTGTGAGATACCTTGTAACTCCGTATCGTTATAGGCAGGATGGTCTACAAAAAGATAAGTTTCTCCTTGTTTTAGTGTTTGAAGCATTGCTTTAAAAGATTTTATCTTATCAGAAACACTTGATTTAGGTCCGATGTAGGTTACATTTTTTACATTATAATCTTCTAAACTAATGTACAATCCATATTCTTTGGCTAATCGATCTGCTATCAACTTTACTTTTGGATCAAATCTTGTACATCCCATGTGGCCAGATATGTGACTTAAGTTGCGTATATGTTTTTTTGCCATTTCGATCTGCGCTCTAAATTCATTTTCTATTTCTACCAATGAAAATTCATTTTCTTGTATTGATTGGCCAGGATATTCTTTATTCGGAAAAATAAAAGGGAAAAAATATCCATCCTTATTGGTAATACTTTTTGCCTCAGTAAGTGGTCGATACTTTAGATTATCCCATTCACTAGTGATCGTGAGATGGACACCTACATCAAGATGACTATTTTCTTTTAATAATTTTACCGCTTCCGGAAACCAAGGTGCAGGAACCATTACTTCAATGCTCGTCTGAATACCGTTTTTTGCAGCCTCCATTATGGCTAAATTCATAGAACGAGAGGCACCTAAATCATCTCCTCTTACTATCAATTTGGGAGAAGGTTGACAATAAACAATGGTAACATATAATAAATAAAAAAGTGAGCACAATAATCTCATAAAATTGTTTTTAGTATGTTTTTGAAAATATATGTTTCTGATTTTGTAAAAATAGGAAAATATTAAGTAATTGAAATGATTTTGAGAAATGATATTTTTTTTCATTAAATTTAATTTCAATTTATTGCCAAATAAAAATAAATATCACAATACTATTTAGAAATAAAATTATATTCCTACCTTGCATTAGAATTCAATTTTTTAACAACAATTAACTCATCAAAAATGCTAAAGTTTTTCCCAACTTTAATAGCGTCACTGCTATTATTATCGTCTTTAAGTTTAATTTCTCAGAGTCAACAATTGTCTATAAGGGACTTTGCGATCTACAGTGTCAAAGAGCTTAAGTTAGATTCAGATATAAAAGTACTGCCAAGTACTAATTCTCGTACAGGAAGTATAGGTAGCAAAGAGAATATATCCTTTAAAAAGGGATCACTAATTAATGCCAATATTTTTGGTCGAGGTACAATTGATTTAGATAAAGAATTGACTATTAATGGTAACATTACTGCTAACAATTATTTAAATCAAAATGTTGATATCTTAAAAGGTGCAAAAGATATAAACATCAAAGGAAATTTGGTGATCAATGGTAAAATAAATATATCAACACCTGGGTCAATCATAGGGTCAGTAAGACAAAGTATTGGTGCAACATATTCAGGTCCAAACCCTTCTCTTGGAAGGACAAATGGAGTATTAAGTTTACCTACTTTTCCTTTCTTACCGATTGTAAATGACTTTGTAGAAGGTACTCAAGATAAGATTGGTAATCAGACCATCACTCCTGGAGCATACAGAGACGTGACCTTAACAAATAATCAAACGTTAACCCTTAGTGGAGTTGGTACTTATATATTAAAATCTATCACGAATTCAGGGAATAGTAAGGTTAACATAGTTTTTAATTTTCAAAATCAACCTCAAGGAAATTTTAGAATATTTGTCAGTGACAGAATTAATTTAAAAAATGTCACCGTTACCACGATAAATGGTGGAGGACCAAATAGAATATTTACAGAAGTTCATTCACCACTAACTACTGCAAATGATAATGATGATAACTCAAATGCTTTTTTCCTTTCTAATGGATCTGGCAACAGTGGTAGTAATTGGTTAGGTACATTATGGGTACCTTATGGCAGAATAAAAATTAAATCAACAGGCAATGCACCTACTACAAAAGTGACCGGTGCAATTTGGGGGGGGAATTTGGTAAACATAGAAAAAAATGCTGAAATTAAGTATGAACCATTGATCTTTGAACCTAACAAAATCACACCTTATTATCCAGCTCCTGAAACTGGTAAAATAAATGACCTTATCGGTGCAGAACTGACTCAGCTATCTGTGAATGTTGGACCTATTACGAGCATTCCAGACAATAATATTTTTAGAATAGATACCATCAATAACATTCCTTATGTTACTATTGAGGCAATAGCAATTGATGGACAGGAAGGTGCATTGAGGACCTATCTCTTAAGTCAAGGTCTGATAAATGTAGTAAGTAACGGAAACGGTTCATTGGTAATTACAGGTTTGTTTCCAATATCTAAATTAGCCGAACTCAATCAACAAGTAACTCTTTTGAGGTATTCTAGACCGCTCTATGAGCCCTTGACCAAAGCAGGTATTGTGACGAGTCGCGGTGATACTGCCCTTAGAGCAGATTTGGTAAAAAGTGGATATAATTTGGGTGGCCAAGGAGTTAAGATCGGGGTAATCTCTGATAGTTACAATACGATACGAAACAATCCTGCACTTGCTGACGTAACAAATGGTGATTTACCTGGTATTGGGAATCCAAATAATAATTTAACTCCAGTAGAGATCGCCCTAGAATATCCACTAGGCACAAGAACAGACGAAGGCCGAGCAATGCTTCAAATTATTCATGATGTGGCACCAAAAGCCAGTCTAGCATTTAGGACGGGATTTATAAGTGCGGGTGATTTTGCAGAAGGTATTAAACAATTAGCAGCGGGTGGTAGTAAAGTTATCGTAGATGATGTATCGTATATCACAGAGCCATTTTATAGAGATGGAGTGGTAGCTCAGGCTGTAAATGCTGTAAATGCTTTAGGAGTTACCTATGTGTCAGCGGCAGGAAATTTTGGTACAAAATCGTATGAAGGTACATTCTCTCCAGCCCCTGCACCTGCAGGCACATTCGGCCAAGCACACAATTTTGGAAGCTCGGTATACCAAAAACTTAATTTAGTACCTGGTACATACACCATCGTCTTGCAATGGGATGATAATGTCTATTCATTAAAAGGTAATCCCGGTACCCAAACAGACTTAGATATTTGGCTCTCAAATAATGATGGTACACCTTTATTTGGTTTTAATAGAAACAATATTGGAGGAGACCCTATAGAAGTTCTTCCATTCAATGTGAGTGAAACCACAACTACAAATATAATAGTGAGCAAGGCTGCTGGAGCAAACCTCAAGTTCAAGTACATCATATTCAGAGGAGAAGGTGTCATTGATGACCCGAATGCAAATGCGGGAACCATTGTAGGTCAAGCTAATGCAGCTGGTGCGATCAGTGTTGGTGCCGTACTTTATTTGAATACTCCTGCGTTTGGAGGAGTTCCTACGGCAGCATCATTTTCTTCAAGAGGAGGTGTATTAGTAAATGGTCAAAATAGAAATAAACCTGACTTATCTGCCCCAAATGGAGTTAACACTACAGTTAGCCTTGGAGGTACTAATATCGATGGTGACGCATTCCCAAATTTCTTTGGAACCTCAGCGGCAGCACCACACATTGCTGCAGCCGCAGCTTTGTTAATAGAGGCAAAACAAAAATTTTCAATGACTCAGATCACTAATGATTCGATCAGAGCCATAATGAAAGCCGCTTCAACACCAATGAGTGATGGTCCAATTGTTTCGGGAGCAGGCTTACTTCGTGCAGATGCGATGATGCGACCTTTTGCCAATCCAAAACCAAAGATCACTAAAATAAATTCAGTGGGAAATAGTAATTTTGTTCCAGGTTCTAGTATTGACATTAGAGGGAAAAACCTAACTTCAGGTACAAAAATAAAGTTCAACGGGCAACAATTGAGCACGCAGGTATCGGGAGATACAATGGCTACAGCACTTATACCTCCATATACGGATACAAACCCTATCGTCTATTTAGAAAATGACCCTATTTCAGTAACTCGGTTAGATGGAGGTGCCTCAGATACTTTGGGTCTTTTTGGTCCACCTAAAAAAATAGTTAGCGTAGTAGTAGATAATAAAACACGAAAATTTGGTGAAAATAATCCTTTATTTACCTTTACAGTAAGAGTTGATGGCATTCGACTGGATTCTACTAATTTAACCCTCGATAGTTTAAAGCTTAATAATTTAGCTATAACCTCAACGGCAACTGCAACTTCTTCTGTCAATAAGTACAGAATTATTCCTACAAACCCAATAACAGCCGCAGATGTAAGGCTAAATGAACTCTATACATACATATTTGTAGAAGGAGTACTCGATGTAAAAAAATTGCCTTTATTTATTAAGCCTAAAAGGAAAACACTAGAGTATGGCGATAAAATTAATAACATCGAATTTGATTATGTATTAGATCCAAGCGCTAACTTGATTAATAGATCTGGAGTATTCAATTCTATCAATTTACAGCATAAAGCTCAATTGGTGGATAATGTATTAGCTTTAGTAGATTCACGTGCACTCGTCAATAGTCGTGCATTGGTGAATAGCCGAGCACTGGTCAATAGTCGAGCATTGGTCAACGGAGACTCCGTTCTAATCAATAGTCGTGCATTGGTTAATTTAGCTATGTTGATCAATAGTCGTGCACTTGTCAACAGTCGTGCACTCGTCAATAGTCGAGCCCTTGTCAATAATCTCCCGCCTGATACCACAAGAGTTTTTGACCTAGCGGTATCTACCTTTTTAGATTATGCTGAGGATCCTAACGAGTCAACCCTCACAAGTAGTCGAGCATTAGTCAACAGCCGCGCATTGGTAAATAGTCGTGCATTGGTAAACAGTCGCGCATTAGTTAATAGCCGTGCATTGGTTAATAGCCGTGCCATAGTCAATAGCCGCGCCCTTGTAAATGGTATACCAACGATTATCAATAGTCGCGCCTTAGTAAATAGCCGGGCTATAGTTAATTCATCTACAGTAGGAACAGACTCCACTGAAATTAGCAATAGTAATGTAGGTATTATCATAGATTCTACCGATGTAGCAGGCACAGCCGATTCTGTTACCATAGGTGACGAATTGAAATCAATTAATTTGATCACTGGATATGATGTAGGGTTTCACTTGATCATACCAGGTGCATTAATTGCAGAAAATTTTGAAGTAACTTATGGGGTTGATACCTTGATTATTACACCAGCTACTTTGACGGTTCAGGCAGTTGATACCATAAAATCATTCGGTAGTCCTAATCCAATTTTTAGATCTGTAATTACGGGTTTTAAATATGATGAAGTAGCAGCGGATGTTATATCGGGAGGGCCTAAATATAAAGTACAGACATTAGGAGGAATCGACGTCACTGATGCTCCACCTACTGGTAAAAACTTGATTGCGCCTGACAGTCTGATTTTTTACGAACCACAATTAAACTTATATGAGCCTGAGGATGCATCAGTTCAGATTATAGGTTTGGCAAATTATGTAGTAAATTATTTAAAAGATACATTGACAGTGACTGGTACAGCACCTGTCATCACTTGTGCCAATATAAATGCATCTGCCACAAATACTCCTGATTTATGCGGAGCATTTGTCCCATTCAACAACATAACATTGTCAGGCAGTCCAACACCATCAATCATATACTACAGCCATAATCCTGGAAGTTTCTTCCCTGTTGGTATTAATCATCCGGTGACTGTAACTGCATCAAATGTAGTAGGTCAAGCTAGTTGTACGTTTTTTGTCACAGTATCTGATACTACGAAGCCACAATTCACCGAAGCTGTCAGACCACCATCTCCTAAAATAATTACTGATTTTGGATCGCAATCCACGTATTCGGGAGTGAATTTAAATGGTCAAGGCAACTTCATAAATGTCAGTCCGGGCGCTAATATAAATATGACCGGAAATTGGTCAACTATCAGAGTACCCAACGATCCGGGCTATTTGGCTTGTCCCGGTTGTGTTACTCAACATTACCTTGTGTTTAATGGTCAGATGGTCACTTGCCATGACGCTAATGGCGGCACAGGACAGATAGGTATAAATTTAGTAGCTCCTTCACTACCTGGTGTTTACCACCTAACGCATACCGGATCATGGTGCTTTGGATGTAATAGTCCTGTTGGTTGTGGTCTCAGATCTAATTTTGAATTGTTAGGCCTAAATCGTTCAGATATTGCAATTGCAACCATAATAGTTGGAGGATTTCCGACGACTTGCAGAACAGATACTACAATAATTGCCACAAGTGCTTCAGGGGCTATCTTCAATTATACAACTCCTGTAGGTAAAGATAATTGCCCAGGAGCTATTACTACAAGGACGGCTGGTCCCGCAAGTGGTGGGGTCTTCCCAATTGGGCCAACAACAGTAACACATAGAGTGACAGATGCTTCAGGCAATATGACCACTTGTTCATTTACTGTGACTGTCACTGGTACAGCACCCTTGATCACTTGTCCTGCCAACATTACAGTAAATAACGATGTAAACCTATGCGGAGCAAATGTACCCTTTCCAAATCTTGCAACAGCATCAGGCATTCCTACACCAACAATATCTTACAGCCATAATTCCAATAGCTACTTCCCTGTAGGGATTACAACGGTAACGGCAACGGCTACCAATACAATAAGTTCAGCTAGTTGTACTTTTAATGTACAAGTTATTGATAGCCAAGCTCCTAGTATCACTTGCCCGCCAAGTATTTCATTAAATTTAGACAACTCAGGTGGTAGTGCTAAAATTTCTGCAAATATTGTTAATAATAATGTAGTTATTTCATCTGCGTCTATCGTGCAAAATCCACAGGTTGGACTTTTAGCCCAACAAAATGAGTTAAGACCTATTTTATCAGGCTCATGTGATTGCCCACCGGGATATGCTGTAATAGGTTATGAAGGTTATCAAGGTGATATCATTGACAGATTTAGACTGGTTTGTGCTCAAATCAACAGTAATGGAAGTCCAGGAAATGCTATAGCGTATTCTTGTCCAAACGGGAAACCTTCTACAGGAAATCCTCTTGATTATGGAACTTCATTCAGTGCACCTGCAGGCTCTTGGATGGTAGGATTTAGGATAGGTGATACACCTTATTGGAATAGAACAGGAACATTAAACAGCATAAGAGGTTATTCACAAACGTATACTGAGGTGATAAACTTATCGTCAAACCGTTTTCTAAATGGGGAATTGAAGGGGTGTTGTCCACCAGCAAATCGAACTTCGGATCAATATGCACCTGCAGGCCATGTACTGGTTGGTATGAATTATTTCATTGATACGGGAGAGGCGGGGCCATTTTCAAATACAGTTCAATTTAAGTATGCACCACTTGCCACTACACAAGTGCTTGCAAGTTTGCCTATTACAGATAATTGTTCCGGTAACTTAAGTTTAATTGTTACGGGTGATAGAACCTACACATCAGCTGATATTGGTTCAAACCCAGTGACATTGCAAGTAACGGATGCCAGTGGAAATACCACTAGCTGCGCAACAACTGTGACAATTGCTGTTTCGGCATCTGTAACAGCTAATAATCTTACAAAAGTGATTGGAAGTGCAAATCCTCCATTAACAGTAACTACAAACGGACTGATTAATGGAGATGTTTTAACAACTTACATTACTCCTGATTTGATTACACCTAGCTCTCCTAAACAATTTATAGACAATCTTGCCAGAGACTATACTTTTACCAATATAAAATTGAATAATACTAGTAATGTATTTTTTGCAACACCTGGCCA
>JALHLK010000060.1 GCA_022844565.1 Saprospiraceae bacterium
CTCGAACATAAGTCTAATATTTGTTATTATTTAATGATTTTGAACCACTAATATATACAATATTTTTCTTATGTTCGCTTTTTTATGCTATTTTTTTATCCATTATTCACGTTAATTAAATAGTTTAATTTATAAATGTAGGTTTATATCCTCATTATTTGATGAAATTAAAGATAACTCTTTTAACTTATATTGACATTCAAAATTGTATTTTTTATCTCGCAAAATCGATCATAATTTTGAGTAATATGTTCAACTTTTTGTTGGGCATCTATACCTTGTTGTGCATAGTATTTCATAAAAGAACCTTTATTTATAAAATTCACTTTAGATGCTTGCATCACGCCATCTTCACTTAATTCTTCGTAAAGGACATTGTGTTTTTTTAATTGTTCGTCTAATGATTTACCAAAATCAATGATATCGTTTGGAATTGGATCTGCCTCTATCAGCCATTCATAAAATGGTTTACCCAATTGCTTATCAAAACTACCTGAAACCATATATTCGGATAAAATAATCTTGTAATCGCTACATGCCTTTGCTATACTAGAATCTACATCTGCATTATTTACATGCTCTGCTGCCAAAGATAATGTTTTACCTACTCTACCAGTAATAATCATTCGAATTGGGTCTGTGCTGATAAACTTAATAGTATCACCTAGTACATAGCTCCATAAGCCTGAGTTTGTAGTTAGTACAATAGCATATTCTATATTGTTCTCAACGGCGTCAATACAAATTCTGTTTGGGTTTTCGTTATATAATTCATTTAATTTAACAAACTCATAAAACAATCCATTATTTGGTAAAAGCGACATGCCATCTTCTAATAAGGTTTCTTTAAATGAAATAAAACCTTCAGAACTAGGATAGGTTTCTAACTGATCAAAACCATTACCCATAATATTTTGTACGATTTGTTCATAAGGTTGGTAACTCATGCCGCTGGTTACTAATAATGAAAAATTTGGAAAAATTTCTTTGAAAGAATGATTTGTTTGAGATTGTAATTCGTTTAAAAACAAATGCAACCAAGGCGGGAATGCGACAATACCTCTTAGCATATTTTTTTGAACAAGTGCCTCTTGCAACATTGCCTTAATTCTTAAATCAAATGATGGTATACTTTGAACATCATTGCTCGGTAAATTATATTGCTTCAACCAATTTGGAATGGTTTGTGTCATTAATGAAGACACTAATTGTGCTTGATATTTTCCGAATTTCACAAATGAAGGCCGTGCTGAAAAAAACAATAAAGGTCCTTTCAATTGATTGAGCTTATTATACTTTATCGAATAATTAGCCATCGTAATTAATCGACCCATTTTTTGGCTTTTTAAACCTTGTTGACTTATAGGGATAAATTTTTGCCCACCGGAGGTGCCTGATGTACATGCAAAAAATGCTGGACTTTTAGGCCATAGTATGTTTTCTTCGCCAAAGGCCATTCTTTCTATTGATGACTTTAAATCATTATAAAAATGTAAGGGTACAATTTTACGATAGTCATCATAGTTTTTTATTTTTTTAAACTGATATTGTTTACCAAATTCAGTATCCTGCGCTTGTTTTAAAAGCTTCATCAACTGTTGGTGTTGAAGAGAAATTATATTAGCAGACGCCGTTTTATAATTTGAGTAAACAAATTTAGCCACTGGCGGATAAATTACTTTTCTTAAATTCATTTATTGAATTATACGGAGGCAGTAAAGGCTATGCTACCATCCTGATAATAATAAGTTTCTTGAATACTATTTCCCTTTACTACTAAATTTAGAAACATATTTTGCAATCTTTCCATTTGGTTGGCATCCGGATTAGTCAATGGCTTATCGGGTAACCATGCTATATTTTTACCCAATAGGGTTATCAATTCAAATCCTTTTCCATAAGGTAAAGCACCATTACCCATGCATCTAAATTTTGTATTCACATTACCTATTGCTGTTGTATTAAATACTATTGCATGGTGAATATGACCATAGTACCAAACATCCGGATCGCTTTTCATTAAACTTCTAATATCATTCCATAAATCTAATTGTTCGCTTCCATCACTTGAAATAGGTCCATGATGTGTAATGATGGCTATCCTGCCTTTATGATTTTCAATTTGGGTTCTAATAAAATTGATTTGGTTTTCATCAATTAGTCGACCTTCGGTACAAAAATGGGACGTACTGTAATAACTTGTATCTAATCCAAGAAATAGCCATTCGTCAATGATAAATGAAAAATAACTTGTTTCGTTTTGAATTTTAAAGGCTTGATCTTTTAATACAATATCAAAATAACCTTGATCTCCACTATACAAATCATGATTACCATTAAGATTATAGGATCCTAATTTACCATTGCACCATGTAGCTAAAAAGTTATTTTTACATTCCTCAGTAGTACCACTATAATAGATATCGCCCAGATGAATATGAATATCACTTTTATGAAGTGTCATTTGATCCTGAATCAATTGTGCAGGGCATTTGGGCTGAGTACCATCTTGCCATACGCCTGTACCAAAATCGCCTACTAGATTAATAGTAATTTCATGACCATTACTAAAGTTTTGTGTACTTGGACTGGTTTTAAATTCATCTAATGTTTCTAATCCTATATGTACTAAAATATAGTTTTTTATTATTTCTAACCATCCAAAATCAAATAAATTATACTTTCCAAAAGATATAATCATACCATAGCCATTAATGATTTTATTTAATTCCAAGTCTGCTTTTATTACGGCCATCTGTTGTTTTGTAATATTGCTTTTTGGCATTCCAAATAATTGTAACAACCGTTTTAACATAAAAATTACATCATTATTGAGCCAATATAATACAGGTCCAAGTTCTAACTCACCTTGTAAATTATTGGGAGCAACCTTTTTATCCACTAAGTCCAAAAACAAAACTTCGCTGTCTTTCAATTTTTGCCAAATGGATTCTTTCGAAATATTTTCTTGTAGTGCCTTTAATTTTTTTTGATGGCCTAATCTAATAGTTACAAATTTTGAGCTATAATAAAATAAGGCTTTTAAATTTTCAAAAACTCTCATAGTATTTGGAATAATTACATATTTGGTTTAATAGTAAACATTTCTAAGCTTCCTCTGTTTTTCACTTCAAATGTTCCTCGTAATTCACACTCAAAGTCATTTTTTATCAATTCATACATTGCTCTACTTATATTTATTTTGCCTACTTCGGCACCTGATTCCATTCGCGCAGCAATATTTACAGTATCACCCCATATATCAAAAGCAAATTTTACCTGTCCCACCACACCAGATACCACAGATCCTGCATGAATCCCAAGCCTAATTTCAAAAATATCGCTTTGCGCATTTTTATTTTTGAAACGATGAGCTTTAATAAAATCTAAAATTTCAAAACACGCAAATACCATGTTTTTGGCACTGCCTCTTGTACTATCGGGTACACCACTGACACACATATAGGCATCGCCGATCGTTTTTATTTTTTCAAGATCATATTTTTCAATTATATTATCAAATGCCGTAAAGCAGGTGTCCAATTCAGATACTAATTCTTCTGGACTCATTTTTTCAGCGATTTCTGTAAAAGATTTAATATCGGTAAACATCACAATAGCTTGTTCGTGATACCGAGGCGTTGCCTTACCTAATAATTTTAATTCATCCGCAACTTCGCTAGGCAAAATATTAAGTAATAGTTTATCAGATTTATATTTTTCAATTTCAATTTCTTTATTGAGTTTATCCACTACTTCTACCGCATCACTTTTTTGTTTTTGAAAAATCCACATTATAGCAAAGCCGGCAATTAAGATTCCTAAATTATTTGTAAATTGAAGATAATATTTATATTCATCTTTATAAACGATTGGAAATTCATAATGATTTAAACTTAAAATATAAAGCAATACAACAAATAATAAAGTAATCACCAACCATATTTTTGCAATTCGTAAACTTCCCAGAAGCATGGTGCCTGCTGGAATCAATAATAATGCCGGTGTAAAAGTAAACCCACCAGAATAAAAACATTCACCAAAAATATTAATGGCATTACCCACCATATACACATGGGTTACAATATTTATGGGGTATCCTTTTTTAAATAAAATGGCTGAAATGCCAATGGATATCAGAGCTGCTAAAATAAGAACTGTTTTAACTTCAGTGTACATGTACAAATTAAAACAGTAAATAAAGTATAAACCAAACGTAACTAAAATAATTTGTGCTCTTAATTTTGCATTTGTAAATGCAATGATATCTTGCTTTTGATTTTCGGGTATAAAATAATGAACTAGTTTTGTTACTATGCTTTTATATCCACTTCCCATGTCTTAGTTTAAGTACAGTTATAAAACTCATATCCATAATGAAACATGAAGTGCCTAAGAGTTTAATAAAACTATTTTCAGGATAAAATATAAATGCAGATACGGTAATAAAACCTGTTCCTAGAGTTCTACACCAAGCAAATAATAATGAAAAATTAGACGTTTCTTTAATTTGAAATAACATTGCAAGACATTGCAAAGAGATAATTACATTGATAATATATCCTGAATTCCCCCCGATACCATTATCAAGGCCTTCGTGTCCAAAAGTATAAGAAAAGCCAATCCAAAATAGAAAGTTGATTAATGCATATGCAGTAAAATGCTTTTTAAATTCCATATTCATGGGTTGTTTGGTGCCATAGCGGATAATGGAATAAAAAATATAAATATCTAATAAGAATGCACCAATATATGCAAATCCAAATAGTCTACCAGTAGTAGGATGAAAGAAAAAACTCCAAATAAATTCCCAACCGAAGTTAGCACCGGCAACATAGGCCGGCATTTCTACAAATTTCTTTTTGTATATATTATATACTAAGACTGCATAAGCTGCCACCCAAAAAATGCAACCGATGCCATTTACAATGAGGCCGTAGATAGAATAATCATTTGTATTAATCCAAGGGAGATCCCAAAGGGGTGTTGTAATTATTTCTTTCATTAGTATTTAAATGATATTGTACTACAATAGATTAGTAAAAGCAAATATAAACATATTTTTAATAACCCCTAATTATGTAGATTATTATTATGTCTTGTCCTAAAATAGGGTTATACAAAAGCAGTGTAAATATGAATAAACAAAGGTAAAAAAGACAGATAAGTATTTTACTCAGGAGGACCTGTTTCAAATAATCCAATAGATGATTTCAAATGTTTAAACAAATATTTCCTCACTTGTAGCTGGGCTGGCCCAAATCAAACAAGGTTTCTTATCAAAGAAATCTTTATAAGAATTCGTTTACATTTCTAATCCGTATTCCCCGCTTGCATGTTCCACAATATATAGGAACGCAAATCATTATAATATAAAAAGCGTTTTACAAAATTAATGACGCATCTCCTTAATCATGTCTGCAATGATAGAGTTAAGACTCAAATAAACAGAAGTATGAGCATTATTTATATAAAATATTTTAGGGTTTTTATAAATATCATTTAAAATTAATTGATACTTTGTAGGGATAATTTCATCGTATTTACTGATATATTGTTTAATATACTTTGCTTTACAATTATGCCCAACATATTTTTGGTCAGCGATTGCCCAAATATTATTTAATTGTTTCTCCGTTATATTTTTATTATTTAAATCTTTTTTTACAAACCTGGTCAAACTCCCATTCCAAGTAATACCTCCAAGTTCTGCACCAGTAATAAAAGGAAAATAAAAGTCAATATCTTCAACTGTAGCTAATAACCCAGCTTGAATGCCACCACTGCTCATTCCAACTACCCCTATTTTTTGATATTTACTTCTATAATGACCCACAATTTGTCTAAGCTCTGAAACATATTGTCTAAAGTTTGCAACAGTAAAAAGCTGGTTTGCACTTATAAAAAGTTCGCCTGAATAAAAACCATTAGGTGTTCTTTCTTGATGAAATGGTATTGTAGGAAGTAAACAATGAATGCCTGCCCTAGAAATCTTAGTGCAAAAATTGACTTCCATTTTTAGATTTGGTCTTGCCCAGCCTGGAGAAAAAATAAGAAGTGTGTTTGCAGAGCCTTTGTCAAACATTTTATAATAGCAATTTTCGTTTTCCTTGAATTGAGTAGCGAATGGTGATGTGAAAGAATACAATTTAAATTTTGGTGTTTCGTTTCGCTCTATAATTTCTAAAAGATAATCACTCGACTCACTTTTTCTATAAAAGTCTTCTGGTTTATTGAGATACTGCTTTGAATATTCATGAAAGCTTTCATTTGAATACTCAATACCATCAAATTCTTCTTTCTCAAACAGTAGTGAGCAAGATTTATCATGAGTAACCTTTTGATATAGTTTATCTATTAACTGGCTAAAAAACTTATCCATATTTGTATGCTTTAGTTACATGATTTTTTAAAAATAGTGGCAGAGTAAATTTAGTCAATAAAAGTAGAATTGTTAAATACTGTGGGCTTTTCATTTCATATTATTTTTCGTAACTATTCAGCACCTAAAGATATGAAATTATTAAATATGCTTAGCTAATAAAAAAGTGCCTCAAAGACATTATTTTTGTTTTTGATAGTTGTGTCAATCACAGATCGGACACTAGCAAAGTATTCTGCACCTTTTGGTGTTTTGAATTGACCAGATTCTTTTGACTTGACTTTGATATTCCTTATGGCTCTTTCAGAGCAGTTATTTTTGCTTCTTCATTTAAAACTTTTTCTACGAGTTCAAGAAATCGACAAAGTAGGATTCTTTTACAAATTCACGACCTTTTCTATCTTTATAAATCTTTTTCTTTTTCACTTTTTTAAGCCTAATTTAGTATCAATATCGTTTTTTCTTTAGCTTCGAATAATAATTCTCTGTTTAGGGGTTTTATGTTGATAGTTGTCCTGATATTGTCTTTTATAAAATAACCAACACCAATATTTACTGCATCTTCAAAATATCTCAACTTCACTCCATCCCAAAATCTCCTCCAATGATCTACTCAATTCCTCAAGATCCTCGACTTCATGCAAAGCGCTCAATACAATGCGACTAATAGGCTTGTCACTCGCTTGAGGATAAGGAAAGCAAGATATAATTTGCCCCTTGGTTTTGAGTTCTTGATATAGACGCTCATTGGGGAAATAAAATACGGGATAGTTTGCTAAGGAGTTGAAAAGGGGGAGGATAGAGCTGTTTTTAGTAACGAAGGCATCAATAGTAGTACTCAGTATTTTCTTCAATCGTAGATATTCGCTTTCTAATTGAAGGAATGTCTTAAGATAGGCGGGTACAGCAGGTGAGGCTCCTACAAATTGAGGGAGTTCGGTCACTTTCTGTATGCATTCGGTATCTCCCATGATAATTCCAGCAGGTAAGCCCAACGCTTTTGCCAAAGACGCGGTCACGATCAAATTTACATTTGGGGGGCATAAGGTTTGGATCGTGCTAAAATTACTTTCTAAGGTATTTGGATTGACTAAGCCTATCGCGTGTGAATCGTCTATGACCAAGAAAACTTTGTGATTGGCTTCCAAGTCTTTCACCCATTCAAAACGGATGGGCATGCAGGTAAGCGGGTCTATCCCATTACAACAGACTACACATGGCTTAGCGACCTTTCTGATCAAATCGCCTATTTTAGCGGTAAAGTCGGCAAAATCACTAAAATCAGTGGGAATAGCAGAACTTTTCCAAAGCGCAGGGTGTACCTCAGGAGCATAGATAAAAGGTAAGTCTTCTAACAATTTTGTAACCAATTGACCAGCCATCATACCAGAAGATACGGTGACGGATCGTTCTGCTTTATTTTGGAGGGCCATCCAAGATTCCATTGCTTCATACACATCGATTCTGATATTATTATTTCTCGAAGCAGAGAAAATAGTGCCATATTTCTTCATGTTTTCGATGAGTCTATGCTGAAAAACCTCATTCTGACCAATGCCAAGGTATGATGTACCACTAAAAAATAAGTGTTTCTTCCCTTCAATATATACAAATCGCCCTGGGACGTGGTCTAATGTGTAAGCCATACCTTGTTTTCCCACAAATGTAATCAAAGAGGCGTTTTAAAAACTCATTTTCGTGGTGAAAAAGTACGAAAAAGTAAAGCTCTAGGCAAATTATGAAAAATACCGCAAATCTAATCTGTATTGCATGGAGGATCTTTTTCTTATCACTAGCCTTTTGGTTTAGGTAATTGTGACAAAAAGCCTTCTTATCATTCCAATCTTTATCGTGTCATGCCGTCAAAAACAATTTACAAGATGATAAATTTTTGTAATTGAAATAACATTCTTAGATCTTCCCCAAAATAAAAAATATCAAAAGATCGCATTTTCACTAAACAATATGGGGCAAAATACATTGTTCAATTTTGGATTAATTGAAAACAAAGCGAAAAACGATGAAAAAACTACTCTACTCACTTATGATGATGGCATGTAGCCAATCCTTAGTATTGGCCCAAGGAGGCGTGCTGAGAGGATCTGTCAAGGATGATTTAACTAATGATGGTATCATCTCTGCTACGGTAATCCTTCTAAAAACAACCATTGGCACAACGACTGATATCGATGGAAATTTTGAGATCGCTAATATTAAGCCTGGAGTTTATGATGTACAAATTTCGTACTTGGGCTATAAGACAGAAACCATCTACGAAGTAGAAATCCAAGGTTCAAGACCTACCTTCCTTGAGGTAAGATTAAAAGAAGACTCTCAGACCCTTGATGAGGTAGTGGTAAAAGCTGAACCATTTAAAAAAACATCAGAGAGCCCAGTATCGCTCAGAACAATTGGAATCACAGAAATCAAAAGAAATCCTGGTGGCAACAGAGATATCTCCCGTGTGATACAGTCGTTACCTGGTGTGACGAGTACGGGATCTTTTAGAAATGACTTGATCATCCGCGGTGGAGCGCCCAATGAAAATAAATTTTTTATAGATGATGTAGAGATACCCGTCATCAATCACTTTGCCACGCAAGGGTCATCAGGTGGACCAGCTGGAATCATCAATGTGGATTTTATCCGTGAAGTTGACTTTTATAGTGGTGCTTTTCCAGCAGGGAGGTACAATAGTTTGAGTTCTGTATTCAATTTTAAATTTAAAGAAGGTAGAGATGACCGTATCGGAGCTACAATGACACTAGGAGCTACGGATGCAGGTATATCTATCGATGGTCCTATCAATGAGAAGAGCAACTTTAGATTTTCGGCTAGAAGGTCTTATCTTCAATTTTTATTCGCTGCGATAGGTCTTCCGATTTTGCCAACTTATAATGATTTTCAGTTTAGATACAAATACAAAATTAACAAGAAAAGCGAAATTACTGTCCTAGGTATTGGGGCTGTAGATCGATTTAAGTTAAACTTTGACGCTGCAGACTCAGAGACCAACCAATTTACCATCGATCGAGTACCGATCAACAATCAGTGGAATTACACCAACGGCATTGTCTATAAAAGATTTAATGACAATGGGTTTACGACGATCGTACTGAGTCGAAGTATGTTGGATAATGACGCCAATAAGTACATCAACAATGACGAAAGCAATCCAGCAAACCGTATACTAGATTATAAAAGTCAAGAAATAGAAAACAAATTACGGATTGAAAATACTCGAAAACTGAAGGAATGGACACTTAATACGGGTATCTCCTACGAATTTGCAAAATACAATAACAATTCATTCAGTAAATTATTTACTCCTCAAGGTCCACTTGACATCGACTTCACTTCAAGATTTAACATGCATAAGTATGGAGCTTTTGGTACGATCAATAGAAACTTTGTAAATGATAAATTAGCCTTTTCTTTAGGTCTACGAATGGATGGCAATAGTTTTTCAGGCGACATGAGCAACCCTTTAGAACAATTGTCACCGAGAATGTCGATTGCTTATGCATTCACACCCAAACTTTCTTTTAATTTTAATACGGGTATTTATCATCAATTACCTCCTTACACTTCTTTGGGTTACAATGAGGGTGGCAGGTTCGTCAATCGTGTAAACAATATCTCTTACATCAGCAATAGACAGATTGTAGGTGGATTTGAGTACAACACCAACTTCTCTTCAAAAATCAGCATAGAGTCTTATTATAAAGCATACAGCAATTACCCATTCTTACTGCGTGAGCAAGTATCTTTGGCCAATCTAGGGGCAGATTTTGGTGTTTTGGGCAACGAGCCTTCAGTTTCAACAGGAAAAGGTCGTGCTTATGGAATCGAATTCTTGTATCAACAACGCCTTTTCAGAGGTTTTTACGGTATTTCAAGTTACACATTAGGGAGATCAGAATTCACCAATGGCCAAGGTATCTTTTTACCTTCAAGTTGGGATGCACGACATATCCTCAACTTTACAATAGGCAAACAATTTAAAAAAGACTGGGAAGTTGGTATTAGATACAGATTTCAAACAGGTCTACCACGCACACCATTTTCAACTGACTCAAATTTGGCAGAGAAGTGGGATCGAAATCTAGGCCCTGTGGTAGATTATACACTTCTCAATACAACAAGATCATCCTCTTTCGGCTTTCTTGATATGCGTATAGACAAAAAATGGTTTTTGAAAGGTTGGGATATCAACTTGTATTTCGACATCCAAAATGTGACCGGAGAAGCCATACCTGGTGAAACAATTCTCCTCGACAGACCACTTGATGAAAACGGTAAACCTATCGGTGGCCCTATTGTCATTAATCCAAATGCTCCGAGAAGTGAGCAAAGATATAAGGTGAAGACGATTGCGGATAGTGCGGGTCAGTTGTTGCCTATAATTGGGTTGGTGATTTCGATATAGAGCGTAGATTATTATAGCATTGATGCATTCTTTCACTATCTTTTCAGGTTTCGTGGGTGCTATTTTACTCCTGTTCATATTCATGCATTGAAGCATTCTCTCATTCTTTCATTTGCCAATAAAAAGCTTACCTTTGCACCTTATTTTGAAAAATATATGGATAAAGTAGCAGAAATAAAAAGAAGACGGACTTTTGGTATCGTATCTCACCCGGATGCAGGAAAGACTACGTTGACAGAAAAATTGTTGTTGTTTGGAGGGGCGATTCAGATAGCAGGAGCTGTAAAATCCAATAAGATCAAAAAACATGCTACTTCTGACTTTATGGAGATAGAAAAGCAGAGAGGTATCTCGGTGGCTACTTCCGTTATGGCGTTTGAGTACAGAGATTGCCAAGTCAACATCTTAGATACGCCTGGTCACAAAGATTTTGCCGAAGATACGTATCGTACACTGACGGCTGTGGATAGTGTGATCGTGGTGATAGACGTGGCAAAAGGGGTAGAAGAACAGACCGAAAAGTTGGTCTCTGTCTGTAGAATGCGAAATACACCGATCATTGTCTTTATCAACAAACTGGATAGAGAGGGCAAGGACGCTTTTGAGCTGTTAGATGAGGTCGAAGAAAAGCTAAAGTTAAAGGTTTTACCTCTTTCTTGGCCTGTAGGTATGGGGTCGATGTTTCAAGGAGTTTATAATTTATATGAAAATAAGCTTTTCTTGTTTTCGCCTCATGGCAAACAATTAGAAGAAGATACATTAGAGATTAACGACTTAAATGACGGTGCTTTAGATAAAAAAGTGGGGAAAAGAGCGGCTGACACTTTACGCGAAGAGATCGAGGTTATAAAAGGTGTATATCCTGATTTTGATAGAGAAAAGTACCTGAATGGTGAGGAAAGTCCTGTGTTTTTTGGTAGCGCAGTCAATAATTTTGGGGTAAAAGAATTGTTGGATTGTTTCATTGAGATAGCACCTTCACCAAGACCAAGGGAGACAGAAGATAGAGTGATCGATCCATTTGAAGAGAAATTCAGTGGATTTATTTTTAAAATTCATGCCAATATGGATCCTAAACATCGTGATAGAATCGCCTTTTTGAGGATATGTTCAGGTGAATTTAAGCGCAATACCAACTACTACCATGTGAGACAAGACAGAAATATGAAGTTTTCCAACCCTACGGCTTTCATGGCTGCAAAAAAAGAAGTGATAGATGAGGCTTATCCTGGAGATATCATAGGTCTGTATGATTCTGGCAACTTCAAAATAGGGGATACACTGACCGAAGGAGAGAAAGTACAGTTCAAAGGCATACCAAGTTTCTCACCCGAACAATTCAGATATGTCGTCAATACGGATCCATTAAAAACTAAGCAATTGAATAAAGGTCTTGATCAGCTGATGGACGAAGGTGTAGCACAATTGTTTACCAAAATCGACTCTGCAAGGAAGATAGTAGGTACGGTAGGAGCACTTCAGTTTGACGTAATCCAATACCGATTAAAAGGTGAGTACGGAGCGAGTTGCGATTACGAACCTGTAAATCTTCACAAAGCATGTTGGGTATCGTGCGATGATCCAAAAGAGTTAGCACTTTTCAAATCAAGAAGGTCCAAAGATTTAGCTACGGATAAAGATGGCAATTTAGTATATCTTGCAGAATCAAGCTGGGGTCTAAAAACGGTACAAGAAAACCATCCAAAGATTGAGTTTCATTTCACCAGCGACTTTTAAAAAAGATGATCACACCGCTCAAAATTGAAAATTATGTTTCTACATACCTGAGTAAAGAAGATGACTTGTTAAGGGAGTTAGACCGTGTCACTAATCTTCGCACACTAACACCTCGTATGCTTTCTGGGCATGTGCAAGGCAATTTTTTATCTATTATTTCCTCTATATTAAGACCAAAAAGAATTTTAGAAATTGGTACTTTCACGGGATATTCAGCACTTTGTCTTGCCGCTGGATTAGCTGATGATGGCTTAATTTACACACTCGACAGAGATGAGGAGACCGCTTTAATAGCCCAATCATTTTTCGAAAGATCCGAATATAAATCTAAGATACGTCATATAGTAGGCGATGCTAAATCGATCATTCCTACCTTGGACGAAGAATGGGACTTGGTATTCATTGATGCGGATAAAGAGGCTTATTTGGTATATTATGAAATGGTAATAGAAAAAGTACGGCCTAGTGGCATCATTCTAGCTGACAATATCCTTTGGTCTGGCAAAATAGTGGAAGAACCGATGGATAAAAAGACCCGACTGATCCATGAATTCAACATGGCAATAGCCCAAGATACTCGGGTAAAAAATGTGATTTTACCGCTGAGAGATGGTGTAAATGTTATTATGAAGAAATGATCGGTGTAAATAAGAGTATTTGAGCTTCTTCTTGGTTTAAACCCTAAGCCCCACAACATTTCTTATACTTTTTACCACTACCACAAGGACACGGGTCATTACGACCAATTTTAGGTTCTGTTCTTTTGATAAAGTCCACATTTTGCCATAGCGGTATGACATTATCTTTATCCTCTTCTTCATCAGAATCAAAATAATCATCTTCTTCTTCATCAGTATCAAAGTAATCATCATCTTCTGAGTAAATCTCTTCATGTGCTTCGAACCTGGAAATAAAAATTTGGAGATCTTCATAAAAGTCTTTTTTGGCGTTATCTTCTTTTAGAAGTTTTACGTCAAAGTAATTCAGGTATTCGCTAAACAGATTGAATTTTGGGGTAAGAAAATCAAAAGGACCAAATTCCATCCATTCTTCTTGCGTACCAATGATATTTACATCAACTTTTTCTTCTTTAAATGCTCTATCAATTTCTGCCTCAAAGCCTTTACAATTGGTATCTTCCATTGCGCTTACTAACCATGTGAGTGCCTCAAAATCATTATTCTCATGATAATGCTTAAACAAATTTTTCAAAACATTGAATGAAAAATGTGTTGGTCCATTATGAACTTGTAAAGAGGCTATGATATTAAAATATACACTTTTGCTATACCAATTTGATTCGTCTTGATTAAACAATGGCTCAAAATCATCTTCGCTCATCCCATTAAAAATCCTCATTAGAGCAGGAGCGACAATTATATTTGGAAAGTCTCCGTAAAGTAATTCTCTCGCATCGTCAGTAGCCTCTAAGAATAGTTTAAAAAAATAAGCGTATAGTTCTTTAACTTCATAAGCTGCTGTAAGGTAAAGAGCGTAAATGAAATAATCAATATTATAAACGGAGTCACTAGAATTGGACCTTTGAATGCCCTGCTTTAAGAGCCAAATTATATCATGCTTTATTTCTTCATAGTTTGATAAATGATCTAAAGCGTCGACATCTATTAATTTAAAACTGTCAATCTCTACGTTGAGTAATTTGTAGAATTTTGGATTTTTTGGTTCGTAATGGACATCTTTGGAGGAATTAGGTAGATCCAATTCTAAAAGCCAATCTGATACATACTCATCAAGGTTATAAAAAATTGTTGAATAATTTAAAGTGTCTTTTTTTAAGATATAAACGGCTGTGTATAATAATAGGTTAGGATTTTGGCTACACTCCAATTTGTTATAAAGATCAACTAGTTTTTGGTCTTCTCCCTTTTCATAATAATATGTTCCAATTAAATCAACCATGGAGATCATTTCTTCGTCAGATACCACTCTTCCATAGTCTTTGCCGTTTTCGAAACAATCAAATTCTTTAGCAAAAAAAGACTCAAAGTTTAGTCCATCTCCTTGCTCAATCATTCTATAATAATAGTATCTTTTTATGATAAAATGTTCAGGAAACCTTTTATATGCCTCAATTGTCAGTTCATCGGATTTCTTTTCTTCTTCTTCAAAATCGTACTCGTCGATTCCAGCAACATAAAATTCAGGTATATCTTTATATTTACTTGTTGTTAATTTATGATACTTTATTGTTTTCCCTATAAGATCATAATACATCTCATCCTTCATCCTAACTGGACAATAATTAATATTTATCATAGCAATTTGTTTTTTTTAGGTAATAAATAATGGTTATATGTTGTGTTTAATACTACTCATAAATAAGACTTTTAAAATAAAATCCCGTCGGGTCGATCATCGGAAAACCTTCCAAAGTAATTCTTAAGGGCTTATCAGAAATCATTACTTTTTTTATATCATCTCCATCCTTGATTTCTAATGGAAGTTCACCAGCGTAGTTTTTAAAGGAAATATCGTACTCTTTAGGTCTCACTTGTTTGACAAAAATCGTAAGCCTTTCTGTCGTTTTAAGGAAAAAATCAAAGTATGGTTTTAAATCCATATTTGCCCCGTTTGAAAAATGATTTTCTACCATATCCGTATTGACCGTATTGACATAGGTATACTTTTTATCACCGATGAATGATTTTATTAATTCAAAAAACTTCTCTTCTCCAATGATAAAACTTAGCGATCGCATAAAAAATGCACCTTTGCCATAGATGTCACCGTGATAAGCTGTGCCACTATCCGTACTCGAATCTCTGACAATGGGATATTTGTTTTGAAAGCTAAAACTTGCTTTTTTAGCTTGATTGTGATAAGACTCTATACCCTCTTTTTCACGATAATACAACCAGTCTCCCAAAACACATATCCCTTCTTGGATCCAAAAATGAGCCCAATCAGAATTAGACACTTTATTCGCCCACCATTCATGTCCAAGTTCATGGTAGAGTAACCAATCAAAATCCTCACCGCCCACTTTGGTGTATCGATACATATTGCCATAAGCATTCATCGTCTGATGCTCCATCCCGAGGTGGGGGGTCTCTGCCAAACCGATCTTTTCATTGACAAAAGGAAACTCACCAAAATACTTTTCTTGTACCCTGACACTGTTGGCCAAGATGTCCAAATGTTTTTCTGCCCTGTGTAAATTTTCTGGTAAGATGTAGTACTCCATCATTACATTATTACCCTTGACGGTCACATAATTTCTTTTGACAACTTGGTAATTTGCCACATTAAAAACCAGTGAATAATTATGAATAGGATAAGAAGTTTTCCATATGAATGTCGACTTTTTGCCCTTTGTTTCTTCCTTGACCAATTTTCCTGGTCCCGCCACTTTTAGACCTTTGGGAACGGTAATCCTCATTTCTGCACCTTCGTCAGGTTTGTCACTTGGATGATCTTTACAAGGGAAGAGTAATTTAGCTCCTTCATTTTGGCAAGTAAAAGCTATCCAAGGATCACCTTTATCATCTTTCTCCCACTGAATACCTCCTTGCCAAGGAGCCCTTACAGCTACAGGCGGTATACCAGCATATAAAATTTTGATATCGTGCAATCCTTTTGTGAGAAGGTTTTCTCCTCGAAGCAAGATCTTACCACCTTCATGCAAGAAGTCCACCTTGTTTTTTCCCATCCATACCTCTTTGACTTGGTATATATTGATAAGATCAAAAGCAATTTCTGCTGTGGTTTCTTTTAGCTCTATTTTTATACTCGTTGACCCAGATATACTCTTTGCGGGAATGTCTACATCAAGTGTAATCGTGTAATACTTGACATCATAATTGCCTTGGTTGGCTTGTAACGGCCCACCAGATACAATTTTTTGACCATTACCTATTAGAGAAGAGGTAAGAAAGAGGAAAGTCAATAATTTTGAAATACAATGCATGGATAAAGTGATTACGTGATAAAAGATTGAAAATTACAAGTAAAAATAATTCAAAAATATGATGCACTGTATATGTTTCTATTAATTCACTTATTTTTTTAGCTAAGTTTCATTAAGATCATCCATTTAGGAGTTTGAAAAGCTAACTCATCTTTTATTCAAGAGTTGCAACATGTAACTTTATCTAATCGTTGGCTTTTTAAGTTTGTGGTTATTTCGGATTTGAACATTTGAAAAATAAAAATTAAGATTATTTGAGCTAACTTTGCCTAAAAATCTAGACTTGATCACAAGAACAGAAGTACAATTTAAAGCGTTTCAACATAAAATAGTCTATTCAAAACCGATTTTCTTAATAGGTTCTTGTTTTGCTGATAATATCAAATCAAAACTGGCGTATCATCAATTTTCAGTCAAAGCCAATCCTTTTGGTACCGTATATAATCCTGTAAGTATTGCTAATCAAATGAGCACCATTATTCAAAAAGGCAATTGTGACCTTTCAAGAATAGTACAACGAGATGACCTTTTTTATCACATGGATTACCATTCCTCCTTTTTTGCAAAGACAAATGATGAGCTTGCGCTGCTTCTTCATCAGCAAATTGACGAAAGTCATGTAGTATTGCAAAAGGCAAGTCATATCTTCATCACTTTGGGTACCGCGTGGGTATATTCCTATCAAAAAGATCAAAAAGTAGTGGCTAATTGCCAAAAAATGTCTGCGAATTTGTTTACAAAACACCTGCTCAGCATTGACGAGTTAACGAATGCACTCCATTGGATTGTGGATTTGATTTCTGACTTCAATCCTACTGCTCAAATTTTCTTCACGGTAAGTCCTGTGAGGCATATAAAAGATGGACTGGAGGAAAATAATCGAAGTAAAGCACGATTGCTGGAGTCTATACATCAAGTCATAAATCATGACTCTACACATTACTTACCTATCTACGAGGTCATGATGGACGACTTGAGAGATTATAGATATTATCAAGAAGACATGATTCATCCGAGTGATGTCGCAATAAAATATATTTGGAATAAACTTGTCGACGCTTTTATGACCAAAGAAACACAGCAATTAATGAATCAAGCTGGTAAAATACAAGCCATGAAGTTGCACAAACCTTTTGATAAAGATGGTGCGAGTTATCAAAGTCATGTACAAAAAACAGAAAAGATGCAAGAGGAGTGGTTACAACTAATTAAAACAGTAAACGAAAAAGCGTGATAGGAACCGATACAGATAAAGCAACGCAAATATTACGAGATGGCGGTTTAGTAGCTATTCCTACTGAAACAGTTTATGGCCTTGCTGGCAACGCACTGGATGTAAAGGTGGTGGCCAAAATATTTGAAGCTAAAAATCGCCCGACGTTTGACCCCTTGATTATTCATCTTGCAGATATTGATTTATGGGAACAATATGCGGAAAATATTCATCCACTTTTCATAGAATTAGCTACAATATATTGTCCCGGACCACTTACCTTTCTAGTAAAGAAAAAGAAGAACATCCCAGACTTGGTCACTTCGGGATCTCCATATGTGGCAGTAAGATTCCCCGAACATCCTTTGACTCGTACAATCTTATCTAATCTTGATTTTCCATTGGCCGCACCAAGTGCCAATCCATTCGGATATATCAGTCCCACCACAGCACAACATGTTCATGCGCAATTGGGCTCAAAAGTGGATTATATCCTCGACGGTGGCCCGTGTGAAGTAGGCTTAGAAAGTACGATCATTGGTATAGAAGGCAACAAAGTGACTGTATTGAGAAAAGGAGGTTTTGACGCTGAATTGATCAGAAATCATACCCATTTAGACCTTTCTTATTTCGAATCTTCCACTTCCAATCCCTCCGCTCCAGGTATGTTGTTGTCACACTATGCTCCACGAGTACCCCTTTATCTTGTTGATGATATAGAGGATTTCATTGCAAATAGCCCTAACTCAAACATCGGAATTCTATGTTTTGGAAGGCAAGAAAGGGATTTTACCCAAGCCAAGATGGTCCTTGACCTAAGTCCATCTCAAAACCTACACCAAGCTGCAAAAAACTTATTTGATTACATGCGAAAACTGGATGATGCGGGATTGGATTATATTATAGCAGAAAGAGTATTGGGCCAGGGATTAGGATTAGGGATTAATGATCGGTTGGGGAGAGCTGCGGTGAAGGGTTAAGGAATTCACTTTCTTCACTTATACCCACCACGCTCTAAAACACATACCTCAAAGCCAATCTAAACTCTGAGTATCCCTTTCTCGTATCTGTAAAATCTTTTTCACTATAATGGGACTTTCTTGTGTAATTATAAAACTCTGTCATGAAACTGTGATTTTTTGCAATAGGAAAACTGTAGCTTACATTTGATATACTACTATTTTCCCACCCATCGATATCACTCTTATTACGCAAGAACCATATATTGTGGTTTAGCGTAATTGTCCCAAGAGCATTAAAATCCAATGTCAAATCGGTTTCAAAAGAAAAACCATTCCCATAGACATAACTACGGTTGTTTTCTATCTCTCCTATAGATTTTAAATAGTCTACAATTTCTGACGATGTGCTACCAAAAAGGATGACTCCAGCTTTGACCGTAGTCATGAGCTTCATTTTATCGGTATTTTTTCTGAAGAATAAGTCTGAGGTTAAACTCATGTCGCCTTGGTCGAAAATATGATTATTTAAAAAATCGTAATGTTGTGAAATGGTAAATGTAAAATCGTTATTAATTGGAAATCGGGCTATTGGAGCATAAGAATTAATGTTGAGTAATAAAGGTTTCTCTTTATCTGAAAATGCCATATCTACCCATGCTTGGACATTGAAGAAGTCAAAAGGTCTATACTTTGTTTTTTGAAATAAATTTCCGTAGATCAAGTGGTATCTAATATGTGACCTTTTGGGTAGGTTTAATTCGTCACCAAGGTCATAGGGTAAGTTGGCCCCTAAGCTTAAAAAGGATCGAATAGGAGTAACCATGGAATCTTTTTGATGCATATATTTTTTTACATCGTTAAACATCAAAGAGTTAAGTGATCCCATCGGGTCTAATATAATTGAGCCAGCAGATCTAATTATTTTAAACTTTCGATTTTTATGATTTGATAATAATACCCTACTTAGTTTGTGGGTTATTTCTCCCAGCTGTATTCCTCCAAAGGTTGTAGTATTTATGTCAATCTCGCTCGCAGGTTCATTTTCACAAAAAAACTCCCAAATCAAACTTCCCACCGCAACTTGAGGTGCTGATTGCCAATAATTGTACCCCGAACTTCTTGCGGCATTATAATACCATGACCCTTGGGTGGGGTGGCCGAAAAAATTAGTACTAAATCGATCACCATCCGTCCTAAATCCAGTTTTTAGGTTCTGCCTCCAAACAGTGGGATTGACATTTGCCCATTCTTCTTTTCGGAGCCAGTAATTGATCCTATTGACTGTAGCATTTACACCAACTAGCTCTATGATAGGCGTAAAAATTTTTACTTGGATTTTAGGTAAGGTGTCTTGACTATCAATTTTTTGCCCTTTTAAATGTAAAATGAAGTTTATAACCAAAATGGATGTTAAAAACCATTTGGTCATAAAAAATTTCGGGTATTTTTTTCCGTTTATTGATTTAGAACTTCCTTTCAAATTAATTGTTTTTCGTTATTCCGTTTTCTTACGTTCTTTTTCTTGTTTTTTGAAGTATCCACGCAACAGATAAGTATGTTTTAATGCTTCTAAATTCTCATTTACCTTATACGATGCTTGATTTAAATTGCCAATAGTCTTGTGAAAACTATTTAGTGAAGAGTCTAATTTTATAACTGCATTTTGATCTTTAAACATATAGTTAACCATGCCTTTTCCTTCACTAAAGGAGGTAATTGTTGTGTTTAAACTATTGGCTGTTTCTGATATTTTATTCGCAGATAATTCAAAATTAGAGATGATTTCATCAAATCTTATTGGTATATTGGTATCTCTAATCATCCCAATTACATTATTATTTTTATCAAGTGACACCACCAATTGATTCATTTTTTTTACAACATTATTGGCCTCGTCTCCAGTGCTTTTGAGCTTGGCTAATGTATTGACAAAGTCTGTATTTGATTGTTTGTCATACAGCAATGTGTGAATTATCCCACTCCCTGTGGAAATTTGGTCTGTGACTTCTACTAAATCAGCTGTGATTAATTCTATATTTTTGCTAACAAGATAAAAGCTTGACATCAACTCCTCTGTACCTATTTTTGAGACGGATCTAAGGGTATCATTTTCACTTAAAAACCTATTGCCATTGGATCCGGGATTAATGCTTAAAACCATGTTTCCAACCAGGCCTTCTGTACCTATCTCGGCAAAAGCATCTTTTTTTATGCGTTTAAGTTTGTCAGTTTGAATGACCATCTCTACATAAATCATTGTATCTGACAGAAGGTTTATTTGTTGTACTGTACCGATATTTAGGCCAAGATAGGAAACATTATTGCCTGGTTTCAATCCTTTTACATCTTTAAAAGTGGCATAAATTTTTACAGTATTTCCAAATAAATTTTGCTTATCTCCGATACTATATACTCCAAATGCAAATATGCCTAGACCTACTATTATGAAGATCCCTAAACTTAAATTTTGGTATTTTGATTTGGCCATTGCTCTTGTTTTTTTATTTAAAAAATGCTTTTACTTTTGGGTCTATCGACTTGGATAATTCTTCAAATGTCCCCGTGACATAAGCTATCCCATCAATAAGAAGAATCATTCTATTCGAAATCGCCCGTGCACAATCCATATCATGGGTTATAATAATAGAAGATGTTTTATAGGTTTCTTGAATAGATTTCATTAGGAGCACAATTTCCTTGGAGGTGATCGGATCAAGTCCTGTCGTTGGTTCGTCATAAAGTATTATTTTTGGCTTGAGGATCAATGTCCGAGCTAAGGCAATCCTCCGCTTCATTCCCCCCGAAAGTTCGCTTGGCATAAGATCTATAGCGCTTTCTAACCCTACACTTCTTAAAGCTTCGATAATCATAGCATCGGTATTGTTGAGTACTCCAAACTTATTGGTATGCCTTCTCAAGGGAAAGTCAAGATTTTCCCTAACTGACATCGAATCATATAATGCACTTCCTTGAAAGAGAAAACCAATTTCTGTGCGCAAATCATCCAATTGCTCTTTTTCAAGATTCGCTATCTCGGTGCCCATTATATTGATTGATCCACTATCTACAGATTGGAGACCGATGAGACATTTTATCATAATAGATTTTCCACAGCCTGATTTGCCCATCACGACGAGGTTTTCGCCTTCGAAAAGTTCTAATGAAAATCCGTTTAACACATGATTGTCACCAAAGCTTATAAAAAGATCTTGTATAGATACAACGATCTTTTTTTCCTGAGTTAATTCTTTATTACTACTCATAGAAAATGTCTGTTAAGAGAACAGCAATAAAATCTAGGATAAAAATCAACATAGATGTGTAAACTACTGCCTCATTTGCAGCTAATCCCACGCCAACAGTACCTTTGTCGCAATTATAACCTTTAAAGCACCCTACTATACCAATTGCAAAACCAAAAAAGAATGTTTTTATGGTTGAGGGTATCAAGTCACCAAATTCTAATGCAGAAAAAACTTCTCCAAAATACAATTGTAAAGAAACATCATCTTTATTAAACTCAACTAAGTAGGAGCCGTATAATGCAAGTGCATCTCCAACAATGGTCAAAATTGGAAGCATCAGTGTAGCGGCAACAACCCTAGTTACTACAAGGTATTTGAATGGATTGGTTCCTGATACGTCCATTGCATCAATTTGTTCTGTTACCCTCATCGAGCCCAATTCTGCACCTATACCAGAGCCTACCCTCCCTGCACAAATAAGCGCGGTAACTAATGGTCCGATTTCTCTTATAATTGATATACCAACCATGGAGGGCATCCATGATACTGCACCAAATTCTTGTAAGGTGGGCCTTGATTGCAATGTGAATACCAAGCCGATTATAAATCCTGTTACTCCGACCAAAAGTAGAGATTTTATTCCGATATTATAACATTGACGCAATAGTTCTGAAAACTCATACGGGGGCTTAAATACTTCTTTGAAAAATCTGACTGCAAAAATCGAAAGCTTGCCAAATTCATCGAAAAAGGATAACAACCGTGAAGAATTATTCTTTGCGATGGTCATAGACATTTTGTTTATAAGGTTATTTGAAAAATTATATTTTAAAAGGTACCTGCCACAAAGATACTTGTTTTTTGTTAAGAAGGCAATAATAAATATCATCTGGAATTATGACTTTAGACCATTTTAAAAAAGTTAAGGGAGCTTAAGATGGTTAAGAGATGTTAATCGTGATTAGAAGTACAAGAAAACTTAACCTTCCTTAACTTAAAAACTTAACCTCCTCAACATAGTTAGTTAGAAAGGTTCGGGGAACATAAGATGGTTAAAAGTGATCAGAAGTGCAAGAAAATTTAACCTCCTCAACAATTTTGTTTCAATGTTTGAATGGTTATGGGTAGTTACCGTAGGTTAAGGGCCCAAAACCCATGCAAATTGGCACATAGCCTTTTTCCAACAATATTAGACTTTCTCTGTTTCTATATTTTTAAGACCTAATAAATTTTAAATCATGCGTATTAAAAATCAAATCATATTATTGACCTCCATCATGTTGATGTGCATTTTTTTATCTGCCTTATTTCCTGGTGGAAATGTAATCATGCTGTCTGTGCTCATCTCAAGTGTTTCTTTAATAGTTATGGTATATAAAATTTTGAGAGATCAAACGCCTGGTTTTGAAAATCCCGATGACCAGATGACGCCTCCGTAAGTAGCCTTTCTCAACACTAAATATCGGATATCAAGACAGTGTTAAAACCATATACCAAGCAGTGATTAATTTATCAAATTCCTTTAATGAAACTTTTTCTTTTCACCTTACTAATTTACTGTACCATGAAAACCTCAACGATTTACAACTTTACTGCACAATCCAACCCACAAGATTGGATAATCATAGACGATGTAGTAATGGGAGGAAGGTCAAATGGAAATTTTACAATCAGTGATGATGGCCATGGGATATTCTCCGGTGTGGTGTCTTTAGAAAACAATGGAGGATTTTCTTCTGTGAGACATCAGTTTTCCAAACTAAACACAACGGAAGATAGTAAAGTGGTCATAAGGTTAAAAGGAGATGGCAAAGACTATCAGTTTAGAATCAAAGACAAAAAAAGTGCCTATTACTCATATATTATAACCTTCAAGACCAATGGAGAATGGCAGAATGTTACTATTCATGTCAAGGATTTGTATCCCTCTTACCGTGGACGTACCTTAGACTTACCTAATTTTGCAGGTGGCCCGATGGAGGAAATTGTATTTTTAATCGGAAATAAAAAGAACGAATCCTTCCAATTGGTAATAGATAAAATTGAGTTAGAATAGTTGTGTTTAAAAGCGAAGAAGGGTTTAATACAATACTTTTTTACCTTCTCTTACTTTTTAGAAACGGTAATTTATACACTAAGGGAACTAAAATTTTATGAAAAACCAAACTGATAATCACAAAAATGAGACCTATAAATATTGGCAAAACACCTCCAAAAGTATAGGTCAAACCGAAAACAAATCCCAAGTAATATTCCAGCCTAAAAAGAGGAAAAATTAATGCAAGTATAAAAAGTCCCTGAAAAAGCAAACTTGAAATATCTGATTTGCCTGTAGAAAATGAAATGGCTAAGCTCAATGCATACACCAATCCAAATAAAAAAGGAACAAGGTATTTTCTAAAAAATGTATTGCCTACAAAATCTTTTTGGTAATTGAGACGGTTTTTGATGGTGATTAATGATAGAAAAGTTACCAAGGGTATTGATATAGCTCCCCACCAATTAGATACCTCTGGCAAATCTTTATTGGCCAATAGATGATGAGAGGGTACTCCACCATGGTAATAGTCCCATAATAAAATAGTAAGCATCAAAAGTGAGATAGCACCTGTGAAATAATTAATTGCTATCTGAAAAGACTTCTCGTTCATTTATGTGTCGATTTAATTAATTAGATCCCAAAGGTAGTTTTGAATTACTCCTTGAGAAAATAATATCGACGCATGTCTTAAGATTTCTGATGAATTGCCTCTTATCTTTTTTAAGAAGCACTACAAGTTATACAATACAAACATCTGGATAAAAAGTGACTTTACCCGACTCTAAATCGTGCATTCCACCTAATATTCCTATTTGGCCAGATTGTATCATATCATTAAGGATTGTACTTCTTTCCATGATAGACTTTACGGTCCTTTTGACATTTATTTCAGCTACATTCTCTACAAAGGTTGCATTGGAAGAACTTCTATTCTCAGAGGTCGATACTTCATCATCTACAGCGGGTCTTATTTTAGAAAGTAACGCTGTTAAATTTCCCATTTCTGCATGGTCACAAGCGCCTTTTACTGCTCCGCATTTAGAGTGTCCTAAAACAACAATCATTTTTGACCCTGCAAGTTTGCATGCAAATTCCATACTTCCAAGGATGTCTTCGTTGACGATATTTCCTGCTATCCGTACACTAAATATATCACCAAGACCTTGATCAAATATAAGTTCAGCAGATGTCCGACTATCGATACAACTCAGTATGACAGCAAAAGGATGTTGGCCATCTGAAGTTTCATTGGCTTGCTGCAATAAATTTCGATTTGCTTTCAAATTATTTACAAACCTCATATTTCCCTGCTCTAAAAGCTCCATTGCTATTTTTGGTGTTATTGCGTCTTGTGCCTCTTTAGTGAGTGTCTTCATTGTTTTTAATTTTGTTTATTTGTCAAACGAATATGATTTAAAATAGTTCTATCAAGTTTAAAATTTGTTGCCTTTTTTAACTGCTTTTAATTTTCATTTATCGAAGAAAGCAACAATCTTAATGGTGAATCAAAAAGCTAGTGCTGCGTCTAATTAAAAAAATAAAAGAAGAAAAACATATATTGGATATTTAAATATTACAAATTAATATAATATGTTTGTGGCTAAATATTAAAAATCAAAATCTATGTCACGA
>JALHLK010000061.1 GCA_022844565.1 Saprospiraceae bacterium
CTCCGTGAGGCGGTTTGGTACCTCCGCTTGTACAGCGATACCGATGGGCCTACCATCATCTTTTATACAACATTGATAAATCTATACAACGGATTTATCATTCACAGCACACCTTAGGAGAGCAGGAACTTGAAGGTGATTTTGTACGTTTCAATAAAAACATCCATTACAGTGGATTTTTAATACAAAAAAAGTGATTATGCCTCAACAAATTAAAGTAAAAAAGGTAAAAGTACATATAATCCATCATTAGATAGATTTGAAAAAATTGATTTCTTTCCCAATAAAACTGATTTAGTTAGAAAGAAGTTTGAAGGTCGTAACATTCGGAAAGAGATTGAAGAATTAAAAGATAAAGAAAAAACCTCACAATCTTAGTTTAAGTTGTTTCAATCCAATCAGGAATTGATAAAAATGCCATATTATTAGGACGCTAAGTAACACAGACTGAATCTTACTGCATAAATCTAGATTACTATATTACCAAGGTAAATAAATTAGGTTAAACCCTATTTCCAAATATCCAATGTCAACATAGGATTTGGTTTTGACGATTTTACAGATTTGAAAATATTCTACTAGTTGAAAACCAACATTTATAAGAATAATTATTTTCAAATAAAAAAGTCCCGACACTGCCGGGACTGAAATAAACCAATCTCAATTTTTATAGAGATTAAAAATAGACGAAATATCTTTAGGCTGTGCATTCAATATTAGTTCACAGCATATATTTTTACTATTTCGAAAAATAGTCTGAATGACAGCCTTTGATTATTTATCAATCTAGTATTTTCCTGAGGAAACCATTTTCAGTAGTCTTGATAGTTCCTTCAGAATCAGCGTAATAAGATACGCTTATTTTACCTTTAGGTGGTATTGCCGGTTTGTCATCTTCTAATGAAAATCCTCTTCTAATGTAGGCTGGTACTTTTTCAGCATTGGCAAGTGTCTCTGGATTGTCCAATGGCTCTACTTCTGTATTGTATTGGTAATTTTTTTGCCTCACTTCACCTCCTGCATTCGACGAAGGATGTGTAAATGGATCATTTGCCATTACCAATGGTCTATGTGGATTAGCTACCTGAAAATCATCTTCAAAATCGTATGTTTTGGCAGTATCCGTATCTACATCAAATACAGTGTATTCATTTAGGTTAGAAACACCGTTATAATCAGAGTCAAGAGGTGTAATAATTTCCTTTTCTTCTTTTTTAACATCCCTCTTTCGAGAAGTATCAAAACCAGCAGCAATGATGGTAATAGATAGTTGATCGCCCATATTAGGATCTGTACAATTACCCCAAATGATATCCGTACCCCTACCCGCTTGATGCTGTACGTACTCCATAATTTCATTCACTTCGTCCATTGAGACTTCTTTCGTCCCTGAACTTATGTTTAAAAGTAAGTTTTTAGCACCGATAATGTCATTATCTTCTAACAGTGGCGATGCCAAAGCCTGTTCTATTGCCTTTCTTGCTCTATCGGGCCCTTCAGCTATACCGCACCCCATTAAAGCTATACCGCTTTCTCTTAATACATAGTTGACATCTTCAAAGTCTACATTGATGTAACCAGCCACCGTTATAATTTCTGCTATGGCTTTTGCCGCAGTATTCAATACATCATCTGCATTAGAAAATGCTTTTGACAATTCTAGATTGCCATACATCATCCTAATTTTATCATTTGATATTACGAGATATGCATCTACATTTTTCTTTAAAGATTCTAACCCTTCAAGTGCATGCTTATGCCTTCTGGCTCCTTCAAAAGTAAATGGAGTAGTGACGATAGCCACGGTAAGAATGCCCATTTCTTTAGAAGCTTTAGCGATGATGGGTGCCGCACCTGTGCCTGTACCTCCACCAAGACCTGCCGTAATAAAAAGCATTTTCGTTCCGTCATTTAGGAATGTCCTGATATCGTCTATTGACTCGATACAAGCTTCTTTACCTACTTCAGGTTTTGATCCTGCACCCCTACCTTCTGTCAGACTGGGACCAAGTGCTACTTTTATTGGTACCGGACTATTTTCTAATGCCTGATTGTCTGTATTGCATATGGCAAAGTCTACACCAATTATACCTTGTTTGTACATATAATTTACAGCGTTGCCACCGCCTCCTCCTACACCAATCACTTTGATGATAGAAGATTTATTTCTTGATATATCGAATTTCATGTTACTCATATTTTGTAATGAATTATCTAAAAAGTTTAATAAATTAAAGTTCATGGTCCGGAGCAGGATCTAAAAAGTCCTTTGTATATGTTGACAGTTTATTGAAAAAGTTATTGAAATAATCTTTCTTAGCTTTTGGCTTGTCACTACCATTATCTTCATTAGATTCTTCACCTTCTGTCTCATATTTAGTCTTCTCTACTACATCATTTTGCCTATTTCCAGAAAAAGAATGGCTTGTCGCATCAGAGCTCATCATACCTTTGTCTTCATAATCAGAAATATTGATGTGGTATTGATTTAACTCATTTTCTAAAGCATATTTTAGAAGACCAACTGCCGTAGCATAGATAGGAGAAGCTAATTCCTTGTTGTATCCATGTGCTAAGTGATCCGTTGGCACACCCACTCGCGCGTGCATACCTGTGTGCATTTGGACCAATGAATCTATATGATTTAATAATGAGCCTCCTCCTGTTAGCACGATACCTGCATGTGCCTTTCTTTCAAAACCAGATCTTTTTACCTCAAACATCACATAGTCAAAAATTTCTTCTACACGAGCTTGGATAATTTGAGCAAGGCTTTTCTCACTGATTGACTTTGGTTCCCTTCCTTTTAATCCAGGGATAACTATCTTTCTATTATTTACAACTTCGTCAGCTAAAGCACAACCAAACTTAACTTTTAACTTTTCTGCCTGATCAGCCAAGACACTACAACCTTCTTTGATATCATCTGTGATAATATTACCTCCAAAAGGAATAACTGCTGTATGTCTTATAATACCTTCTTTAAAGATTGTGATATCGGAAGTACCACCACCTATATCTACCAATACTACACCTGCTTCCTTTTCTTCATTGGTAAGAATAGATGAAGAAGAAGCAATAGGCTCCAAGGTAAGATCTGCAACTTCCATAGATGCTTTTTCTATACATCGGATGATGTTTTTAGAAGCGGTAATTTGACCTGTGATAATGTGAAAATTACCTTCGAGTCTATATCCAGCCATACCAATTGGGTCTGCTATGTTTTTCTCCTCATCCACTGTAAATTCTTGAGGGATGACGTGGAGAATCTTATCTCCTGCGGGAAGAGGAATACGATACATATCCTTAATAAGCTTGTCTATATCGTCTTTTGTAATCTCGCTATTGTAGTTGACTCTCGTCAGTCTTCCAAGATTGTGGAGACTTTTGATGTGTTGACCAGCGATACCTACATGCACAATTCTAAATTTAAAACCCGCTGCAACTTCTGCCTGCTCTACTGCTTCCTGGATACCTTTTACTGTTTTGTCAATATTAGTCACTACACCTCTACTTACACCTTCAGATTTTACAGTGCCTAAAGCGATTACTTCCAGTCTTCCGAATTCATCGAGTTGACCGGCTATGACACAAATCTTGGTAGTACCTATATCGATAGCTACTGCCACATTTTGTGAATTTTGTACTTTTCCTGAAATCATTTTAAAAAATTTTGCTGTGAAACAATTATTATTTTATACTTATTTTTTTTTACATTATACCGTAAATGACACCATCATACTTCATGTTTATACCTTTGTATTTAGACCATCCTACCGTTGGCATTCCGTCTTTATAAAGTGTCTTTATGTCATCAAACTTTCGTTCTAAATTTTTTGCATCTCCTAGTATGATATAGTGTTTTCCAATTTTAGGGATCAACTCGATATCACGATCACTATTTACATATATCTGCTCGATAAATTGACTTAAAAATCCATCATTCATTATATATTGTGCACACTGATATACATTTTTAAGTGACGTTTCTTTTTCTTCCAAGATGAGCTCCTTTCGATATAAATCGATATAGCCTGTTGCAATTGGAACCCTTATCGCTAGACCTCTTTTGGTGGGTATATCATTACCCTCTTCATCGAGGTAGTAGCTAAAATCTTTCGTGTCTACAATTCTTATAATAGGTTGACGCTGTATAATCCATGTATTGATATTATCATCTGCATCGACAAAAACTTCAACTTTTTTTACTCGCTTATCAGCCTTAATCCTTTCTTCTAACTCCCTTAGATTTAGGTCTTTAATATTAGCTTCAAGTATGCTAAAACCAAGGTATTTTTTGTAAATTACATCAACTTCTTCTTGTGTTATCAAGTTTCTGTCTCCCTTTATTGGTTTTATATGCACTATATGACCCCTTACTATCCCTTCAGATTTCCTATTGATAGACATAACTAAAAGCAAGCCAATACATAATAAGCCTAGTGTATATAATGTCCTCTTGATAAGGATACTCGTGTTAATATTTCTTATTCCGTTTATCATGACAATAGCTTTTTGATATTAGGAATAAGCCTATCTATATCTCCAGCTCCAAGGGTAAGTAGGACATCAAAAGATTCTTTTGCAACCCAATCCAAAGTGGCTTCTTTGGATAAAACGCTTACCTTGTTGGTCATTAATTGAGCAAGTGCTGCAGAAGTAACCCCTTCGATTGGTTTTTCACGAGCGGGATAGATATCCAGTAATATGGTCGTATCAAATCCACTTAATTCTTTAGCAAATTCGGCCATAAAATCATTTGTTCTTGAGAATAGATGGGGTTGGAATATAGCAACAATATGCTTACCAGGATACCGTGACCTTACACCTTCTCTTATTGCTTTTATTTCTTCAGGATGATGTGCATAGTCGTCAATATATACGGTCTTTTCTGTATTTACAATATAATCAAATCTTCTTTGTACTCCACCAAACTGTGCTATCGCTTCACTCGCTTTTTGAACATCAATATTTAAAATTTGAGAAATTATTAATGCAACGGTAGCATTACTCATATTATGCTTTCCTGCCAAAGGAATGGTAAAAGGCCCAATGGTATTGCTATGATGTTGTAAAGAAAACGATGTGCTTTCTGATGATGCTTCTGGTAAAATTTGCCAATCGCAATCTACTCCAAATCCAAAAGTTTCTACCTTGTATCGATTATACAGAGCGCTTTTTTGATCTTCAGAAAATCGTTCTTTAACCCCTTCTTTTAGCAAAATATGCCCGTTGGGTTTGGATTGACACAAAAACTGAAAAAACGCTGCTGTAAATACTTCTTGCGTACCATAAATATCTAAATGGTCAGCATCCATTGCATTGACTACGGCTATTGAAGGATGTAATTGCAAAAACGATCGGTCGTATTCATCCGCTTCTAACACCACCCAATCAGACCCTCCGATTAGATAGTTCGTGCCAAACTCTGACAAAATACCACCAAGAAACGCCGAAATATCTTCACCAGATTTTTTGAGCAGATGGGCTGTCATGGAGCTGGTGGTGGTCTTGCCATGTGTACCAGCAATAGCAATTGCCTTTTTATCACTCGCTATAAGACCTAGAATTTGTGCTCTTTTGTAAATTGGAATATTGGTAGTCTTTAGGTAAACAAATTGCTTTTGATCATCAGGAACAGCAGGCGTGTACACTACCAAATCAATATCTTTAGGCAAGTGTTCTAAACTTTCGTCAAAGCAGATTGCCATACCTTCTTCGATCAATGCATCCGTCAAAGATGAAGGAGTCTTGTCATAACCTGAAACTTTGATCCCCTTATGACTAAAATATCGGGCTAGACCGCTCATACCTATGCCACCTATTCCAAGGAAAAAAATACTTTTTATATCATTCAATTGGATCATCTCTTCACATTTAAGGTGTTAATTATTTCCTCTGCAATGGTTGTAGCAGCATGAGGATGAGCCATTTTTAATAAGTTTTCGCTTAGGGTTTGTCTTTTGCTTTGATCATTTAAAAGATTGAATACCTCTTCTATTAAAATATTCTTCGCTTCCGAATCTTTAATCAAAATAGCAGCATTTTTACTTGACAATGAGAGCGCATTGTGTGTTTGATGATCTTCAGCAACATTGGGAGATGGAATCAGAATGGTAGGTTTGCCCACTATAGCTAATTCTGAAATGGACAACGCACCAGCTCTACTAACGATGATGTCGGATGCGGCATACACCGTAGCCATGTCTTCAATGAAGGCTACTACCTTTACATTTGGCAATTTTGATACAGAGTGTTCTTTAAATTCATCCATATACAGTTTACCGACCTGCCAAATAAAGGTAGTATCTTCATTTCTCTTCACAAGCTCATGACCAAAGACCATGGACTCATTGATCGTCCGGGCTCCGAGACTACCACCCATCAGTAGGACCACAGAATGGTTGGTAGGAATATTCAAATTTTTCTTAGCTTCTTCTTGAGTTAAATCATTTTTAAGAATGTTATTTCTAATTGGGTTGCCAGCTTTTATAATTTTATCTGCTTCAAAAAATTTATCCATACCATCATATGCTACGAAGATCTTTTTTGCATTTTTAGCCAATAACTTATTGGTCACCCCTGCAAAAGAGTTTTGCTCTTGTATGATAGTGGGTATGCCTAATAATGATGCAATCTTAAGCGTTGGCCCACTCGCATATCCGCCTACCCCAATTGCAACATTAGGTTTGAAAGATCTTACAATGCTTAAGGCTCTTAACATTGACTTGGCAGCTTTAATAGCTGTTTTGACAGTATCTATTGACAAACTTCTTTTAAATCCTTTAATATCCAGCCCTATTATTTTGTAACCTGCTGCTGGTACTTTTTCCATTTCTATTTTACCCGCAGCCCCTACAAAAAGAAACTCCGCGTCAGGCAGTTTTGCCTTCAAAGCATCTGCTATTGCTATTGCTGGGAAGACGTGTCCTCCTGTTCCACCCCCACTAATTAGTATTTTCATCTGGCTGTATATTTTGCGGTAAAACAATACTTTTATCTACATTTTTATCTAAATCAATATATCCTTCTACAATCCTACTTACACTAAGGATAATACCAAATGAAATACTATACATGATTAAGGAAGTACCTCCTTTACTGATCATTGGTAAGGTTAATCCTGTAGCAGGTAGTAGTTGTACAGATACACAAATATTGGCAAAAGCATTAATTACGATGTCTAAACATAAGCCCATCGCCAATATTGCACCAAATGCTTTCGGACTTCTAATTACAATTTTAACGCACCTGATCAGTAGCCACATATATAAAATCATGACAAAAATACCACCAATCAGTCCATATTCTTCGCAAATAATTGAATATATAAAATCGGACCAAGCCTCTGGTAAGAAATTTTTCTGCAAACTATGGCCTGGGCCCAAACCATTCCATCCTCCATTGGCAATAGCAATCTTTGATTGTACTACTTGAAATGTTGAATCATCCTGTTTTAAGAAATTTTGAACCCTACTAATCCAAGTTTCTGTTCGTATATGATTGGGAAAAATCAATCCTAATAAAAATACTGCCACTCCCACAATGGATATCACCAAACTTAAAGAAAACAAAAATTTAAAGCTGATTCTACCAATAAACAACATCAAAAACGCTGTTACAAAAATGATGAGCGCTGTACTCAAATTATTTGGTGCTATGATGGCACAAATTAATACAATCGGTAAAAACAAAGGTATCCATGCTGCCCTCATGTCCTTGATTACATCTTGTTTAGTGGCTAATGTTCTAGCCAAATAGATGTATAAAGCAAGTTTTGCCAAATCGGATGTTTGGATGGTTTTATTAATAAATGGAATCATCAACCACCGCTTAGCATTGTGGATTTCATGACCAAAGAATAGCGTGTAAACCAATAAACCCAAACAAATCAATAGCATATAAGGTGCCAATCGCGAAAGTTTGCGATAATCAAATCTGTAAAATAACCACATAAAGCCAAAGCCTAAACCAACATATGTAATTTGCTCGATTAAAAAATATTCTGTGTTCCCACCTTTATGTCGGTATGCCATCGAACCAATACTACTATAAACAGCAAGTATTGACGCCAGAAGCAGGAAAGTAGCGATCATCCAAATCTGCTTATCCCCTTTTAATCTCTGATATAATGTTACAATATTTGACAATTCCTATTTATTTTAGTTTATTAACCTCATTTCTAAATTGATCCCCTCTATCCATATAATTTTTAAATAAATCAAAACTTGCACATGCCGGAGATAATAAAATGGTATCGCCAACTTGAGATTTGGATCTAGCCATCTTTATAGCATCCTCAACATTGTGTGTGCTAGCAATATCTTTACCTTCAAAAACACTTAGTAACTTACTATTATCAGCACCAAGACAAATAATAGCTTTAACCTTTTCGTCAATTAATGGCAACAATACAGAATAATCATTTCCTTTATCTTGACCTCCTACGATCCAAACCACTGATGTTGTCATAGCATCTAAAGCATAAAAAACAGAATCTACATTGGTCGCTTTACTATCGTTGATATAGGTCACTCCGTCTAATTGTCTAACTATTTCTAGGCGATGTGGTAGATTAACAAAAGTAGAAAGTCCCGCTTCAATTTGATCTTCTGTCAAACCAATCAATTCAGCATAAATTTTCACCACAAAACTATTATACAAATTGTGTTTGCCCTTTAAAGCTACCTGCATCAATGACCCATCAGATTTGACAATTCCACTTTGAAACTGATCCGTATCTATGGCTATTTTATTGACTTCCGTATTTACAGAAGATAAGAGTTTTTTACTTTCTTCGTCATGGGCATTGTATAAAAAATAATCGTTGCTGTCTTGGAATTTGCATATTTTGAATTTAGCTTGAGCATATTTCGACATATTGAAGTCGTACCTATCCAAATGGTCTGGCGTAATGTTCAGTATGGTAGATATATAAGGTTTAAAAGTATCTACATCATCCAATTGGAAGCTACTGATTTCGAGAACAATATATTCTGGGCTACTTTCAGCGATGATACCAGCAAAACTATAACCATAATTACCCCCGATTCTCACATTTACACCTGCCTTTTCAAGCGTATGAAAGAGCAAGCCTGCAGTTGTTGTCTTGCCATTGCTTCCTGTGATGGCTAGAATTTTACCTTTATAAAATCGCGATCCAAATTCTATTTCTGAAATGACTGAAAGACCACTGTCATTTAATTTTTGAATAATGGGTGCAGTTGTTGGCACCCCCGGGCTTTTTACGATAAATTCACTTTGGCTTAGCCTTTCAAAAGTATGACCAGATTCCTCAAACTCAACTGAGTTTTCATTTAATACTTTTTTATAACTCTCATTGATTCTACCAAAATCACTCACAAAAGGAATAAAACCTTCTTTAAGAGCTAACAATGCAGCTCCTACCCCACTTTCACTACCACCTATTATTCCTATCTGTCTCATTATCTCAATTTTAATGTGATGATGGTAATAATTGCCAAGAGGATAGTAATAATCCAAAATCTCACTGCGATTTTAGCTTCATGCATTCCTGATTTTTGAAAATGGTGGTGCAAAGGCGACATTTTGAATATCCTTCTTCCTTCACCATATTTTTTCTTTGTGTATTTAAAGTAACTTACTTGGATGATGACACTCAAATTTTCAGCTACAAATATTCCGCACAATATTGGTAATAAAAGCTCTTTACGAAGCAATAAAGCCATGACAGCTATAATACCTCCTATTGTAAGGCTACCTGTATCCCCCATAAAGACCTTGGCAGGAAATGAATTGTGCCACAAAAACCCTATACAAGCCCCTGTAAAACACGATGCAAAAATGGTTAACTCTCCAATATTGGGTAAGTAAAAAATGTTAAGATAATCGGCTGTTATCGCATTACCAGATAAATAGGCTAGGATGGCCAATACTCCACCAATGATAGCTGATACACCTGCAGCTAGACCATCTAGACCGTCGGTAAGATTGGCAGCGTTGGAGATTGCTGTAATGATAAAAATCACGGCTGGGAGGTAAATAAACCAAAGCCACAAGTCTGTATTGTCACTAAATAATCGTGCAATGACTTCGTAGTCAAAAGAATTGTTTTTCAAAAGCGGGACGTTGGTCATCGTCGTTTTGACATAAGCCATCTCTTTTCTTACAATGCCTTGAGTAAGGGTAGGCACATCTATTGTGTATTGTCTTACTACATTATAACCACCAGCTTGGGCCTCTTCTAATGGCATTCTTACATTGATCTCGTCACTTAATAAGAGGACAGAACCAACAAAAATCCCTAATCCAACTTGACCAATAATTTTTGAAATACTTTTTAGACCTTCCTTATTCTTTTTAAATACTTTAATATAATCATCCGCAAAACCAATCAATCCTAACCAAACGGTGGATATAATCATAATGATCAAATAAATATTATTTAATTTTCCGAAAATTAAAATAGGAATAAGGATAGCTGCCAAAATAATAAAGCCACCCATGGTAGGAGTACCTTCCTTTTGCTTTTGACCTTCCAAGCCTAGTTCCCTAACTGTTTCACCTACTTGCAGATTTTTGAGCTTTCTAATGATACTATTGCCTAACAATAAAGATATAACCAATGAAGAAATGATTGCTGCAGCAGATCTAAAACTAATATACTGAAACAATCTAGCCCCCGGCAGATCGAAATGTTTGTCTAAATATTCAATAATATATGTCAGCATCGCTCTATTTATTAAAAGTTGGCACAGTTTTTGTTTTACATATGACAATAAGTTTTAAATTAAAATTTATTACCATATGAGTGATTAAAAAAATTAATATAAAGTGGGATATCTAACCAATACCCCACGATACATTATTTACTTCGTCCATTTATTAATCCTAAACAGGTTAAAAAATTAACAGCGCAGTGAATTTAGTATGAACTTTTTCTACCAGAGCCCCACTGCAACTGTTAAACCAACCTGAGAATGATTAATAGAACCAATCTTTAGGATTTGGAAATCAAAGCTGATTCCAATTCCTTTTTATCTTCAAATGGTAACTTCTCACCATTTATTTCCTGATATTTTTCGTGCCCTTTGCCGGCCAATAGTATGATGTCTCCTTTTTGAGCCAACATTACTGCCGTCCTAATGGCTTGTCGTCGATCTGTTATGGAGAGCACTTTACCTATGTCCTCTACTTTTACCCCAACCATCATTTCGTCTATGATTGATTGCGGATTTTCAGATCTTGGGTTATCACTTGTAAGGATGACCTTGGTACTATTGGAGACAGCTATCTCAGCCATTATCGGCCTTTTGCCTTTGTCTCTATCACCACCGCATCCTATTATTGTGATCACTGATTGATCTTTAGCCTTGGATTTCTTGATCGTATGAAGTACATTTTCAAGTGCATCAGGTGTATGTGCATAGTCCACAAATCCTATGATGTTCTTTTCTCTGTTTTGTACCCTTTCCATCCTTCCTTCTGCACCATTTACTCCTGAGAGTATGGTCAAAACTTCCTCTTTTTGAAACCCCAATTCTAGCGCTACTCCATAAACTGCTAAAAGATTGTATGCATTAAATTCTCCCACCATAGGAGAATAAAATTCCATATTGTCTATTACCATATGAAGACCTTCAGTACCCGACGATATCAACTTCACCTTGTAATCTGCCATGCTTCTAAGCCCATAATATTTGATACGGGCTTTAGATGTTTCCACCATTTTATGCCCATTTTTATCATCCTTATTGGTCAAAGCAAATGCCGAAGAAGGCAACATGTCAAAGAACTTTTTCTTTGCATTTATATAATTCTTAAAAGTGCCGTGATAGTCCAAGTGGTCTCTTGTAATATTCGTAAAAACGGCTCCTTTAAAAGGTACCGCAGATACTCGACCTTGGTCTAGCGCATGGCTACTCACTTCCATAAAAATATAATCACACGCTTCTTTTTGCATCCGGCTCATCAGTTTCGCTAAACCTTCTGCATCTGGTGTTGTGTGTGTACTTGGGATCACTTCTGACCCGATTTTATTCTCTACTGTAGATATCAGTCCGCACTTATACCCCATCTTTGTCACCATTTGGAATAAAAGTGTTGCAACTGAAGTTTTGCCATTGGTACCTGTCACACCGACTACTTTCAAATCATCATTAATTTGATAATAAGTAAAGGCGAGTTTAGCAAAGACATCAGCTACTTTATCTGTGATGATATAGCACACAGCTTTAGCTAACATATCAGGTTCTTCCTCGCATATGATCACTTTAGCTCCTTTAGCCAAAGTTGACTCGATATACTGATGACCATCTACTTTTGTTCCTTTCAAAGCGGCAAAGACAAAATCATTTTCTACTTTTCGACTATCAATCGTAAGCCCTTTGATTGTGATTCTTTGATTACCTACTACTTTGACACTTTTGTCAAAATTTATTTTTTCAAGTAGTACGTTTAGCAATTGTCCCATACTGTATTGTTAGTTTAAGACAATTTCTATGCGTTGACCCTTTATTGGAGTACCTGGATTGAGAGACATTTTTGTTACCTTTCCTTTGCCTTGCACTGCCACTGCTAGACCTAAGTTTTCTAAAACAAATATTGCATCTCTTCCACCCATTCCTCTTACATCAGGTACTTTACCTTTTTTGATACTTTTATGTTCAAGCATCATTTTATTTTCATTTGGATCGACAAAGACCCAATTATTATCACTATTTGATTTGTAAGGCACTTTGAGGAAATCAAATATTCCCTTATAGTCAGAGGCATAACCTAAAGAAGTTGAAGGTATGATATTACTTCTTGGTGCCGATGTTACTATTTGAGAATCTAAGCTTGGTTGGTTAATAGCTTTGATAAAATTCATGTCAAAAGCCATCGTTTTATTTGCTATTTTCCTAAAAACGGGTGCAGCAACAGACGATCCGTAATATGCTCCTATTGGTTCATAAAGGATAACAATCATCGAGTATTGAGGATTATCTGCTGGAAAATAGCCACAGAAAGACGCATTGTATCTAGGAGATTCGTCTTTTTGGGTGTAATTAACCTTTGTTGTTCCTGTTTTACCAGCGATAGGTAGTAAATCGTCTTTAATATTGGTAGCGGATCCAGTAAGTACTACCTCTTTGAGTAGTTCTTGTGCAAATTTAATGGTCTCATCACTTGCAATTTTTTCTTTGATAACTCTCGGCTCAAACAATTTGACATCTTTGACATCAGATTTTATTTTTGACACCAAATAGGGTCTCATCATTCTACCATTATTGGCTACTGCGTTGTACAAATTCAATATTTGTAAAGGTGTCATCGAAATTTCGTACCCATGAGCCATAAAAGGTACCGTTGTTCCATACCATTCCTTTTGATCTTTTACGGGGTCTTTAAAGTATGGGGCAGGTTCACCTTCTATTTCTACATTTGTTTTTAAATCCGCACCAATATTGTGCAAATAGGATCTAAACGCCGCTTGACCATTTAAATCTTGGTTAAAGACTTTCTGTGCTAATTTTGCCATACCAATATTAGAGCTTTCTGCAAATGCTTCCTTGAATGTAGATGCAAACATGGTATGGGGTTTTGAGTCTTTTATGAATCTGTCAGAAAATTTAACGGGTTGCCCCCCATTCAAATCTACTGGAGTATCTGGAGTCACTTTGCCAGTTTCCATCAAAGCTAAGGCCGTAGCTAACTTAAATGTAGATCCTGGTTCGCTCCTTTCACCTATCGCATAATTTCTTATTTCTTGACATATTCCATCTGTTCTTCCGATATTGGATATTGCTTTGATTTGACCTGTTTTGACCTCCATCAATATTGCAACTCCTTTTTGAGCACTATAATGATTCATGGCTTCACACAATTCTGAATGAACGATGTCTTGAAGTTTGATATTAATTGTCGAAATTACATCGTCACCTCTTTTTGTGCCCATATCTTCCGGCTCATGCACCGGTACCCAAACACCGTGAGAAAGTTTACGTTGTAAAATTTTGTCAACTGGACCTCGTAAAAACTTGTCAAAAGCCCCTTCTAATCCAATCATTTGGGCGTTTTCTCTATTCGTACCGATTGTCCTTGATGCTAATTCTTTATATGGCTTTGTTCGTCTGGCATCCTTTATTTCGATCAAACCACTTTTATACTTACCCTCTTTGATAATTGGGAAGGATTTAAGCAATTGATATTGTTCGGTTGTTAAATTTTTAGCGATAAAGAAGTAACTACTTTTTGATTTTTTAGCATTTTGCAGGTCTCTTTTCCACTCAGCCCTACCCTTATCAGGTCTTATTGTGGTGCTTAGGTAAAAAGCAAGAGAATCTACTTTTTCTTTGAAGAGCTGATCATTCATACTCCTCATATCTAATCGTATTTCAAAGAACTGTAGTGATGTAGCCAAAATACTGCCGTCATCTGCATATATAGTGCCTCTGTCTGCATCTAATTCCTTCCATTGAAGGTTGACAGAGCCCTTACTTTTCCAATTTTCTTGCTCGAGTATGGCTACTTTGAAGACTCGATAGCCTATCACTGTTGAAAGCACAAGGAATATGCCTACAACAAAAAATAGCCTCGATAATAATTCTGTCTTCTTGTCCATTAATCCGTTGGTTAGTTTGGTTATTTCTTATTCCTCATTTGTTTTTCTTACTTTAATTGGGGCTTTTGTTGCTTGTTTTAACCCTTCTTTTTCTAAATTTTTAGCCAATTCTGACTGTATACTTTCATACATGAGTTCCTTCTCTGTATTCATGCTTTGATATCTTAAATCTTCTACTTCGCCCTTCAGTTTATCAATATTTCTCATAGAGTTTTCGGCAAAGTGATTGATAAAAATGTAAACCAATGTCAGACCAGAAACAAAAAATATATAAGGCAAATTGACAAATATCTTCTCCGCCCATTTGATTCTTTCTAAGTTTATTTTCTTTCTTTTCTTGTCTTCCATAATACTATATATTCCTAAATTTTACATATATGTTATGATAGCTTTCTATCTTCACAATGAATGTTTAATTTTTTACTTCTTAATTGCCACCCTTAACTTTGCACTCCTCGATCTTGGATTCACTCTCTGCTCTTTTGTATCTGCCTCAATGGGTCGCTTATTAACCAAATCAAAAGGTCTTAAGATACTACCAAAATCGTCCTTGACTACCTCTCCTTCGATATTGCCCGTCTTAAAAAGATTTTTCACCAATCGATCTTCTAAAGAATGGTAACTGATCACTGAAAATACACCACTTGGTTTGAGTACTTTCATACCATCTAACAACATCTCAGCTAAAGATTCAATCTCTTGATTTACCTCTATTCTAATAGCTTGATAAACCTGAGCATAGTATTTAGACTGTAATCCCATCATCACTTTATCCAATATTTGATTAAACTGATGAGTAGAAGTAATAGGCCTAGATCTTCTTTGTGAGATAATCTCTTTAGCAAGGGTTTTTGCATTACGCACTTCCCCGTACTCAGAAAGAACCATCACAAGCTCAGCTTCATTGTACCCATTAATGATATTTAAGGCAGTGAATTCGTTGGCTTGATTCATACGCATGTCTAGATCAGCATCAAACCTAAAAGAAAATCCCCTTGGACCTTCGTCAATTTGATGTGATGACACACCCAAATCTGCCAAAATACCATCCACTTCTTGAATACCATGCACTCTTAAAAACTTTCTGATATATCTATAATTAGATTTTACCAGCGTAAATCTTTTATCATCAGGTACGTTGAGTAAAGCATCGTCATCCATGTCAAAAGCTATGAGACGCCCTTTGGCACCCAGCTTGTCTAAAATCGCTTTGGAATGTCCACCAGCTCCAAATGTGCAATCTACGTAGATGCCATCAGGTCTAATGTTTAAAGACTCAACACTTTGATGAAGTAGTACAGGTATGTGGTAGTTTACAGACATAAGTTACTGTGGTAGACTTCGTGACTTTGTTAATGCTGCCTGAATAGTAGCATCAAAATCATCCGGTTCATTTTCAATCATTCTCTCGTAGTCCTCTTTGGACCAAATCTCAATGATGTCAGTGAAAGCCAAGATAACGAGATCTTTTTGTATACCAGCATACTCCATAAGTAACGATGGTATTAAAATTCGATCAGCGGTATCATTGCTCACTTCAGTGACTCCTCTGTAGTAGTACCTCAATGCCTGACGCTCCTTCTTGTCGTAGATACTGAGTTGGTTTATTTCTTTCGTCTTTTGCTCCCAAACTTCTCTGGGATACATCATAATATTTTTGTCAAATCCTCTATTCAAAATAAAATCGAGTTTTCGACCATTGCCCAGCTGCTCAATGAGTTTTTGTGGTAGTTTAAACCTACCTCTTTCGTCTATTTTTACCTCAAATTCGCCTGCTAGGGACAACATCTTTTTTAATTCTTGTTCAAGTTGATAACCCAAACATAATCTGATTTATTATCATTTTTCCCATTTTTTTCCCAAAAGTCATATTTTATTACTAAATTATTAACTATTTATATAATATGTCCACTATTATTTATGTTTTGTCAATTAATAATTTACACTTTTGTATGTTATTTAATTTAATATGAAATTTAGATATTTTCATTTTATAAAATATACATATATAATAAGCATTATATAATAGCCTATTTTACATGCAAATATATTATAATATTATAAATAAGACTAAATTGAAATAAATTTTATTAGTAAAAATTTATAAAATTAAATAAATGGTAATAAAATGGGAGTAAAAATTAAAAGTGCCCTTTTAATACGGCCTAAATGGAATAGCATGAATGAAATTTTCAGCTTATCAATATTGCCAAATTTTTAACATCTAATTAAAATAACAGCATTAGATGAAGTGAAAGTTGATTGCTTCACCAAAATGGATGGAATTACCTTATTTGAAGACTTCTTAGGCGAGGAAGTAATGTACCCACATTGGGCAGATCAGCCTAATGGAAAATATTTTACTTCGACATAAAAATTGCCAAAGTATATGAGTCTGGAGGACCTGGACTCAAAAATAAAATGATTGGGATTCATTCGGGATAGGTGCGCTTTTTATAGATAAACAAGTCGGACTTATATCTTTTTAGAATCTATTATTTTAAAAACAAAAGGAGCTATGAAAACATCCATAACTCCTTAATTATTTAACCATTGAATTACCTGAATTCAAAAAAACTAAAGCCGCATTATAAATCTATTCTGACAGCAGAATACACGTATCTACCGCCAAATCCAAATTGAGTAACATTTCGACTGTATATAAATCTCCCATTAGAACTATTACCATAATTTTTGATCTTATCTGGATATACATCCATTAGATTATTAGCACCTACATTGAATGTAATTTTTTTAGAAATTTTATATCCAAGTGACAAATCAATTACTGTCTTTGGTGTTTGAACTTCATCCAATTGAACGTTGGCAGCATCCCAAATCTCGACTTGACCAAAATTTGTTCCTCTAAGGTTTACATTGAGCTTATTAACTCTATAGTTTAGAGACATTGATACTTTACTTCGAGGCTGACCGACTACAATTCTAGATTCTTCAATTCTACTAAAGAAAGTTTTACCAAACTGATCTTGTGGTAGTTTGTCAGTGGTTTTTGGTGCCCCAATAATTTCACTTTCATTAAAATTAGCACCTGCTGTAATATCTAAAGAGCCTTTACCAATTTTTTGACTTGTAGCCAGTACAATATCTATCCCCCTTGTGCGTGTATCGATTGCATTTGTAAAGAAAGCTACACTTGTCACATCTGGAGGTACATTGCCTTGTGTCAATAAGTTATCTACTAATCCTCCTGCAGTACGTGCGATATTGCCAGTGAGGACTACTCTGTTTTTAATATCAATTTGGTATGCGTCTACTGTAACTGAAACACTATTGGCAATCTTAGACGTTACTCCAAGGCTAAGATTTGTAGAAGATTCAGCCCCTAAAGATGGGATACCGAGGGCTTTAGCTATTTCGCTATCGTTTCTAAATGTACCCACATTCCTCGGTAAAGTCTGCCCGCCAGCGACGATAAACTGTGTGCTTGTGTTACTAAAAAATCTTTGATGGATAGAAGGAGCTCTAAATCCATTACTTACCGCACCCCTCAGTACAAATTCATCCGCTATTTTATACCTTGCAGCTATCTTACCAGCTACATTTGCTCCAAAATCCGAATAATTTTCGACGCGAGCAGCCGCATTTACTAAAAATTTATCATTGATATCCGATTCAATATCAATATAGGCACCTAGGACATTTCTATTTTTATCAATGGCATTGGAAGGTTGAAAACCAGGAAAAACTTGGGCTCCACCCACTCTAATAGGCGTAGATGTAGGGGCAAAGTTTTTCCAAGAAGCATCTTCTCCTTCTTCTATTTGATACATGTCTAAACGGTATTCAGCTCCAAATGCAATATTAAAACTTTTTAGGCTACTTAAATCAAACCCCTTAGAAACGTCAAAATTCATTGTGTTTTGAGCAAAAGCTACCGTACCCGCATAAAACTCAGTTGGTGCTTTTGCTCCAAGTTGAAATTGAGAGGCATTATTAGAATTTTTTACGTCAAAGCCAAAAGTATTAGATCCATAGACATTACTTAAATCCCATTTCCAGCCCTCGCCGAATGTACCTTTGATACCTGCCAGTGCCGAAATGTCACTGATAGACGAGTGAATCTCTGGTAAAAATCCATTTGGGTATAATTCTGGGATCACTTGGGTATTTTGTTTTGGGTATCTAAAGAAACCTTTTCCTGCTCCATGTCTACTTGCATAATTTGCATTTAGATATATTTCTGACTTTTGTCCCACAGGCATATTAAAATTGAGGGAACCCAAAAGGTTTTGGCTTGATGCATTTCCTACTTGCATGTTAAAAGTACGATCAAAGCCACCTTTTTGGGCTATAATAGCATTATCTTTCTCTACATTGTTATCAAAAACAGTACCATCATAGTCACCTGATCTATTGGAGGCTTTTCTATCTCTATATTCTAAAGCCACTGACAACCGACCCTTTTCACCGACTTTCAAGCCATGATATGCACTCAATTGGAGAGACTGACCATCACGCATACTTCGTGTATCTGTTTTGCCAAATATGGGTTCGTATTCTGTGACGTAGCCACCATAATGTGCATTGATGGAGGTACCTAAGCTGTTTTTCATCACCACATTGATTACTCCAGCTATCGCATCTGATCCATATTGTGAAGAAGCTCCATCTCTAAGCACTTCAAGTCTTTCGATTGCAGCGGAGGGAATGGCATTTAAGTCTGTACCTACAGAACCTCTCCCTACAGTACCATTGATATTGATAAGTGCTTGATTATGCCTCCTCTTACCATTCAAAAGTAAAAGAACTTGATCTGGACCTAACCCCCTTAAAGATGCTGGATCAATGTGATCTGTACCATCAGCCACTGTCTGTCTATTTGAATTGAACGATGGTGCGATGTAATGTAACATCTGCGTTGGCTCAGTTTGACCGGTCGATGTCATTTCACGTGCGGTGAGCACATCTATAGGTGCAACAGTTTCTGTTCGAGACCGAGACGCAGCAGATCTAGACCCTAGTACCACTACATCTGCCAACATATTTGATGTTTCTAGTAATGTCACCGTAATATCTGCATTGCTTTCTACCACTATCTCTTTTGAACTATAACCCGTATAAGATAGTATCAAAGTCGAACCGACATTTGCAGCAATCTCAAAATTACCATCTGCATCACTTGCTGTGCCCTCTGTTGCTCCTTTTATCTGGATAGTTGCACCAATGAGTGGGTTGCCATCTTTATCTAAAATCTTTCCCTTTATGGGAGGTTGAGCGTTATTGGTTGGAGCAATAATCGTATTACTTCTGTTTAATACAATTACTTTGTTGTTAAATACCTCATAATTAATTGCGTAAGGAGAAAAAAGCTTTTCGAATACAGTTTTTAAAGTAGCATTTTCCAAGTTTAGGGATATCCGTTTACTGACATCCACTACTTCTTTACTGTAAGTAAATTGTACATTAACTTGTTTTTCAATTTTGTCAAGGACCTTGAGCAGAGGTGTTTCATCTGCTTTAATCGTCACAGGTCTGTTCAAAATTTCTTGAGTAAACCCTTCCTTTGCATGAAGACATACAATGGAGAATATAATAATAGTCAATTGTCCAAGTGAAAATTTCACAAATTTTGGAATTTTTTTAAATAAATTACGTTTACTAATCATAGCATTAAGTTTTAAATGAATAAAATAAATTTTTAGCTAAACTTCGGGTCGCTACGGCCAATATCTTCCCGAATCGTTTCAGCATGTTTAAAATTAATATGTCCCGAGAGATGCACTTATTATGGTGCATCTCTTTTATTTTTGGCAGTTACCACCGTTTATTTGTATCACTGCATTTTCTTCTACATACTGCAAATTTAAAGCAGCACATATGATGGCAACTTTTTGCATTAATGGTTCGTCGTCGAGTTTTGTTTTTATAGTACAATTCATCAATGTTTTTGAATCAAATTGAAATGTGATGCCATAAATTCTTTCTAATTCTGAAAAAACTTTTATTACTGGCTCATCATTAAATTCAAATTGATAATCAAACTTTCTATTTTCTAAAATTTTTGGTACATCAGAGATTGTTTTAATCATCTCTTGGTCATCTTCGTTGAAAATAACGGATTGATTAGGAGTAACTTCCAACTTTTTATTAGGCTGTGGTATCACTGTACGAACATCCGTTTCTAAAACAATTTGTCTAACTTTTTTAGTGGTACCATTATTCACTCTGCCATAAACGGCCACTTTACCTGATATGACATCTACCTTTACTAATTTTTGGCCTTCAAATGCCGATATCTTAAAGCTCGTACCTAATACTTTTGTAATGGTCTGATTAGCGTAAACGATAAATGGCCTTTTGACATCCCGACTTACATCAAAAAAAGCTTCCCCATTTAAAACAACTGTTCTTTGACGATCATTAAATGGCTTTTCGTATTTTATGGAGCTATAAGGCTCTAAATTCACAAAGCTGCTGTCAGAAAAAGATATCTTCTTAGTATGCAAGGTGTTATTTTCAATGGTTATCCAAGTTGAATCATGCGAACTACCTGTAATTTTATTTGAATAATAGTCAATAACCTGAATACCTATTGCTAAAAAGGCGACACAAGCCACCGCAATATAAATCTTCCTCAATGGTAAGATTCTGGCTATTCTAACTTTTGAATTTTCTCTTTCTGTCTTTTTGTTTTGTTTAATATCAAATTCGATATTTTTCCAAATGTCATTAGAAATTGTAGCAAAATTTTGAGATTTTTGTACATAATGTATATCAGTCACTAACTTTCTAGCCTGCTTAACAACATCAATCTTAATAGGATCATCAGCCATCCAAGTTTTCCAAAATAAATCGTCTCCCTCCGTTGGATTTAAACACCATCTTATAAAATGGTCATCCAAAGCAAAATCAGACATCGTATAATCCTCGTAATTGGGCATAATATTGTGTTTACTATTATTAAGTGTCGAAAAGCTTTAAAATATACTCACTTGAAAGAAAGTATTTTTTAATTCATGACTTAATTAACTCAATATCATTACATTATCAAAAAACTAATTTTTCTTTGATACTATTTAATGCTCGATGGAGCAAGTTTGAGACGGATTGATAATTAATATTAAGGATATCAGATATTTGTTTATTGTCAAAATTTTGATAATATTTAAGGTGGATCACCTCCTTTTGTCGATCTGGCAATATCTCTAATAATTGTGAAAGAACTTGCCTTCTTTGTTGTATATATTCGTTTTCTTCGTCATCATACACTTCTATTTCTTTAAGAAGATCTTCAATAGATTCTATATTAATTACGGTAGATTTTTGCAAAGATTTAAGAAGTTTATATCTAAATGACTTCATCAAGTACAAAGTAACATGAGTCACATCAGACAACTTGTCTCTTTTAAGCCAAATTTCCAAAAACAATTCTTGCATGACATCTTTCAATAAAGGCACATCCGTCGTGATTTTGAATCCATATTTTAATAGTCCATCAACATGATTAAAATACAATTCATTAAAAGCCTCATAGGAACCGCCTCTAAGCCTTATCCAAAGTTCTGCATCACGATTATTGTCTTGGCTATTCATCAAATGATCATCAGTTATTTCACAAATATAGTAATATTAAATTTATGTTAACAAATAGTTTAAGAAAAATAAATATGTTTTTTTAGTAATGACTTTTAGCCAATTTAAAATTAGGCAATGTATTTATAAAGAAATTAAATACTAGACTTTAATTGAATAATATTAATTATATTCAATATTTACAACTCTTTGGATTGTTTTTGTTACAAACATTAAAAGTTACAACCAGTATATTACGATTGTAAAGTTTAAACATATCGTATAAGGGGAGTTCTAAATACTCATTTTCGTAGTGAAAAAAATACGAAATGGTAAAGGACAAGGCGAATGTTAAAAAGTACCGCAGGTGTAGCCTTAGCTACATTGAGGACATTTTTTAACATTCAACGCAGTAATTTGCCATTGCAGTTTTTTGTAATAGAAATAGAGTTTTTAGAACTCCCCATAAAATAATATAGGAAATTTAAACCATTCCAAGGTGATTTTGATCAAAATATTAATTATAGATGATGGAAATTACAATTTTTATTTTATGCAAACTACCAAATCATTAATTGTCTATTTTTGTCCGTCAAGGCTTACAAAACGAATAATATATGAACAAGAATGAAGACGTTAAAGAGGAGTCGCTCCTAACGAAATGGTTAAATAAATTGCAAGAAGAGAGTTGGAACTTAGAACTAATTATTTCTGGCTTTTCAATATTTGGATTATTTCAGATTTTAGAAAATATCGAATTAAAAGCCTACAGGTTTACAGCTTCGTTTGAGAAAAGTGATGCTATGTATTCCACTTTTTCAAATATGCTCAATGCTGTGTATATTGGACTTATTATTTTCATTGTTTGTTTATTGATTCATGTGTTTTTGAGAGGTTTGTGGATAGGAGCTATTGGATTAAGGTATGTGTCTGGGAATATAGATTATGACGGTCTGAAGTATAATGATCGATTCAAAAACCATTTAAGCAAAAGAGTTGGCAATTTTGATGACTTCATCTTAAGATTAGAAAGAATATCGAGCTCAATTTTTGCATTGACATATTTACTTTTTTTCATCTTACTGTCCTTTATTATATATATTATATGGACAGGTTTGGTTGGCCAAGGTTTATTTACGATTTTTGGAAATAAACTAGGTGTTCTAACTTATCAGATAATCATATACTCAATTTTGTTTTTTGGAATTGTTGTTGCACTAGATTTTCTTACCCTTGGCTCTTTTAAGAGGATAAAAGCCCGTTGGTTTACTCGTATATACTTCCCGATTTATATTTTTATATCGTATGTGACATTGTCTTTTTTATGGAGACCTCTTTTATATAATTTTATAGATCAGAAGCATACAAAGTGGATGGCTGCTGCTATGGTCCCCTTCTTGCTTTTTTTATACATTTTTTTAATTTCATACTACAATGTTTATCAGTTTTATCCTTGGAAAAACACCAAAGAAGATGCCATCTTTAACTCTATAAACTATAAAGAAAACTCTAGATATACCTTCGATCCAGAGTTTTATGACGACCTTCGAACACAAGACAGAGAGCAAAAAAAATATTCTGTAATCCAAGTAATGAGCATTCCCAAGTACAAAGTAAATTCATCAATCTTAGAAGTATTTGTAAAATATGACAAAAGAACCGAAGATGTTGTAAAAGCTATGGATAGTACGATTGTGGCCATAAATGATTCTGGTATGAACCTGTTTACGATGAATACTTCTTCTTATAATAAGCAAAAAGATGGTCGATTCAAAAAAATGATAAAAGATCTTAATAGTCAAAAACCTCAAGAAATCAATGCTTCAACAGAAAAGTTTGTTAAAAATGAACAAGTAATCTATCGCAAGAATCTTGAAAAATTAATTATTGCTCTAAAAAATGCTTATTCCTTTGAAGTCAATGGATCTCCTATAGCCAAAGACTCTATGGACATCATATTTTATACACACACAAATTTTGGAGAAAAAGGTTTTATCTGTAATTTTTTAATATCAAATAAAGCTAAGGAAGGTACTAATTATCTAAGCTTAAAAAAGAAATTTTACCAAAATGATAATAATGCTTTTGAAGAACTTGATTTTACAATACCTTTTATTTATGTGAAGTAATAATTTAATGGTTAATTGGTAATGGTTAATGTTTAATTGTTAATGTTTAATTGTTAATGGTTAATGGTTAATTGTTAATTGTTAATTGTTAATTGTTAATTGTTAATTGTTAATTGTTAATTGTTAATGGTTAATGGTTAATGGTTAATGGTTAATGGTTAATGGTTAATTGTTAATGGTTAATTGTTAATGGTTAATTGTTAATGGTTAATTGTTAATGGTTAATTGTTAATGGTTAATTGTTAATGGGTAATGGGTAATTGTTAATGGGTAATGGTTAATGGTTAATGGGTAATTGTTAATGGGTAATTGTTAATTGGTAATTGTTAATGGGTAATTGTTAATGGTTAATGGTTAATGGTTAATGGTTAATGGTAATGGGTAATTGACTTTACATTTACTTAATATTAAGGATATGATTTCATAACAATCAGATCGAGTGGATTAGAAGTTTTCGGATTTGGAATAGTTCATTAAAGTGTGTCTATTTGGTTAATAAATAATTTTTATTTTTTTTTCGACAGATTTTGGAAACTACAACTTGTAAACGACTAGTATATTTTATGGAGAATCT
>JALHLK010000062.1 GCA_022844565.1 Saprospiraceae bacterium
AATGCTATTTCAGCTTTAGTTGCTTATCAAACCTTTGAAAAAAAACCAAGCATCAAAATCAAGCACGAACTTGACTCTTTTAAACCCTTTTTGACAGCAGCTTAAACATTATTCACGTTTTTTAACCTTTGAAAGGAAGATCACATTGCTTTTCAATAAAATCATTTTTAGAATAGTCATAAATAAATTCGCATCCTAGAATCGATCTTGTATTTGCTTGAAAATAAAATTGGAACACGGCAAATTGGTTATTTTTTCGAAACGCGTTTATTGTAAATAACCACTTAGATTTATTATAGTACTTTGTTTGATTTTCGATTCTAATTTTTCCTAATACTTTTCTTAATTCGTCTTCTTCAGATATAATTTTAATAATATTATCCTTGGCTAAATATTTGAATTCGTTGATTATTTTTGTTTTTTCTAATTTTACATGAGGTAATTTATTGAAAAAAATTGTATCATTCTGAAAAACATAATATTCACCTAACACAAAAAAATTACCTTCCGATTCATTATCAATAAAATTTATGTTGCCAACATAAACGAATATTGTATCATTAAAATAATTTTCGAAGTTGGGTACTTCAACTTTATAATACTCTAATGCTCGAGTGATTGGTTCATGTTTTTTATCTTTATTAAAGCAAGAAGAAAATAATAAAAGAAGCAATAAAACTGATTGATTTATCGACATTTCCAAGGATGATTAGCATTAACAATATTGAGTCTTCTGTTCCACTCATCTTTGGCAGCTTGAATAATTTTTTCAGGGCAATAATGCGATAAACTATCCCAAACCCATGTCATGTATTGAGAGGCATCATATTTTGAGCCATCTACAATTCTTAATTCAGAGGCTACTTTTTTCATATATTTTTTAAATTCATATCTATATTGCGATTCTGTCATGCCTTTTCCATAAAAATCCCACCACCATCGTGCATGTTGGCTTTCATGTAAAAGAGTCTCAGCTAAATAAATATGATAACTACTATTACAATCACTTTTATTAAACGTCATAACGACATTTCTTGTATCATCAAATTCCCTAATGCCTACTTGAGCTTGACCACCATAATAACTTCAGCGCTTATATTATTTTAAAATTTGGATCCCAATCTCTATTCTTCCTTCGTCTCCGCCTTCAATATCAACCGCAAAGATTGATCATACGTAACGTAACTCCACAACCAATTGATGAGAACAAATACCTTATTTTTCACACCCAATATGGCCGCTAGATGTACAAACAACCATACAAACCAAGCGAAAAATCCATTAAAGTGTAGTTTTCCAATATCTACTACTGCTTTGTTTCTTCCTATTGTGGCCATAGAACCCAAATCTCTGTACTTAAAAGGAATAGTTGTACCTTTGATAAGATTATTGGCTAAGTGACGGGCTTGTTGTAATGCAACTTGGGCAACTTGTGGATGACCATTTGGAGTATCTGGGGTAATGATAGCAGAGATATCTCCAATGGCATATATATTATCTGAACCTACGATCTTGTTTTGCGTATCCACTATCAGTCTATTGCCCCTTGTGTATACTTCGGGCGTTAAACCTTTGATGGTATTGCCAGTGATTCCAGCTGCCCATATCAATTTTCTACTTTCAATTTCTAACCCATTACTTAGCTTAGCTACCCCATTTTCAAAAGAATCCAAAGCCGTACTTACTAAGACTTTTACACCTAAATCTTCTAAAAATTTCTTTGCAGCAGCTGATGACTTTTCGGACATTGTACCTAATAGCCTATCTCCGCGCTCTACTAAATAGATATCTACCTCACTGGCATTGAGTTCATGGTAATCCTTTGGCAAAATATCTTGTTTCATTTCTGCTAAAGAGCCTGCAAGTTCTACACCTGTAGGGCCTCCCCCAATAATGACGGTATCGAGAAATGGCTGCCTTTCGTTATGATTTCGAGTGATTACTGCATTTTCATAATCTTTCAAGATTTCATTTCTTAAGTGCATTGCCTCCCCGACACTTTTTAATACCAAACTATTGGCTGCAAGGGATTGATTTCCAAAAAAATTGGTCGTTGCTCCGTGTGCAAGAATTAAAATGTCATAGTAACAATGGCCTATATCGGTCACTATCTTATTTTCTTCTTTTACGATTTCCAAAACCTTTCCAATCCTAATATGAATTTTTTTGTTTTTCTGAAAAGCCTTGCGCAATGGAAATATGATGGAACTTGGCTCAAGACCAGACATGGCTACTTGGTACATAAGCGGTTGGAATGTATGATAGTTGTTTTTATCTATCAAAACTACTTGAAAATTTTGTTTTGCTAATTTTTGGGCTAATGTCAAGCCTGCAAATCCGGCACCAACAATGACGACCCGCTTTAGGTCCGTCTCAGGAATGTTTACTATTGGCATATTTGTTCTAATAAGTTTATTAAGGAAACCCGTAGGTCAAATTTTAGTTCCAAATTTTAGAAAATAGAACTCATTTAAATACAATCTTTGAATTATGACACAAAGAAGCAAAGCTTAAAAACCTTACTGTGCTTCACTTTAGGGAATTGTGGTAAAACATAGGTAAGATTTCTAATTCTACTTTGTCAAGTTGTAATCAGTGTGTTTATAAATTCAATTAAAGTTAAAAATGGCAATGTCCTTTTTGGTTTTTGTCACCATTTTTGTAACAAAAATGTCGCCAAAAGAATTGTGGTTTTTTGATTTCCACGACCTGAAGGTCGCGGTAACTAAAAAATTATTGAATTTGACAAAGTAGAACTATTTGTTCAATTTGTTACCCATCCAATATCCATATGCCTCCAAAATCTAATTTTCATTCCCTATATTTGCGGATTATTGAATAAAAAGAATTTTAAATTATGAATGCACCGATTATAGACCGAGATATATTTTTTGGTAATCCCGAAATATCAGGAGGCCAATTAAGCCCTGATGGCCAATTCATTTCTTTCATGAAAGCGCACGAAGGCATCATGAATATTTGGATTAAGAAATTTGATGAACCTTTCGAAAATGCAAAACTACTTACCTATAGCAAAAGACCGATGTACGGATATTTTTGGACACATGATAGCAAATATATCCTTTTTGTGAAAGATGAAAATGGTGATGAAAATATCAATGTTTTCGCGGTGAACCCGTTAGAAGTGTTTTTCAATGATCGTCTGCCCGAATCTAGAAATCTGACACCACTCAAAGATGTACAAGCGCAGATTCAGATGGTCAGTAGAATAAATCCCGATGTCTTGATGATTGCGCTGAACGATAGAGATCCAGCATGGCATGATTTGTATGAATTAAAAATAAGCACTGGAGAACTCACGCTTGTTCAAGAAAACAATGATCGTATCACCGGGTACACCTTTGATTGGGATGAAAACTTGAGAATTGTATATCAAACTGATGAAAAAGGTAATACCGTAACACTCTACAAACAAGGCGAACAGCTTACACCGATATATGAAACCGCGGTAACTGAACAAGCCTACATACCTAGCTGGACACCAGACAATTCCGCATTTTATTTAGTATCTAATAAAGGTGATTTAAATCTTCTCACCTTATTTTTGATGGACCCAGCAACCTGTGAAATCACCAAAATAGAAAGTGATCCAGAAGACAGTGTAGATTTTGGCGAATTATCTATCAGTGAATTAACGCGTGAAATAATCTTAACAAGTTACACAGATGTCAAAACACGGAGATATTTTAAGAACAAAGATCGCGAAGCTGACTTTAACTATTTGCTAGCACAGTTCCCAGGCAGAGAAATAAGTTATCAAAGTGCAACAAATGATGAAAAGAAATTTTTGATTTCCGTCTGGGGAGATAAATTTGCTCCCGATGCTTACTTTTTTAATTCCGAGACCAAGGAGCTCATTTTTCAATATACTCCTAGACCAAAACTCAAAGAAGTAGAGCAGTTTTTAGCTCCCATGACGCCGATTTCTTATCCAAGCAGTGACGGCCTTGAGATTCCCGCATATTTGACTATTCCGTATGGCAAAGATTCTCAAAATCTCCCAATTATTGTACTGGTACATGGTGGGCCAAAAGGTCCTCGCGACTATTGGGGATTTAGCTCAACTGTTCAATTTTTGGCAAATAGAGGTTATGCTGTACTCCAACCCAACTTTAGGGCAAGCGGAGGATATGGCAAAGAATTTTTAAATGCAGGTGACCTCCAATGGGGCAAACTAATGCAAGATGACATCACATGGGGCGTAAAATATCTAATTGATCATGGTATTGCTGACCGATCAAAAGTTGTCATCATGGGAGGTAGTTATGGAGGTTATGCTACGTTGGCCGGTCTCACATTTACACCTGATATGTATGCTGCGGGTATTGATATCGTAGGCCCAAGTAATATTTTTACACTCCTAGATTCCATTCCTGCCTATTGGGAAGCTGGCAAAGCCTTTTTATACGGGATGGTAGGTGACCCAAATACAGAAGAAGGTCAAAATCTCATTCGAGAAGCGAGCCCATTATTTAAAGCAGATCAAATCAATTGTCCACTGCTGATCATACAAGGAGCAAACGATCCTCGAGTCAAACAAGCAGAGGCAGATCAAATTGTTGTTGCTTTAAGAGAAAAAGGCAAACAAGTTAATTATATGCTTGCAGACGACGAAGGCCACGGTTTTGCAAAACCAGTAAACAATATGGCAATGTATGCCGAAATCGAACGTTTCCTTGCTCCAATCCTAGGTGGTCATTATCAAGAGGATATGCCCGAGGAAGTAGCGCAGAGGCTGAAGGAAATGATGGTGGATGTTGATTCTATATAATTAATGCTTGAATGCGAGATGACCGAATGATGCGTAGCAATTTTGATAAAGATTTATCAAAATAATGAGGGAACCGAGCAAAACTTTGCGAGGCTACTACAAATGCAAATTAGAACCAATATCAACTTTGCGAGACTATTACAAATACTCATCAGAACCAAAATAAACCTTACGAGGCTAGTTAAAATACTTTTAGGTGATTATTTCAGCAATGAATCTGAATCCTATCCGGCTAAAAGCTAATCGCTAACAGCTCACAGCTTGTGAAAATGTCAATATGTAAAGCGAATTCATGTCAATTTGTAAAGCAAACTTATGTCAATGTGTAAAGTAAATTCATGTCAATTTGTAAAGCAAATTCATGTCAATTTGTAAAGTAAAACTATGTCAATATGTAAAGCAAATTCATGTCAATTTGTAAAGTTGGATATTTTTGCCAACTTTACATAACATTTTAATATATTGAAATGTAATAGAATTAAAAGAGACTGTAAACAAACTATGCATCTACTTTACGGCTCAATTTTGGTCGGAAAAAAGCAAAAACCTAGTTACTAACTTAAAAATGATTGAAATAATTAGGTACATTATCAAGTTTCAGGAATTAAATTCTCAATTCTTGTGTTTGTGTGAATAAGTTTTTACAACAAAGAATAAAATTATTCCAAAAACAATGGATAACCTAGTGCTTTCTGACAAAAAACCAAATTTTACAATACTAATAATACATAATGACAAAAAATAAAAAATCATTCAGAGAAAGAAAACTTCCTGTCAATCATCTCAATAACCAAATTTTAAAACACCTCGCAGCCAATCCTACCAAAAAATTTAACAATAAACAAATCATTGAAAAACTTAGGATTACCAATTCATCTGAACAGGTAAGTCAATTGCTGACAGAATTAGAGACTAAAGGACTCATCATACATAATAAAGAAGGTAAGTATCATTGGAACAAAGCCAACACCATCGAAGCCTCCACACCTGCGTACAATACCACAACTTTTGTTGGAGAAATAGATATTATCAAATCAGGTTCGGCATATGTTGTCATACCTGGTCAAGACCAAGATGTCTATATTCATGCTAGACATATCAATGGTGCCATGAATCGAGACATCGTAAAAGTAGAAGTACCGCAAATCAAATCCAAAAGAAAACCTGAGGGGAGGGTAATTTCAATTGTCAAAAGATACCTGACTCAGTCCATCGGTCGAGTAAAAATATTTAACCAATATGCCATCGTTTTCCCAGAATTGGCCAATCAGTTTCCAGAAGTTCTAGTAAAGCTAACTGATTTGGAAGAGGCAAAAGACGGAGATACCGTCATTGTTAATATCACGAATTGGGGAGCACACAAATCTAAAGCGATATGGGGTAAAGTCAATAGGATATTGGATAAAAATGACGAAAATGACATCGCCATGAACTCTATTTTGATGAGTAATGGTTTTGATCTAGAATTTCCAGAATCTGTGCTCAATGAAGTTATGCTCATAGATACGATCATCACCCAAAGAGAGATAGACAAACGTAGGGATTTTAGAGAGATCACAACATTTACCATAGATCCAGATACGGCCAAAGACTTTGACGACGCATTGTCTTTTTACGAAGATAAGGAAAAAAACACTATTGAAGTTGGTGTACACATAGCAGATGTGACCCACTATGTTAAAGAAAATTCTGCATTAGACAAAGAAGCGCTCAAAAGATCAACTTCGGTATATTTAGTAGATAGAGTCTGTCCGATGTTGCCTGAAAAATTGAGTAATGACCTATGTTCTTTAAATCCAAATGAAGATAAATATACTTTTTCAGCGGTTTTTACCTTTGACTCAAAAATGAAAATCATAGATAAATGGTTTGGTAAAACCGTTATTCATTCTGATCACAGATTTACCTACGAAGACGCACAAAAAGGATTAGAATCTAAGGAAGGTCCATATGCATACGAACTCAATAAACTCAATGAATTAGCCCACAAGTTGCGCAAAGACCGCTTTAAAAACGGGAGTATCAATTTTGAAAGCGATGAAATCAAATTCATTCTCGATGAAAATAATAAGCCAATCGGGGTATTTACAAAAGAGAGGAAAGATGCACATTTATTGATAGAAGACTTCATGCTTTTGGCTAATAAAGAAGTAGCTACTTTCATGCATAATAAAACCAAGCCAGAAATACCATACATCTATCGTATTCACGACGAGCCAGATATCACCAAGATCCTAGATTTTGCCCTTTTTGCTAAAGAAATGGGATTCCAAATGATGGTAGACACCCCTGTCAATATTGTCAAGTCTTTCAATCGGTTGGCAGAAGCAAAAGAGAAAAATCCTAATTTAAAAATGCTCGAACCTTTAGCTATACGTACCATGTCAAAAGCAGAGTACAGCAGTCAGAATATAGGACATTATGGATTAGCATTTGAGTTTTACTCACACTTCACCTCTCCAATACGTAGATACAGTGACGTCTTAGCCCATAGGATTCTTTACGAAAATCTCAATGAAAGTACCTATCGCGTAGACAAAGAAATCTTACAAACACGTTGTAGCTATATCTCCAAACAAGAGCGAAAAGCGATGGATGCCGAGCGGGAGTCGATCAAATACAAGCAAGTAGAATTTATGATGGATAAAATCGATCAAGTATTTGAAGGCAAAATATCAGGAATGATCGAGCGAGGTATTTTTGTAGAAGTACTCGACGTAAAAGCTGAAGGGATGATTCCATTCAAGACTATGGACGAACCGTACACTTTAGGTCCATCCAAATTAAAAGCCATATCCAATATTTCTGGCAGAGAGATCAAAATGGGTGATACGGTCAAAGTAAGGTTGATTGACGCAGATTTGACAGCTAGGCAATTGGAGTTTAGGATGGTGGATGAAGATTGAAAATTTATTACAATCAACTAAGGCTCACAATCAAATAACTTATCTCAATTATCGAAACTGGCAATATTTGCAAGTTTCGATATTATTGGTTGAATTGTTTATTCTAAGAAACATTTCAGCAATTACAAAGAATATGAAATAAATTTATTACTTTTTAAGATTAAGCTATCTTGAAATTTTAGTGATAACATTATTGAAACACTTCATTAAAATTTATCACAATTATCGAAACTTGCATTGATTACAAGTTTCGATATATTTATTGTGTATCTTTGCACAATGAAAAAATATATCAATCGCATTGAATATGTCGGTAAACTTCTATCATATAAGGATAAAGACCTTATAAAGGTAGTAAGTGGGTTACGCAGATCAGGTAAATCTACTCTTTTAGAATTGTATCGTGAACAGTTGATAAAAATTGGTGTAGGAAAAAAACAAATTCATTATCTCAATTTTGAATTGCCCGAAAACTTTGTAAATAAAAATTGGGATGACATTTACTTCGATATCAAAAAAAAGCTTCAAGCTGACAAACCCAATTATGTTTTCTTAGACGAAGTCCAAAATATTCCACTTTTTGAAAATTTGGTAGACGGACTTTTTGCAACGGAAAATATTGATGTATATATAACAGGTTCAAACGCATTTCTCTTGAGTAGTGAATTAGCAACCTTGCTGAGTGGTCGCTATATTGAAATTTCTATTTTGCCTTTTTCATTTAGTGAATATTTAATAGCTCGGGATATCGACATTAGTAACAAATATCTTAATTATGAATCATTATTTTTTGACTATGTAAATGAAACAACTTTGCCTAAAGGGGTTGAACTTCGAGACGAGGGATACGATAAAATTTATGAATATCTAGAAGCAATTTATAAAACAATCATCGAAAAAGATATTGCACAACGCCACAAGATAACCAACAAAAGAGCATTTGAAAATATTGTAAAATTTGTGGCCTCTAATGTAGGTAGTACACTTTCTCCCAATAATATTTCAAGCATTTTAAAGCAACATGGACAAAGCATACATCATTTGACTGTTGAAAAATATTTAGACTATTTAGTTTCAAGCTTTGTGTTTTACAAAGTAAACCGATTTGACTTGAAAGGGAGAAAACAATTGGCAACACAAGAAAAGTATTATTTAGTAGATTTGGGTTTACTCAATATATTTATGGGGAAAGAACGAACAACCGAAAGAGGGCACATCTTAGAAAATGTTGTTTACCTCGAACTAGTGCGTAGAGGTCATAAAATCTGGATTGGATCAAGCCGAAATGGCGAAGTTGACTTCGTTTGTAAGACCAAGACAGGAAATATAGAATATTATCAATTAGCTTGGCAAATGAACAGTGAAAAAACTATAGAACGTGAATTTGGGGCATTAGAAAAAATTAATGATAATTATCCAAAAACACTGCTTACAACAGAAGGATTTGTTCAAAACAGAAGTGGTATTAAACATTTGAATGTCTTCAACTGGTTACTTGGTACAAATTAGCAAAAATTAGGATAGTACCCCAATTATCAAAACTTGCATTTTTTACAAGTTTCGATATTGTCATCATCTATATTTACTCAATGAAAAATTACAACAATCGCAAGGATTATGTAGGTAAATTACTTACATAAAAGGATAACATTTCAACCACCAATCAAAATTTAGAATGCTAGCTGAAATGTGATATAAAAAACTGTTTAACATTAAGAACCTCTCAATTTCCCAGTCATCAAATTAACTTTACTGTTAAACGGATTGCCCGAAGCACGTCTTAAAGATACTACTTGGCCAGTATGCCATATAGCATCTGCAATTGGCCCGTTTATGAGATTCCAAACAGGAAGATGGGACCCCGGATTATTCGCGTTAAACATAATCTTTAGGTCTTCTACTCTTATCGTCCCTGATTTCAGACGCTGGCTGCTTGCATACAAACTCTCTAATATCAATTTTCTCTTTTCATCAAAAGTTGTGGGGTTTGGGCTGTTGTTGCCATTAGGCTTGATATTTACACAATTGGTAATCATTCGAGTAAGTCCCAAGATATGATCGATTGTTTCCTCCGAACTTCTTGCATCGGGTGTAGGTTTATACTTAAGGTCCTCCGTTCTAAGCCCTTCTGATGCCCAATAAAATCTGAATCCCAATCCATCAATCATGCGAGCAAGCATATTTTCATTATTGAAGGTCTCAGGGTACTCACCGATCTCTTTGTAGGGCAATACTTCGGATTTTAGTGCTTCTTGGGCGTTTGCGATGGTTAAGGATAAAAGGGTGAAAAGGATAATTTTTATTTGGTTCATGATATTGATTTTGTAATTATTGTTACAAATGTAAGGATAAAGGAGTTCTGGATAGTATAATTGTAATTTTGATCTAATTTTTTTTTGCTAAAGCTTTCGACTGATTAAAGTTAACTATCATTGAGTATGATTTGGTTATCAAACTAAAAATAACATTAGCAACCTTGATTGTAGCTTGTAATTATAATTAAAGATGATGCTTTAACTTCCCAGGTTTGAAACTAAGATTACTTTGGCATGTTTTATTTTTGAACTCTCTATTTTACGTTAATTATATAAAAAGTAATAAAATAACTATGACAGACCAACATTTTTTGAATAACGTATTTGGTAAATCAGGCATGACTGCAGAAGAAATGACCCTGGTAATATCAAAATTTAAACAAGTGAAATTTGATAAAAATAATTTTTTACTTGAAGAAGGTAGAACCGCAAATCACTATTGGTTTATTCAAAGTGGATTTATACGATCATATGTGATTGATACAGAAGGCAATGACATAACTACCAACTTTTTTTCTGTTGGAAACATCGTGATAGATTGGCCTTCTTTCTTTTTACGAAATCCAACGAGAGAAAACATCCAAGCATTAACAGATTGTGTTTGTTGGCAATTAGATTTTGCCACTTTTCAAGAATTATTTCATAGCATACAAAACTTTAGAGAACAAGGGAGAACTACCCTCGTAGGAAGTTATTTTGCTTTAAAGAGCCAAAGCATTTCTATGATAGCCGATCAAGCCAAAGATAGATACCTAAGGCTTATCAATGAAAAACCACACATCGTACAAAATGTGTCACTGAAGCATATTGCCACCTATTTAGGCATCACTGACACTTCATTAAGCCGAATTAGAAAAGAAATTTTAAGTGCTCCGACCAGATAAAAAACTTATTTAAATGTTGTTCTTTTTCCAAATCTCTTCGTTAAAAATACTCGTCGTAGCTAATGCTATTATTGAAGTAACTGTGGCACGGAGGCCACAGTTCAGTGCTAAAATCGTTTGCGACGATTTCTAGACGCACTTCATATCGATCTTTGAAAAAATTACTGCCATTTAAATCTAAGTCTTTATCTAGTCGGAGCACTAATAACTTTTCTTGTCATATGGCAAGTTTTATATTTTTTGAGTAGCTCATCTTTGTGTCATTATTTAACATTAAAACTTTTAGAGATGACACAATTAAAAGAATTTATGCTCCTATTCAGATTTGAACCGAGCAACGAAGAGCCTACCCAAGAACAACTTAACGAAATGCACAAGCAATGGGGTACTTTCATTGGATCTATTGCCATGCAAGGTAAATTGGTTAGTACCCATCAGTTAGGATTTGAAGGAGTGAAAATTGCTGCTGACCAAAGTACTGAAAATGGTTTTCACGTTTCAGATGGACTGACTGTTGCAGGCAATATGGTCCTCAAGGCGGAGACTTTAGAAGATGCCACCAATTTGGCTAAGGCTTGCCCTATATTGTACATGGGTGGCAATGTAGAGGTAAGAAGTGTAATACCAATGAATTAATTTTTAATTTTTTTACTAAAATGAATAAAACAATGATTTTCGGAATAATGGGTCTTGCTATCGTAGCATTTATTGGATTTGGCTTGTACAAAGCGAGTGATTTAAAATCAATCCAAATCGTCAAAACGGTTACCATCAAAGGTTCAAAACAAGAAGTTTTTGATATGGTAAAATATTTGAAAAACTTTCCAAAGTGGTCACCTTTCTTAGCTCAAGATCCTAGTCAAAAATATGAGGTCAAAGGTACAGATGGGACTGTGGGTGCACAGTACCATTGGGATGGCAACAAAGGAAAGGATCTAGGTTATCAAGAAATCGTAAAAATCGATGATCAAAAATATGTAGGAATGGTCTGTGATATACAAAAGCCATTTGTTGCAAAACCTAGTTTCGATTATTACTTTACTGACACGGGCAATGGTATTGAAGTCAAACAAGATTTCAAAGTAGAATCTGGATTGATCGATGCATTTTTTTTGTGGCTATTTGGAGCTAAAAAAGAAATGGAAAAAACTAACCAACAAGGGTTAGATTTGCTCAAAAAAGCAGTAGAAATTTAATAGATCAAATGCAAAAAGTTTTATTTATAAGCCTATCTCTTTCATTCCTCTTGTTCTTTTATTTGGGGACAGGTAGGAATGGGAGAGCTTTGGGTGCAGCTGTGCTTTGGATGTTATTGGTTAGCATCTTAGCTATTCAGGGGTTCTTTTCTGTCACAGATACAGTGCCTCCTCGTTTTGCTGTGATATTTATTGGAAACATCATATGTGTGTTATATTTATATCGTTTGCTCAAAAACGAGGTAGTTGACTATCAATATTCCATGATCATACATTCACTAAGAATCTTAGTTGAAATAGCTCTATACATACTTTTCTTACAAGGCCAAGTTCCCAAAATTATGACTTTCGAAGGGTGGAATTTTGATATTTTAGTCGGTATATCAGCTTTGATTTTGCTCTTGAGCTTTCGCATTAATAAATCAAAACCATCAAAAATTGTATTATTAATTTGGAATTATGTTAGTATACTATTTTTAATAAACATTGTAACGATTGGGATTTTATCTGCTCCTTTACCCATTCAGCAATTATCATTTGAGCAACCTAATATTGCTGTATTAAAATTTCCTTATATACTCTTACCGTCGTTGATAGTGCCAATCGTCTTTTTGATACATATTTTGGAACTTAGAAGGTTGACGAAGGAGGCTTAAGTCATATTTTGTTAAATCAGAATTATAACTATCAATGTTTAATAATATTATTTTGTATAAGATCCTGAATTCAAATAATAAACCAGAAACTCTTTATTTATGAACCATTTATTATTAAAATTACTGTTCCTCTTTAAAATTAATATATTTTTAACAAAATATTAACATAATATATTTTTGTAATTCAAAAAAAAAAAAAACTATATTTGTATTCGACAGTTGAAAACAAAGTATTATACCGGTAAATAAATAGTAATCAACACTTTTATGAACTTTTAATTCAATTTATAATATGATATATAATACCTAAAATATAAAATATTTGTAAGGATTTTATTATCCCCTAGAATTTCGATTTTCACATATATTGTTAAAATCTATTTTTAAATTTTCAGTTACACACAAAACCTTTAAAATATTTCTGTTTTGTCAGTGAATGAAAGTTTTTCTTTAATTATTTCAATTAACATTAAAATTTAAATATTAAAATATGAATAAAATAAATATTTCTAAACCAAAATTGCTAATTTCGCTTAGCTTTGTATTCTTCATTTTAGGTTGTAATAAAGACAACGGGGCTACTTATTCAATAGATGAAGAATTTATTAAGAATTTTATTGATGACCGATTCTTTGCTAAAGATAATAGCGTATTTAAACCAGTTTTAAATACAAAAAACAGATCGGATGCACCCATAGTCAAGGCATTAAAATCTTACTTTACGGCTAATCCTAAAGAAGCAAAAAAGTTGGAAGCAAAATATGGTTATCCTATCTGGACAAACATAAAACATGTGGAAGATCAAGAAGGTGAAGGATTAATGATCTCTTTTGCAAAAAAAAACAATAAAAGAATTGAGAGAGTTTTATATGTTCATCAAAATAAAGGGTCAAAGGTTTTAAAGTTTGGGGGTTTTGAACGAAATGATATAAAAAAATTAAAACGAATGTCTAATCCGGTAAAGAAAAATTTGGAAACATTTAATGAACTAAATTATGAACAAGCTGCTACGCAGGTTTTATTTTTCGAGTATGCTAGCTTTCAGGAAGTAGATTGTGATTTAATTAATGATCTTCAAAATTTATCTGGATTTACTGATGGGGATCTTGATACAAGATCATGTACTGAAGTATGGCTTGATACTTATTATGTTTATCCTTCAGGTTACCGATATTTGATTTCTTCTGAACTATTAGGAGTATATTGTACGGCTACAGGCCCTGATTACACTGGTACAACTGGTAGTGGGGATAATCCGTATGCAAATAATAATTTAGCGTGTAAAACAAGTTGTACTTGGAATGAAACAATAGTCAACAGAGTTTTTGCTACAAAATCAGCTTGGGGATTTGTAACTGAACGTGGTAATGCTACTTTAAGTGCGAGGATTGACTGCCAAACTATTAATCCTGTTGGTTATACGAAGAATACAGTACCAAACATAAGAGTTAATAGTGGCAATGCAAATATTTCTAGTACATTTTACGAAATATCGAAGACACCCGCTAGCCTGTCAAATCCAAATGCTAGTATCACGTTTAGTATTAATGGGGATATAAATTTTACAAGTACTGCAGGTAGTAATGTGGGTTTTGGAATATCCTCAGGAACAATAGAATGGGGATCAAGTGGACAAAGTTCATTTACAAGATCATATTATTTTCAGTCAACAAAAAATTTTAATTAAATATAACAAAAAAATAGAAAAATATGAAAAAATTAATAGTTATCCTATTTATTCTAATAGGTTTTACACAATATGGTATAGGGCAAAAAATAAGTAATGAAATCAACAATGAAACTTATGTTCGTGAACAGATAAAAAAGTTTAATGTAGAAGAATGGGTCATAGATGAATATGGGAAAATAGAAAATAGTTTATTTGCTAGGTTACCAAAAAAAGATATAGATGAAAAAATAGCAATGTATAGAAAAAGAAACAGGGTTAAAACTTTTAGAGAAAGTCTGTATACTGGTATTACATTCCGAGAAATGATCCATAAAATCAATACAGAATATCAAGATATCAAAGACTGGATAGGATTTACTCCTGAGCAAGAAAAAATGTATTTAGAGAATGAAAATAAATTTCTTCTTATAATTCCTAAAGGGTATAAAGGGGCCTACGTCATAACACATAACATACAATCAAATGTTAAGGAATATGGTTCGGATGTTATAAGAAATAAACAAGTCTTAAAATATACTGAAAAAGAAATTTCTTCTAAGTAATTATCATAGAATATTAGGCATTGTTGACGATTTTGTTTGCAATGCCTAAATATTTATTAAAAGTTTTGGTTCTACTCCAAATTTAATGGAAAGGTATAAATTTTTAAAGTAGTTTAATGTTAAGGTAGTTTAAGTTTTAATATTTATAAGAGAATAGGATTTACTTAAACTATTAAATTGGCAAAAAAAGAGGTTGTCTTATACTGGTAGAACAAAGCGTAATGAGCTACTGTATCTCAAAAAGTGTAGTGGACCTCGAAATCTGGCGGTCGGCCTTTGAATGTGACGCATTTTTTGAATATAAGGCAATTGACGAAAAAGGCTTAAGTCATTTTTGCAATTCTAATTTAATTGCTAATTCCTTAAAAAGATTTTTCCGTGATTCTTGATTTAAATTCAGGAGATTTTGTAATACAGGTTTAAGGTTATTGACGGTACAGTCTTTCTGTATAAACTCTGGGATAATTGATGCATTCATGATAATATTTGGCAATCCGATATACTTCAGTTTCACGAATATCTTAGCTATAAAGTAATTAATTGAGCTTGTTTTGTAGCACAACAAATGTGGCAATCCTACTATCGCAGCTTCTAAAGTAGCCGTACCTGAAGTGATCAAAGCAGCGTGTGCGTGAGACATGATATCTTGGGTAGCATTTTCGATGATCTGTGGTTCGAAATTGTAAGATTTGACGATTTCTTTATATAGATTTAGGTCTAAATGTTGCGCTTTAGCAATGACGATTTGATAATTTTTGGAGAAATGTTGTGCGGTATCGAGCATGATGGGCAGTAAGTTATTAATTTCTTGTACCCTGCTGCCAGGAAGTAAAGCGATAAAGGGTTTTTGAAGATGATTGTGCTCAATAAAATGAGGAGATGGTTGATAGTTTTTTAAAGATTCGTAAGTTGGGTTACCTTGGTATTCCACTTGTATTCCATGGTTTTTATACCAATCTACTTCAAATGGGAAGATGACCATCATCCTGTCAATGTATTTTCTGATGATTTCTTTTCTACCACTTTTCCAGGCCCAAACAGTAGGGGATATGTAGTACCATGTTTTGATATTTTGCTTTTTGACCCAAGGTGCTAGTCGAAGATTAAATCCTGGAAAATCGATGAATACAACAATGTCAGGCCTAGTTTCTAGAATTTGAGATTTGACCAATTTAAAATTTTTAAAAATGGTCAGAATATTGGATAGGACTTCGACAAAACCCATGAATGACAACGCTCGTATGTGTTTTAGAGGCGGCTTACCGATCGTATTTTGCATTTGATCGCCACCCCAAAATTCAAATTCTGCTTCAGGGTCTTCACTTTGCAATCTCTTTACAAAGTGTGCACCATGCTGATCTCCAGACAGTTCTCCTGCTATGAGGAAGTATTTCATCTATAAGAATAAGTGATCATAGAAAAAATATACCCAATAACCTACGTATATGAGTGTGGGAAAGACAATGCCCCGCATCGTGTCATCATACCTATTGCTTTTTGCCCATTGGAATGGGACCAAAGTCGTACAGATGGCTAGTAAAGCTACCGTTCTCATACGTCTTGAGACACCAGCACCCGAAGTATTGGACATCAATCCTTGGTCTGTCAAAAATTCGAACAACCCATCAATGAGCACATACCCAAGTACTGGAAAAATTGCCCCCAACACAAAGCCCAATAATTTAGAATCTTTTTCCATTGACTCAGATTTCTTCTGATAAAAATTGGAGTGGTTCGATGGCTTTATAATTCGTAAGGTCGTGTCCAGATGGAACGATCGTCACATATTGATGGGCCAACCAATTGATATCCGTATCAGGATCTTCGTCCAAGTTTAAGAATACACCGTTAAGCCAATAATATTTTTGTCCTCGAGGATCTGTACCTTCTTGAAATTCTTCATCCCAGATACCGTCAGCTTGCTTACATACTTTGATACCTTTGATTTCATTCACGCTACCCTTTGGAATATTGACATTCAAGAGTTTTGTATCAGGCATTCCTATTTTTAGGATTTTATGAATGATCTGTCTCGCAAAAAATTTACTCGCACCAAAATCAGCATTGTGCGAAAAATCCAACAATGAAAATCCAATCGAATTGATACCTTCTAAACTGGCTTCCATCGCTGCCGACATGGTGCCCGAATAGATGATATTGATGGATGCATTAGATCCATGATTGACACCACTCACACACAGAGCGACCTCTCTATTTTTATATAATACCTTTTTAGCCAATTTTACACAATCTACCGGTGTACCAGAACATTCATGAGCCTCGATATCACCAAAAATATTGACCTTTCTCAATCGAATGGGATTATTAAGCGTGATCGCATGGCCTTGACCAGACTGAGGTTTATCAGGCGCTACCACGACTACCTCTCCAAATTCGCTCGCAACTTCTACCAAAGCTCTAATACCTGGAGCAGTAATACCGTCGTCGTTGGTAACTAAAATAAGTGGTTTAGACATAAATTTTATCTTGTTTATTGAAATAACAAATGTAGGGCTAAATTCAATAAGTAACGAATGTGGGGCTATTAAGTTGTTCTTAATTTTATTTCTAAAAGCTCCTTTACCTTAATTTTATCCTTAAAAATTTAATTTGAATTTAAGTGGTACGGTATATTGCACTTTCACTACCTTTCCATCTTGCTGACCTGGTGTCCATTTTTCATCCATGCTATTCATAGATTCTACAACGTCTTTGGCGGCATCACCCAAGCCACTTCCAGGATCTCTTAACACGACTACATCTTCGATTTCTCCAGATTTTGACACTACAAACTGGATTACAGCTTGGCCTTCAGTACCATTTTTCTTAGCATTCGCAGGATATTTTACGTTCTTTGTTAAATATTGTAGCAATTTAGAGTCTGCACATTTTTTCTTTTCCTCATCCCCACCTGCCTCGCTTTCGCAACCTGGAAATCTTGGCATTTGATTTACAATTTTGAATACATTATCCTTTTTGATTTCTTCTAGTTCATTCTGAAGCTTCTCATTTTTCTCAACAAGCTTATCATTCTCCTCAATTAGCTGAACTAATCTATCCTCTAGACGAGTATCTTCTTGTATTTGCGGTTCAGCGTGTTCAGCTTTTCCATTTTTCTTTTTTTCTATCACCTCATCGATTTTTTCCTCAAGATCATTGAAGCTCGTGATATTATTATTCTTTAATACTTGTGGTATATTCGTAAAATTGGTCACACCATACGTAAGACCACCGACGATTAGACAAAAAATTATGAATTTTGCAAACCACGTTATCTTATATTTTCCTGCTTTCTTAGCCATTGTTTTAAAATTTACTACTAAAATACGTAGGAATGATACGATAGGTTACTTCTATTAGACGAATGGAGTTTTATCTTCTACAAAATCAAGATTGAGGGGAGGAATGTTACAATAATATAAATGGTGATTACTTAAAATTATGTTAATTTATCTATAAATCCTATCAAGTCTATAGGATTAAATACTTTTGTGACACATTTTAATCATCTCCTTATTTCTATCAATGAATTTTAAACAAATAAAATGCAACGAATCAAGAGAACTTACATGGGTTTTCTTACAATTTAAAGTGCTTCTAGTAATTGTTTCTTGTTGTTGTTGAATTTTTTACAATCGAAAAAACATATCCCTACCATAAATCAAAACTTCAATTTTATTTCAAAAATTAATTTAAAACTATATGATAAGTAATAATTTTTACAAAATACATTCAATTTTAGTGGTCATTATTTTCTTTGCTGCTGTCACAATAAGCAAGGCACAAGTGATCATAAAAGGAACCATAAGAGACGCTGACGGTCCATTAATTGGTGCTGCTGTATTGGTCAAGGGTGCCAATCAGTTTGCAGTGGTTGATACCAGTAATTACTTCACTCTTGAAGTCAAAAAGTTTCCTGTGGTACTACAATCCAGTTTTGTCGGGTATCAAAATAATGAAATTACACTTACAGCAATACCGAGTGAGCCCTTCGAAATATTTTTAGTGAGCGATAATTTATTAGGTGAAGTGGTGGTTACTTCAAGAAGACGAAAAGAGACGGTACAAGACTTACCTATTCCTGTCACCGTATTTGGGGCGGCCTTTATCAATGAGACGGGTTCATTTAATGTCAATAGGGTAAAAGAATTAGCTCCAAGCGTGCAATTATATTCTTCTAATGCGAGAAATACAGGTCTCAATATTCGCGGACTAGGTTCATCTTTTGGACTGACTAATGATGGATTAGACCCAGGAGTAGGGTTTTATGTCGATGGAGTTTACCATGCTAGACCAGCTGCGACCACACTAGACTTCATAGATGTCGAGCAGATCGAAATATTGAGAGGTCCACAAGGCACACTTTTTGGTAAGAATGCTACATCAGGGGCTTTTAACATTACCTCTAAGAAGCCAACTATTGAGCCTAGTGCCAACATCGAAGTATCGTATGGAAATTATGGTTTTATTCAAGCTAAGTCTTCCGTCTCAGGTACGATAGTAAGCAAACTCTATGGTAGAGCATCATTTACTGGGACGCAACGCAATGGATTATACCACAATGTCAGAACCAATCTTCCGATTAATGATTTAAATAATATTGGCTTTAGAGGACAATTATTGTATCTTCCTTCTAATAAATTAAGTATAAAATTAATAGGTGATATTTCTGACCAAAAGCCTAATGGTTATGGTTTTCCTGTAGCTGGTGTTGTCACAACAAAAAGAGCTCCTTTTAGACAATTTAATAATATTATTGCTGATTTAGGGTATAAACTACCATACAAAAGCGCATTCGAACGGATCGTAGATTTAGATACACCATCAAAAGCGGGCAACCAGCTTGGTGGGGTTTCTGCAAATGTAGATTATGAACTGGGTAATGGAACATTAACATCCACTACAGCATGGAGATATTGGAAATGGATACCGCTCAATGATCGAGATTATACTGGACTTCCATCGTTTACCATCTCTGCTGGAAATTCAGTACATGATCAATGGAGTCAAGAATTACGTTATGCAGGTAACTTGGGTAAAAAAGTATCAGGCGTCGTAGGTGTGTACGGTTTGTGGCAGGATTTACAAACAGATCCTGTGCATACAGAAGAAGCAGGTTCTGCACAATGGAGATTTATACAAAACAATACTAACCCATTATGGAGAACACCTGGCTTACTTGATAACTTTGGTATAAGGACTACCTCTGGACTGAAATCTACTACGCTTGCCACATTTGCACAAGTGGATTGGGCGATCTCTGAGAAATTGCACTTTTTACCAGGTCTTAGATACAATTATGATAAGAAAATAGTCAATTATGATCGGAAGACCTATGGAGGCTTGCAGACTAATGATCCAGCACTTTTAGCTCTTAAAAATCAAGTCTATAATAATCAATCCTTTAATGTGGAGGCGATAGACAAAAACTTTTCAGGGCAAGTCACGCTTCAATACTTTCTCAATAAAAACGTCAATACATTTGGTACCTATTCTGTAAGCTACAAACCTGTAGGTGTCAATATTGGAGGATTGCCGAGAATTGGTAATGAAACAGCTATAGATTTAGCTCAAGTTAAGCCTGAGTATGTGTCACATTATGAATTTGGCATTAAGTCAAAGCCAACACAAAATGCTGTTTTGAATGTAGTATTCCATAATTCTGATATAAAAGATTATCAGACTTTAGTACAAACACCAGAACCAGGTGTGAATAGAGGATATCTTGCTAATGCCGAGAAAGTGAGAGTCTATGGTTTAGAATTGGATGGTAATCTAAAAGTGTCCAAACATTTTGCTATAAATTCAGCCGTTGCCTATACGGTAGGCAAATACGTCTCCTTTGTTAATGCACCCGTACCGTTAGAAGAAGTAGGAGGTCCACAAGCATTTAAAGATATTTCTGGTGGAGATCTCCCAGGCATATCAAGATGGGCAGTATCTGTAGGTGTGGAGACCAATGCCAATGGTAAACTCTTTGATCTATTGGGTGAATATTTTTTAAATTTTGAAGTATTTTATAGATCTCAATTTTCTTCAAGTCCATCACCATCACAGTTTTTAAACATTGATGGTTATTCTTTAGTCAATGGTAGAATAGGCTTTAGGGCTAAAAACAACCTGACTTTACAAGCCTGGGCAAGAAATATATTTAATGTCGATTATTTTGAACAATTGATAGCTGCACCAGGAAGTGCAGGACATTATGCAGGTGTGTTAGGAGATCCACAGACTTTTGGAGTGACGATACAATATGCATTAAAATAAACTTTTTTGCTTTGAATTTGATTTGAATTTTTTTCTAGTGCTCCGTCTAGATAAAGACTTAAATTAAAATGGCAGTAATTTTTTCAAATATCAAGATGAAGTGCGTTAAGAAATCGTCGCAAACGATTTTAGTACGGAACTGTGGCCTCCGTGACACAGCTACTATTACAATAGCAACGCTGAGTTCCTTCCTTCTTATTTTAAGAATTTCACTTAAATAATAAGGAAGGATTCTTATTTGAACTTTTCACGTTCTGGACTTCCTTCTTTTCCAATCTCTTTTTTTTAAAAATTTGCTTGCTGTTAGGATCTTTTTAAATTACTTTTTTATAATTTGTTAAAAGCTTTTCGGCATCGTTAACTGATCTGATATGTGTTTACATTTCGTTGCTTTCAATTCATCGTATTAGCTTTTTGATTTAAGAAAAAATAAAATCAATCCAAGGCAAAGAATTACTGTTGCAACAACGTCAATTATCATTACTTTTTTAAGTTCTGGACTAATGCCATTGTCAATTAAGAAAAAAAGTATAATAAATGAAATCATACTAACTAGTCCAGCAGTTGTTGTTATTTCATAATGTTTTTTAACTATTGAGGAATAAATCATTAGTCCACCAATTATTCCAAACAAGATAGCCCTATGTCTTAGTAGTAATTCATAATTGGAGTTTGGGATTTCAATTCCATAAGATTGAGAAATCTTGTGAGGAAGAAATGCTAATAATGAGGGTAGTAGGTTTATTAAACCCGCTACAAAAAGTGTAATTCTAAAAATCAATTCCATATTTCTAAAAAAAGTCTTTTTAATTGTTTAACCCAAATTTGAATTTATGCAAAAACATGTTTGCGCATAAATTCAAATTTGGGTTTAATATTGTTGTATCGTCTGTTTTTCAATGACCGCTAATCGAGTCACGCAGGGGAATTGCACCCCTACGTTCTCACGGAACCGTGCATGAAAGTCTCCCTTCACACGGCTCTTCATGTTTGTAAATCACACAAAGATATTATACCTTTAGGGATATACCAATCTCCAGTGGGCAAAAAGACCAGAACTCTCTTTGTATTTTGTTTTAAGCCAACGAATAGCCGCATACTTATACAATACTCTCTCCCATTTTAACCACTTAAGTAGTCTAGCATTAAGCTGATTCCACACATATCGCATACTACCGTTTTCAAACTTGTGATAGTAGTTGATTATGCCTCGTATCAATGGATTCAATTCTTTAGCAATAAATTCAATAAGCTTTCGCCTTTTATGAATTTTCCAGCTATTAAATTTGTTCAAAATACTCGTTCTTGATTTGATACTCACAAATGTACCTGGTAAACTCTTAATACCTTTCTTCGTCTTGACTCCCGTTGACTTAATGCTAAACCAAAAAAAATCATACTTTTTCGGATAATTACCTATGGACTCTCCCCTTAGATTTACGATCTTTGTCTTTTGCGGATGTAGTTCCAAGTGGCAGATTTGCATTCTTTCCTTTATGACTTTAGGTATAAATAAAGCCTGCTTCTCTGTCTTGCAATGTACCACAATGTCATCTGCATTGCTTCGACTTACTTTAACCCATATTAAGCATTAGAAATGAACTGCAAGAAAATTATGCTTAATATGTGTTTAATACTGATCCCTAGCTGCGAGAAGGGTCTCGCAGTTCAGCCCTAAATTGATTTGCGATCAATTTTTAACGGGCTTCATCCTTACGAGGCTTCATCATTGGTTCACTCACGTTCAACTCCTGTACACTCACCTACAGCTGTCAATGCAGCCGTTTTTCCTTAAAGTTCAGCACATTTGACTTTCGGCATTTGCACCTTAAGGTGGTTTGGTAGCTACCCCTGACGGTCGCCACCGAGAGACCTACTCTCATCTATCATACAGCATCAATCTATCTTCATAGATTGTTAAAGACACACATGGTTTTAGGCTTGGCGAAGGTGGGGAATTAAAAGTACTAAAGTTCAAATTTAGCTCTAAAGCTAATAGAAAGCACCATTGCTCAATTAAGCACAAAAGCCCCACTTTTGGTAATCCCATTTTAGCAACAGTTTATATTATTTCGGTCAAATTATTATCTTTTCGTAGTATGTCTTCACTCATTTCATACAATGATTTAGCAGCTTTATTAATTTTATCAACGGATATATTTTTCCATTGATTTATGTCAGAATTGAATTCGGAATAAAAAAACAATTTTGATAAGTTTTCGATTAATACATAGTTAGCATATGGGTGGGAATTATTTCTATCTGCTTTATTCGCTCCTGATACAAATTCTGATATTCTGTCATAAATGGTTTCTTTTGTACAATACATCAATTCAATAATTTTAGCTCGATATTCCAAATCCGCAGAACTTAAATTTGGGTACTCATTTAAATCTGTAAAATGTATGCTTTCATGTT
>JALHLK010000063.1 GCA_022844565.1 Saprospiraceae bacterium
AACATGAAAGCATACATTTTACAGATTTAAATGAGTACCCAAATTTAAGTTCTGCGGATTTGGAATATCGAGCTAAAATTATTGAATTGATGTATTGTACAAAAGAAACCATTTATGACCGAATATCAGAATTTGTATCAGGAGCGAATAAAGCAGATAGGAAAAATTCCCACCCATATGCTAACTATGTATTAATCGAAACCTTATCAAAATTGCTTTTTAATTCCGAATTCAATTTTGACATAAATCATTGGGAAAAAATATCCGTTGATAAAATTAATAATGCTGCGAAATCATTGTATGAAATAAGTGAAGACATACTGCGAAAAGATAATAATTTGACCGAAATAATATAAACTCCGCTACCCTAATTTTGCCTCCACTACCCAAATCTTATCTCCCGTCACAAACCCCAAAGTCACTAAAGCAAGTTTACACCCTCCATTCTCTATCAGTATATATGCTTTTGCATGGTATTAGCCAAAGCCATTAAAATAGTAGTCTTTTCACAATAGTGTTGACCTATATTTTAGGGGGTCAACTTCCGTCATTTAGAGGGTCAAAGATATCGTCAACTGGTGGGACAGTACTTCGGCAGTAGACAGTATAGAGCCAATGCATGGTGAAAGGGTATGATTTTTAGGTAAATTAAATTGGAATTAATTTAGGAGATTTGTATTTTTGCTTATGGAATAAACGAAATATCCGTTTCGAAACATGAATTACCGTTTAAAGTCGATAGTTTTATGAGGTCTTTCGTGTTTATATATTTTTAATGTGAATTGATTATCAATAGGATATGGGTGAATGAAATGGAAAGGAATTGTATATATTAACAAGTTACATATCATGAAAACAAAATAAAAAACTGATTGAATGTTCTAAATAAGGAAACAAATACTTAACTTTGCAGAAATGTTTCAAATGGTAAAACCTTTAAAAGTCATTTTGATGCCTGAAGCGGAAGAATATCTTAGTAAAGTGGAACTAAAGATTCAATTTAAAATATTGAATTCGATTCAAAAAACTGAGACAGGCTTTAAAGGTGAGTGGTTTACCAAGTTGAAAGAAACAAATGGTATTTATGAGTTTAGAGAAAGAGACTCAAAGTATTTTTATAGAATTTTAGCATTTTGGGATTCAGAAAATGATAGAGAAACTTTGATATTGGCAACTCACGGGTTTGATAAGAAAACCAATAAAACGCCAAAATCAGAGATAAAAAGAGCAGAATCAATTAAAGAAGCATATTTTCTAAATAAAAATAAAAGAAACAATGATAACAGTTCAAGAATTTAAGAATAAATATCTAGGAGAAATTGGAACCGAAGTTCGTGACAAATACGAACAAGAACTTAAAGTTGAGCTGCTAGCAGAACAAATAAAGCAATTGCGAAAAGAGCGAAACTTAACCCAAGAACAACTTGGAGAATTAGTTGGAGTCCAACGGGCACAAATTTCAAAATTGGAGAATAATACGGGTAATGTAACAATCTCAACCTTGATGAAAATATTTGGAGCCCTAAAAGCCAAAGTAACATTCGAAATTGAAAAGGAAAATTTTGAATTAGTCTAAAATAACACAGCAAGTAAAATTGGCTATGATGAACCGCTAGCTACCCTATCGGTCAACCGTCACATAGCCTTGGACGTTTTAGCTAATTATGAAAAGACGAACTCAATCAACAAATTTTATAATTTACACATTGACAATGATTTCATTATTGTTGAGCTGTAAGTCCGTTGTTCTATTGCCAAGCATAAAGTATAATCAATATGAGTATGGGAAATCATTTAGTTATAATAAAGATACGTTAAATATTAAGTTGGATAATCCTTTGCATTGTCCACTTAGAGTATGGTTTTATTCTTCTGACGAACAGACGCAAAAGGAATTCGATAAAATAATACCAATAACACTAAATTCTGTAAGTGACACAATTTTGACTTTTGTAAATATTCAAAGAAAAGTTGAGCCAACATTTAGCTCAAGATTAGGTGACATTTCTAAAAGAATTGATAAAATTGAACTTGATTTACCATTTCTCAAAAATAAAAAATTTACGATTCTACAAGAGAATAATACAAATTTCACTCATAATTCGGATTGGTCAAGGTATGCATTGGATTTTGACCTTAAAACAAATGACACCATTTGCTCTGCAACAGATGGATTTGTGGTTGGCGTTGTAAATAAGTACAAACATTCTGGTAAAGGTTCAGAATGGAAACCTTATGCAAATTATTTGACTATATACGAGCCAAATTCAGGTGTCTTTACTCAATACGTTCATTTAGTAGAAAATGGAAGTTTAGTAAATATTGGTGACAAGGTAAATCGTGGGCAAAAAATTGCATTATCAGGAAATACAGGACATAGCACTGAGGAACACTTGCATTTTAGTTGTCTTATTCCAGTAAATAGCACAGATGGCCTAAAATCAATACCTATTGAATTTATAGGAGGTATAAATGGAATAAAATTAAAAAGAGGAGATGAATTGAAAAATTAACTTGTTACGACAACTAAGCGTTCGTCCCCAGCTGCCCTAAATTTGCCTCCACTACCCAAAACTTATCTCCCCCTCACCAACCCCAAAGTCGCTAAAGCAAGTTTGCACCCCCATTCTCTATTAGTAAGTATGCTTTTGCACGGTATTAGCCAAAGTCAATAAAATAGTAGTCTTTTCACAATAGTATTGACCGGAATTTTAGGGGGTCAACTTCCGTCATTTAGAGGGTCAAAGATATCGTCAACTAGTGGGGCAATACTTTGTCAATAGACAGTGTAGAGCCAATACATGTTGAAAAGGTATGGTTTTTAGGGTAATTTAATAAGCTGATTTTGAATTAATAAACAAATTTAAATATCTTTGTATTATGAAGATTAAAAAAATTAAGTTCGAAAATTTCAGATTATTTGAAAATCTGGAAGTCAATTTTCCCGATTCGAATTTCATAGTACTTATAGGAAATAATGGAGCGGGAAAGACTAGTATTTTGGATGGGATAGCGTTATGTTTTACACATTTCACCCAAGACCTTCTTTCAAAAAAAGAAGGATATAGTTTAGAGCATAATTCTATTTTTCATAAAGAAGACATTACTTTAGGGAAAGAAATAGGAAAAATTGAAATAATTTTTGATTTCGTAATACCTGTTGTAAATCTATTTGTAAACCAAAATGAAAAATTAAAAAAAATCTCTGTTTCCAAAAATAAAGTTCTTTCTGAATTTATATATGAAAAAACCCCAGAAGGATTTGTGAGCGATTATAAAGAACTTATTCTCAATAAAAGGCTAAAATCAATACCAATTATTGCTTTTTATAATGTAAATAGAACTTTTATTGCTAAGGGAAATAATAAAGATATAAGTACATATGATGAAAAACTTTACGCTTACGTGAAGACATTAAACTTAAATTCGCCCATTTTTGAAGATTTTGAACAATGGTATCTTAAGCAAGAAATTAGGGAGAATGCTCTCAAAGTCAGTAAAGGAGATTTGAGTCTATATCTTCCGGCTTTAAAAAATGTGCAATCTGCCTTAAATAAATATCTTAATTTGATTGAATTTGGCAACTATGGCAAAGTTAATATTCTCAGAGAAAGTGCAATAGATAGTAACTTCGCAGAAACTACTAAAGAGTTTTTAGGAATTAAAAAGGGTGAAAATGAATTTAAATTCACTCAATTATCCTCAGGTGAAAAAATGGTTATCCTATTAGTAGTGGACATAGCACGAAGACTAACCATAGCCAATGAAAATAGTGAAGATGCGCTTAATGGAGATGGCATTGTGCTCATCGACGAACTAGAACTACATCTTCATCCTAACTGGCAATTACGGATTGCAAAAGCACTAAAGGCTACTTTTCCAAATATACAATTTATTGCCACTACACATTCGCCACTTGTGCTTTCTGGAATGAGAAGAGAAGATATTTTGGTTTTGGATCAGGGTGAAATTATGCCTAGTGAAGAACTTCCAAACATTTACAGTAGTACATCAGATCAGATATTGGAAGAAATTATGTTTGCTGATAATAAGATAGATGAATTCTCTAAAGAAAAAAAGGAGATTGATATTCTATTTAACAAGATGGACTTTGAAGCTGCAGAATCCAAGCTAAATAAACTTAAAGAAAAAGTAGACGCATCACCAAAATGGTTGAAAGATTATGAACGAAGAATTTCTTTTGCAAAAGCATGACGTTAGTTGAAATAGATTTATCCAAAGAGCCCGTTTGTCTTCAGGAGTTACAAGCTAATGCTGAGATGACTTACAGCAACTTAGAAGGAGAATGTAGAGAAGAAGTTAATACCCTTCTGAAAAAATCACAATATAACTTATGTGCTTATTGTCAGAAAAGTATTGAAAACGTAATGACCATCGAACATTTTATAGCACAATCAGATGCAGATAATAATGGACACGGTTTGAAATTGAGTTTTTCAAATTATCTTGGTGTTTGTTTAGGTCAATTTAGGTATGATAGATTTTCAAGAAAAACAATTTTACATTGTGATTCCAGTAGAGGAAACATTCCTTTAAGAATTGATCCTAGAATCCAAGCACACATCAATACAATTTCATACACGGATGATTTTAAAATAATTTCATCAGATGATTCTTTTAATAATGATTTAGATAATGTGTTAAATTTAAACATTGATGGTATTTGTGATTCGAGACAAAAAACATTTAATGATTACTTTGAAAGAATAAGCGAAAATTGGCATGGATATCAAGCAATGGAATTTTATCGGAAAGCTCTTATAGATATGGAAAATAATCCGCCAGAATATTATGGTTACTTGAAGTTTATGTTTGTAAAATTACTTGATAATGAACTGAATAAATTGGAAAATTTGTAATTTTACTCCCCTCACCAACCCCAAAGTCGCTAAAGCAAGTATGCACCCTGCTTTCTCTATTCGTATATCTGCTTTTGCATGGTATTAGCCAAAGTCAATAATATAGTAGTCTTTTCACAAAAGTATTGACCTTTATTTTAGGGGGTCAACTTCCGTCATTTAGAGGGTAAAAGATTCCATCAAATATATTTAACAAAACCGAAAATTATGTTGTGATATTAACCGACCGTACGGAGAATTATATGTTTATAACAGCATATTTTGTAGAAACCGAACACCGAAAAAGAAGCTTGCTAAAAGAGTATGAAACCTATATTAAAACCAAAACCGCTTAGCGGAACTAAACGGTTTCTAATACTCCTTTAACACTTATAGTCTCACGACTTGGTTACTGAGCTAGTGCAAATATACAACAACATTAGTGAAAAATGCAAACAAAAATTAAAGTTTAACAATATGAATGATCATAAAACATATAATTTAAGCGTTTTATTACGGGTCTGTCAGTTCACTACATTAACGAAAATCGAAAATCTAAAAGTTAACTATCTCTTAGAATATGGTGCAAAGATTATTGCGACACTGTCGCAATAATTAACCATGCAGTATGGCAAAGGGTACAGTTACCGTTACCCTACTTTTGTTTCCATTACCCAAACCTTATCTCCCTTCCCAAGCCCCAAAGTTGTTAAATCAAGTTTACACCCTACATTCTCTATTCGTATATCTGCTTTTGCATGGTATTAGCCAAAGTCAATAAAATAGAAGTCTTTTCACAATTTTATTGAGCTATATTTTAGAGGGTCAACTTCCGTTATTTAGTGGTTCAAAGATTCTATCGAACTTTGAGACCACTAAAAATCAAATACTGAGAGTACACTGCCCTTTTTGCTCAATGGCAATTGGCCATGTCATTTAAGGCATTATCTTTGCGTGATCTACAAAAAAATGAGGACAATGAAAAATGAAAATTGAAGCACACAATATAAACAACACAAACATAGCTGAAATTATTTCGGACGAAACGATCATTATTACAATTGAAGACGGACTAGACTTATTGGGCAATGTGTATTATCAAGGTTTTGACGGAATAATACTACATGAAAAAAATCTCACACCAGATTTTTTTGACCTGAAAAACGGAATTGCAGGAGAAATTCTTCAAAAATTTTCTACCTATCGAGTTCGATTGGCTATCATTGGGGACTTCTCTAAATACACAAGCAAAAGTTTAACCGAGTTCATTTATGAAAGTAATAGAGGAAGGCATATCAACTTTGTAAGTTCCATATCAGATGCATTAAAAATCCTTTCAGCCTAATTAATTAAGAACTCGCTCTATTTTGACTTTTTTTGTTTGTTTAAAACATCTAACCCAAAAGAAACCTGCCTATGCTTTTGATATTCGCTCCCTATAAGTCTTAGAAAAGGCGACACGGCTCAAACCAAAGGCCACTAGAATCATAATAAATAATATAGGGAAGCCACCTAAAGTAGACAGCATTTTTATACCATCAATACCCGAATAACAAATCATAATAAAGGCAACAAGCCCAATGATAAGTCCCCACAGTATTTTAACAATGTTTGATCCTTCAGCATTTTCTTGGCTTATATTATTAGAACTAATGCTACTCAGTGCAGAAGTATTTGAATCTGCTGCCGTTACAAAAGAGATGAAGACAATAAACAGGAAAAAGATGCTTATGGCACCCGTCCAAGGCAGCTTGTCAAAAATGGCATAAATCACACTTTGAGCCCCTTCGTTTTGTAAGACATTCTGCAGCAAGCCAGGAAACATATATTGGTCGAAGGTAATGGCTGTACCACTAAAAATAATCATCCAAAGTCCACTAAACAGGGCTGGGAAGAATAAATTAAACTGAATGAATTGCCGCACGGTATAACCCCTTGCAATTTGCCCCAGGAATAGTGCTGTGACAGGTGTCCATGCCAACCAATTTGCCCAATAAAATACGGTCCAACTTTGTTGCCAAGCTGTATCGATATTTGATTTGACATCTGTACTTCGTTCAAAAAACCGTGTAACATACTCACCCATACCCTCGAAACCCAAAGAAAAAGCTTGGGTTATTGGTCCAAAAATCAACATAAAAACAGCGATGCCAATAAAAGCTTTGATATTGTAATCTGATAAAAGTTGGATGCCTTTTTGCAAGCCCGATATAGCAGAAATTGTGAATGCCGCTACAATACATACCATGATACCAAAATTCAAGCCAGCAGATTGGCGAAAGTCAAACAAGGCGTTTAAGCCTCCCGAAATCGTAAGAATGCCTGCTCCTAAGGAGGCTGCCATACCTGCAACCAAGGCGAATAAGCCGATGATATTGATAAGTCCAAGTACCTTGCGATGAATGGGTTTGCCAAAGGCAGGATATACCAATGCTCCGAGATTGAAACTTTCCTTTAGATTATAAAATGAAAACGCAAATAACAAGGAGGCCACTGTATATATACTATAGGGTGTGAGTGTCCAATGCATAAACATCGTACTCATCGAAAATCTTGCTGCTTCAGTGCTACCATTTTCTATGCCTAAGCCAGTGGGAACACTATTGAGGTGATAAATGGGCTCTGCTGTTCCCCAGAAAAGGATACCCGTTGCAATGGTAGTACATAAGCTAATGCTAAACCACTTCCATTTACTAAGGATTGGTGTAGCATCTTGCCCTCCTATTTTTATTTTGGCAAAAGGCGTGAAATAAATGATTAATATTAAAACTAAAAATAAGAAAGTTGCCCAAGAAAACAACCAGTCGAAATGTTTAAGGATCCAGGCATTTAATTGGTTGACATATGCTAGAAATGATGCTTCAAAAACGATGCTTAATATCGAACTTACTAGGAGCAATAAAAAGGGCGGTAAGAATACACGTAAGTTCAAGTATTTAAGCATGAAAAATGATTTTATTTCATTAAATCTAAAGTTCGTTTTTGTAAATACTTAATGAGTTCTTGTCGGTCGGGAAATTGTTCCATTTCGCTGTAGGTAATGGGGTCTCCTATTTCGATACGAATGGTTTTTCCTCGCTTATTCATCACTTCATGCAAGAGTAAACCTAGACGAAGGTTCATGCTAAATTTACTTACCCAATGAAACCAATTGCTGTTTTCACCATGAAAATAAAATGGTACAACCGTACATTTAGTTTCGTGAATACGGGTACAAATAAACCGCCGCCAAGGCCATTCTTCCGCTTTTCCTTTCAAAGACCAACGAGGGCGAGTAGACACTGCCCCAGAAGGAAAAATGATAAGGGCTTCCCCATTATTGAGTCTTCGAGTAGTTTCTTCTTTTGAGTTTAAATTACATTCCAAAGCTGCTTTATTACCTCGGAAATCAACTGGCAATAAATGACCCTTTAAAATTGGTTCTTTAGCGAGCACTTCATTGATTAATAAAAAATAGTCTTTTCGTATTCTAGAAACCAAATGAAGGAATATGGCTCCGTCTACTATACCGTAAGGGTGGTTGGCAACAAAAATAATAGGGCCAGTTTTGGGTATTTTTTTGAGTTGTTCTGCATCAAAATCCATTGCGATATTGAGCTTGTCAAGGATCTCTTTCCAAACCTTGTACGGGTCAGGATTATTATCGTGCAGCTCGTTATATATGCGTTGTAATTCAGGTTTCCCTGTTCGATTTTCGATTGTGGTAATAATTAGGCGTTTAAACCAGCTGTCTTCAGGGCTAGAGTAGCTAAAATTGTAGCCACTGTACACCCGTTCTTCTTGGTTGTCTACTGCACTCATCTGATTCTGATATAATTAACAAAAAAAGTTAGCCCAAAGGTAGAAAAAAAGATTAATTGGAATAATAATCTGATAAAAAGTATTTCAGAAAGATTACTCATGGTCTTTAAGCCTCAAACCTGTCACATCATCGTAGGTAAGGACCTCATTTACAACGGTTCAATAGATAGCAGAATGACTTTAAGCAAGCTAGAAAATAAAGCCCTAATGGATGGCTTTATAATGAAGGAACCGAGACTCACGTGTCGAGAGTATGTATTTAGACACATCAAAGCCGTTGGTGGCAAATATGCGGTCTCTTGGTCTCCATCACCGTATGCATGGGCTTTTGAAAACTACCTTCAGGACTCACCAGAATGGCTAAAACGAAATATGGTAGACTATCTCCATCCACAAATATATAGAAATACATTTGATGCTTACAAGGCTTCATTTGATCAAGCTTGGGCTTTTATGGGCAATACCAACTTCAAGGAATTGATCTTTAGCCCGGGTGTATTGATAGAAATTGGCAGTGGCGATAGTATCACTCCCGAGATATTAGACCGCAAACTTGCCTTCAATAGCAGTCAAGGTGTGCTGGGAGAAACATTTTTTTACTACGAGAGGATAAGAAGGAATAAGGGATTTCAGGATGTGATTAAGAAGTATAATCAGTAGGAGGAGAGGGACTTAACTCCACACTATTTAAAATAATAAATAAGTCAAAACTTTTAAATAAAAAATCGATCAATCTATTTTTATAAATATTTGTGTTTTTGACTTATTGTATCCTTTAAATCTAATAAAATAAACACTTGATTCAAGATCGGATATATCTATACCTTCAAGCAATATTTCGTTTAAAGATCCAAAAAATAAAACTTTCCCTGTCATGTCAATTATTTCATAGTGAGAAAATAATTCTAACTGTTCATTTTTATAATCAAATTTAAGTTGATTCTTAACTGGGTTAGGATAAATCAAATTTTTAAACTTGATTTCATCTTCACTTTCAACACTATTTAGACAATTATATTCAAAGAAAATATTCACTAGGTCATTTATATTATTCGTTTGACGAAAACTTACTTTCAGATAATAATTTTTAGATGACTCGGTTAAAAATTCGGATGACTTTTCAAAATTATGAATTGAAGTAGGAAAATCTTCAAAAAGCTGAACCAAGACATTATCATTATCATATCCTACTTTCATAGGTTTGCCATTCCCTGTAAATTTATACCAAATTTCATCTTCAGAGCTAAATTTGGAACTAGAGGCTTCATACATCTTTATGCTATAACTGCCGCACGAAATTGTTTTTGCCAAATTTCGCGAAGTATTTTCATATCCTTCATAACACCCTACTTTGAAGGAAGTAATCTCTTGAATGTTTGAAAGATTTTTTCTCATAAATATTTTCGTTGGGTCATTTTTTGGCGAATAAAACTTAAAGGGGGAAAAATCACTCAAATTAATTATTCCAGTGCCGTAATCATTGCAGTTATTATGTAAAGAAAATTTAGGTTCGTTGTCAGATAACAATTGGAGTGATATTGTATTATGGGTAGATGGAAACACAAACCAAGAACCTGATTCCTTGAAAAGGCAATCTTCATAACTTAAAGGGTAATTAAAGTCTTTAAAACTAATAACATCATCACATTTCAATTTTAAACCTGAAGAACAATTTACATTAGAAAGTGCTTCAAAAGTGCTAACATGTAAAGATAATTTTTCATTTTTACTTTCCTTTTTTAATCCAAAAACAATAAAATACTTTTTATCTTTTTGTGTCTTAAACAATAAAGGATTATTTGTATATATATCACCAGTTTGAATACAAATAGGTTGTTCGCATTTTCCTTCAAAAATTGAATATGTTAATAAATTATCACTTTGCTCAATTACACTTAAAATAGAATCATTGCCCAAAAAAGTAAACCATGCTCCATTATTTATAACATCACGACAACAATTTCGTTCGTAATCATCAAAATAGTTGCTCAAATCAAGACTTATGGGTTTGTTATATTCTAAATTTGAAGCATTGGTACAGATATCATTTAATGCCTTAGGAAGACAATCAATAGAAATAGAAAAGTTAGAACCAGGAGCAGTGCTTGATGCGACTAAATAATAGTTTTTATTCTTTTCTGATTGAAATAAGTATTTTGTTTTTGACTGTTTTGAAAAAATCATCTTTTGAAGGCATGCGTCAGCATTGCAAAGATTGGTAGTAACTAGTTTGTTTTGTACACATTTTGTAGTATTACAACTATCATTTGCAATTATGTCAAGGATGATCGTATTCTCCCCAATTTCATTTAAGCTAAATTCCCAGATAGAACTATCCCCTGTAAAAGTATAAAAAAGATCTAGTTCAGAGGAGGAACCACAAATTGTATTATTCTTGTTACGTTCGGTTAATGAGATATTTTGATTTATTGAATCGCCACATTTGAGTGTAATTGGATTAGAACAAAGATCATTTTCAAGAGGTTTAAGACATTCAATTTGAAATTCAAAATTTTCAATTAAGGGAAGAATTGGCTTTATCTTAATATAGGTATTATTTAAACCTGCTTGAAATATTTGATTACTTTTTACCTCTTCAAAATAATTGATCAATTCAAAATTATTATTAATATTAGAATCATATATTTCTAAAGAAAACTTTTGATTGGTTTCTGATGTGCTGATTTTACCTATTTTTAAATTAGAGGGCAATATATACCATTTCTCTTCTAAAGTTAATGGGTTGAAACATCCTATTTCATCTTTAGTTTGTGGTATAAAAACAGTGTTTAAAATGGATTGACTGCAGTTTATTGTGTCTGCCATATCATTACTTACGTTTTTTTGAATAGGTAAACAAGAAGTTTCAAAAAGAATTATGGTTTCTGAAGCGCTGATTTTTAATATATAATTAGAAGATTTATTCGTTTTTATATAAAATGTATTACAATATTTGGTGATTTCCTTGTTAAAAAGACAGTTTAGTTTTTCACAAGAACCTTCAATTAACTCAATAAGTATTTTTGATTTTTCATCAAGGTTTTTGAAAGTAAGCATTAATGATTCTCCGTTACCTTCGAAATTATAGTATTTGGAAGTTGCCATTGTATTACATAATTGGCTTGGCTTGGGTTTTAAAGGATCAATAAAGTCAACATAAGTTTTATTACATTCTATCTTAATAGGATTTAAACAGTCAAAATTTATAGTAGGTATAGAGATTATGTCAATTTCAAACTCACCTGTAATAAATACGTGAGGGATTTTTAAAAAATATTCTACCCCATCAATTGGATCAAAAGTAAAGAAGTTTTTTTTATGATCTATGTAATCAATTTTCTCACAGATAAGAGAATCACAATTTCCTTTAAAAAAATAAACTGGATTTCTTAGAATCTCTGAATTTATGTTTTTTATTAAAAAGTATATTTTTTGACCATTACCTTTAAACTTAAACCATGATCCGATTAATTCTTTGTCACAAAAACCTGTAGTTGAAACTTTATTATGAAAGGTATTAAATTTATTACTAATACCAAAATTAAGTTCAAGAGCTTTTTCACAAGATGCTGCACTGTTTGCTGTTACACATTCCACTTTGATTTCTGACCTAGTTAGTGTGGTATCATAACTTGCTTTATAGAAAACCAAATAACTTTCTTGATTCGTGTCAGCATGAAAAAAATACCTTGTGGGTTTACCTGTTAGTGCATAACCGTCATTATCAATACTTGAACACCCTTTATTATTTCTGACTTCCATTAGTATTAATTCTGGATGTTCAACTGTAATCTTATAGCCTTTGATCTCATTAGGTATTCGAAACCAAAATTGATTTTTTATTTCTGATTGGGATTCAGATTCAAACCTCTCCCAAATATAAGTTTTATCACATTCTAGAATCTTTGCAGAACTACAGCCTTTTAACAAAAAATTTTTGTCACATAAAAGTGTAAATAAAATTTTGCTATTTTCTTTTGCCAGTAATCTTAATTTATAATAACCATTTAAGACCTGAAAAGAGGTGCCGTATAGATAAGGGTCTGAAGTAAATTTTTCTGATCGATAAGAAGCAATAAGGTTGTTATTTACATCAAAAAGATCAATTGTTAAAGAATCTTGCATATATATTAATTCATTTTGGAGTATAATCGAACCAATTTCAGATTGATGAGATAGCCAAAACTCAGAATAACCAATTTTAGTTTTTGATTTTTCACCTAATGAAAAGTCAATTAAAATTTTTTCATTACATGCTATGGAATATGGAGTTATAAATGACCCACCTGGAGGTACATTGTCTCTACATTGTAGTTCAAAAACTATTTTTTCCTTTACCCTTGGATTTGGTTGAATTTCAATATAATATTCATTATTAATTTCACCATAAAAAGCTTTTTTCTTTCCATTCTTTATTAATAGATTCTTCTGTTCACAACTATTTTTATATAGAGAAAAATATCCACCTGCTGATATATCATTAATGTCAAACTCTTGGTTTTTTCCTTTTACTTTATACCACATTGAGACTAATGAATTGTGATTATTTTTTAGATCATTATAAAATCCTTTTTCGCTGATCTCAATTTTTTGTCCGCAAATGATCTCTAAGGCGTTTTCACAATTACTATTTACTGCTTTTTCAGATTCGGTAAAAAATAAGGTAACTTCATTTATTAAAGCATTTGCCATAATAAAATACTCTTTTTCTTTTTCTGCAAAAAAGCTGTATTCATTTTCTTTCCCAAAAATAGAATCTGTTTTTCTAAGCTCATTTAGAAATCCACAAGACCCTTCAAATATTTTACAATCGGCTCCAAAAGAATTTAATTTTAATACCTTGTCATTACCTTTAATTTTAGACCAGAATTGATTTCTTAATTCAAGACCTCCATCAAAATTATTTTTCGAAATAGAATTATCATAATAATAATCAGATTTAACAATAATTTGAGTAGAAAAATTGGCTCTTAATTCAAGGGAACTCTCACAATTTCTATTCTTTTCAGGACCTTGATTACATGTCATGCGTATATGTCTTTCTCCTGTGTTAAAAAAATCGGTACCGATTCCAACAACATAAATATTTTTTGGGTCTAATTTAAAATTGAAAATAGTATTTTCTCTCCTTAAGTTCGGAGTAGATTTTAATGGCTTGAAAACGTTACCCTCTACTTGAAAAAGAGTAAAACTTATTCCAGATGGTATCTGGTTATAGATTTCTAATGTTATATCTGAAATATTAGTGGGTAATTTATACCATTGATCAATCATTACATTTTCATTATCCAAAATTATTTCTTCTCTGTTTCCAAAAATATGATCTATTGATTGTGTAATCCCACAATTCAAGTTAAAAGGCTTTGACTTTACAAAGTCTAAAGGAAGGCAACTTATTGTTAAATCAAAATTGCCAAGTCTAAAAGGGCTAATAGAAATAAAATATTCATAATTGGGATCTGCTACAATTGAAAACTTAACCTTATCAAAATATCCTTTAGAACCAATTTCTTCTAAATTATTGTTAGATCTAGAATTATTTAATTTACGATATATTTTAAAAATTCCATTTTGTATTTGCGTTACATTCCCATTTATTTCGACCACACTTTTAACCTTAGGTTGAAATTTGTACCAAAATGCGTTAGAAACACTTTTTTTATCATTACTTGCGAATATTGAATAAACATCATACTTAGCTTCTACTTTTTGACTCTCGCCACAAAATATTGTTTTAGCATTAATAATTGATCTCGAATCTTCTTCTTTGGCACAGTTCATAAAGATCTCAATGAACTTTTCATATTCATTTAATGGTTGAATTCCTAAAGTGTACTCCAATCCGCTTTCAGTCTGAAAACTTAGTTCGTCTAAACCATTTGGTAAAAATATACAATTGTTTAAGCAAGAATCTCCTTCATAAAATACAATATTTCCGAATCTAAAACCTGTCCATGTAATTTTTTTTAGTCCACCATCACCTTTTATTTTTATCCAAATTCTATTCCCCCCAGACCCGAGACAATTTCCATCTTTATATATTAAGTGATCACTATTAACTTTTAATTCTCCATTGCAGTCTATTTGAACAGCTTTATTGCAACTTGCGTAATTTTTAAGGGCAAAAAAGTTTAATTTCAGATTTAAAACCAAAGGTTGATACTGAGATTCATGACTAAATACATATATGAAATAGATTACTCCTTCTTCTAGATAGAAATTTCTAAAGTCGTCATCAGAGCATTCAAGATTTTCGCAGCTTCCTTTGAATACTTGGACAAAATAGTTATCAATCCTCATAATATTTCCCTTTCCTCGTACTTTATACCACACTCCTCTTTCCGCTGGTTTAATTATTTTACTGCATTCGGGAGGATTAAAGTAATGTTGAAATTCAAATGTATCCCTAATAAGAGTATCATTCAAAATTTCAATTGCATTGGAACAATCTATTTGTCCTAATAATTTAAAAACAAAAAATACATTTAATATAAGGAAGTAAAATAACTTTTTCATAAGCTCTTGTTGTTCATTGAATATTCAAAATTAAAAAAAAATAAACAACGGATGATTTTATTTTTCATTGGAGATATTTTGGACTTTGCATTTAAATATCGAAAAATTGGGCTATACCTAAGTAGCCGAATGATTTTATTGGTGCTATTGACTATAAGAAACCATAGAATCTTTTATGCTGGAGATTTTTTCATAGAATTATCATGATTTCTAATTGCTAGTGCTCCGTCTAAATAAAAAATTAAATAATTTGTGGCTCTTTTTGAATATCTCTTCGTTAAAAAGCCTCGCTGAACTAGCCAGTTCAGCTACGTTTTTCGCCTTGATCTATCCAAAAAGAACAACATTTAATTAAGATCTTTATTTGGACGGAGCACTAGTTCAAAAATGCCTCAACTTTTAGGCTTATAAGTCACTATTTTTTGAATTATTTCTCAATTAATTAACCCACCTGCTCATCAAAATTTCCACAAAGTTCAACCAAAATCACCTCCTTTTACCCAAAAAATCTGATATTGCAACCAAATCAACCCTAAGCATCACTGCTCCTTTATAATAAATCAGCTCAAAATGTACAAAAATGCTCAATTACCTAAATAGGCTTTATCCATATAAGTTTGCCACATTACAGGATTTAGGATATTACTATCAAATTAGAAAGGGATTTCGTTTTCTACTTTTATTCGCAAGTATCATAATTAGTGATGGCAAGTTTTATAGACTTTTTATATGATAACCTGGCTTCAACGCTGCACATGTTGTATAAATATGGTTGCTTCCCAAATTTACAACATTTTATTATGTCATTATTAAATTCAGTAGACAAGGCACCAATTTCTTTATTCAATTGATCTTCACACTTCTGACCAACATTTTTAGTTTTTAATACATCTTTTGCATTAATTTTTAATTCTGGATGTAATTTATCAAATTGTACATTAAGATCCTTAAAATTATCAGTAAATATCTTACTATACTTGCTTTGTAATACATCATATTGAGTTACTATTACACATTGATTTTCATAATAATCAATATTCTTAAATTCAGCATTTTTATCAAAAACTTGGTAGTCACAACATGAGAATTTGTTTGCCGCCATATAATCATTCACTTTCTTGAGATCTTTATAAATTTCATCGCTTGATTGAATTATTATTTTGCTTTTGTGTAAAGCAAACATAAATTTACTAAATTCTTTATCCTCAAGTATATCCTCGTTACTAAATTCTTTATTGTTTGGAAGACTGTAAAAAGAACTTGTAATAATCCCCAAAACAAGAAACAGGAATACTTGTGATATGATTTTCATTTTTAAATTTTTATTTACCGTTATAAATCTTTTTCTTACTAGGAAAAACAAAGCTAGTTAATTAAGGATTAATTTCAAAAATTTCTGGATGTTAGTTTAACCATGATTTAAATTCGTCAGCAAACATGTTTACAAGTGAATTCAAATTATGGTGAATGCTACCTTATAGCCACAAGTAACGAGGCAAATATTTAAATAATTGATTACATAGAATGTATCTTTACCACATATAATTTTTAATCCAATAAGGGTGTGAATGTGATTAAATTTAAAATAATATGAAATTCAATTTGTATCTAAAAGTGACATTTTTCCTGTGGTCCGTATTAATATTGATAAATTGTAAATTTGGAAACCATCTTCCCACTTCCAATACCACAAATCCAAATATTATTATAATCTACACGGATGATCTTGGCTTAGGAGATTTGAGTTGCTATTTTTCAAAAGAATTAATTACCCCAAATATAGATGCAATAGCTAAAGGAGGATTGAAATTTACGAATGGGTATGCATCATCTGCCACATGCACACCAAGTAGGTACGCATTGTTGACAGGAATATATCCGTGGCGTAATAATGACGCAAAAATATTACCAGGTTCAGCACCGCTCATCATTGATACAAATCAAATGACCTTGCCCAAAATGTTAAAAACAAAAAATTACCACACGAGTATTGTAGGTAAATGGCATTTAGGCTTGGGTGATGGTCAAGTAAATTGGAATGAACATATATCACCAGGTCCTAATGAAGTGGGATTTGATTATTCATACATCATGGCGGCGACGCAAGATAGAGTCCCAACGGTTTACATAGAAGATGGTCATGTCGTAGGTGGTGATAAAGATGATCCTATCTCGATAAGTTACGACAAAAATTTTGAAGGTGAACCCACAGGATTAACACATCCAGAACTCCTTAAAATGAAGTGGCATCATGGACATAACAATAGTATTGTAAATGGTATACCTAGAATAGGATACATGAAAGGAGGAACAAAGGCAAAATGGGTGGATGAAGATATGTCAGATATTTTCTTAGTCAAAGCACAGGAATATATCAGAAATAAAGCAAAAGAAAAAAATCCATTTTTCTTGTATTATGCAATGCAACAACCTCATGTACCAAGAACACCACATCCTAGGTTTGTAGGTAAATCTGGAATGGGGCCAAGAGGCGACGTGATTGTTGAGCTAGACTGGTCTGTTGGTGAATTAATTAAAACACTAGAAGAACAAGGTATTCTTAAAAACACCTTAATTGTTTTTTCTTCAGACAATGGACCCGTTATTAATGACGGCTATTATGATGAAGCAGTTGAAAAATTGGGTAAGCACAATCCTTTTGGTGGTCTAAGAGGAGGAAAATATAGTTTATACGAAGCCGGAACAAAAGTGCCATTCATCGTATATTGGAAAGATAAAATTAAGCCTTCTGTTTCTGACGCTCTTATTTGTCAAATGGATTTTTTAGCATCTTTTGCAAGCTTAGTAAAAAGCGACATTGCAACCGAAGATAGTGAGAATCTAATTGATGTATTACTAGGAAAAACTAACAAAGGTAGAGATCAACTTATCATAGAAGCGAGTACCAGAACTGCATTCAGAAGTGGCGATTATGTCATGATTCCTCCTTACAAAGGTCCTGAATTTAGTACGTCAGTAAATATCGAGTTGGGAAATTCCCCGAATTTTCAACTTTTTAACCTTAAAAATGACCCTGGTCAAAAGCAGAATTTAGCAGCGGAAAATCCCATAAAGCTTAATGATATGATTAAGGCTTTTGAAGCCATAAGAGGTGAGGCTTATGGTAAAATAAAATAATTTAATATGGTCAAAAGTAATTTAAGAAAGAATTCAATCTACATAATTACAATTGATCAATGTAAACAAAATTTTAATTAAAATGAAGTACCTACTATTACTGTTATTCATGTTTCATTTCTCCATCGGGTGTAATCTGTCTAAACAACCTATTGATGCTCGTCAAATAAATAAGCCCAACTTTGTATTTATATTGGTAGACGATTTAGGATATTTTGATCTAGGGTGTAATGGCAGTACCTATTACGAAACACCAAATATTGATGCATTGGCAAAAAAGAGTGTAGTGTTTTCACAAGGATATGCTACAAGTGGTGTATGCAGCCCTTCACGTGCAAGTATTATGACTGGTAAATTTACAGCGAGGCATGGTATCACAGACTGGATAGGTGCAAAGACAGGCACCGAATGGAGAAGCCTCAATAGGCATGATCAATTATTACCTCCAGCATATGTTTCAAAATTACCAGCAGAAGACATTACTATAGCTGAAGCGGTAAAAGCGGGTGGATATAAAACATTCTTTGCGGGCAAGTGGCACTTAGGGAGTGAAGGATCACTACCAGAGGATCATGGTTTTGACATCAATGTGGGTGGTTTTCACAGTGGAAGTCCTCAGGGCGGTTATTTTTCTCCTTATAATAATCCTAAATTAAAGGATGGTCCCGATGGAGAAAATCTTACCATGCGATTGGCCAATGAAACAAATTCATTTATTAATCAACATCAAAAAGTACCATTTTTTGCTTTTTTATCTTTTTATGCCGTCCATGGACCTATTCAAACTACACGCGATAAATGGAGTAAATTTCAAAATAAAGCAGAAAATCAAGGTATAAAAGAAAATGGATTTGTCATGGAACGTAAATTGCCAATCCGACAAACACAAGATAATCCAATTTACGCAGGTTTGGTAGAAAGTATGGATGAAGCAGTGGGTGCAGTATTAAGCAATTTGAAAAATCTTGGATTGGATAAAAATACGATTATCATATTCACCGCTGATAATGGAGGAGTAACATCGGGTGATAATTTTTCTACCTCCAGCCTTCCTCAACGCGGTGGTAAAGGATATCAATGGGAGGGAGGCATCAGGGAACCTTATATTGTATATGTCCCTTGGGCAAACGCTACAGGAAAAAGCAGTGATTATCTCGTTACTGGAGCTGACTTCTATCCTACTATCTTAGATTATGCAAATTTAAAGTTGCAACCAAATCAGCATCTCGATGGCATAAGCTTAAAACCAATAATAGATCAAGACAAAACACCTAAAGAAAGGTCTTTATATTGGCATTACCCACATTATGGCAATCAAGGAGGTGACCCAACATCCATTATTCGCAAAGGTGATTGGAAATTGATCCATTACTACGAAGACAACACCAATCAATTGTATAACTTAAAGAATGATCCTTCTGAAAATAATAATCTTGTAAACGTCCATCCAAAACTCGCTGTGGAATTGTCCTTAAATCTAACACAATGGTTGAATAGTGTAGGTGCAAAATACCCTGTAAGTGACCCAGAATACCAAGCAGAAAAAAGAAAAGAATACGAGAAATCTATCGTTGAAAAACTTTGGCCAAAATTAGAAAGTGAAAGAAAAGCTATGCTTTCTAAAAATTTTAAACCAAATGTTGATTGGTGGGGAAGTATGGTGACTAAAGATTGATCGTTGACACCTTATGACAAACAAGGTTCGTATTTTACACCTATTTTGTTTCTGAACCTACTATCTCACTTACTCTTCATACCATTTTATCTTCCTCGTAACATACATCGTAGCTGCCAAAATGATAAATAAACCTATCGAACCCACCAATAAAGCAGATTTTTCTAATTGAATAATTAAGTAGATGTATGAAAAGATAAACACCATTAAACCCAATAAAGTGTATGTGCTTTTTGCATTGTTAAATATACTTTTTGCGTACAAGAAAGTGAGTCCAATGATGGCAAAAGCAGCAATGATATAACTTTTGTCAAAGCCTAAAAATTCAGAAATAGAAAGTAATAAGATAAAGAAAAGGGCAATAGCAAATCCTACCAAAGCATATTGGAATATATGAATGCGCTGCTCATTGATCAATTCTGTGATAAAAACGACCAAAAAGACAAGAACGATAACCAAAAACATATACTTTGTAGCACGATTGATCTTGGTGTAATGATCTACCAAGTTTTTGATCTCTACTCCAAATACATTGCCACTTGCATCAATATTGTCATTGCCTTTTTGGAAAGAAGGTAAGTTTTTGTTGTATTCCAAGATTTTCCAATTGGCTTTAAATCCAGATTTATTGGTTGTATGGTTCGGAAGAAAATTGCCGTGGAATATCGGATCAGGGAAAGTAGATGACAAATTGACCTCTGTTTGCTGACCATAAGGGGTGAACAATAGATTTTTACTTCCCTTTAATTTGATTTTTAAGTCAAAAAGCAAAGTTTCTTCTAATGAAGCTATCGTAACTTTGGTATTTAGACCTGATTTACCCAAACTGTTTGCTTGAGCCACAGGATAAAGTGCGTCTTCTACACGATGATATTCTTGGTTGAAGCTTATTTCATTAGTTCCTGGTTTTAGCTCAAGCGGTTTGCCCGCCCAATTGAAAATGACTTTATCTTCGATCCCTTTCAGATCATTGATTCCCAATACGATTTGAGCCTCCTTTAAGATAAATTGATCGAGATTGATGTTGATTTCTTCCGTTTTGGGCAATTGAAATGTTCCTTTTGCTCTAAGCTCACTTTTGTAGAGCAGCACCTCGTATAGACTCCTATATTTTTTGGTAGTACTTAGATTGCCGTCAATTTTCAGATCTTTTGGAAAGACGATGAGGTTACGTCTGATCATAGAAAAGCCACTTTCTTTGCCGTTGCTTTGGATCATTTCTTTGGTGGTATAAGGTATGACTAGTATTGGCCCTTGGATGATCTGCTGTTTTGCCCAATCATCTGATACATTCTGAATCACGGTTTTACTTTGTGTCTCCCGTTCCTTTATGAGGTCAAGAATCATAAATTTTGGGATAAATAGAAATAATGCTAACACGGTGATTAAACCAAACTTTAATGTGTTCTGTACATTTTTGCTTCCTAAAATGCTTTTGCTTGTCTCTTCCATTGTGATTTTTGTTTTAAAAGTTTATTAAAGTACTTTGAATTACAAAGTAAATGATTAAAAAAATATTGCTATAAATTCGTTAAGTTTAACAATTGGGCAAGAGCTTCGACATGTTTTGTAAAACTAAGCCTACCCAAGTTGGTGATTCGGTAAGACGTTTCAGGTTTTTTGCCTATAAAAAGTTTCTTTACCTCGATGTATCCTTTTGTTTCTAACGCCAAAGTATGGCTTGCCAAATTGCCATCTGATAGGTCAAGATATTTTTTCATATCTACGAAGGTCACCCAATCATTGACGGATAAGATGGATAGTATACCCAACCTTACACGACTCTCAAAGTCTTTATTTATTCCATCTATATTAACCATACTAGTTATATTTTCTATGGATAATGATGCCATAAAGTATATGTAAAAATCCAAATCCTACTGCCCAAAAGATTAGCCCATATCCTACGAAAAAAGCGGCAAGCAATCCTAAAACTAACTCCAGCACACCCAACCAATATATTTCTTCTTGTGTATACTTTGACGCATTGACCAAAGCCAATCCGTAAAAAATTAGCATACTTGGGGCCACCATATAAAATTGTAGATTATACGTCAGGGCAATGCAAAATATGCCTCCTGCTACCAATGGTAATCCTAAGGAAATTAAAAACTTCTTCGTACTCGCATTGTATAACGGAGTATTACTTTTCTTCAACTTCTTAACAGTAAAGTACAAGGCTACAAATACGGCTAGTAAGATGGTAATTAATGCTACTACCATTAATTTGGTAATTACTTCTCCTGAGTAGTAGTTAGGATTACCATCGAAGTAGTCAATCTCATGTTTTTGAAAAATATAAAATACGATCAATATGCACAACAAAGCTACACTTCCTGCCCCAATGCCAGATAACCCGCTCAATGATAAAAACTGAGATGACCGCTCCATCATCTTGCGAATATGTTGAATATCTTCTTTGTAATTTTCCATTTATAAAGTACTTTGAGACACAAAGTTAATGCATTTTTTGATACCTGAGTGATTTTATGAAGAATTTAACAGAACTAATTTATTATAACCTGAAAATTTCATACACATGCAAGTCAGCCTTTGAAAAATCTCATTTCTAAGCTCACGAACGAATGCTTAATTCGGGATTATTGGAAAAATTAGAAAAGATGCCGCTCTATTCTCTCTTCCGAATACTATTAATACTTATAGTATAAAAAAGTGTACGGTGATAAAATTGATATGCTCGAAGAATAAAAAAGCCGCTAAAACTTTGTAGATCCATTTGTGCAATCTTTTTTGTCCTAAAAAACCAAACTCCTGAAACGAGTGAATGATTTCACTCTACATCGATGGAACCAATCAAAACCTAGCGAGGCTACTACATATACTTATTTGTATTTAACCCAAATTTGAATTTATGGGCAAGCTCATAAAGAAAGCTTTTGCTAACTTTTATAATGAAATTTTTGCTATTGAATATCAACTAATTACATTAAGTTAGATGGAATTCCGCATTAGACTTTATTCGAATGAATATATGACAAAATAGTTGGCATTGCTCGGAAATTTTATCCCGCAGGTGTAGCCCAAG
>JALHLK010000064.1 GCA_022844565.1 Saprospiraceae bacterium
ATGAAAAATATATTTTTAATAATCGCACTGTTATCTTATGTATTTATACTTCACGCACAGGATACATCATACATTTCATTGGAAAAACTCTTAAAGCAGGTAGAAACCAATTTCCCTTCTATCATTCAGTATCAATACAACATTCAATCTATCCAGGCAAAAGCAGACGGAGCAAAAGCATGGATGCCGCCCACATTTTCCACAGGCATTATGCGTTTCCCATACAATTTATCAATGCTTAAAGAAAGAGACAACCCGATGAATCAGGCTGGTATTGCTTTTTCCATTGAACAAATGATACCGAACAAGAGCAAACTGAACGCTAAGAAAAGTTATCTCACCTCATTAGCAGAAATTGAAAAATCAAAAAGTGAATGGACAAAAAACGAATTGAGACGCGAAGCAAAAATCTTGTATTACAATCGCTATATAGCTGAAAAAAAACAACTCATTCTTAAAGAAAGTGAAGGAATACTGAAACTGTTAATCACAACTTCTGAGGAAAAATTCAACAATAACCAATCGAAACTTCAAACAATTTATAAAGCAAAAGCTCGATTAGCCGAACTCAGTAACATGCTGCTAATGCTAGACGGATCGATTGCAGAAAGTAATATTGGATTAAATATACTCATGGTTCAGGATGTAAATACCCCTTTTGAAATTGATACACTCATTTCGCCAAATAATTATATGAAAAATGTGGCGGACACGGCAAACGTTTCTAAACGAAGCGACATTACTGCCCTGACCAAATACATTCAATCTATGGAGTTGGAGCAAAAAGTAATGAAAGTGGGTATAAGGCCTGATTTCGGTATTCGAGCGGAACACATGCAAATGTTCGGTATGCCAAATCAATGGTCATTGATGGGAATGATCACCATTCCCATTGTTCCCTGGTCATCAAAAATGTATTCATCTGAAGTAAAAGCCATCGACTTTCAAATCCAGTCAATGGAACAGGAAAAACAGACGATGGAACTGATGGCAACAAAAATGGCAACAGAAAAACTTACCATGCTTCAATACGAAATCGCTTTGTATCAGAGCTACACTAAAAATATTATTCCAGCTTATGAAAACAATCTGGAAGCCAATCTTCTCGCATACAGACAAAACACCGGCGACTTTTTTGTACTATTGGATGCATGGGAAATGCTTTTGATGAAAAAACTGGAATCGTATGACAAATTGATAAACATTTTAATATTGGAAGCCGAATATGAATATGAGAAAGAAATTAAATAGCATAAGTATCATATGGTTGTTTGTTGTAGGAGTGTTTCTATCCTGCAAAAATGAACAGAGCCAAGACAATCATCAAAACCATCTTCAGGAACATGACAACTATATCTGCCCCATGGGTTGCGAAGGCGATAAAACATATCCGCAACCCGGCAACTGTCCGATTTGTAACATGACCTTACAATTGGTGGAGGAAGAATTAATTCAAATTGTTTCTCCCAACAAACAGGTTTTATCCCGTCAGGCAACTGTTAAACTGCAATCAGGCAGCGATGGAAAAACCTTGAAGGCACAGGGTTTTATTGTTCCTGCCCAAAACCAAAATTTGTCAGTGGCAGTACGCTTTGGTGGCAGAATAGAAAAACTATATGTTACATTCAGCAATCAATATGTTAAGAAGGGCTCTAAAATCATGGACCTATATAGTCCTGATTTGCGCACCTTTCAGGAAGAACATCTTTTCCTTTTAAAATCAAATGCTGATGATAATTTAATAGTTAAATCAAAAGAAAAACTTCGATTGCTTGGTATTACTAATAGTCAAATTGATAAGTTAGAAAAAAATGGAACAGTAGCTTTAACCATTTCAATTTATAGCCCAGTAAATGGGTACGTCTTTTTTGATGGCACAACCGTTCAGGAAAATACAAGTTCCAAATCCACTTCGTCAATGAACACTATGAATCAGCAAAATACCGATGGAAGTTCTTATTCAGAATCCGCTTCACAAATTCGTGAAGGTATTTACGTAAACGAAGGACAAACACTTTTTAGCGTCAACCCATTACAGGAAGTTTGGGCCTTGGTTTCTGTTTCTAATCAGTACTTAAATCAAATTAGCAAAAACCAAACCGTAGAAATAATTTCAGAAACCAATCCTTCAAAAGCGCTCAAAGGTAAAGTTGCGTTGATTGAACAAACATTTGAAGAAACAAGCCAGCGTTTTGCAAGAGTGAGAATAGTCCTTAAAAATCCAAGTAATTTTTTGAAAATTAACTCACTTGTCACTGCCCACTTTGCAACTAACAAGTCTAAAAATTTACAAGTTCCTTCGACAGCAGTTTATAAAACAGGATTGAATTCTTATGTATGGGTAAAAAAAGATTCTACCCGAAATGGCATTGGAATTTTTCAGGTGCGAAAAGTAATTGCCGGCTCAAGTAATATCGGTATGACGACAATTAAGAGTGGTTTGTCACCTAATGAAGAAATTGCATTACAAGCGGGTATGATGACGGATAGCGAAACATTTTTAAATGAAAAATGATATGAGACTGAATAATATTATACTTACACTTCTTTCTTTACTTGCTATTTCGGGTTGTAAGAACGAACATCAAAATCATCAAACCGAGTCTGGCAGTTATTACACCTGTCCTATGCACCCAAGTGTTGTTAGTAGTACGCCAGGTTCATGTCCGGTTTGTAATATGTCTTTGATCAAAGTGGAAAGGAAAGAAAACAAACATTTAGGTCAGGAAGGCAATTTCATAACCATTGATAAACGCCAACAGGAATTAGCAGGAATTAAAATCGATACTGTTAAATTAAGAAGCATTTCATCCGTATCCACAATTATAGGAACAGTAGCCATTGATGAAGAACAGGTAAAAGTTATCAGCAGCCGTGCCAAAGGAAGAATAGATAAACTGTTTGTAAAAAGTACAGGTTCTTATCTTAAAATCGGAAGTCCGTTATACAGTATTTACAGCGAACAACTGCAATCCGATAAAAAAGAATATTTGTCTTTGATTAAAAATTCCAAAAGCACAACTGCAACATCAACAATGACAAATGATTTTTTAAGTGCTGCAAAGAATAAATTGCTGTTGTGGGGCATGACACAAAAACAGATTTCTGATATAGAAAATTTAGGCAATACGGGTCCTTTAATAACTTTTTATTCATCTGTATCAGGTTATGTAATCGAAGTCAATATAACTGAAGGAATGTATGTAGATGAAGGCACCACGCTTTTAAAAACCACTTCTCTAAATCAGCTATGGGTAGAAGCGCAGTTATATTCCAATGAAATCTCGTCTATATCTGAAAACAAAACATTTCAGATTTTTAGTGAAAGCAATCCCGAACAAATTTATAAAGGCACATTGGTTTACAACAATCCAATAGTAGAAGACGGCAAAAGAATTCATCTTCTTAAAATCAGGATAAATAATTCAGGGAGGGAACTCATTCCAGGCACGTTGGTAACTGTCATTCCTGAAAAATCTTTAAACAAGCTTTTAGCAGTACCAAAATCTGCTGTTCTGTTGGAAGAAATGAAAACCGTTTGGGTACTGGCGCACGAAAATACCTTTGAGCAAAGAATGGTAAAAACAGGTGTGGAAAACAATAATTGGATTGAAATTGTGTCTGGTTTAAAGGAAGGAGATATTATTGTTACGGAAGGATCATATTTAATCAGCAGCGAATTTATTTTGAAAAGCGGAGCAGGACAAAGGCATGAACATTGAATAACCATTGGTGAATTAAAAATATCATTAATTTAGTTTGAGTTCAGCTGTTTTAAAAAAAAGTCAGAACTTGCAAAAGAAGGTTAAAAATTCCAAAAAACATAAAAAGTGTCTATAATAAGTATTTCCCAAAATTTGTTACATTATTCTTTACATTTCGGTTTTCCTTTTATGATTGCTTATATATTTTGGAGAGAAAAATGGTTAAGAGCTGGTACAATCATGTTTTCTACAATAATAATTGATATTGATCATTTTTGGGCAAATCCTGTTTTTGAAGGAGATAGTGAAGTATAGGTATGATGGGGATAGGGAGGAGATAGTGGAGAGGGGATGAAAGTTTTAATTTATATTTATTATCTAAATTGCCCGAAGATGATGATTTTGCCGCATTCATATATGAAAGATTTGGCAATCGATCAGATGAAAGTCACAAGATTCAAATCATAAAACCAGAAGATGCAAATAAACTTGCTAAACAATTGATGGAAGACGTTAATCATTGATTTCCAAGGGCATAATAAGCTTAAATGCTACGAATAAACATAATATTCAATATAGTAAGTAGCTAAACGAATCGTAACCAATGCTCCAATAGGTCAGATTTTCAATAACCATTGACATCCTTTCATTGATGTCATCTGATAATGACAAGGATATTATTATTTAGAATAATTAATAACTATTTGATTTGATTTGGGTCTATTGCTACTATTTGCCATCTTTTCTGTCTGTGTTTATAAAATGATTTTGCCCACCATGTAATAAAACTAGTCAACACACCACCATAAATAATAATTTCGTCTTCGTACATAATTTTATTGTCCTTGAGTTTTTTGAGAACCATTTTATGGTTCCACACTTTCGCAGAATTGTCCCATTCTCTTGTCTGCAAAATTTTATTTACTTTATCTATCTTCTTGAAATAAAGCGAATGAAGGCCACCAAACGGAACGAAACCATATACGAACATTTTAGTGGAAATAGTTTCGCCTTCCTTCCATATATCAGGGAATTGTCCACCTGTAGGTTTAAATTTAACCATACCTGCTGCTACAAAGTTTAACAACGCACTTGTCTGAACCTTGCTCCAAGCAATATCAATGTCAATTGGAATTTCAGAATTTACAGTCAGTTTGTGAGCTGTAACTTGTTTTCCTTTATAATCAATTTTTATTTTTTCAGTTTTTGTTGTCATTGGATTATTTGGTGCACACGACATTAGAATTAGTGAAAGTATTTAGACAAAAATTGTGATTTTCATTCCATTCAATGGCTTGTTGATTAGTATTGTTTTATTGGTTGCATTATATTTGAACTCAGATCATAAAACTTCTATGGTTGAACAAAAGTAAACACTATGTTTATAAATATATCACATCTAAAGCAACTTTTAATTTATAACTTCATTTTAACTCTTAAATCGCGTTAAAATTGGAATAAATTATTTCATATTCACAATATTCTTAATTAAATTCTGTTTAATCGGCAATAAAGTATTACTTTTACAGCATGAAGTTATTTTCATTAATATTATCTGTTTATATTTTTTGCCTAGCGGTCATGCCCTGCAGTGATATTCATTTAGTATTGGAAGAATCAAAACAGGCTATTGCACACCATGATGATCATACTACACATGACCACGATCAAGAAACTGAAAAGCACTGCAGTCCATTTTGTACTTGCACTTGTTGTCATACACCAATAAATTTTGAATTTGGTATTAAAAGTTTTGTACCTGATATATTATATGTTGAGATAAGTACAGATGAAAATACATTTTTATACTACGACAGCCCATCTACAACATACCGAAATACGATCTGGCAGCCACCCAAGGTTAATGCTTAATGTATTGTGATTAATGAATGTTTTTTTAATTGGATATTACTCTACAAGTAAAATCTAATATACTCTTAAAAAATATTTTATTTCCACCTATTTGTCCGAGATTAGAAATAATCCGGACTAAAACATTATTCATTCATCCTTAATCATTTATTGAATGCTAGATAAAATAATATATTTTTCTATAAAAAATAAGTTTATAATAGGGCTTTTCACTGCTGCTATGGTACTTTTTGGTATCTACAGTTTGTCAAGATTGCCCATCGATGCTTTGCCTGACATAACCAATAATCAGGTACAGATATTGACCTTATCTCCAACTTTGGCGACTCAGGAAGTAGAACAACTGATCACCTACCCCATAGAGCAAGCGGTCAAATCTGTGCCGAAAGTGGTAGAATTGCGGAGTGTATCAAAATTTGGTTTAAGTACAGTCACAGTAGTATTTGAAGAACATGTGGATTTGTACTGGGCCAGAGTTCAGATCAACGAGCGACTTAAAGAAGCGGAAGCCAATATTGGGCCAGGATTAGGCACACCTGAAATGGCACCTATTAGTACCGGTTTAGGCGAGATATATCAATATACCGTTTTTGCTAAGCCGGGATATGAAGATAAATTTCATGCCACAGAATTAAGGTCTGTCCAGGACTGGATCATAAAACCACAACTGATCGGTATCACCGGCGTGGCAGAGGTCAATACTCTTGGAGGCTTACTTAAAGAATATGAAATTGCCATCGAGCCGGATAAGCTAAAAAGCATGAATACCAATATCATTGAGATATTTGAAGCCTTGCGTAAAAATAACGAAAATACAGGTGGTGCTTATATCGATAAAAAGCCCAATGCCTATTTTATCCGGGGCATCGGCATGATTAATTCATTGGAAGATATAGGTAAAATTGTCGTAAAGAATATGAATGGCATTCCTATTCTGATCCGTGATGTAGCACAAGTACAGTTAGGATCTGCAGTCAGGTATGGCGCTACCACTAAAGACGGAGTGGGAGAAGCAGTGGCTGGTATGGTCATGATGTTGAAGGGAGAAAACAGTGCTGATGTGGTCGAAGTAGTGAAAGAGCGAATGCTTCAGATAGAAAAGACGTTGCCGGAAGGGGTAGCTGTTGAACCGTATCTGGACAGGACTAAGATGGTAAATAATGCCATATCAACCGTCAGAACCAACTTACTGGAAGGTGCATTGATCGTTTTATTTATTCTGGTATTGCTATTGGGAAACTGGCGGGCTGGGTTAATAGTAGCATCGGTGATACCGCTGGCTTTATTATTTGCTGTCATCATGATGCACTCATTTGGGGTCAGTGGCAATCTGATGAGTCTTGGCGCCATCGATTTCGGTTTGATAGTAGATGGGGCGGTGATCATTGTTGAAGCCATAGTACACCGGCTACAGACCATAAATAAGGGAAAACTCACTGCTGCACAAATGGATACTGAAGTGTATGGAGCTGCATCAAAAATAAGAAGCAGCGCAGCTTTTGGAGAAATAATTATACTCATCGTATATCTTCCGATTTTAGCTCTGGTAGGTATAGAAGGTAAAATGTTCAAGCCGATGGCTCAGACCGTATCGTTTGCGATATTGGGTGCCTTTATTCTTTCTCTTACTTATGTGCCCATGATGTCTGCTTTATTTTTAAGCAGAAAAACGGAACACAAAAGAAATATAAGTGATAAAATTATTGACTTTTTATACAGAATCTATCAACCTGTACTTGAAATGGCTTTAAAGGCCAAAGCAATGATCATTGTTTTGTCAGTAGCGTTGTTTGTATTTGCACTATTTGTATTCAGTAATATGGGAGGAGAATTTATTCCGACACTCGAAGAAGGGGACATTGCTACCCATATCATTACTCCCCCGGGTACATCACTGGCTCAGGAAATAGAAACTACTACAAAAGCAGAAGCATTACTTTTGAAAAATTTTCCTGAAGTAGAACAAGTGGTATCAAAGATCGGAAGTGCGGAGATACCGACGGATCCTATGCCTATGGAAGTGGCTGACGTAATGATCATATTGAAACCAAAATCTGAATGGACTTCTGCATCGTCCACACAAGAGATGATGGCTAAAATGGACAAGGTGCTGAATGATTTACCAGGTGTCACCACAGAATTTACCCAACCTGTACAAATGAGATTTAATGAATTGATGACCGGAGTCAGAAGTGATGTCGCCATCAAGATATTTGGTGAAGATATAGAGCTATTATCGGGACTTGCTGACGAGGTGGTGCCCATTATACAGAGCGTGAAAGGTGTAGAAGATGCAAGGGCAGAACAAGTGTCAGGATTGCCACAAATCACCATCCGGTACAATAAAGATAAACTTGCATTGTATGGACTCAATGTAGGCGATCTCAATCAAGTGGTTCGGGCAGGTTTTGCAGGAGAGAAAGCAGGCGTAGTCTATGAAGGGGAGAAACGTTTTAATCTTGTAGTAAGAATAGCTAAAGATAACAGGCAGAATATAGAACAGCTTAAGAATCTGTTCATACCCCTACCTTCCGGTGATCAGGTACCTTTGGAGCAAGTGGCTGATATCACGTATGAAAGAGGAGCGGCCATGATCAGCAGAGAAAATGGAAAAAGAAGGATAGTCATTGGATTTAATGTAAGAGGCAGGGATGTAGAAAGTGTGGTGAAAGAAATCCAGGGTTTATTGGAATCAAAGATAAAATTGCCGGTTGGTTATTACACTACCTATGGTGGTCAATTTCAAAACCTGGTAGAAGCGAGCAACAGATTAGCCATAGCTGTTCCCGCAGCACTTGCACTTATTTTTGTTTTACTATTTTTTACATTTCACAGTATAAAACAATCATTGCTCATTTTTACGGCCATACCGCTATCAGCTATTGGTGGCATATTTGCTCTTTGGATACGAGGTATGCCTTTCAGTATATCTGCCGGGATCGGGTTTATAGCCTTATTTGGGGTGGCAGTGTTGAATGGAATCGTACTGATCGGATACTTTAATCAGCTCAAAACCGAAGGTATCACTGATGTCCTTGAAAGAATACGTATAGGTACAAAAGTAAGATTGAGACCGGTGGTGATGACGGCTGCGGTTGCATCTCTTGGATTTTTACCAATGGCCATCAGTATGGGTGCCGGGGCAGAGGTTCAAAAACCATTAGCCACCGTGGTTATCGGAGGATTGATTACTGCTACACTGTTGACCTTAATCGTCTTGCCAATATTGTATTTATATTTTGAAAAGGGTATAAAGCGACGAAGAAAAAATATCGATACTGCTGTTGTCATTATTGGTTTTTTACTTGTCGGAACCATTGTAAATGGCCAGAAAAAATTGAACCTTAATGAAGCGATAGACATTGCACTTCAAAATAATTTACAAGTCCAGGCAAGTAATATCCATGTAGATATTCAAAATCAATTGAAGGGTACAAAATTTGAATTACCTAAGACTGATTTTGTTGCGAATATAGGGCAGTTTAACTCAAAAAATCTTGACCAGTATTATAGTATTTCGCAGTCCTTTAATCCTTTTTTGTTCGGGCCTAAAAAGAAGCTGCTCAATGAAAATGTCAAGAGTGCTGAACTTAAAAGGAATTTTGCAAAGCAGGAAGTGATTATGAACGTCCGTCAAACCTGGAATAACATTATGTATTATCAGAAATTAAATGAGATTTTGATAGAACAGGATAGCTTATTGACCATGCAGGTGAAAGCAGTTGCTTTAAAATATAAAACAGGAGAATCCAGTCAGCTGGAACAAATAATGAGTATCACGCGGAAGGAAGAATTTCAGCAAATGATACGTCAAAATCAGACAGCGATGGATATGGAGACAAAGAAACTTGCCATGGTACTTCAATTAAAAGAGGATATTATCTTTGATTTAGTTGAATATGGTGTGTTGGATCTTTTTGATGTAAGTAATGCCGCATCGTTGACCCAAAATACAGCTGTAAGCATAGCTTTGCAAGACGTAAAACTTGCTGATATGCAGGTAAACCTTGAAAAAGCACAAATGAAACCTGAGTTTAGTGTAGGATATTTCATCCAATCTCTGACAGGAAATCAGGAAGTGAATAGTCAGATTAGATCTTACAACGGAGTACCCAGGTTTCAGGGGGCCACGATTGGTATGTCGATACCCATCTTGTCTTTGGGGAGTAACAAAGCTAAGATCAGCGCTTTAAAAAACAATGTATTACTCCAGCAAAAAAATGCTGACATAACAAATCAGAGCATACTTATTAGTTACAATCAATTGATAAGCGAATTGAACTTAGCGAAAAGCAAACTGGAATATTTTGAGAAGACCGCAAATCCAAATGCAGCAATCATTATCAGGAATGCAAATACTTCTTATACCAATGGAGATATTTCCTATATCGAATATATGCAAGGAATGCAAATGGCCAGAGAAATAAAACTGGACTACTTTGCTTCGTTAAATCGGTATAATGAAATAGTCATAAACCTTCAATATTTAATGAATAAATAGAAATTTTAATACCTTAAAAAAAGTAAAATGAAATATAAAATAAAGATAATTTTAATCCTGTTCCTATTGCCATTACTGATGATCAATGTATCATCGTGCAAATCAAAATCTAACGAAAATGCGGCAGAAGAACATGCAGAAGGTGATGGCCATAATCATGAAGCAGAAGAGGACCATAGTGGTCATGACCATGCCGATGGTGAACATACTGAGCAAGAAGCACATAGCAAAACTGTACACCTGAATGCTGCACAGTACAAAAATGCAGGGATAGATACCGGCTGGTTTGAGATGAAAAATTTGAGTGATGCTATCAATGCTTCCGGATACACTAAACTACCACCGCAAAATCAGGCAGATGTTACATCAACGATGGGTGGAATAGTAAAGACCATCAAAGTAATAGAAGGACAATATGTGAAACAGGGTCAATCGCTGGCGACCATCCAAAGTCTTGAATACAATAAGATAAGGCTGGAGAAATCAAAACTGAAAGAATCACTCCAATCTGCACAAGCCAATAAACAATACCTGGATGTGGAATATAATAGGCAAAAAGAGCTCTCAGAGGAGAACATCAATGCAAAAAAGACATTTCAGAAAGTAGCGTCTGAATTGGAATTAGAGACAAAAAAAATTGTAAACCTGCTGGAACAGATAGAAATCACAGACCAAATGTTGATATTGGGCGGTACATCAAAATCACCCGTACTGTCCATCAATGCCCCAATATCAGGATATGTATCAGATATATATATCAAAATAGGAAGTAATGCTGAAACAGGAAAGCCAATGTTTACCATACTTGATAATTCAAAAATGCATGTGGATCTGCTGATATATGAAAAGGATCTTTTTAAAGTCAAAGTTGGTCAGGATGTCCGTTTTATACTTACCAATCAGAATAATAAAGAAATCAGGGGTAAAATAAAAAACATTGGCAAAAACTTTGAAAATGATACTAAATCTGTTGCGGTCCATGCGGATATCATCGATTTAAATCACAATCTAATACCAGGCATGTATGTCAATGCATTGGTTGAGATGGGCGGCAATAAAGTAAGCTCACTTCCTGCAGATGCTATCATAAAAGCAGAAGGCAGAGAGTTTATATTTATCATGGAAAATGAACAACATGAAGAAGGTGAAATTACTTTTGCCAGAATCGAAGTAAAAACAGGTGTGTCCCAGCTTGGAAATATTCAAGTAAATTTATTAGAACCTATACATGAGGGTGATAAAATAGTAACAAAAGGTGCCTTTTATCTCCAATCACATCTGACCAAAGAATCGGGAGGCGGAGGACATGCTCATTAGGAAAAAATATTTAAATTTGTATTTTTTAATAATCACTAATAAATTCTTTACAATTAAGTCATTGTATTTTTTTATTATTTTAACACTTTAAACATAGAAATATGAAAAACAAATTAATCTTAACCCTAGTGATTATGATCACAGTACTAGGTATTACATTTGGGCAATCAAAATCGCGCAATTTAAAAGTAGTGATCAAAACAAATATTTACTGCAGTCACTGTAAAGAATGTGAGTCTTGCGGCGGAAGATTGACAGCAGGATTTGCCAAAATTAAAGGAGTAAAAAAGTATGATTTGGATGACAAAAAAATGAACATTTCGGTTACTTTTGAGCCAGCTCTAGTCAATATTATGACGATCAAAAAAGCAATATCAATGATGGGATTTGATGCCGACGAAATCAAAGCAGATCCAATTGCTTACGACAACTTAGATGGATGCTGTAAGAAGTAAAAACAAACGCTTATTTTTTTTTCAATTTTCATTTTTAAAATAAACTTATCATGAACAAATTAATTATTATGGTAGCTCTTGTTTTGGCTATGTTCTCTACTTATTCTTGTAAAGAGAAAGCAGTAGCAAAAGAAGACAGCCAAGAAAACCACGATCACAGCACAGATAAAGCTGTCAAAGAGTATATTTGCCCGATGGATTGTGAAAAAGGTAAATTTTACCATAAAATGGGCAAATGTCCGGTGTGTAAAATGGATCTGATTAAAAAAGAACATGAAGATCATGATGGGCATGATCACCATGAAGGAGACGGTCACGATCATAAAGAAGGAGATGGTCATGATCATAAAGAAGGGGATGGTCACGAACATTAATAGTGATTGAAATCTGATCCATAGTTTAAGTTTACAAATAAATATTTTATAACATTTTAAACCAAATAAAAATGGCCATCGTAAAAGTAATTGAAGTCATTGCAAGCTCTCCAAACAGTATAGAAGAAGCTATGCAAAATGCGGTAACTGAAGTGTCTAAAACCATTCGAAATGTAGATTCGGTGTATGTAAAAGATACCAAAGCGCATGTAAAAGATGGTAAAATAATTTCTTATGGCGTGATCTGTAACATATCTTTCAGAATAGATAGTGATATGAATACAGTGGATTAGAGATTAAAGAAGTGTGAGGTGCAATAAAAAAGTTGCATCTCACACTCATTATTCATATAATAGGGTTATTTTATTTTCTTGCATTTCAAATCAAAACAAAATGAATCATCGAAGTACATTCGTTTGTAGTATTGTTGCATTTACCGTATTATTAATTATATCCTGTGACAAATTTGAACCCGAAGCTCCTGCGGATGATAGCCTACTTGATGGTCCAGTAAATGGGTTGACATATGAACAGAATCGTCAGTTTTTAGCAGGAGACATTGCTTTTAATGATGAAATATTTACTCCTGCGACTGGACTGGGACCAATATTTGTAGCAACAAGCTGCGGCAGTTGCCATGCGGGTGATGGCAAAGGTACCCCTTTCACAACACTTGTCAGATTTGGGCAAACGGACAGTACCGGCAATAAATATTTGCATTTGGGTGGTCCACAATTACAAAACAGAGCAATTCCCGGATTTCAAACAGAGGCGATACCACAGGGCGCTTCTTCATCAAAATTTACTCCACCTGCAAATACAGGACTTGGATTTCTGGAACTGGTAAGTGATGAAGATATTCTCGCAATTTCGGATCCAGATGACCGTAATGGTGATGGAATATCAGGCGTACCGAGTTATGGATATTTACCGGAATTCATAACACCCAATAGTAATGCTTTGGTTAAAAATGGAAAATACATACATCGGTTTGGCAAAAAAGCGGCTGCTTACAATTTACTTCACCAAACGGTGAATGCATATAATCAGGATATTGGTATTACTTCCACCTTTACTCCACATGATGTATATAGTGGTCATACAATTGATCCAGAAGTGAGTGACAAAACGGTAAGAGATGTTGTTTTTTATTTACAGACTTTAAAGGCACCAATACCAAGATCCAAAGGAAATGGGAATTTTGAAACTGGTAAAGCATTATTTACACAAATCAATTGTTCGGGCTGCCATACACCACAACTTCAAACTGGATACTCTCCCGTCTCTGCGTTGAGCAATAAAACCATTTATCCATTTACTGATATGTTGCTTCACGATATGGGTGCCGAACTTGATGATGGATATACCGAAGGTTTTGCGAAAACTTCAGAATGGCGTACCCCACCTTTGTGGGGACTCGGATTATCTCCAAATTCACAGGGTGGTCAGTATTTTTTAATGCATGATGGCCGAGCAAAAAGTATTGAAGAAGCTATTATGATGCATGGAGGTGAAGCAAATCAAAGTAAGGACAAGTTCAAACAGTTGAAGGAGAGTGAAAAATCTGCCATCATTCAATTCTTAAAATCGTTGTAAGATGAACAGAAAAGATTTTTTAAAAACATGCGGGTTTGCATGCTTGGGCGGTAGTGCAATGGCGACCATTATGCAAAGTTGTACGGTAACAAAGACCATCACCGGTAATATAGAAAATAGTGATATTATGGTAGCTATTTCAGATTTTGAATCTGTCTCAGATAATAAAATTACATTCAAAAAGTATGTCATTATAAACAATGATGTCCTGAAATTTCCCATCTGTGTGTACAGAATAGAAGAAAATAAATACAATGCGCTTTGGCTGGAGTGTACTCACCAGGGAAATGAAGTACAAGTGTTTGGTGATAAGCTCCAATGCCCGGCGCATGGTAGTGAATTCAGTAATTCGGGATTGGTAACCAATGGGCCAGCAGACAGAAATCTTCGAACTTTTCCTGTCACAATAGATGGTAATTATTTAAAAATTTCATTGAAAGCCGTATGAATAAGATAATAACTGTATTTGTCTGTATATTTTGGATGACATTACCTTTGCAAGCTCAAATTGATCCGTCATTATTGAAGGATCCAACGGCACATTCTAAAAAGGATTTATTGAATATGGACGCCATTTATGATCGACCTTTTGTAACCAATAAGAAAGCCCCTGTCTCTCTTGGAGGTTATGTGGAAGCAAACTGGCAGCATATCGGAACTGATGGTATTAGTGATGGACATCAGCTTCAATTCCGGAGGATGACTTTATTTGTGGCTTCATCCATTTCAAAAAGGATAAAGTTTCTAAGTGAGATTGAGTTTGAACCTGCTGATAAAGAAATTGCTATTGAGTTTGCAGCTGTTGATATGGAGTTTAATGAATTGTTTAATCTGAGAGGAGGAATGATTATTAACCCTATAGGAGCGTTTAATCAAAATCATGATGGTCCTAAATGGGAGTTTACAGACAGACCAATTTCTTCGGTTGCCATGTTGCCCGCTACATGGAGCAATGCAGGTTTTGGGATTTATGGTAAGAAGTATAATAAGAATTGGATGATAGGATATGAAATTTACGCATCCAGTGGATTTGATAATTCTATCATAGAGAATACTGAAAACAAAACATTTCTTCCGGCAGCAAAAAAAAATACTGAACGGTTTGAAGAGTTGCCAAGTGGAACTCCACTATATACTACAAAGGTTGCCATACGTCATAGTAAAATAGGAGAAATAGGCTTGTCGTATATGGGAGGTATTTACAATAAATGGCAGGACGACGGCCTGGTCATTGATGAAAAGAGAAGTATTCATGTTTTTGCATTGGATTTTAATACTACTTTACCTAAAACCAATACTTTTATCACCACAGAATGTGCTTGGGTAAATGTTGACGTACCAAAAACCTATTCGGAGCAATTTGGGAATAAACAGTTTGGTGGTTTCCTGGATATCGTACAACCCGTAGTAAAAAGGACCATAGCAGGGTGGAAAGATGCAGTTATCAACATTGCTGTCCGGATGGAATATGTGGATTGGAACAAGGGTCAATTTATTGATACAGGATCAAATATTGGAGATCATCTCTGGAGTATAATGCCGGCAGTGAGTTTTAGACCCAACTCTCAGTCAGTACTGCGACTAAATTATCGCATTCAGAAACAAACAGATGTATTGGGTAACCCACCCAGTAATACTGCTGGTTTTAATTTTGGACTTTCAACTTATTTTTAAATCATTATGGCACTAAAAATATATCTACCCATTTATATAATATTGTACATGCTGGTAGCATTTGTAATACCTACTTATCGTACCTATAAACAGACAGGAATAAATCCAATTACTTTTGGAAAAAATGATAATGCACATGATTATATTGGCTTCATCATGAAAGTGCTGATAGTTCTTTTGTTTGTTGCTGTGCTTACTTATTCTATGTCAGAAAAAATGTACTCCTATTTAGTACCAATTTCTTACTTGCAAACTCAAATACTGACTATAACAGGTTTGGCTTTAATACATATTGCTTTGGTATGGATAAGCTTTGCACAATTTCAAATGAGTAATAGTTGGAGAATAGGCATTGATGAAGAAAATAAAACAAAATTAGTCACGGATGGTGTCTTTTCAATCAGCAGAAATCCTATTTTTTTGGGTATGATCATAAGTGTGTTAGGTCTATTTTTAATTCTACCTAATACCCTTACATTTTTTTTAACAATAACTACCTACATAGTCATTCAAATACAGATACGATTAGAAGAAGAATTTTTGCAAAAGCAACACGCCCAAGACTATGTGAATTATAAACTCAAAACAAAAAGACTACTATAATTATGGAACACAAATATATATATGATGCAGAAGGTATTCAATTATGCTGCACACAACAAGAAAAAATTTACCTTAATGTTGGGGTTAAACATAATGAATTTTTCCATCACAATCAAATTCTCTGAAATGATAGTACATATCCATCCTTACATTACGAATGATAAATTAGCCGATATTGTCAAAGATAATTTATGGTTTTTATGATGGAAAAAGCGGAAGAAATATTAAAAATAAAAGATGTAAATCCTACGGCTGTAAGAATTTTAGTGCTTAGATATCTATTGGAGCATTTGAAACCTCAATCATTAAAAGATATTGAAAAAGGTTTAATGCATACCGATAGAAGTTCTATATTTAGGTCTCTAAAAACATTTGAAGAAAAAAAAGTTGTTCATAGCATCGAAGATGGGTCGGGTATGATTAAGTATGCTGTTTGTCCTACAGGATGTAATTGTGACCCACAAGATTTGCACTATCATTTTTATTGTACCAAGTGCAGCTATACCTATTGCCTTTTAGATAATCCAATACCTATTATTAAATTACCTCAAAATTTCAAAATGCAACGAGCAAATATGGTAGTGAAAGGGCTTTGTAATAAGTGTAGTTAAACTTTGCAATTGAGTTGCAGTATATTCATAATAACTTTGCGGTATAATTTAACATAAAAGCAGAAATAATGACAAAAGTTCTATTAAGTTTTCTTACATTCATAACCCTTTCAGTTAGTAATCTTTCAGCTCAAGTCGTTGAGGTATCAATCAAACTTTTGGATAGTGAAAATCAAGAACCTTTAATTGGTGCCACTATTCAAATTAATGAGATTAATCAAGGTACAGTAACTGACATTGATGGAATAGGTTTGTTTTCTAATTTACTTGTCGGTTCATATCGTTTTGAATTTTCGTTTGTAGGCTATGAGAAAAAAGACACAATTATATCAGTAAATGGGATTAACAGCTTTTTTACCTTCAGTTTAGAAAGTGCCAGCCAAGAAATAGATGCTGTTACTATTAAAGCAACACGAAGTACTCGTACAATTACAAATATTCCTACTCGAATAGAATTTATTGGAGGTGAAGAGTTAGAAGAAAAGGCAATTATGAATGCACCCAACATATCTATGGTACTAAGAGAAAGTACAGGTATCCAAATACAGCAAACAAGCCTAAGCAGTGGAAATAGAAGTATTAGAATACAGGGCTTGGACGGTAGATATACACAATTATTAAAAGATGGATTTCCTCTATATGGCGGTTTTTCAGGTGGTTTAAGTATAATGCAAATTCCTCCATTAGATTTAGCCCAGTTCGAAATAATAAAAGGAAGTTCTTCAACTCTATACGGCGGTGGGGCAATAGCTGGCTTAGTAAACATGGTATCAAAAAGACCAACTGAAGAACCAGATCTAAACATACTTCTTTCTCAAACACATACAGGGGGTAGTACAGGTAATGTTTTTTACAGCAAAAGAAAAGAGAAACTTGGATTTGCACTCTATGGTGCAGCGCATTATAATTCAACTTACAACCCTGATGATGACACATTTACCAATATTCCAGAGACTACTTCATTTTCATTAAATCCAAAACTATTTTATTATCCAAACGAAAAGTCTACTGTTTGGATAGGCATAAATGCAACAACCGACAAAAGAGAAGGTGGAGACATTAATGTAGTTAAAAATGGAGTAGATGCTAACCACACATACTTTGAGAACAATTCTACAAATAGATTTAGTACTCAATTTGTTTTTGAATCCAAATTAGCAAAAAGTCAGACTATAGAATTTAAAAATAGTGTGGGTTTCTTTAGTCGTAAAATCAATCAACCGAATTACATATTTAATGGAGACGAGACCAATACATTTACAGAATTTAATTATGGTAAAAATGGTGAAAAATCGGATTGGATAATAGGTGCAAACCTGTATACTAATACCTTTAAGGAGATTACCTATAGCGCACCACGAAATATGCAGCAAAGAACCTTAGGAGTTTTTGCCAACAATATTACAAACCTTTCACGTAAGTTTATTTTAGAAACTGGTTTTAGAACGGATTATTCTTTATATTGGGGTATATTCCCATTACCTAGGATATCATTGCTCTGGAAATCTAATGATAAACTTTCAACCCGTTTAGGTGGTGGGTTAGGATATAAAATTCCGGATATTTTCACAGAAGATGCCGCTACTCTTAACTTCCGAAATGTAAAACCAATAAGTCCAGATAATCTTGATGCAGAAAGATCTTATGGCGCAAACCTCGATGTCAATTACAAATCATCACTAACCGACCATATCTTTTTCTCAATAAATCAATTATTCTATTTGACAGAAATTTCAAATGCTTTGCTTTTAGAGAATATTTCACCTACAGAATACATTTTTAGCAATGCACCTGAAAATATTAGGAGTCTTGGTTCTGAAACAAATGTGAAATTTACTTATAAAGATCTTAGATGGTTTATAAATTATGCCTTGATTGATACAAGATTAAAGTATTTAGAAGGTAATCCCTTAAAACCTCTGACACCCAAACATAATGCCGGATCAGTTTTAATGTATGAAAATAAAGATTGGCGGATAGGATATGAAGTATATTATACTGGAAAACAATACCTTTCTAACGGTACTCAAACTAATGATTTTACTACATTGGGTTTATTAATTCAAAAACATTTCAAGTGGGGAAGTCCCTATATCAATTTTGAAAACTTTACAGATAGAAGACAAGGTAGATATTCACCTGAAGTTTTAGGAACAGTTCGAAATCCTGTATTTCCTGAAATTTATGCACCTACAGATGGTTTTATTTTTACTGTAGGAATAAATATTAAGCCTTTTGGTCGTGAAGAATGTACTGATGATTGTCACTCCAAATAGCCACAAATAATAATACTGTTGAATATGCTTAATATATATTTACCACTTTATTTCATTCTAAACATGCTTACAGCATTAAAAATAACTATTTATCAAACTATTAGACAGACAAGAATTAATCCTATAATATTTGGAAAAATTGATAATGCATCTGATTATATTGGCTTTATCACGAATGTGTTGATTGTTCTATTGTTTGCTGCTGTACTAACGTTTTCTTTTTCAGAAAAAATACATTCTTATTTAGTACCGATTTCCTACTTACAAACTAAAAAACTGACTATAATTGGACTGGCTTTAATACATATTGCCTTGGTATGGATAAGCATAGCACAGTATCAAATGAGTAATAGCTGGAGAATAGGCATTGATGAAGAAAATAAAACAAAATTAGTCACAGATGGTGTATTTTCGATTAGTAGAAATCTTATTTTTTTAGGTATGATCATAAGTGTGTTGGGCCTATTTTTTTTGTTCCTAATGCGCTTACATTCTTTTTGACTTTGACCACCTATATTGTCATACAAATCCAGATCAGATTAGAAGAAGAGTTTTTGCAAAAGCAACACACTCATGACTATTTATATTACAAATTAAAAGCAAAAAGATTGTTTTAAAATGGAACATAAACATATATATGATGCAAAAGGCAATCAACTTTGTTGCACTCAGGAAGAAAAAATAAATGCCGTAGCAAATAAAGAATTAAAGAAGGAGCATAAAGAAATTGTGTGTTGTGCTACTGATGAACCAAGCCATGACGAACATGATGATGACGGTCACGATAATAGAGGTGGAAATGGAAGTACTTACAAAATATTCTTACCTGCCATCATTTCATGCTTCCTTTTAGTTTTTGCCCTTGCATTGGATCATTTGATTCCGCAAACCTGGTTTACTGATTTGGTTCGATTAATTTGGTATTTGGGGGCATATGCACCGGTTGGTTTTCCGGTCATCAAAGATGCCATCGGTGCAATAAGTAAAGGTGAAGTATTTTCAGAGTTTTTATTAATGAGCATTGCCACCATAGGGGCTTTTGCTATCGGAGAATTTCCTGAAGGCGTAGCCGTCATGCTTTTTTATAGCATTGGAGAAGTATTTCAGACTTTGGCCGTAAAAAGAGCCAAAGCAAATATAAAAAGTTTATTAGATCAAAGACCCGATGAAGTTACCATTTTAGAAAACAATCAGGCAAGAAAGATAAAAGCGGAAACTGCAAAAATTGGAGACATTATTCAACTAAAATCGGGAGAAAAGTTAGGCCTTGACGGCGAATTACTTTCAGACACTGCTTCTTTTAATACAGCAGCATTGACTGGAGAAAGTAAACCCGATACCAAAATAAAAGGGGAAACAGTATTGGCAGGCATGATAAACCTTAACACGGTGTCACAGGTTAAAGTTACTACTGCTTATACCGATAGCAAGTTGAGCAAAATTTTAGAAATGGTGCAAAATGCTACCGCTCAGAAAGCACCCACCGAACTGTTCATTAGAAAGTTTGCAAAAATATACACACCTATTGTAGTACTCTTAGCTGTACTCATCACTGCCCTTCCCTATCTTTTTGTTGACAATTATGATTTTAGTCAGTGGCTATACAGAGCATTGGTTTTCCTGGTTATATCTTGCCCTTGTGCCTTGGTCATAAGCATACCTTTAGGATATTTTGGTGGCATTGGTGCAGCTTCTAAAAATGGCATACTATTCAAAGGCAGTAATTTTTTAGACATCATTGCTAATATTCAAAATGTAGTGATGGATAAAACTGGTACCATGACAGAAGGTGTTTTTAAAGTGCAAGATGTAGTATTAAAATCGGATCAAAACAAAGATGAAATATTACAAATGGTGAATGCCCTTGAAAGCCAAAGCACACACCCTGTAGCTACTGCCATTCATCAATATGTAGGAAAAGTTGACAGTAATATCAAATTGGAAAATGTGGAAGAGATTTCTGGACATGGACTAAAAGCTATGGTCAATGGTAAAGATATGTTAGTGGGTAATTTCAAATTGATGGATAAGTATGATATTGCCCATGATGTTGACTTTGGTTCTATTGTTTACACGATAATTGCTATCGTATATGACAGGAAATTTATTGGATATCTCACTATTGCAGATAGTATAAAAGAAGATGCACAGCTTGCTGTTGACAAGCTGAAAGCACTTGGGGTGAAAACAACTATGCTCAGTGGTGATAAAAGTAATGTTGTTCAGTTTGTAGCCAAAACTCTCGGGATTACCAATGCTTACGGAGATTTACTACCGGAAGACAAAGTCAGTAAAGTAAAAGAAATAAAAGCCAAAAACGAAACTGTAGCATTTGTAGGTGATGGTGTCAATGATGCGCCTGTAGTGGCTCTGAGTGATGTAGGAATTGCAATGGGTGGTTTGGGTAGTGATGCAACCATTGAAACAGCAGATGTAGTTATTCAAGATGATATGCCAAGTAAAATACCTATGGCCATTAACATTGGTAAACAAACTAAAAAGATTGTTTGGCAAAATATTTCATTGGCATTCGGTGTTAAAGCTATTGTTCTTATACTTGGGGCAGGAGGACTTGCTACGATGTGGGAAGCTGTTTTTGCTGATGTTGGTGTAGCGTTACTTGCGATATTAAATGCCGTAAGGATACAGCGGATGAAGTTTTAATAAAGAATTATTTTAAAGAGGGATTATTCAGAGACAAGAAATTTGGTTGAATTTAAATTATTCAACCTAAAATCGAATTTGTGATTAATAGAAACCAATTAGGTTATTGCCTATTGGACAACAACAATTGTTGACACTTCTAAATTTTGATCAGTTATAAAAGTTACTTTCCAAATCCCAAGTCCCAACCTCCAACTCATTAACCCTGTATACATCAAATGGTGCGTTTCTAAGAGCTTCCCTGATTGGTTGGATATCTTCATGATTACTGGTCCTATGTAGTCCTTAATTTCAATGTAAAAGAGACCTTTGGATGGGTTAGGAAAGATGTTTACGATATGAATTTTGGGTGGGATGTCTGAGTGGGTTTTGCAAAAACATCGCTCAACAAGTGATGGATCGAAGATAAATGGATTAATATTGGACTGGATACGGGCGATGGCCAAGGATCTAAATATTTCTGTGGAATCTACTTTGTCTTTGCGATGCCATCTGCAGATGTCGGGCAACATCGATGTGAAAAAGGATCTTGATTTCTTAGAGACGGTAGTTCCATAAATGGAGAAAAAATAGAATAGCGCTCTAGCGATATCGCCTTTAATGGACTCCCGTGGTTCGAACATGTTGAGTATTCCGGAGTAAAGTGAACCACTAATTCCGGAGTAAAGTGAACCACTAATTCCGGAGTAAAGTGAACCACTAATTCCGGAGTAAAGTGAACCACTAATTCCGGATCAAAGTGA
>JALHLK010000065.1 GCA_022844565.1 Saprospiraceae bacterium
TCATACGAACATATAATTCAAGCGGTGAGGCAGGACAAAATCAGATCACAGTAACACGTGAGCAACTCAACGGAGCAACAGGAATTCTAATCTACAAAGTAGAATCAGGAGCCTTCAGCACACAGAGAAAGATGTTGGTGATTGAATAATGTTCAAATGTTCAAATGATCTAATTTAATAGGTCAAATAGAAAAAGGGCATCAAAGACTTCGGTTTTTGGTGCCTTTTTTGGTTTTAAAATAGTTCAATGTTCAAATAATCTAATGTTCAAATTGCCCATTTCCTCAATGCTCCATTGGGAATTTCCCGTTGCCAAATTTCTACAATGTCGATTTTTGCTAAAAGCTAATAGCTAACTGCTCACAGCATTAGAACCATAATGTTGATTTTCGCTAAAACAAATAGCTAACTCCGAACAGCATTAAAACCATAATGTCGATTTTTGCTAAGAGCTAGCAGCTAAAAGCCAACAGCCATAGTTACTCACTTTCAAAAAACGGCTTCATTTCCTCTTCAATTTCTGTCCTAAGGGTTTTTAATTTGATAGCATATTGCTCTAATTGAATTTCTCTTTCTGTTGAAGGGATCCATTTTTTTACAGGAATTGGTTCCCCATTTTGATCTACGGAAACAAATACAATCACACAATGCGTATTTTTTACAAAAGTGCCCTTTGAAATTTCCTTAGAAAAAACATCAATAGCTATGTGAATACTTGTATTGCCAGTGTAAATAACGTAAGCTTCAATTTTTACTAAGTCGCCAATATTGATAGGTTTTAAAAAGCGAATGCCACCCACATATACTGTCACGCAATAAGTCTCTGTCCACGTGCGCGCACATGTGTAGGCCGTTTGGTCTATCCATTTCATAACTACCCCTCCGTGTACTTTACCGCCAAAGTTGACATCTTTGGGCTCGCTTATGAATTGGAAGGTGATTTTATTGTTTTGTGCCATAATTTTAATATTAAATTGAAATACAATCAAATTGGTACTTTAAAAAAAAAGCATTTGTTCATTTGTTGCAAAAACCCATTTGTTGCAAAAAAAACCCACATGTGGATTCATTGTAAAGATCTATTTTGTTGTAGCCTTCAAATAAGCATCCTTAAATCGCTCATCATTCGCATCAGAATCTCTATACTCTGCCCTAATTTCTAGCAATCTTTTATGCATCATAGTTCGAATGTCTTTATACTTAGAGTCATCGTATACATTTTTCATTTCCTTAGGATCAGTTTGTAAATCATACAGCTCCCATTCATCTACATCGTGATAGAAATGCATTAATTTATACCGTTCTGTCGATATTCCGTAATGCCTTTTTACCATATGTACCGCGGGATATTCATAATAAGTATAATACACGGCATCCCTCCATTGTGTTGTTTGACCACTTACTAGTTGACGGAAAGAAGCACCCTGCATTTCCTTAGGAGCTTTTATCCCAGCATAGTCTAATAGGGTAGGGGCAAAGTCTAGGTTTTGTACCAATTTTTTAATAGTAGTGCCTTTTTTGATTTCTTTAGGATATCGTATTAACAACGGTGTACGAAATGATTCTTCATACATAAAACGCTTGTCAAACCAACCATGTTCTCCCAAATAAAACCCTTGATCAGAGGTATATACGACGATAGTGTTCTCTGCTAAGCCTGCCTTTTCTAAATAATCGAGCACCTCTCCTACACCATCATCGACCGATTTTATCGTGCGTAAATAGTCTTTGATGTATCGATTATACTTCCAAAGAGCAATTTCATTTTCAGAAAGTTTAGCATATTTAGCTTTAAAATCTTCATTTTCTGATTCATAAGCTGCCAACCAATCTGACTTTTGTTTTGGATTAAATCTTTTGAATTCATTGTGAAATCCAGTACTATCTCCTTTAGGATCTACCACCATTTTAAAATCATGTCCCCACATCGCATGGCCGTGAATTTGCATTTCCTGTTCCTTTGCGGCTCTACCTCTTCCCTCGTAATTATCAAAAAAGTTTTCAGGAGCATCAAAAGTGAGATCATCATATAGGTTCAGATATTTAGGTGCAGGTTGCCAATTGCGGTGCGGTGCCTTTTGATGATAAAGTACACAGAAGGGCTTATTTGGATCTCGTTTGTTTTTTAGCCAATCCAATGTGGTTTCAGTAATAATTTCTGTACAATGCCCTTGCTTTCGTACCAACTTACCATCTATTAGAAAATCAGGATTATAGTAATGTCCCTGCCCAGGTAAAACCATGGAGTAATCAAAACCTTGAGGAATACCGTCAAGGTGTATTTTACCAATCATAGCCGTCTGATAACCATTAGCTTGCATGATCTTAGGGAAATTGGGTTGATTCCAGTCAAAAGGTTGTACATTATCTACCTTACCATTGATGAAACTGTGTTTTCCAGTGAGGAGTACTGCTCTGCTTGGTGCACAAATCGAGTTGGTGACCGTTGCACGAGTAAATAGAGCCCCTTCTTTTGCAAGTCGATCTATATTAGGAGTTGGAGCGAGTTTGGCTAATGTACCTCCATAAGCGCTGATTGCTTGGAATGCGTGATCGTCACTCATGATATAAAGGATATTAGGCCTTGTTGCTTTTTGGACTTTTGGATGGCAACTCCCATAAATTAGGATCAATAACGTTGTGGGTATATAAAAACTGATAAACAAATTTTTAATCATTTTTCTTCATTTTGCCCTTCTTGAAATGTATCACATCCAATAGGTGCACCCGGAGGAAGTGGTACCTCCACTCTCTTAGGAACCAATGCTGGATTCTCAAAATATGTTTGAATAGTCCTACGTAACATTGCGTGATGTGCTGTTGTGTCATATTTTTTAGACTGCAAATAGCTATTCAACAATTTATTGATCTCTGCTTTTACACCAAAATGCAATTGATCGTCTTGTACCAAACTTGTTAGCTTCATCATAAAGATGTAATGACCAATGTTTGCCGCATGATTACCATTGGTAGTAACTTTAAGGTTAAGATCATCATGAATTGTCTTCAGATAATTGCTACTACCCCATTGTTGTTGCTGAATTCTATTTAACCTCACTGGGTGCAAAAGATAATCCATCAATTGATCTATTGCAGCTTCTTTTGCTGCAACTTCATCAAAACTAAAATAAGTTTTTGTGTTAAAACTTTCTCTTGAGCGAGGATATCCATCAGCCGGAGGTTGCATCAATTCTTGAATCTTGGTTGGTATTGACAAATTAGCCTCTGATATCGTATTTAACAACGCTGTTAATGCTTCCTTTTGCTTAGTCATCGCAAGTGCTTTATTTCCCAAAGGCATCGCATCACCTTTTACTGCAAAATTATAGAGTTGACCACCGATGAGTTTACTCACAGCTTCAATTTGGTATCTCTGCATAAAGTACACAGGTACAAATACTTTCTCTAATTCTGAAAATGGTACCCCTTTTTTGATAGAATTAACACCAAAATTATCAATGGCTTTCTTTCTTACTTTCATGATACGCTCTAATTCTGTCACAGGATCATTGCCGTTATCCCACATGTGACTGTGGGTGGAAGCCCCATATATTGGTCGTGAGTCTTCATCTGTATGATATAAGAAACCTAATTTTTGAGTTTCATTGATCAGGTCTTCTAATCCTTTTTTCTCATCTTTGGCGAATTCTTTATAGCCATAGGTGATAGCTCTTTTATCCCATTCACCTATGCCTGTATCGTAGGCTTCACTGAGGTCCCAATCACCTTTGTCATTAATTTTGATGAGTGGGTGTGGGTAATCCATTACAGACGCAAAATTATTGACTGATGCACTAAAATTATGGGAAAGTCCAATCGTATGTCCTACCTCATGTGCGCTAAGTTGACGCAATCTTGCCAGTGCCATTTGCATCATGGGTCCGTCTGAAGCATTGTCATCATTGTATAAGGACAATATACCTTGAGCTATCATAAAGTCTTGCCTTACTCTCAACGAGCCAAGCGACACATGTCCTTTTATGATTTCGCCTGTTCGTGGGTCATGAATATTCGAGCCATATGACCATCCTCTTGTACTCCTATGTACCCACTGTATCACATTGTATCGTATATCCAGCATATGTGCATCTGCGGGTAACTCATATACCTGAAATGCATTAATAAATCCAGCTGCTTCAAAGGCTTGATTCCACCATCTTGCACCTTCTATTAATGCTGTTTTTATAGGTTCTGGACACCCATTGTCTACATAATATATGATAGGCTCTATGGCTTCTGATTGTTCGCGATCAGGATATTTTTTCTGTAATCGATGTCTTAGTATCATCTTTTTAACGATAGACTCTTCGATGGGTGTGGCATAATCGTAATATTCGCCATTGAAGTACCCAGCATAGGGGTGGAATGCTCGAGGCTTATAATTGTTATCAGGTAGCTTTACAAAAGAGATATGCTGACCTAGACTCACAATATCTGGGGTCGGTGTAACTGAAGCCACAAAATTACTACTTGCCTCCCCCACGAATGTTGTCAATATTTCAAATTCAGCATTCATTGGGAAAATATGGCAATTGTCATAATCTATCGCAGATCGGGTATTGTCAATTTTATAAGTGCCTTGCTTAGTCATCCTAAGCGTTTTGACAACATCATTTATATCTTCTCTCAACATTGCTGAAATATCAATTTTATACGTATTTCCACCGATCGTACTATCGATTTTAAATCCGTAGATTACTGATTTTGCAAATGCTTCTTCTACTGATTTTTTTTCTTTTTCGTTGTCAGATATTGCACGGTATTTATAATTGGGTTGAACAAGTAATAGCTGATTACCATACTTCATGAACTTTACTAATCTTGACTTTGATATTTTACCTCTGTCCAATCCCACATCATTGCTCCCGAGACCTTGACTTATGTACGATATCAAAAGGAATTCTTCATTTAACTTATCTACTATTAAGTTTACTTTACCAGTTTTTTGATCTATCGAAAAATTAAAATAATCGGATTGGCCTTTTATTAAATTTACAATCAACAGACACAAAGAAAGAAATACATATTTCATATTAAAATTATTTGAGGCTAAGATAAGAGGTGCTTGAATATTTTTATTCTTTAAATCAAATTTTTTTGTTCTGGGTGTATATGGCATTGATTATTTAGTTTTGTTATTCTTATTTTTACCCAAATGCAAAACATATATCGTTCGTTTTGGTGTAAGTTGCTAAATTTTTATTAATTATTCGGTCTAGGCTAAAAATATTTTTCGTTTTTTGTAGTTTTACATCTTGAAATGATAACCCTGATCATGATAAATTTTAAATCATCATACAAATAATCAAAACAAAATTAATTAATTACGTCAAGTCGTTGATTTGTACATTGACCATATTTTGGTTTGGCTTAAACTTTTGTATTGCCCAAAACACCAATCCTATTGTCGGAAGTCCTTACAACTATAGTAAAGTAAGAAGTGGAATACCAGGAACTTTTTACGAAAAAATAAATAATAGTACATGGAATTTGTCGTTTATAAGACCAGATTACTTGGTAGCATTAAAATATCAAGCTGTTCATCAAAACGATAGATACAGAGGCCAAGTTATTCAGGCAGATGTAAAATTAGTACTTCCTGATGGTGAAAAGTTATATTTTTCCAATAGAGGTGGATTGTTTTTATTGACCAATGCTATAGTTTCGTCAGAAGTCACTAAGTCAGGCTTTATGTTGGTACAGTATGATCAAGGTAAGCCATACAATATAAGTGAAAGGTCAAGTGGCATTAAGTATTCAGCTAAAGCCAAAATTGATAAGTCAGATTTGAACCCTAACTTTACAAGATTATTTCCTACGGCTGATGCTCTTACTTTTAAAGTCGATTACACAGTTACCAAAGTCAATTCGGATTCGGGAATTCTAGAAATCAATAGCTCAAGGCTCAAAGTGCAAAAGTACACGGCAAGTATGGTTGCAACTCCAAGTGTTGAAATCACTTCAAGAGGTCAATCAAAAGAAGTGGAATTAAAATTAAATTCATGGCCCAATTATTTTTTAACGGATATTTCGTGGGGAACATTTGATGTTGTCAATTTTTATACAAATGCTTTTGTAGACCCTGTTGTTTCTTATAAGTCTAAGGGTAATTCAGTAAGAGAAATTCGTTGTCAAATCTCTTCAAGTGAGTCGCCATCTTTTGAACAAGAAGAAAAAGCTGTTGTTGCCTATCCAAATCCATCCTCTGGTATCGTTTACATAGACTTGATTAATCACCCAAAGGATGTCTATCGGGTTGAAATCTATAATTTAGTAGGCTTTAAAGTTAAGACTTTTCAATTTAATGATAATGATAACAGATTGAATGTAGATTTATCAAATCTTAGACCTTCTATCTATATGTATAGTGTGTTTGATAGTTCAGGCAAGAGAATAGCTAGTAAACGAGTAAATTTAATCTCCTCATAAATTTCAAGAACTTAACTTGTGATTTTTTTTCCAAAAATTAATCTATTTTTAGATTCAATTTATTCTTAGTATACCATTTTCAGGTACCTTTAAAAGATCACGTTTTCTTATCTAATCTGGATCAAAGACTTTTTAAAAGCTTAATTTTGATAAAAAATGTAACTTTGATTGATTTATTAGTAAATTTTGGTTCACTTTGAAAATTAATTACTAAATTAGCCTTAGAAATCAAAATAATAAAGTCATGAGTAAAAAATTAGATAAAATCAACGATAAAGTTGAGGAAAGAAAATTTCTAAAGATTGCAGTTGGCATCACAGTCGTTTTAATGATTTTGCTTTATTTGTTAGTTAGAAATGCGTTTTAAATTTTTTTAGAGAAATAGAGTTTTAGGTTATTATTTCTTAACCTTGTTTGTCGTCAAGAGACCAAGCATCACTTGTAATATTTCGTCTAACTTTTTCAAGCGTTGATTTAAGAGTAGCATCTGTACATTCAAATTGCAAACCTACTCTAGTCAGGCCGTTTACTTCATTGGTATATACGGTATATCCTGATATTTTGATTTTATCAATCATGAGATCTCGATATTTAGATGACCTATATGCACCTGTGATAATTACGCATCTTCGTATCACTTCTCCATTGCTATTGGTGCCAATAGAATCAATTTGTACGTCTTCTATATCATCTATTAAGCTGTCAATCTTGTCATACATTACTTTTAAGGTATCATTACTTGCAGTTGAATCCACTATTACACTGGGTGTTTCCTTTATTTCGGATTTATCTATCTTGAGCGTTTCGATATTTGTAATATGATATGACTTAAATAGAGCGAGGCTAATTAATCCCATTAAAACCAATGGTAAGCCATACGTCCAAAATGTATGTGGCAAAGAGGCTAATTTTAAATCTAACCATGAAATCACAGAACTTGGCTTAGAAAAATATTTTAAATTTAATATTGGTAAATACTGGGTAAGTAAAGAAGTGACGTTTTTGTCCTCCTCAAAGTGGATATTATCATCTGATTTATATATATTGCCAAGGTTGCCTAAAGCTACATGTTTTTCCTTTTCAAGGGTATTAATAATCTCGTTTGCATAATCTAGGTATTCTTTTTTAGATATACTAGGTTGATACGTTCTCAGTTTTTTTATAAAACTATCATCAATAAAGAAATTACTATCTTGCTGAAAATGAATCGAGTACGAAGGAGGTATAATGATCTGTTCGCCTGCTTTTTGGTTTGCACTTTGCCTCTGAAGAGTGAATAGACCAAGCCCAGGTATCGCAACCTGCTTATGATCGTACAGCAAATACACAAGGTATTTTGTAAATTTAAACTCTTTCAAATATTGTTAAACATATTATTACATTGTATAATAAGAAAAAATTGTGCCAAATATCCAAAAGATGTAGCTGTAGGTTATGTAAAAGTCAAGTATGCATTTTTTCTGGCAAATTCATAGTACTATATTTATACAGCTTTTATTTTTAAACTTTCCTAACAATACCTTAATAAACTTTTTTTAAAATGATCAAAGTAACTTTACTACCTTAGCTTCTCAAAATGAAGTTAAAATGAAAAAATGGATTTTATTTAGTTTAATTATAATGTGCAATTGTCTCCTCATAGCTCAATCGAACTTTCGTGGAGTAGTATTCCAAGACAAAAATGGCAATGGAAATTTTGATAAAAATGAACTAGGCATACCCAACGTGGCTGTTTCCAACGGAACTGATGTAACAATCACGGATAAAGATGGAAAGTACTCATTAGCTCTATGCGAATCATGTATCATATTTGTCATCAAACCTTCTGATTATTTAATACCATTAGATCAAAACAATCATCATAAGTTTTATCATATTCATAAACCTGCGGGCTCTTTATCGACACTAAAGTATAAAGGTAGTGACCCGACCAAAGCTTTGTCTCCGTCTTTGGATTTTGGATTAATTAAAGCTACAAATGCGAGCGATAAGATTAGATTTATAGTTTTTGGAGATTCCCAAGCAAGGAATGTCAAAGAAATGGAGTATTTTGATCGTATCTATTCCAAAGAGATGAAAGCTGAATCTGATTTTCAATTTGGGATCACATTGGGTGATATCGTGTGGGATGATTTGAGTTTGTACCAAGATTACCTGAAAGTTATTAAAAAATTTGAAAAGCCTTGGTACGCGCTTATGGGAAACCACGACATGAACTTCGATGTTAAAGATGATGTATTATCAGACGAAACGTTTGAGGCTACTTTTGGCCCTACGACGTATGCCTTCAATTATGGTAATGCACATTTTATTGTATTGGACGATGTGTTGTATCCCGACCCTCGCGATGGGTCAGGTTATTGGGGAGGACTTCGAGATGATCAATTTTTCTTCGTAGAAAATACTTTAAAGCATGTACCTAAGGATAAACTAATTGTCCTTTTTATGCATATTCCCATATTCAAAGAAGGAGCTGGATTTCGAGAAGAAGATCGTAAAAAACTATTAAATTTGATAGCACCTTTTAAAAACACATTATCATTTTCTGCACATACACATTTTCAAACACATGCTTTTTTTGATAAAAATGATGGATTTGATAATACTACCTCCCACCATCACTATAATGTTGGAACAACTTGTGGAGACTGGTTTTCTGGCCGTTTAGATGGTGATGGTTTGCCTGATGCTACCATGCGTGACGGTACACCAAAAGGATATGTAGTGGTCAATATAGCTGGCTCGGACTACAAATGTGCCTATAAAGTTGCTGGTCGTGATAAAAACTTTCAGATGAATATCTATCACCCTAAAGTTGTTAAACAAAAGCAAGGAACAACCGCTTCTATCATGGTAAACTTTTTTAATGGTGCGCCTCAAGATAGTTTAAAATATCGAGTAAATAACGGTCCTTGGACAAAGATGCAAAATATGACTGCTTATGACCCAGGATACCTCAAAGAGTTGTTTAATTGGGATTATTCTGATAAGATCATAGAAGGCAGAAGACCTTCCAATCCCGAATTGACCAATCACTTATGGCGAGCCAATATGCCTACTAATTTTGAGCCGGGTGAACACGTCATAGAAATTGAGGCGATTGATATGTACAATCAAGTTTTTAAGTCAGAAAGTAAGTTTAGGGTAGAAAAGTAGCTAAGAGACTATCTACATCGAGGACTTTTTCTAACATTTAGTGTAGTAATTTGCCCTTAAAGTTTTTTTGATAAAAATGAGGTTTTTAGGACTCCTCGCCGAAGCAAAATCAAAGTATATTGATATTTCTAAGCATATACTTTATTATTAATTTAACCACAAGTTAAAAATTGGAAAACGAGGTAAATCACTGTATTTCATAAAAAGAGGACTTGTTTTCACAATATTTAGTTAAATTTTTAATATTTACTATCGAAAATATGAACTTGAAGTTAAATTTTTATAATTTTGAATTGTAAATTTAAAAAGTTAGAACATGGCAGAATATATGAGCATGGACCATTTGAAGTTTTTACTTCATGAAGTTCACAATGTAGAAGAAATTTTTTCACTTTCAAGATATCAAGACTTTGATAAGGATAGTGTCAATATTTTATTGGATACAGCTAAAACTTGGGCTGACCAAGATTGGTTTCCTTACATCAAAGAAATGGACGAAAAGCCTGTTTATTTTAAAGAAGGAAAAGTATACAGTCATCCGCAGTTAAAAAAAATATTTAAAGATGGGGGTGAGAATGGATGGATCGGAATGTATTTTGATTCTGAGCATGGTGGTATGCAAGTGCCAAATACGGTTGGGTTAGCAATCAATCACATTTTAGAATCTGCCAACAACCATCTTCAAGGCTACTTAGGTCTCACTGCAGGTTCTGCACATTTGATTACTTCCTTTGGTTCACAGGCATTGATTGAAGAGTTTGTGCCTAATATGTTAGCAGGTAAGTGGGGTGGTACCATGTGCCTTACAGAGCCCCAAGCAGGTTCATCTTTGACAGATATCAAAACATCTGCTAGTCCACTAGAAGGTGAACAATTTAAAATAAAAGGACAAAAGATATTCATAAGTGGTGGAGATCATGAAGCTACTGACAATTTTGTTCACCTCGTATTGGCCCGAATTGATGGTGCACCAGCAGGTACGAAAGGTATATCCTTATTTGTAGTTCCTAAATACAGAACAGATGGTACTTACAATGATGTAATAACAGCTGGCGACTTCCAGAAAATGGGGCAAAGAGGCTATGCTACCGTACATCTTTCTTTTGGCGATGCAGATGGGTGTATTGGATATTTAGTGGGAGAGGCAAACCAAGGATTAAAATATATGTTCCAAATGATGAATGGAGCAAGATTGGAAGTAGGTATGAGTGCTGCATCTACTGCAACAGCCGCCTATTACGCATCATTACAATATGCTAAAGAAAGACCTCAAGGCAGAAGGATAGAAAGTGGCGGACGTAAAAATCCTGATCAAGAACCTACCCTTATCATCAACCATGCAGATGTAAGAAGGATGTTATTCATCCAAAAAGCCATTGTAGAGGGATCTTTGTCTCTTCTCATAGAATCTGGAATGTATCAAGATTACGCTTTATATGGATCTGAAGATGTTAAAGATGACAATTATCATTTATTGGAATTGTTTACACCGATTGCCAAAACATATCCTTCCGAACGTGGGAAAAATGCAGTTGACTATGGATTGCAAGTATTAGGAGGTTATGGCTTTTGCTCTGACTTTATCCTTCAGCAGTATTATAGAGACATCAGAATAATGTCTATTTATGAAGGTACTACAGGTATCCAATCTTTAGACCTTTTAGGTAGAAAAATACCAATGGGCAATGGTAAAGCCCTTCAGCTTTTAATGGGGAAAATTCAAGAGGTACTTACCTCGGCATCCACATACGATGAATTTAAACCTTATATCAAAAACTTGTCATCCAGGCTTGAGGAAATACAAAAAGTTTTAGCCAAATTAATGCCTTTAGCTATGGCAGGTGAAAATGAAAAATTCCTCAGTGATGCTACTACGTTTATGGATATGGCTAGCAACATTGTAATAGCGTATCAATGGATGAAAATGGCAGTGAAAGCTAAAGAAAATTTATTAACGGGTAATGGACAAAATGATCAATTATTTTACGAAAGTAAGATTCATACCATGAAAATTTACTTCAAATATGAACTTCCACGAGTAACTTCGTGTTATCAGACAATTATGGACGATGATGTGCTTACTATCGTAGATGAAAAAATTGAAATACTAGCTTAAATTAAAAAATATGTCAGACAACTCACTAAGTTTAGCAATATTTGAGGATATGAAAAATCAAGCACCGAATGTAAAAGCGTTTGGTGCTAAGATGAAATTTGTTATTGATGAAACTTCAATAATGATCGATGGTACAGGTGATAGCAATCAAGTGACCATAGATGATGGCGATGCAGATTGTACGATCACCGCGTCAGCAGATACGATTAAAGCTTTGAGAAAAGGTGAACTCAATCCTATGATGGCAGTAATGACGGGTAAGATCAAGATCAAAGGCGATATGGGATTGGCAATGAAGTTGCAGAGTTTGATATAGTCGGTTAAGTAATAAAATAGACTTTTGGAAGATGAGTTTTGTAATTCGGGATAAAGACGAATCTAATAAAACTTAAAAGATTTTTTTATCAATGTTTTATGACTTAGATCATGGCAAACATACATTCCACGAGAATATATTGTAGCTTCTTATGAAAAACAATTTTAATTAAATATAGCCTGATATTTCATTCCTTCCTTGTCAGGACCAATTGGAACTAAGAATATTGGTATTTCACCTTTTATAGGTTGTTGCAATAAATAGGTGGCTTGGGGATAGTATTTATTAAATTGTTCTGTTCTAAATAATACAGAAAATGGTTGATTTGAAATTGCTGATAACTTGGAAAGTTCTTCAATTTCAATAATTTTAGCATTCATTGTTACCGCTGGATTAAAACATAGTTTAACACTTTTATTAGTTGACCCTAAGTCACGAAGGAATGGAGTTAATAAGCATAGACGGTAGAGCGAGAGAGATAACAGCAGATCATCTCTCTTTTGCAAGCTCTATCGAGACAGGCATAGGTAAAGTAAGCAAAGACAAAACTACGATGTGCTGGGCATCTGCAAATGGCACAACAGTATCCCAAGGCAGTGAAGTAATGAGACTGTCATTCAGAGCTACGAAAGCACAACAATTATCAAATGCATTACAAATCACCAGCGAAGTGACAGGAGCAGAAGCATATGTAGGTGCAGACATGTAACGCAGCGCAATCGTATTGGAAATACGTAGAGATGCTCGGCCGAGCATCTTCAACCTATCCCAAAACGAACCAAACCCATGAAAGACAATTACTGTGATCAGATACGAGTTACCCCAAGCAGGATCAGTGAAATTGACAACAACAGACGTAACAGGTAGATCAATAAGAAAATACAATGCTAAAGGTGAAGCAGGACAAAATGAAGTGATAGTCACCAAAGAGCAGCTTGGATCTGTAAGTGGTATATTGATTTATCAAATAGAATCAAGAGGACAAGTAGAGCAAAGGAAGATGATGGTGGTGGAGTAAATTTGGTTTTATAGTTAAAAATAGGCTGAATAAGCATACAATATTGATTGTACAAAAAATTTTGTATTATAGAATTTTAGAAATATTTTTCTCCCTAAAATTGAGAATCCAATTGGTTTTTCTGCTAAGCTCATTAATATATAATTCTAAAATTAATATGAATATTATTAATTTTTAGGAAATAATAAAATATTAATCAAAGAATAAATCAAACTTTAGTTTCAATATTACTATCCGACATAATGATACTAGTTTAAGGGTAATCCTTGCGCTAGATAGTAACAATAATTGATATTGAAAAGGCGCTATTAAAGCAAATTTAATACCATTTTAGCAATGATTTTAAAATTTTTGAAGGATATATTGAGTAAACATGAATTTTTTTATATATATTTGTAAATAAAGATTATAAAATATTGTTAAAAAGCAACTTACATTACGATTTTATTTAATATGTTGATTGTATATTGTTTTATTATTTACCATTTAATTATTTCCTCAAAATGAAAATTCAAACAAAATGAAAAAACTCTACTCAATTACAAGATTATTTGTAGTTTTATTGGTGTTATTAACAATTAACATCCAAGTTATTGCACAAGACTATGTCATTACCACAGCGGGTAATGTGCTAACAATTACAGATAATTTAAATAACTCTGACCTTTTATTAGTTCTAGAAAATGGAACGAATATTGAGTTTAATGTTACGGTTACACCTCGCACATATTCCTTAGATGGTGGATTAACTACGCCTATGCCCGCCATTATTTCATTGGCAAATATCACTTCCATAATTATAAACACACAAGGAGGAAATGACAAGATTAATTTTGGAGCATTTACAATCAATTCACTTCCAAATGTTACCGTTAATGGGGGGACAGGAGGTGAAAAAGTAACATTTTTTGGAGATATAACATTTATTCCTAACTCCAGTCTTAATGTAAATTTACAAGATGATGACATACCAGTAGGGGTGGATACTATAGAGATAAATTCTGGAGCTAATATAATACTTTCAGGTACAGGTATTGCGGATTTGCGAGCAAGCCGCTTCATCAAAATTGGTTCTGGAGGTAGTCTCGTCACAGAAGATGGAGATATAATTGTAGAGGCTAATCAACAAGCCATTTCAAATACGGGTAACTTTTCGGGCGTAATTGTCGAAAATGGTTTAGTTCGCGCAAGCGGAGATGGTGATGTGACCGTAAGAGGGAAAGGAGGAACTATATTTTTAAAGCATGGTGTAAGCGTAGATGGTGCGAATGCCGAAATTTCTACATCTAGTGGAGATGTGATAGTAGAAGGAACAGCAGTTGGAAGCGCTGCCAGTTTTGCAAATATAGGTGTTTTTGTCAATGCAGGAAGGATAACTGCGGGGTTGGCCGGTGATGTAACCGTAACAGGTATAGGTGGCGTTGCTTCAACTGATCCTTTCAATAGTGGGGTAGGTTTGAATACAGGAGGGTCGATAACTTCAATAGATGGTAATATTATAGTAACAGGTACTGGTGGTGGTACAGGCAACGCTTCTGATCAAAATATAGGAGTAGGTTTAGGCGCAGGTTCATTCATTTCAGCAAGTGGAACAGGGGATGTAACTGTCAATGGAACAGGAGGATCCTCATCAGGAACAGATAACTACGGAGTGTACGTTAATAACCTTAATTCTAGTATAACTTCTTCAGGGGGTAATGTAAACGTTATTGGTCAAGGTGGAGGAAATGGGGCCACTTCTAAACGTAATTACGGAGTTTATGTAGAAAATGGAGCATCACTTTCTGGTGGAGGTATAGGTACTATTATGGTTGTTATGGGTACAGGTGGAACTACTGCAGTTGACAGTTTTAATTATGGTGTTTTTGTAGAAGATGCAAACTCAATGATAACCTCCTTAGGGGGGGATGTGGAAGTTAACGGTCAGGGTGGAGGCACAGGAGCTTCTGCAAATAACATAGGTGTTTTTGTTGATGCTTCAGGCCTCATTACAGCTGGATTAGACGGTGATGTTGTAATAGATGGAAAGGGAGGCTTGTCTGAAGGCAACTTCAATGTTGGGGTATTTGCAGGCACAGGAGGAACAATTACTTCATCTGGTGGTGATGTAAATGTAACAGGCTTAGGCGGAGGTTCACTCAATTCATCTAACAATCTGGGAGTTTATGTTTTTGGTGGAAGTACTATTTCTGCTGGCGGAGATGGATTAGTCGAAGTTATGGGCACTGGTGGTTCAACAGGTGGCTCCGCTTACGGTGTAAGTCTTGTAGGCCCAAATTCATTCATCACTTCTATAGACGGTGACGTAACTGTAATTGGACAAGGTGGGGGTTCAGGATCAGCAGCATTTAATATAGGTGTTACTTTGGCCCAAGATGCTGAGATTTCAGCAGGAGGTACAGGTATAGTTTATGTACAAGGTACAGGTGGCTTAGCTGGCGGCAATTCTTACGGTGTAAATATTATAGGAACAAATTCAATCATCACTTCTGCAAACGGTGACGTAAGTGTAATTGGGCAAGGTGGCGGTTCAGGAGTAACGGATTTCAATTTTGGTGTCACAATGGGTCAAGGTGCAGAGATTTCCGCAGGTGGTACTGGCAATGTGGAAGTACAAGGTACAGGTGGCCCAGCCACAGGTTCTAATAATGTAGGTGTATTTATGGAAGACAGCAACACCCAAATCACTTCTGAAGGAGGTGATTTGGTAGTGACAGGTATAGAAGGAGGGGGCCCTAGTGGCCTTGGAATGCTAATTTCAGCTGATGAAATTACTACTTCAGCCAATGGAGGCAATATCACTTTAATTGCCAATAGTATGGATATACAGGCTGGTAGCTCTGTGACCACCGATGCAACTAGTAGAGTCACTTTGCTCCCTTACACGAACGGTGTACAAATTGATCTTGGGTCAGTATTTAACCCTATTGGTGGTCCTCTTAGCCTTTTCGATGCAGAACTTGATCGGATCTTCACAGATTCGCTCTTCATAGGTAATGCCAACAGTGGTAAAATTACCATCAGTAGTAATATTACCCGATTGGCTAGTACCAATGTAGTACTTCACAGTGGAGATGATATTGAGTTTCTTGCAAGTTTCAATACGAACGTTGGGACAATGCTTCTTTCCACAGGATCAGGAGCAGTAACACCTACTTTTAATGGTACAGATGTCATTGCAAGCGCAATGTCTATTGTAGGTGACCTAGCTATCGTCATTAATGGTGCAACCCCAGGAGATGGAGCGGGTACCACGTATACCCAATTGGCAGTTGTGGGCATCGTGGACATAACAGATGTGGACCTTATACTCAGTGGTACATTCATGCCATCTTATGGCATGACTTTCACCATAGTTGATAATGATGGCATAGATCCAATAATTGGAACCTTTACAGGATATATGGAAGGCGATAATATTTTTAACTTCCTTGGTAGTGGGCTGAATGCAATTATATCCTATGTTGGAGGTGATGGTAACGATGCGGTTATTAAAGTATTATACGTAATTTCGATCGTGGACCCATGTACATGTCTTAATAATGCCACTTCATTACAAAATGGTCAATTTAGAGATACTGTATTTGTAGCAGGAATTACAGGTCAAACATGGACTGTAGTAGGTGTTGAGAACTTAAATAGCCCAGGTGGACCATCTCCGCCTATGGCTCCTTCTACTATACCTCTTGGTACAGTGATGTTTGAGTTTCCTCTTGGTAGTGGATTCTTTGTATTAGAAGGTATCCATGTAGATAGCATAGGGTATAGTATTGCAGTTAGCAATGGAGAAGGAGACACTCTAAGAATCGGCAATTTTTGCACATACCCAACACCGCAAATTCTCTTAGACGCAACAGTTTTATGTTTCAACGCAGAACCAATAGCCTTAGTAGGTGACCCTGGCGATGATAATATTGTTTCAGAATCATTTACAATAAATGGTAACGCAGCCACTGAAATTGATCCTGCTGTTTTAGGACCAGGTTTCCACACCATAGTATATACGGTAGATGGAGGTATGCCAAACATGCCAAATCAAAATGATCCAGGTTGTGTACAAAGTGTATCCTTAGAAATAGAGATTGGAGAGTTAACCTCTATGGAATGTCTAGGAGAAATCAACTTGAGTTTAGACGAAAATTGCGAAGCTACGAATCTGGAATTGGTATTACTAGGAGATATCTTCCAACCTGAATTGTTTACATTCAGGCTTACAACCCAAAATGGTGAAGTGATAGATTTGAATAACATTAGAGCTTATATAGGTCAAAAGTTAAAATATGAAGTTATTTCCCTGTGTGTTGATAATAAATGTTGGGGTTACATTAACATCGAAGATAAATTACCACCAGTGATCGTAGGCCCTCCAGATATAACCGTATCATGTCTAGCTACCCCATTGGATGATATAGGAAACCCAAGTACGGAAGTCACTGGCGGCATTCCTATTGTCACAGGTGCATGCTCTCCAGCTACCGTGTTAGGTTACAGAGACAATACAGTAACAATGGTATGTGGAGAAGACAATTTAGTCATCAAAAAAATTGAAAGAGTTTTCACAATAGTTAATATCTCGGGTATTCTAGCCACCTACACACAAAACATCACCGTGGAGGCTGTGGATTTAAATGATGAAAACTTTAACTGTCCTAATCCTTTAGTTACCATTAGTTGTGATGACGATGATTCTCCGAGCTCAATAGCTGCAATAACGGGAGATAGTACCAATGCATGGCCTTATATTTTGGAAAATAATATGGTAATATCGTATTTACCAGAAAACAAATCCATATGCAATGTAATAGGTACATATGTAGATACAGAGTTGTCGGTATGTAAGGCAAACTGCAAGGGTACTGTAAAAATTCATAGAAAATGGACCATATTAGACTGGTGTCAAGGACAAAGTAGGACATGCCATCAGATCATCAAGAAGAAAGATGAGGAAGCACCATCAATTACGGTGTCTAGCCCTTCTACACCATACAGTGTTGATGCATGGGGATGTGATGTAGATATTAACTTACCTATAGGAACGGTTAGAGACAATTGCGATCCGGATGCACAAGTAGTATCAGTACAAGGACCAGTAGGCGTAACTGTAGAAAAGAGGGGCAACACATGGGTAGCATTAAAAGTACCTAGTAGTAACAAAGATGGTCATACATTCACTTATACAGCATCTGACTGTTGTGGTAATACATCTACAGCTAGTATCACAGTAGTAGTAGAGGATAGAGTAGCACCAGTAGCAACAGCAAAAGAGTTTATCACAGTCAGTTTAACTAAAAGTGGTGATGCAACTACAACAGGTGTAGCAAAAATCTACACTAACCAAGTAGACAACGGTTCATATGACAACTGTACAAAAGTGTACATGGAGATCAGAAGAGAAGATGGTTCGCCTGCTTGTCTTAACGTTGGAGATCAGTGGGATTCAAACGGAAGTGGATCGATAACAAGTGCTGATGGCCTATGGAATAACAACGTAACATACAATGATGAAAGAAATGGATTAGATCAAGCAGTTCCTTTGCACGGACCTTTTGATAATACAGCAGATACAGACAGAGGACAATTTGTAAAATTCTGTTGTGATGATATCGGAAAAACTGTAAAAGTATGGTTAAGAGTATGGGATGATGCCAATGGATCAGGTATTTTCGGTGACGAAATAACTGTGGATGGCGTTGTTTGCAGAGATAACTTCAACGAGACATGGACAAACGTAAAAGTAGAAGATAAAATCATACCTAAAATCACATGTCCAAGTGACATAACAATAGATTGTACAAGAGATACAGGCGTAGTAGCGGTATACAATTTTGTAGCTGCAAGTACATTAACATCGGCTACAGGATGGGTTACAGCTACAGCTACGAACACTCCAGCAAGTTTCTTGCCAACAGCAGTAGGTGCATGTGACAAGTATGAATTTGAATTCAAAGATGTTGGTTCTTTAAGTACATGTAATACAGGTACATTCGTTAGAACATACAGAGTTAAAGCTAACGGTAACCCAGCGCTTAACGCGGTTACTTGTACAAGTAGAGTTGTAGTAGGCGATGGTCCCAATACAAACCCATCTATCGAGTGGCCAATAGCAATGCACAATTGGAATAGCTGTATTTTAACAGAGGAGGATGTGAATAACAATACAGTACGAGCAAGATTAAATGTAAGAAGAGAGAGAATCTTCGAACCATTTGAAACCTCGATTGGTTGTGTCTCAGATGAAAAATATTATTCAGTTATATGGACAACAGGTACTCCTGCACCAGAATCAACGCTTATTGAAGGTAGTATAGTGAGATCTTTTGGAGAACTTTGTACAATGGGCACAACACCAAGTAGACACGAAAGTCCATCAGCGGCTTACAACATCCTAGCTGCAGATGTTTCATGTGGAAGTGAACTTGATGGTAGACCAGGTCCATTATCTACAATACCAGGAGATCCAAAAGGATTAAATGGAGATCCAAGATTTAACTCAAACGTTAAAGATGTAGGATGTAGCGTATTTGGTAAAAAATTAACAATCGAAGAGTATACAGTAGGCGATGCTTGTAAAAAATGGTTAGTAAGATGGGATTATATCAACTGGTGTTGTAATGGAAAGATAGCAGCAAGAGAGACGATCTACAAATATGAAGATACGACTGCACCAGTAATTACAAAAGCACCAGGCTTAGATACGGATATTATTGACGCAACATGTGTAATAAATCATACCTTCTTACCAAGTGCTACAGACAATTTCTGTAATGGCCAAACATTGACATGGAGCGCAATTGTATATGCAAATACAAAAGTAATACCATTAAACCCATCAGGAATTACTACACTTACTCCTCATTCATCCTCCGTACTCACGGGTAATGATCCATCGATTGTATTCAGAGGCTTACCAGTGGGAGAGCACGGCATCAGGTATTTTGTAACTGATGCATGTGGAAACAGAACGGAGCGTGATTCAGTAATTGGTATCTGGCCAAAAGCAGCGACACCATATTGCGTAAGCTTAAGTAGCGCGGTAATGAAGAATGGTTTAGTAGAGTTGTGGGCAAAAGACTTCGACAGAGGAAGTTTCACAAATTGTGGATCAGGAGGGATATTATTCACATTCAATAGAGGAGGAAATTTCGAACACCCTGCAGGAGCAGGAACGGATACAATCACTTATAGACACTACTTTACGGGTGCGGGTAAATTCTTATCGTATGATAATAGTGAAGTAGACGGAAGAAGAAGTTCAGATGCTGCTTTTGCATTGGCATTGGAAGCGTACAATAAAGGAACTGCACAGTTGTGGATACCAGATGTATCAATAAGAAAGAGACCAAGTTTACAAAATGGTACTGCTCAGCCAGACGAAAGAATTCTTACAGGTGGTACATCAGGCATGCAATTTGGCTGTAAGGTAGATCCAGCACAGGTAGGAGCACCAATCACGGTAGAGATGCGAGTGTGGGATCTGAGAAGGTTCAAAGCAGGTACA
>JALHLK010000066.1 GCA_022844565.1 Saprospiraceae bacterium
TATCCTCGAACATAAGTCTAATATTTGTTATTATTTAATGATTTTGAACCACTAATATATACAATATTTTTCTTATGTTCACTTTTTTATGCTATTTTTTTATCCATTATTCACGTTAAAATAAATCAATCATATCACATTATTTACTAAATATAACAATATGTATAATATTTATAATACTGACATATAATGATTTATATCACCATTAAAAATAACTATTTTTTAAACATTTTTTTATTAAATTCTTCAGTTCCGCCTTTTGGTATGGATAAACTTTTCCAATTTTGGTCAGATAACATTTTACAAAGATAAATAATCTGACCAATATGAGATGGATAATGTGCTAACTGCCGTAAAAAAGCGGACAAGATGGTGTGTGGCTGGTTTCTTATATAAATAATAGAATCAAGCGGTACACTCGATGAAGCTTCTATTGCATCAAATAAACATTGCCAACCTTCATTCCACTTAATAAGTAACTCATCACGATTAGCAGGGGCTATTTCAAACTCCTCTTCACGTTTCCTCCACTCTTTTTCTCCATCTTCTGTCAAAAAATTTGTCCACCTTGATACCATATTACCGTGCATATGCATCACGATATTGGCTACTGAATTCGAAGTTGCGTTCGGTTTCCAATATAAATGTTGATCTTCCATTTGCACAATTGCCTTTTCTGCAAGGATTTTATAGTCTATGAATTGCTTTTTTATAATAGAAAGTATCGTCTGAGACATAGGAGAATTTTTCTTATTTGATTATACTTTTAAGTCTTTATAGTATTTTTCATAAATCTTATTGTTAGAAGTATTGAAAAATAGTGTAAATTGATTGTTCATTCTGAAATAATCTTCGATGATCGAAGCTTGTTGTTCAAAATTATAATCATATAAGGACTTGCCTTTTTCAATACCCGCAAAAAGTCTTTCAGTGCCTCCGTAATCATAGGTATATTTGGACATTTGAGCTTTCAATGCTCTGTAAAGGTAAACACTGCCATATTTTTGAAACTGATGAATGTGTACCAACTCGTGTACAATGATTGGTTCAGAAAGTTCCTTCTCAAAGTGAATGATGTGAAATGTTACCAAAGCATGGGCATATCTTTTAACTAACTTTGATGCTTCGGTATTGAACAGCACAAATCGTTTATCAATAACATCGTTGAAGTATTCGGACATTAAATATTCTTCCAATTCATTGGCCAATCTTATGTTTTTACGGAATAAAACTGAAAATATCATATACCATTCAGGTAAATATAATACATCTATCATGTAACAGAATAAATCTATTGGCCAATCATACCATATTGATCTAGGAATGGCTGTTTTTGTAGTTGGAATAAGTTGGTAAAAATGATATACCAATCTCTTCCATCTTTTTAGAGAAGAAATCCAAGCAAAAAGGAAGATCCGTTTTATGATAATCCATCTCATATTTCTAATCAAATCTGAGGGCTTGAACAGGCTTTATTTTATTAATAAAAAATGTAGGTATTAATAAAAAAGTTAAGACTACGCAAAAAGCAAGGATGTTTATAAAAAATATAGATGACCACTCAATGTTGATTGGTGCAGTATCGAGATAATAATTAGCCTCATCCAATTTGATAAACTTAAACTTTTTTTGTAAGAAAGCTAACAACAGGCCTACAACATTACCAATTAATATCCCAAAAAAAATGATAAATCCAGCATTAAAAATAAAAATCTTTTGAACAAACCAATTGGTAGCTCCCACGGCTTTTAACGTACCTATCATCTTTGTTCTCTCTAAGATTAAGATTAGCAAAACAGTCATCATATTGATAATTGCCACTACATTCATCAATTGTAAAATGATTGTCTCATTGATATCTTGTAATTTTAACCACTCAAAGATACTTGGATGCTTTTGTTGAATGGTTTCTGAATAAAACTGACTCGGCAATATTTCGCTATAAATGTAGTCATTGATGATTTGATTGTCATCGATATTATCAACAAATATCTCAAAGCCAGCAACTTGGTCAGCATCCCAATTTAATATAGGCCTTAATTTATCAGCATTTCCGAAAATAAACCTTCTGTCAAACTCTTCTAAACCCGTATTATAGATTCCTACTACTTTAAGCTTTCTTCTAATTTTATTTTTGTTTTCTATGAATGAAACAATAACACTTTGGTTCACTTTAATATCTAATTTATTGGCTAGGTACTTGCTTACCACAATATCATCTTTACCAAGTTCTTTTTGGACTTGATGGCCAGCGATGAGAAATCTTTCCATTCCTTTCCAATCAAAGTCATTGTCAATTCCTTTGAAAACAATTGTCTGAAATTCTTTTCCTTTTTCTAATAAACCAGGCATAAATATAAAAGATTGTACTTTGTCTACCCCACCCAAAGTTTTGTAAACGTCATATTCATCAGGTATGGTTTGGCCAAAAAAATTCTTTTTTTCTATTTGGTAGGAAACACTTTTGACTTTTTTGATTTCATCAACAAATGGGTCATTTTTGCTTATAGGTTTTGCATCAAAGCTTTTGGTGATACCTGAGTCAGTGATATGGATGTGGCCCCAAAAACCAAACATTTTACTATGTATTTCTTTTTTAAAACCGGATATCATCGCATTGGTAAGAATCATCACCGTGATACTCAATGCAATAGCTACGATGGCTATTCTAATAATCGTTTTAGTAAAAGTCTTATCTTTAGAAAATGCTAATCTATTGGCAATAAAAAACTCAGCTTTCATAACTAATTTCTAAATGACCTTTAGAGCCTTGCCAACTTTGGTAAAAGCTTCCACTGCTCTTAAGATTTGCTCTTCGCTATGTCCCGCTGATATTTGTACCCTTATCCTTGCTTTACCTTGGGGCACTACAGGAAAGAAGAAACCTATTACATATATACCTTCATCTAGCAATTTCTCTGACATCAATTGAGCTAAAGGGGCGTCATAGAGCATCACAGGTACGATTGGGTGGGTACCTTTTACGATATCAAAACCCGCTTCCGTCATTAATTTTCTAAAAAGGGCTGTATTGCTATTGATTTTACTGATGTATTGGTCACTAGTGGTCAACATATCAAGCACTGCAATACTTGCTCCGACAATAGCGGGTGCCAAAGTATTAGAAAATAGGTATGGCCTTGACTTTTGTCTCAGTATTTCAATAATATTGGCCGGACCTGCTGTAAATCCGCCAGAAGCACCACCTAATGCTTTACCAAATGTGCCTGTGGTAATATCAACCTTGCCAAATACACCATTATGTTCAGCGCTTCCACGTCCTCGAGGACCAACAAAACCAGATGCATGACAATCATCGACCATGACCATTGCTTCATACTTATCCGCAAGGGCTACTACTTCTTTGATATCCGCTATAATGCCATCCATTGAAAAAACACCATCCGTAGCAATCATGATTCGTCTTGCCCCTTTACTTCGTGCTTCTTTGAGCTGGAGCTCTAGGTCGTTCATATCATTGTTGAGATATCTGTATCGAACGGCTTTGCAAAGTCTGATACCATCAATAATTGAAGCATGATTTAATTGATCAGATATAATGGCATCTTGTTCAGTTAGTAGTGGTTCGAATAGACCACCATTGGCATCAAAAGCTGCAGCATACAAGATCGCATCTTCGGCTCCGACAAATGCAGCAATCTTTGCCTCTAGCTCTTTGTGTATATCTTGGGTTCCACAGATAAATCTTACTGACGACATTCCAAACCCATGTGAATCAATAGCCTTATGTGCTGCCTCTATTACCAATGGATGTGAAGAAAGGCCTAGGTAATTGTTTGCACAAAAATTGAGTACTTCCTTACCGTTTTTTACAACGATTTGGGCTGATTGTGGTGACACGATGATTCTTTCTTTTTTGAAAAGACCACTGCTTTCTAGTGTCTGAAGTTCATTATCAAATGCTTGCTTTATTTCTTTGGTAATCATTCTTTACCGTATTTTATTTTTAGATTATAAATCATATCATCCGTCATCGTCGAAAGATCGTATTCGTTTTGCCACCCCCACTCTTGTCTTGCTCTACTATCATCTATCGATTCAGACCAAGACTCTGCTATCTTTTGTCTAAAGTCAGGTTGATAAATAATTTTGAAATCAGGATAATGCTTTTTAATCTCTTCGTAGAGTTCTTTAGGTGTAAAGCTCATCGCCGTTAAGTTGTAGCTATATCTTGACTTGATGTGCTCGGACTGCTCCGCCATGATATCGATGGTTGCTTTGATAGCATCAGATATGTACATCATTGGCAAGCGCGTATTTTCGTCCAAAAAGCAAACATAATCCTCCCCTTTTACAGCTGCATGAAAAATTTCTACTGCATAATCTGTCGTACCGCCCTCTGGTATAGATTGATGACTGATGATGCCTGGGTATCGTATTGATCGCACATCTACACCAAATTTATGGTAGTAATAATTGCTCATCAACTCCCCGGTACTTTTGCTAATTCCATAGATCGTCTCCGGCAAAAGTGGCACATCTTGTGGCGTATTTTTCTTTGGTGTTGTACTGCCAAATACCGCAATTGTACTTGGGAAAAAAAGCCTTTTGATGATGCCTTCTTTGGCAAATTCAAGGAGATGATGAAAAGCATTAAAATTGACATTCCAAGTCTTCAACGGATTGTACTCGCCTGATGCAGACAACAAAGCAGCCATATGATAGACATCTGTAATGTCATAATCACCAATGATTTCTCTCATTCTTACTGTATTCAATATGTCGAGAAACTCAAAAGGTGGCTCCAAATCAGGTATTTTTCTAATATCTGTCGAAAGCACATTGTTATGTCCATACACATCTCTTAGGCTGTTGGTCAGTACTTTACCTATCTGTCCATTGGCACCCGTGATCAAAATTTTTCTTTCCATAAAAAGACTTTACACAATTCTTATAATACTAATACAGTGCGGATGTAATTTAGTTCCTTTTATAGTGGCCACAGCCTCAACTCTAAATTCTGATTTCACACCTTTAAACTTTTTGGCCAGGGAAGCTATTCCGCCAAAAATAAGGTTATTATTTTCAAATTTATCCATTTCCGATTGATAAATTTTAAAAGGAAGTTCGAAAGGAATTTCTACAATGTCATTCTTCTTGATTTCCAATGCATTGGCTAAGGAAATTTCACCAAGCGTGTATTCATCAATTAATTTTGATTCACTTCTACCTCTGTAATATTTTTCAATGACTTTGACATTGATCTCCATTATTTCACTATTTGTCATAGAAGTCAACTTAATGGTTCCTTTGATGATGCCATCCTTTCGCTTCACCTTATCGGGTAGTTCTAAGGAAATCTTTACATCTTCTATTCCAAGCATTTTTTTTATTTCTCCAAACATGATTTGCTCATTTTATAATAATTAAACAAAAATACTAAGAAAATGGGGTATGGTGTGGGAATATTAGATGATTTAGGGTAAAATAAGGATGAACGTGGGAATAACGGATTGATAGGGTATCATTACTAGGTATTTGTAAGGAGCACTAGTATACTCTTTTCTATTGCCAAAATAAATCAATCGAATGACTTATATGGGTGCTTTGTACTCAGATCAACATTATAACAGTTCATATCAAGCAATTGGCGATTAAACCCAGATTTGGATTTATTGGCAAGCTCATAAAGAAGGCTTTTGCTAACTTGTATGTTGTAATTTTTGCTATTGAATATCAACTAATTACATTAAGTTAGATGGAATTACGCATTAGAAATTAACTGCAAGAAAATTATGCTTCATATTAGCTTCAGTACTCAATTTTCCGTCCTCAATGCAGCTAAGGCTGCAAAAAAATAGGAGAAGCTAAAATCCAGTTGGTTTTAGTTCGCAGCTAAATTGATATTTCGGATATCAATTTTTTACGCTGCTCATGTGCTTCACTACTATTTTGCCTAATTTCCTTTCGAAAAAAGTCCAACGCGTAATCTGGGTTAGAATAACCTTTTGGGTAATATAAAAGGTATAATGGCTTCAATATAGGCTTAACTTCTCACCGCTTTAGGTACCAAATCTGTCAAATCCTTAATGTTTATTGGCATTCCGGATTTAATGCTTTTACGGGCTGCGATACCTATAAGGATAGACATGACACCATCGCGAACACCAGCTTGTTGCCCAAGTGGATCTGGTGCCTCGGGGTGTTTAAACAATTTATCCATCATAATTGGGTCACCACCCCAGTGACTACCTGGTTTGTGATCAGCTCTGATGATTTCTTCTTTTCTATCTGTGTATTTTGGTTCGGGTATGAAAATCAATTCGTTGTAGTCTTTTGATGGATGACCCCCTACCCTTACTTCGAGTCTTCCTTTAGTCCCGTCAAAAGCCATGTAGTACCCTTCTTTATCGCTCGAACCTGTCAAAACATAACTCAATTGAACGCCATTAGCATATTTTACCATGGCAGCGTGTTTGTCATAGATGTCAATATCTTCTCTAAAAACACAGTTGTCTCGTATATAACCATCATGATGCTCATTATCTGCATACAATTTTTTTAATCGCTCGTCTTTATTAATATCCCAGTAATATGGACATGTTGCAGTATGCTCACAATTTCTACAATTCTTTCCTCTGTAAGGTCCTTTTTTACCAAATCTTTCAAGGGAAGCATATGCAAAAACCTGTTCAGGTTCAGAATTGATATACCAATTGACCATATCAAAGTGGTGCGTAGACTTGTGGACCCATAATGATCCTCCCTTATGTGTAATGCCATGCCATCTTTGCATGTATTGCACTAAGTGATCATGGCTAAGGTAGTAGTTAAACTCCACAGCCTGTATATCACCTACGATACCTTCCATCAATAGTTGCTTGATTTGCGCTCTATAAGGTGGATATCTATAGTTGAATGTTACAATGACTCTTTTACCTGATTTACGTTCAGCATCAAGTATGGCTTGTGCCTTTACTTCATCGATAGTCAAAGGTTTTTCTGTTATAATATTACATCCACTCTCTAATCCTTTGATGATTACCTCATGATGAGCCGCATCTGTTGTAGTGACAATTAAAGTTTCTGGCTTTTGCTTTTTAATCAGTTCATCCAAATTGGTAAATATAGGACAATTAGCACCGATGTATTCACTGGCAACTTTCAATCTTCCAGGATTTATATCGCACAATCCTACCAATTCTACATAATCACCGTAATTTTTCAACATGTCTCGACCGTACATTGAGCTACCCCGCACGCCTGTACCAACCAAGGCTACTCTTTGTTTTTTTTGGCTTCCAATTAACGATGCACTCGACAAACTACCAGTAGTTAATACAGTTGCTGTCAAGGCTGTACTAGATTTTACTATAAATTTTCTCCTATTCATAATTTCGAATTTATTTACCTTTCTTGGTTATGAACGAGTTTTAGAAATCAATCACCTACATATCTTCTCTATTAATTAAAGAGTACCCTACCTATTAAGACTTTGGTCAATTCTTAAATACATACTTTAGCCCTTTTAACATTGGAACAAAAAGGTTGAGGAGGTTAAGTTTTTAAATCTTTTCTAATTATGAGAAAGGAAAATAATTTAATTTTTTTAAAAATATGTTAAAACAAATAATTTAAAATAATCTGTTTATCTTTGTAGACTATCATTGTTCTTATTTAAAAATTTAAAGTTTGTTAAGTTATAACTTTTTACATACTTAAATTTTTAAAAAAGTTATTTCAAACTGACCTCTTTTAAAAAATATATACAAAATTAAAAATATGAATTTATCAAATTTACGAAGTGATTTCCCTGCCAGTATAGTCGTATTCTTTGTGGCTTTACCCTTATGTTTGGGGATAGCCTTAGCATCAGGTGCACCTCTATTAGCGGGATTGATTGCAGGAGTAGTTGGAGGTGTGGTAGTTGGTGCTATCAGTGGTTCGAATTTAGGAGTTTCTGGACCCGCAGCAGGCCTAGCAGCAATTGTTGCATCAGCGATTACACAACTTGGTAGTTTTGAAACCTTTCTAGTGGCTGTTGTCCTAGCTGGTGTAATTCAGGTTGTTTTTGGAATATTAAGATTTGGTATAATTGGATACTTTTTTCCAAATAGTGTGATACTTGGGATGTTGACAGGTATAGGTATTATCATCATATTAAAACAAATACCACATTTATTTGGCTATGATACTGAACCAATGGGTGCTGACGAGTTTATCGAGCCATCTGGAGAAAATACATTCTCGGCCATAGCGCACATCCTGTCAAATATAACAAAAGGTTCTATGATAATTGGATTATTAGGATTGGTACTAATTGTTTTTTGGGACAATGTATTGTCAAAAAAGGCAAAAATATTCAAATTGATTCAAGGTCCAATAGTAGCTGTTGTTTTGGGCACGGTTCTAAAACTAATATTTGACTCAATGCCAGATTTATCGGTGAGAGATATCCATTTAGTATCTATCCCTGTCGCATCAAGTATAGACGAATATCTTAGCTTTTTGAGCTTTCCTGATTTTAGTCAGATTACCAATCCACAAGTAATAACGATCGCATTTAGTCTAGCATTGATAGCAAGTCTTGAGACGTTGCTGAGCGTAGAGGCAACAGATAAATTAGATCCTGCAAAAAATGTAACGCCTCCAAATAGAGAGCTTTTTGCTCAAGGAACTGGAAATATTATTTCTGGACTAATTGGTGGATTACCTATTACTCAAGTGATTGTAAGAAGTTCCGCCAATATACAATCCAATGCCAAAAGCAAAATGTCTACTATAATTCATGGCACTTTTCTATTATTGGCAGTTTTAGCAATTCCTTCATTACTAAACCACATTCCATTGTCGGTTTTAGCAGCGGTTTTAATCACCGTTGGTTATAAACTTGCAAAGCCAGCATTATTTAAAAAAATGTGGGAAAGAGGATGGACACAATTTGTACCTTTTATTACTACGATCGTGGTCATTGTAGCAAAAGATCTACTTTGGGGTATTATGGTAGGTTTATTTATCGGTATCATCGTCATTATGGTCAAAAGTTATCAAAATTCCCTTTTCTTACACATAGATAAAAGTGATGATAAAATTATCAAAATGAACTTTGCAGAAGAAGTAACTTTTTTAAATAAAGGTGCTATTGCAAAACAATTGAACAGCCTACCCAACAATATTACGCTAGAGCTTGATGTGAGAAATAGCAAATACATCGATAATGACGTAATAGATATACTTGAAGATTTTGTAGTACAAGCCAAGAATAAAAATATCACTGTAGAGTTGCTTTCTGAAAGAGGTAATGAAACAAATCCTACGAGTTATGTAGAGTTTTTCAAAAGGAAAAAAATCATGAAATATTCGTACTTTGACCAAGGTGATACGGTCATAAAAAAATAATTCTCAATATTTTTTTAATGGCAATGGAAAATCATTCTTGTTTTTTTGAATAAATTCATATCAAAAATATTAACTTTACCTCATTAAAGCATTTTTAATGAAGAAGTCACCATTTTTTACGTTCATACTTAAACTATACTTCGGATTTAAGGTCACGCGGCCTGAAAATGCATTTGCTTCCAATAGGAAAATTTTTGTTGTAGCCCCACATACGACGAATTGGGATTTTCTACTTGGAATATTTTTAAGGGCAGCTATCGGATTGAAGGTACAATTTATAGCTAAACATACCTTATTCAAACCGCCATTTGGCTTTTTCTTTAGGTGGCTTGGAGGTATATCGGTCAATAGAAGTAAGTCTTCCAATTTTGTAGACTCCACTGTAGAAGCCATAAAAAACTATGATTATATAAGCCTTTCTTTGGCTCCTGAGGGGACCAGAAAATATACTGATGAATTCAAAACAGGGTTCTATTGGATAGCACAAAAGGCAAATTTAGATATCATTTTAGTCAAATTTGACTGGGGAAAAAGAGAAGTAGATTTTTCTCCAATTTTCCACAGAACTGACAATGCCGAAAATGATATTAAAGCCATTAAAGATTATTTTATAGGGACATTAGGCAAAATACCAGAGAATTCTTACACTTCTAAAGTTAATTTGTAGCGATAAGAATTTTAGATTTTAAGTACTTCATCAATCACCTCCAATTTTTTGTTAAATATACCAACTAGAATCAAAGTCAAAAAAATGTACTATTTTTGTACAAAAGAAATAAAATAGGATGGAAACAATAATCGTAGAATCTCCAGACGAAGCCTTGACCATTAAAATTAAGGAAATGCTTGACGAGTTGAATGTCACATACAAAACAAAAAAGAAGAAAAAGGAAAAACCTTATGATCCTGAGTTTGTGAAAATGATACTAGAAAGAGCTGAAAGTGCGAGACAAGGGAATACCATTCCGTATGATGAGAAGTTAAAAAAAGAATTATTCGGTTGATGGTTTATTTTATAATATTTGAAGATAAGGCACTTCAAGATGTAAAGAAAATAACTAAATCTGGTAATAGAGCTGATAAAAAAAAACTTGAATTGATTCTTGAGGAGTTGAAGACTAGTCCTTTTAAAGGTTTAGGAAAACCAGAACCCCTAAAGTATAATCTTTCTCGATTTTGGAGTAGAAGACTAAATAAAAAAGACAGGATAATCTATCAAGTTATCGAAGAACCTGATAAAACGGTAGTTATTATCTCAGCATTAGGCCACTATTAAGAGATCCAATATTTCATGGCCAAATTGCAATAACCCATAATTGTTTGCTAATCCTGCCTATTAATAACGTATTTATCCAAATTTGTACCCTTCAAAATTAAATTTAGCTTAATTTTGCCCCCTTTTCTAACCCCTGATTTAATACAAACAAATAATGAAGGTAAAAACACTTAAAAAAGATAAAGTCAACGTCATTACACTCGGTTGCTCTAAGAACCTAGTCGATTCTGAAAACATGATGACTCAGTTGAAAGCAAATGATTATGATGTGACACATGAAGCAAGTGATGAGGATGCAAACATCATCGTAGTGAATACTTGTGGATTCATAGACTTGGCAAAACAAGAGTCGATAGACACCATCCTACATTATGCAAGAGAAAAAACAGAGGGAAGGATCGAAAAATTATATGTGACAGGGTGTCTTTCACAACGATATAAAGATGATCTTGAAAAGGAAATTCCTGAAGTGGATGCCTATTTTGGGACGATGGAATTGCCTTCTTTACTCGGGAAATTTAATGCAGATTATAAGCAAGAATTGATCGGAGAACGAATTACCACAACACCTACCCACTTTGCTTATCTAAAAATATCTGAGGGGTGTAATCGCACATGTTCATTTTGTGCAATACCACTGATGCGGGGAGGTCATGTGAGTCAACCTATAGAAGTTTTAGTATCTCAAGCTAAATCTTTGGCAAGGATGGGTGTAAAAGAAATCATTTTAATTGCTCAAGAATTGACTTACTATGGTCTAGATATTTATAAAGAAAGAAAATTAGGAGCCCTTTTAGAAGCTTTATCTGAGGTGGAAGGGATAGAGTGGATAAGATTACACTATGCTTATCCGAGCAAATTCCCTAGAGAAGTATTTGATTATATGGCTAAATTGCCCAAAGTATGTAATTACTTAGACATCCCACTTCAACATGCTTCAAATTCTGTTTTAGCTCGGATGAAAAGGCAGACGACAATGGAAGAACAACGTGATTTAATAAACTATGCACGAGAAGTAGTCCCTAATATTGCCATTCGTACTACATTTCTAGTTGGATTTCCAGGAGAGACTGATGAAGAGTTTGAAGAACTTTGTGACTTTGTCGAAGAAATGGAATTTGAAAGAGTGGGCGTATTTCAATATTCACACGAAGAAGGAACCTCTGCCTATCTCACCCCAGACGATGTCTCTCAAGAAGTCAAACAGCATCGTGCAGAACAATTAATGGAGGTACAAAGGGATATTTCACACGATAAAAACTTAAGTAAAGTTGGTCAAGAATTTAAAATATTGATTGATAGAAAAGAAGGGGGATATTTTGTAGGTAGGACAGAATATGATAGTCCAGAAGTGGATAATGAAGTATTGATCGACGCAAATGCATTCTTTGTTAGAGTCGGAGATTTTGTAAATGTGAAAGTCGTTAGCGCTGAGGAATACGATCTTTTTGCAGAGGTAATTTAAAACGTGCTTTTGAGATTGATTGATACATAAGTAATAGGTTTTTGATCTAAAATTTATAAAATCTTTCCTTCACTAGCTATGGGTTTCAACCCACAGATTGAATAAAAACCCCAATCAGATTTTGGCGGGATTTTTGAACAAAAATCATAACAAAATCTAACCACAATGCTTTTTAGAAATCCATTTTTAGATTAATCCTAGAATGAAAAAAAATGATTGATAAAATCAAGACAATAATCCGTTCTCTGCCAATACCGTTGTCAAAAAATCATGCCTACGATTTACAGACCATCAAAGTCATTAAAAAGGTTTGTAAGATAAATAGCAATTGTATAGACGTAGGCTGCCACAAAGGAGAAATTATGGATCTGATCCTAAAAAATGCTCCCAAGGGTTTCCATTTTGGATTTGAACCACTCCCTGATTTTTATGAGAATCTTGTCGTAAAGTATGCCCAAAACCACCAAATAAAAATCTTTGATATTGCACTTGCTGATCAAACTGGAGAAACATCCTACAATTATGTTGTTTCTAATCCTGCATATAGCGGACTGATTAAAAGAACGTATGATCGACCGTCAGAAGTTGATGCTCAAATAAGAGTAAAAACTGACTTATTGGATAATTGTATAGACAAAGACGTTAAAATTGATTTTATCAAAATTGACGTAGAAGGTGGCGAATATCAGGTTTTACTCGGTGCAAAAGAGCTCATTAAAAGCTCTCAACCCATTGTCATCTTTGAACATGGAAAAGGTGCATCTGACGCTTATGGCACTACTCCTTCTTTGATCTTTGCCTATTTTGAAGACCTCAATTATAAAATTTACACCATGTCTGCTTGGTTAAAAAGTCAAAACTCCTTTACAAAAGAGGAATTTGTCAATGAATATGAAAACAATAGGAATTATTATTTTTTGGCTGCTATTTAGGGCTTGCTTAAAATTCACTATTATATTTAAAATCAATAATATATATTTAATTTCAAATATTTTCATTCAAGGTTTTTAGCTTTATTTATTAAATTTTCTTGCAGATATGTTTAATAGGTTGTATTTTTTTTGTTCGGCCTTTAGGAATTTAGCGTTAAGAAATCTTGTAGTCAATCCGTTAAAAATTCTAAACTGTTTGAGCACTTTCTGCTTAGTAAAGTTGTGATGAAGCATATATAACCTATAGTATAGATAGAAGCACATAGGTTAAAGCGAGTTTTTAGAATTTAGGATTGAAGGAAAGATTTTAGCTAAATTTCTAACAGCCTTGATTTTTTGGCACCCCTCAGAAAGTTTTCTTCGGTTCCTTCTCTAAATTGTGATTTCGTATCACAATTTTGCTAAAGCATCGATCAGTCATGTATCAAGACAAAAGAACATAAGTATATGCTAGTAATGGGCTTGATGACTTTTTCAGCAATCCCTATTTAATCCGACTATTTTTCTACCCATCTATCTTTATCCAAAAACTACCCCCATGCCTTTCTACATTGGCTAGATTTGGATGGTCCCATATTGATTCAATTTTTGAGGCTAAACTTTCATCTTGTGTGAGGTAATAATTTGGTAGAAGGACTTGGTATTTAGTAGGATTAGCCATCAAAAAAAATGCCAAACCATATTGCTCATTATATGCTCGATCACACATAAATTGAGGATAATCATAAGGAAGATAAATGTCATGGATATGGACGATTACACCTTTTTGAAGGTTGGGCAATATTTCCATGAAAAACACCATCGCATCCGAGTTTGGGAATATCCTATGCGAATTATCAATAAAAAGGATGTCATTTTCTTGAAGATTCAATATTTCTGTGTAGTCAATATTCTCAAAAGGTTGACGAATGATTTTATCAGCTAGGATGTCAATCTCTGCTCGAGGGTACGGGTCTATCGAAACAATCTTTGTGTCCAATCCATGATCCTTTACGGCTTTGTAGGCGACTTTAGTAGAATTGCCTGAACCAACTTCGAGATAAGTTTTGGGTCGATGAGTGGCAATCATGGTGTAAATACTGATGATATCAAGACCTGGCAAAAAGCCATTGTTCCAAACTGGAGATTTAGGATCTTGCTCAAAACCTAAAGGCTTTATGGCTTGAATATAAGTTTTTAGGTCAAGGGCTTTTTCAATATACGATACAAAAATAGGAGTATTTTTTTGAATAATATCGTTGAGTCCCTGATGTACTGGTTTCCCATGACCATACCTTGGTGCTAGTTTTACGGGATAATCGAGAAAAATATTTTGAAATTTTGGACTTAAAAATCGATATATTTGTTTGAAAGTATCAATCATCATTTAATTTAAATAAATCTATTTGGATTGACATCCTTCATAATTTCGTAAACGATCTCAAGTACTGATTCAGGATTAGGTTTTGAGTAATAATCTCCATCACTTCCAAAAGGTGTGCGGTGCTCGGTAGCTGATAAACATTTAGGAGCGGTATCCAAATATTTAAAACCTCCTTGTATCTCCAAAACCTCGCGCATCATAAACGCAGTACCACCACCAGGCACATCTTCGTCTACAAATAGTATTTTGTTCGTTTTTTGTAGTGAATGGCAGATGGTGTGCTCTAAATCGAAAGGAAGAAGGGTTTGAACATCGATTACTTCCATACTGATACCAATTTTTGTTGCTAAAGAAGCTGCCTTGAGACAAACATTGACACAAGCTCCATATGTTACCACAGTCACGTCCTCCCCTTTTTTGACGATTTCGGGCATACCAAGTGGAATGGTAACCTCCTTGAGATTAGAAGGTATTCTTTCCTTAAGTCTATATGCATTTAAACATTCGATCACGATACCTGGATCATCCGATTTTAGTAATGTATTGTATAAACCGGCTGCTTGCACAAAATTTCGAGGAACACACAAATAGATACCCCTCATACCACCCAAAAGTACGCCCATCGGTGATCCACTATGCCATATACCTTCTAATCGATGTCCTCGCGTACGTACAATCATAGGAGCGGCTTGGATACCATTAGACCTATACCTTAATGTTGCTAAGTCGTCCGTCAATGGGCTAAAAGCATAAGCTAAATAATCTAAATACTGAATTTCTACGATGGGTTTCAGCCCCCGCATACTTGAGCCCAATGCCTGTCCAATGATGGTCCACTCCCTTATACCAGTATCCATGATCCGATGATCTCCGTATTTTTCTTGAAGACCAGCAAAACCTTGATTTACATCTCCAATCTTACCTAAATCTTCTCCAAAGGCTATCAAATTGTCGTATTTCTCAAAGGCATGGTCAAAAAATTTATTTATAATTTTATAACCTGTCTCTTCTATACCACTATCATCATATATTGGTAGGACAGCAGGCACTGACAATGCAGCTTTTGAAGTTTGGCTATACAATTGTGTATGGTATTTTAAATCCGCACGAATATCATTTTTGCCTATGAATTCATCCAATTCGCTTTGCACTACACCAATGCTTCTAAGAAGTATCTTTACTCTTTTTGTGGAGGCATGTATGTCGCTATAATGAGGATTTACAAGTTTACTATATCGATTTATTTCTTCATGTAAGTCATGGAAGTCTGGAAACTTAGAATTGATACTGTCAAAAAGTGTTTTGATCACGTCAAAAATATATTTGGTAGGATCATAGTAATTTCTCCATGCTTTTTTAACCTCCTCTTTGACATATTCTTTGGTCTTGGTTCGGATTTGATCCGTCTCTTCATGGGTGAGCAATGCATTACTGATCAACCATTCCTCCATTTTTGCAATACAGTCATATTCAGCCTCCCAATCTAACCGCTCATGACTTTTGTACCTTTCATGAGAACCACTCGTGCTGTGCCCCAATGGTTGGGTACATTCTTGTACATGCACAAGTACGGCTTTATGATCATTTCTGGCAATATTGGCTGCCTTTTGAAAAACAAGACACAACTCCTGATAATCCCAAGCTTTTGCTACATAAATATGTATTCCTTTACCATCTTCATCTATTAAAAGACCTTCGAGTGCTTTGCTTATTGAAGATTTAGTCGTCTGTAATCCTACTGGCACGGAGATCGAGTACCCATCATCCCAAACCACTGCAACAAGTGGAATATTTAAAACCCCAGCAGCATTCATCATTTCCCAAAATGGTCCTTCCGATGTTGAACCTTCCCCAATAGTAAAGAAACAAACTTCATTGCCATTATCACTTAAATCAGTATAGGCATCGCTATTTTCTAAAGATCTATAAATCTTGGAAGCAAAAGCATGGCCTATCGCTCGTGCTACCTGACCTGCTGTACAAGAGACATCTGAAGACACATTATAAAGGTCTTTCAAAGCTAGAAAATTGCCATCTTCATCAATTGTGGGTGTGGCAAAATGGCAATTCATTTGCCTACCACCTGAAAATGGATCATTGTCTGAATCACTGTACAACTGAGCAAAATATTCTGAAACTGTCGATAAATTCTTGGCAAACATAAAAGTCTGATCTCGATAGTATCCTGCCTTCCAGTCTCCTTTTTTAAAGGCTTTGGCCATGGCTAATTGAGGCACCTCCTTCCCATCACCAGAGATCCCAAACTTAGCTTTTCCAGTCAATACTTCTTTACGAGCATTGATGCTGACCTCTCGGCTTAAAAGTGCTGTGATGTAGTCTTCGATGAGCTCTTTTTTGTACTGAGCATAATCATCCTCGACATCAACATATTTATCAATGATTGAATAAATTTGCTCCTTCATATCTCAAGATTGGTTAGAAAATTTATGAATTTCAGACATATCATACTCAAAACAGCAATACTATGTGCCTCACAAAAGTAACGATTTGATTTCAATATCACTACAACAATTAACCGACAAAACCTAAGAAAGTTTTTTGGGGTATGCCAAATCAGTATAAAATTCTGAAAACCCGACTTTCAAATATTACAATAAAATTTAATTTGGATATGTTAAATTTTTCTTCCATCTTTGATTAACTGTGGAATTGTGCCATTCATCCAAATTTATTGATGATAATCCATTAAAAGTGTGTTCTTTTTCTTTCTTTTGCACTGCATTTTATAAAATAAGTCGATCATGAGAAAGAAAATTGCTGCGGGTAACTGGAAAATGAATTGTACACTTGAAAAAGCAAGTGAACTGTCAAATAAAATAATTGAAGCTGGCTCGCCAGATGGAGTACTTACTATCCTTTGTGTTCCTTCAGTATATATCTCCACTTTATTGGACAAAGCTAGTCATGGCAATATTCAAATTGCAGCACAAAATGTACATCATAAACCATCAGGAGCTTACACAGGTGAAATATCTGTTGAGATGCTTTCATCTTTGGGTGTCAAATATGTAGTGATCGGCCACTCAGAAAGAAGAGAATATTTTCATGAAACAAATGATATTTTATTAGAAAAGACAAAATTAGCGCTCAGTGCGGGTATACTTCCACTATTTTGTTGTGGGGAATCTTTAGAAATCAGAAAATCAGGCGCACATTTAGATTTTGTTTTAGATCAATTGAGAGAAACTATTTTGACACTAAGTGTAGAAGATTTCAAAAATATAGTAATAGCCTATGAACCAATATGGGCTATCGGTACAGGTGAGACAGCATCACCAGAGCAAGCTCAAGAAATGCATGCCTCCATTAGAAATGAGGTGGCCAAGGTATTTGGACAAGAAATAGCAAATGATACTTCAATACTATATGGTGGCTCCGTCAAAGGTGCTAATGCTAAAGAAATATTTGCAAAACCTGATGTGGACGGAGGATTAGTAGGCGGTGCATCCTTGAATGGGGAAGAGTTTATTACTATTATGAACTCTTTTTAGTTCACAATTGTCATATTTCTCTATTAGGAACCATACTTCCCGAATATTTGCTCTACTTTACGAAATCGGTAATCAAATATTTCTTCCAATTTTGATCTTACAAATCCAATACCTATTCGACCTAAAGGATCTAGAGGAAGTCCATAATTGACGATATCTCTCATTTCGACACCCCCCTCTATAGATTTAAACCAATGCTGATGATGCCATAAAGCATAAGGGCCAAAACGTTGCTCATCAACGAAATATTTATGATCTTCGACATGTTTAATCTCCGTAACCCAAGTCATCGGTATATTCAATAAAGGGGTCACTTTGTAAGAAATAATTTGACCAGAATACATCTTGCCATCGCCCAAATCTGAAGTGATTACAAACCCCATGTATGGTGGGGTGATTTCTTTTAAATTTTTTGGTGAAGAGAAGAAATCCCATGCTTCTTCTAAAGATATTGGTAGATTTTGTGTCTTTGCTAATGTATAAATTTTCATTAAAATATTTTTGATGGTAACATAAGACCAAAGACATTGTTTAATAATGAAAAATAAATTAAGCAAAATTTGTTCTTCTGCGTATTGACTGAAAGATTTCAAAAAATATGCAGAAATTCTTATAAATCCCGCCTATACTTCCCAGAAAAGACCCCTGAAATCAATAGTCCGGATAAAATGATGACCAAAATACCTACCAATACATTCCACTGAGGTAAAGCATCACCAATGATCAAGCCCAATGTCACAGCAAACACAATATTGCTATAACCAATCGCCCCAACAAGCCCAGTCTTACTAAAGAGAAAAGCCTTTGTTAAGCATATTTGCCCGCCTAAAGCTGCAATACCCATCAGAATAATCCATGGATAATTGGGTAATTTTGGCATTTTAAAGGACTCGAATAGAAAATCTAATGAGCTCTGAGGGAAAAGATGATCACCTAACACAGAAAAAAGTGGTAGTATAATGCCACAAAGCATAAAGACCAAGACAATAACTCGTGTATCATAATAATCTCGTAGACCTCGGATACTTAGGTAGGCCATGCCCGTCAAGATGGCGTTAGAAATCCCAATTAAATGACTTCTTGGATTTAGATCGGCTACCAAAAGCTGTGGAAGAAATACCAAACCAACACCAATGAAACCAATCAAGACACCCGTCCATTCGAGTTTATTGAGCTTTTCTTTAAATATATAAAAAGACATCACTGCCAAAAAAATTGGATAAGTCTGCTGATAGGTTGTAGCAACACCTAAACCGATGTGATTGACGCCATAGAAAAATGCATATAAAGCCAACGTGCCTATCACACCTCTAAAAAAAAGTAAGCCAAGTTTATTGCCTAGTGCAGAAGTAGGTTTATAATAGTACAATGATATGCCAACCCCTATGAATCCTATCAGATTTCTAAAAAAAACTGATTGAATTGGACCGATGTCATCTCTCAGAATTCTTGCACACATCCCTGTTGTTGCAAATAAAAATGAGGCACCAAGCATAAACACAATTCCTTTTAATTCATCATCAAGAATATGAAAATTTGACTTTTTTATAAGTTTCTGTATCATTCAATCAAGAATTATAAGGAAAGAATTTTAGGTAAATTAAGTAGGAGACAAAGGTAATAGATTTCAGTAAGAAAAAGTATAACCTTTGTCGTCCTCTCACACCACCGTATGTACTTACGTGTACGGCGATTTCTTTAGGTGGATTTGTGAAG
>JALHLK010000067.1 GCA_022844565.1 Saprospiraceae bacterium
TGCTTCTTTCAGATTCTCAATTACTCGAGACACCCTTGCATTAAGCTAATGATTCCCGTTGGCTGGCTCATTGAGGACTTTCACCTCTTAGGTTTTAGACATGCATGGCACACATTTTAGAAGGCTTCAAGTTGTAGCCTAATGTTGCATTATTCAATCTCATAAATGAACCATCTTCAAGAAAACGGGTAGAAACCGTATTCGGGTTACTCAAAGACTCCTTTGGAAATTCGACAGCGACTTCAGTACTGTTATTTGACCTACCAAGTTGCGCCTTACTATAAAGTGACATTGATGTATGATTATAAATTTTATTGCCTGACACTCCATTGAAGTTAAGACCTAGGTCAAAGTCTTTATAATTCAAATTTAAAAAGTAGGCGTAGATAACATTTGGAATCGCACTTCCAACCACAAATCTGTCATTGTCTAAGATAGCACCGTCTCCATTGTTGTCTTTGAATATATTTAAACCATTCTCACCAATACCCATAAAATCTAGCATATAAAAGGCACCTATTGGCTCATTATTGATATACCCATTGATTGTAGCACCCGTCTGACCTGATCCTGAGGCTGCACCGGTTGTTAACACAGAATATGGAGAGTCTTTTACCTTATTGTCAATAAAAGTAACATTACCACCAATTTCGTAGGTAAAATCTTTGGTCGCACTATTGCTATATTTTAATTCTACTTCTACCCCATTGTTCTGGATAACCATGTCTTTAATATTTGTCCAGAATAAAGAAGTAGGTTGTACAGGATCTGCAGGCACAACTTCCAGCAAAATATTAGTAGACTGCTTGTTGAAGTAATCTACCGTTCCTGTCAATTTATAATCAAAAAGTGCAAAATCTAGTCCTAAATCTACTTGTGAAGAAACTTCCCATTGAAGATTTGGGTTAGCCAGTCGAGTAAATACAATTCCGAATGGATATCCATCGATAGTTCTAGCATTTGGATCTAAAGGATAGGTATTCGAACTTCCTCCACCCGTTGATAATCTGTTTTCAGTAAAGCTTCCTTTGGTAATTTTAGAAGGAATTTCTTGATTACCAGTTTGTCCCCAACTCGTTCGAAGTTTTAGATTATCAAATACAGAGTTGGACATAAAATCTTCTTTAGTGATATTCCAACCCAAACCAACGGATGGGAAGAAACCATATTTGTTGTTATCACCAAATTTTGAAGAACCGTCAGCACGTAAAGTTGCAGTCAAAAGATATTTATTATCAAGACCATAGTTTACTCTACCAAAAAACGATTGAAGCTCATTTCTCACAGCAAAAGAACTTACAGATGTAGGAAATAAGACACTACTTGTCTGATCCTGATACTTTGGCTCTATGTTATTATTAGCAAATCCTTGAGTTGAAATGCTTCTACCTACATCATTAAATCTTTGATAAGAGTGCCCAGCTAAAAAAATCAAGTTATGCGTTTTTTTACTCCAATTGTATGTTAAGGTGTTTTCAACCAGCTGATTCGTATTGTCAGAGAGCGAATTTTGTAAAGATCCGTTTGAAATATTAGCCTCATTTACCACCTGTGGAAAAGGTTTGTACTGTATATCTCTATTCGTTGTGGAATAATCCACGCCTAAATTAAGTTTGTATACCAAACCTTTAAATAATTTTAATGATGGAGAGATACTACCGAGGATACGATTGTTTCTTGCAATGTCACTATACAACTCATTTCTTTTTAAAGGATTTAATGAATTGGTATTGAGCAATGTTGGCTTTCCATCAGTAAGTGTTGGTACAGTTGGGTTTAAAGACAACATATCACTTATCATAGATCCAATTTCTGGTCTCAGGTTTTCTGTTTGTGAAGCAGTCAAATTAAAATCAATGGTCAATCTCCCGTTTAATGCTTTTTGACTCATATTTAATTTGCCTGAATATCTTGATAAATCACTGTTTTTCAAGATACCTTCTTGAGCCTGATACCCTACTGATGCAAAGTAAGAGAATTTGTCAGAGGCTGCACCACCTATTGATAAATTTAGATTTTGTGAAAGCCCTGTTTGAGTTAACTCATCCTGCCAGTTGGTGTTGCCTCCAAAATCTTGTAAATTACCTCCTATCGCTTTTACTTGCGTGCGGAATTCGTCAGCAGTAAATACATCGATTTTTTTGCCCACTGAAGACAAGGCAGCAGATGCAGAAAAGTTCATTTCCATTTTTCCAGCTTTCCCTTTTTTAGTAGTTATCACCACCACACCATTAGACGCTCTTGATCCATACACAGCAGTTGCACTAGCATCCTTTAAAACATCAATGCTCTCGATATCACTTGGATTTAGAAAATTCAACGGATTTGTACTGAAGCCTTGTGCAGAGTTATCTAATAGAAAACCATCCACTACATAAAGTGGGTCTGTACCTGATCTTAAGCTTCCTGCTCCCCTGATGATGATTTTTTGAGCTGCTCCAGGTTCGCCACTCGCTGCAGTTACATTTACTCCAGCCAGCTTACCTTGCAATAATTGACCAGGATTTGTTAAAACACCCTGATTAAAATCTTCGTTTTTTAAAGATGCTACGGATCCAGTAACATCAGATCTTCTCTGAGATCCGTATCCCATCACTACAACTTCATCAATGAGTTTAGTATTCGAAAGTAATGTCACTTTTAGATCATCTAGGTTTGCTAAAGTGATTTGTTGATCAAGCATACCTAAATATCTAAATTCTATTACATCTCCTACTTTTGCATTGATGTTAAAGCGACCATCCAAGTCTGTTACCTGACCATTTGTGGTACCTTTAATGACAAGCGTCACTCCAGGGAGCGGTGATTGGGCCTCATCTGTTACAACGCCAGAAACTTGGCTTTGAGACCATACAACTGTTGAAATATTCAGTATTAACAATACTAAACAAAAGAGTTTTGTTCTTTTCATGAAACTTAAAGTTTGATTATTTAATTGGCACAAAGGTAAGTTGGCACTATTCCAAAGTTGGTGTTTAAATCATTATGAAATGATTAACTCAATGCGTACGGAAGGTTAAGAAATTATGAATTGAAAGTAAAGAAATCGCGTGATTGACAAAAAACTTTTGAATTAAAAACAAATAGTCCTGCATCTTAAAAAACCTCTTTTATAGCTGCTTCTTGGAAAGATTTTCACATTTATGGATAACCTCCAGGAATAGAAAATAGAGGAGCATAACTTCCCATTCTTTTACAAACTAAAATTGTTATTTCAGAATTCTGAATGATTACACCAATTCCAACTTTGGGTCTGTTAGTCATAAAATTTGTTTTATTTTTTGTAAAATATCTGGTATTATGTCTATATTTTTATACATCTCATGCCCTTGACTACTGACCATCTCACAATTTACATCGAGAGACTTCATCCACTTTTCTTCGGGCTTGAATATATCCTCTTGACCATAAATTAAGAGTAAATTGCAATTTGGTTTTTCTATTTCATATCTTAATCTGGTGGAAGAGATGGCTATCAAGGATCCAACATTTAACCCAGTTAAACAAGCCTTCCATGCTATCAATCCACCAATACTAAAACCAATTATTGCAAAAATAGAGGAGTTTTTCTTAATTAAATATTCTATTGCCTTGTCAATACCTCCATTCAAAAATAACTCGTGAATAGCTTTTTCATTTAAATTAGAACTATCAATCGAAGCTAATACTTGCGAATCATAGATATTAACCTCATATTTATTCGCTAATGATGATACATAATGATCAATCCAAGATGAATTGTTCATTCCCCATATATCAGTTATGATGACTATTTCTTTTTTCATGATTTAGTTAATATTACATCTCATTATGAATGTATATCTATTATCAGTTTTTGCACAAGTACAAAATTTAATCTTTTATTAATTATCAATGAGGGTTATTTGCTTAACCTTAGTCAAAAAGTCATATAAATTACCCTTATTCATACACTGTCACCACAATTCCTCTCGGTCCCCCATAGTTCCTAAATTCACATAAATAGATACCTTGCCATGTACCTAAGTTAAGTTTGCTATGAGTAATGGGTATAGTTACTGAACTGCCCATCATACTGCTTTTGACATGTGATGGCATATCATCCGGACCTTCTAAAGTGTGGTATAATCCAGGCAGGTTTTCAGGCACGATGCGATTGATCATCAATTCAAAATCGTGAAGGACGTCGGGATCGGCATTTTCATTGATGGTGAGGGCTGCAGAGGTGTGTTTGATGAAAATATGGCATAAGCCTGTCGGCGGTAAGTGGACATTATGCAATACTTCGTGGGTGATAAGGTGAAATCCTCGAGACCTAGGTTTTAGTATTTTTTCGTATTGATAGATCATGTTAATGTGTTAATATAATAATAAACATCAAAACATTAATACTGCTGCATGACCGTTCTCGCATTCCTTATTGATATAAAAAGGCTGAATCCAATGACAAACATCGACGTATAAACGATTGCGGAATTCTCTGGTATACTCATAGCTGACATCTTGGAGTAAACACCGTATGATGCCCAAGCTAAGACCAAAGGATGGATGAAGTCACTATATTTTCTAGTCAACCAATAGCAGATACCTAAAGCAATGATGATCATGATGGATGCAATCAAAGCTTCTTGTGAGATATTACCAGTGAGGATATTATTTTTAACTAAGATGGATGTAAAATTGGCAATGATCGCAACAGAAATCCACGAAAGGTACAATGATGTCATGATTTTTAATGCCTTCTGTGCAAAACTTGTGGGTGCTGTGGGGTTCCGCAGGTCAATATACAAATAAAGTAACGATACCAATAATCCAGCCATGACCAATAAACTCAACCCTAAATACTGATAATGCCATGCCAAAAGCCAAGAGAGGTTAAGTAGGTTGATGGTAATAAATGCGTAATACCATTTTATGGAAATGTCCTTGTCATTTGCAATGGTCAGCGCTACTACCGCAAGAATTGCAGAAAGATATATGATCCCCCAAACAGCAAAGGTAAATCCTGCCGGTGTAAACTGATTGGGATATAAATCGGATAATTCCCCTGCCGTAAACCCATTGAGGGGGAGCGCATTGGAAAGATAGTTGATGTACAAGCAAGCGATGAAGCTAAGGATGAGTAGTGATTTGAGAAGGAGATTGTTTTTCATGTCTTTAATGATTGATTTTGGAAAGATCGTGTAATATAGAAAGTTAAATCAATAAAAATATGAATTTTGAGCAATCAAAAAATAAGTAATCTAAAAAACAAAATCAAAAGATGCGATTATTAGCAGATGAGCTAGGATTATCAGTCTTCTATATAGTTACAAATGTCTGCATGATGCAGTTATTTTCTAACTGATAGTCTCCATTAATAGTCCACCCTTTTTAATCCCACAAATTTTGGGATTATAAATCGAAATGTAGGCACAACCCTCAACAATAATGGAACCATAACCATACAAGGTGGAACATTAAAAAACGAGGATCAAGCGATCTTAAATATCATTGGATTAATTTTGTTACAAAATTAATGGCTGTAAATAGGAACTACCCATTTCAGAGCTGCAATAACTAGTTTAATTAGAATAAGATCAATACAACTATCCCTGTATGATTACTAAAATAATTATCTACATAGTAGGTATAAAAAGAATATTTGATAAAGTGATATCTATAAATCTTCATTAAAAGTTTTCCAACTGTGCCAAAATTCTTGATAGGCATGAATAGGATTGAGCTGCTTTATCTCAGAATTATCAGATAGCAACTGCCCTTTCAAATTGTATTTAGTATCCCTGTTAGAAAGTATATTGTTTTCAATAGTAAATGAATCTAAGGCACTTGGACGCTGGAATGCCATAAAGCTTTTATGATCATCAAGCAATACTATAAAAATGGGCGTAGCACCAACTTGATCATTAATACTTCTATCCCTTTTTAATTGATTCCAGTCAAAGGCTTTAGTTTTACCATCTACTTTGACACCAACTACCCATGATTTTTGATTCCACGAAGTAGTATCCGTTTTGGTTAATTTGCTTTTGCCAATGGTTTCATAAACACTCATGCTATCATATTTTTCTTGGAATTTTGGGTCAGCTTGCATGACTTGACTGTGGGGATATAGCTTCAACCATTCCGCTAACCTCATCTGATTAGATCTCAATTCTGGAAGGATTTCTCCCTTTAATTTGCCTGCAACTGCCTTGCCTGTAGCTTGTTGCCACCAGCTTCCGGTTCTGCTATCTTCAAACATGGCATTGTATTGATCCATGCCTACCAGTCTAAACGTTTCATATTCCCCATTGACTTTTGGCTCATAAATTCTACCCGTTCTGCATACAGTACAATAAGTGACCATGATAGGGATGTCGCCTAAACTATCTAAAACTTGGTGATGATAACCTATATATTGAATTGGATATGCTTTTGCAAATCCATGATGTTCAACTCCAATGACCAACCTATTACTATCAACAAGATTATTTCGAATGGGATTGGTTATTACCGTACTAGGTTGATAAAACATAACCTCAGCTGCCATCTTAAAATTACACATATAGGTTACCATTGCCCATACTGCTACGATCAACAAAGGTGCCCATAATTTTTTCCACGATGAAAGAAAAAAACTGATAAGCACCATTACTCCTAAAGAAAGTCTAAATCTCCACCTCCAATTATACAGGAAATAGGCAAAGTCTAAAGAATTCACTTCTTGACTTCCTGGCATTGGCATGATGAAAAAAACATTTGCAATTTCAAAAATTACCAGAAGCGATATACCAACGTAAAATAATAACTTCGTCATTTTGTTAATTTGTTTGGAGATGAATTGTGTATCCGGTTTCTTCAGCAGTTTTCTTTGATCTCATATTGTAAATCCTCCTTTTTTATATCTATTCCAAGATGGCTAAATGTAACCTAGTCTTCTTTCTTCCTATTCCTTAGGCACTATGTTTTTACCAAAATACCCTACCATTACCAGCTCTCCCTTTCACCACCCTTATAGCAACACCTTTTTTGATGAGCTCTATAACTTCACAAAATTCGGCCTTAAAAGCTCCAATATGCGTTGTTTGTACCAAAAGATTTCTTTTTACAAAGATAAGCCCTTTTTGACAAGTTGCGATTATAGATTTTGGCTTTGTAGCACTAAAATTTATTACAGAGCCAAAATTCTAAATAATTTATGATTAGATAACCAAACCCCTCTATATCCCAACCCTCAACCCCAACACCGCACTTTTCCCTACTCCATTGATCCCAGATCCATGTAGTCGGTAATCGACATTTCCTAAGTTTTGTAAAGCCAATTTGAAGGTAAAGTGCTTCCAAGTGTAGGTACTGTATACATTTACAATTTGCCAAGCATCGGTCCCATTTTTTCCTATCCTGTTGTCAGAGATATCACCTGCGGCTAATCGTCGTTGTGCAAATGCGTATTGGAATTCTGGTCTTAAAATGAAATTAGTCTTAGCGTATTCGAGTCCAAAGGTACCGAAAGATGGTGGAGTTCTTCTCAGGGGTTCGTTTTTGGTGATATTCTGACCAAATGTGTAAGTGAAATTGCCAAAATACTTGAATGCATTGGAGATATTGCCTTCTAGATCTACTTCAAATCCTCTAAGACTAGCGGACTCTACATTTTCTTTGATGTGCACAGGGTAGCCGTCTATGACTTGGTTTCCAACCTTAACTCTTGTAATGAGGTTGGTCAACTTATTGTAAAAAATAGATGATGTAAACGTGATCGGCCTTGATTGGTATTTATATCCTACTTCAAAATTGTCGGTATGTTCAGGATTCAAATCGTAGGCGGGTATTTCATATCGAAAGTCGACGATACCTAGCGTACCCATATCATCAATATTGGGAGCTCTAAATCCTCTGCTATACCGTGCATAAAGATGAGATCGATTTGTTGCAAAATAAGAAATGGCAGCATTGGGTACGGCTGACCTAAATTTTAATGAACTTGTACCTAAGGTCTCCTCTTCTATGCTCAATCCAATCAAGTTAAAGCGATATCCCGCGGAGAGTTGCCATTTATCTATTGAATAAGTATGTAGACTGTAAATTGCGTAACTCGCAGCTGTGGAGCCATCTGGATATAAGCCCCTTCCTTCTTTAGCATTGTTGAGCGCTATGTTTATCTTATTACTTTGTACTACATCTTGATATATCTCTACACCACTACTCGCATTCCATCGATTAGAAAGCATGGACTTGACATTGACACTTAAACCTAGGGTATTTATTTGATCATTTTCTCGCGTAAAAGTTTGAGAACCGTTTTTTTGAGATTCCCTTATTTCTTTAGAGTTTTGCAAGGATACCGTACCATTGATATGAGAGAAGAAAGGATTGTCAAATCTTGTGTCATATTTTAGATAACTCAAATTCCGCCTTTGTACAGCAAACTGATTGACTTTGAAGTTTTCTAATTGGATTTTATGATAGACAGGCACGTCACTTGCTTCAAAATATTGGTTTGCAGCTGTTATTTCAGCATTTTTAAGCTTGAAAATTGCTTTAAAATTGCCCATTTGTTCTCCATATCCTGAATGTCTTTGAATGCCTGTATTTTTACCTCCGGGTAGATCTCCAAAATTCCTAAGGGTAAAGTCAGCTAAAAGGGCTACTTTTTTTGATCCATAAGACAATTCTGCTCTGCCAGTTTGCTCTATATTTTGAGTACCTATGCGACCATATACGGAGCCACGCAATCCTGTATCAAATTTAGGATTATGTGTAAATGCTTGAATCGTACCACCCAATGCATCCGATCCGTAAGCCACAGAACCTTCTCCTTTTAATACTTCAAGCCTCGATATTGAGAAAGGGTCAATGGTATTAAAATATTGGTTAGGACCATATCTGAAGGTACTATTGTTGAGCCTGATGCCGTCGATGAGCAGTAATATTTGATTGCCAGTGAGTCCTCTCACAAATGGCGAACCACCTCCATGATTGGTTTTCTGCACAAAAACACCTGGTGTACCCATCAAAAGTTCTGGAGTAGAACGCGATAGATGCGTATTGAAATATGTACTATTCACAGCCGATATAGTAGCGGGGAGGCTAAAAATCTTACTTTCTGATCTGGTTGCCGTCACTACGACTTCACTCAAAATCGTATTTTGCTGAATAAGGGTGTCATTTAAGGGAAAAAAGAAAGTAGAAGTTAGTTTAATAGCAGCAAATAAGTTCATAAAATTTGATTTACAATGTTTAAAAATTCTTAATTAATCATCATCTCCATCAGAATCAGTAATTCTTAAGAAAGCACTTCTCTTGGGTGCGGGCATTTTGCTATCGAGACCTTTTACCGATTGCCAGACAATCTTACTTAATTCTAAATCATTGATGAGGTCAGGTTTTGAAAAATCCATTTTGCTTGATTTCATGGAATTGGTACTGACTACGATGTTCATTTCATTGAGATTTACGCCATTTTTTCTTTTGGTGAAGCTTTTGGTATCCGCATTTTGTGTAAAGCAACGGTACATCGGGGTAGCAGCTGCATCAAATTGGCTCATCGGTGGTAAGCCCAAAATGAGTTCTATGGTTCGTAACATACTTGTAGTGGAGTACATCGTGTGGTCTACAAAACCTCTTTTTACAAATCCCCCAGCTACGAATGCGATAGATCTATGTGCATCGACATGATCCGATCCATTTTGCGCGTCATCTTCAAGCATAAAAACTACAGATTCTTTCCAAATAGGTGATTTAGAAAGATGTTCTACAAACATACCAATAGCTAGATCATTGTCAGCTACCATAGCAGACGTCGTGGGCATGCCAATACGTGCTCCAGCTGTATGATCATTGCCCATTCTTACCAAATTCAATCTTGGTACTTTTTGAATAGCTAAAAGTGAATCAAAATCCGATTTCCAAATTTCAAAACGAAGACTGTCTTTGATGGATAGGTTATAGTCTGGGTATTTTTTACAAATATTTTTTTCTAGGTTGGGCAAAAATTCAGGCTTTCCAGTAAAAATACCGTAAGACCTTACGCTCAATCCAGCCTTGATTGCGCTATCCCAAATGAATCCATTTTTGGGGTGAGCGATTTTTCTACTTCCTTCATAATCGTATGTTCCACCTCTACCGCCATAACTTGTCACCCAAGTTTTTTCGACATAATCATTGGCATAGGCAGCTGTACTCCAATTGTGGCCGTCGGCACTGACTTCTGCATCCACATAAAAATTATCTAACAAAACAAATTCCTTTGCTAGTGCATGATGATTGGGTGTCACCTTTTCAGGGAATAAACAAAGTGATGGATCGCCATTCCCTTCTTTTACATCACCTAATACTTGGTCGTAAGTTCTATTTTCTTTGATGATATAAAATACATACTTGATGGGAGAACCAGCTCCAACTTTCATCGGAATTGGGTTGCCTTTTTCGCCTTCAGGGTTGAGTTCTTTTACTTTATTATAAGGTGAATTTTCATATACAAGTCGTGTGTAATCTGTTAAAAGTGCCTGATTTGGAGCGTTAAATATGCTCAGCGTTCCTTTAAATAGACCTCCTATGTATTGTCTGCCCCTAACAGATTGAGGGTTAGCACCTTTATACTGAGGATCAGTGGAACTTATAGGATTTGGTCCATCAGGATTGGCTGATGAGGATAATCCTTTACCGTTTGTAACAAATAGTTTACCATTAATCGTTTTTACAGATGTAGGGTACCAACCGGTAGGAATAAATCCCAAAGGACGACTTTTTCCTTTTTTCTCAACATCAAAAACGGCCAAACAATTGTTATCAGCATTGGCTATGTACAGTGTCTTTTCAGCTTCGTCTAAAGCAACTGCATTGGGAGTAGAACCCAGTGGAGCGTCTGGAAACAGGGAGCATGAAAGAGATTCTAGAAGCGTGGAAGTCTTAGTGTCTATCAGTGAAACGGTATTGTCATTGCCATGTGAAACGAAGAGATGCTTACCATCTTTTGTAAGTACCATGTCATTTGGATTTTTGTCCGTATTGATAGAAGCTTTAATGCTTAAATCTGTACTATTCATTATTAATACACGAGCTCCACCCCACACAGATACATACAATATTGACTGATCAGGTGATAGAAGACAAGTAAATGGTTCTGCTGGCAAATCCATACGTTTTTCAATGCTTTTGGATGCGATATTGAGTTTATAAACAGAATTATTTTCTTTTGAGACTACGTAAATGAACTGATCTGTAGCACAAAGTCCGACGGGTGAGACCTTTACGGGCCAAGGTTTATCCAAGATTATTTCACCATCAAGGATCAATTTTTTATTGGATATTTTATAGATCAATATTTTATTATCATTTCCACCTGAAGCGTACAAAAACTTTTCGTCAGGGCTAAAAGCTAAGCCTACATAAGCTTTGGCAATGGTAACATCATCCAATATCTCATCTGTATTAGCATCAATTAGGGTGATACTCTGAGTGCTTTGACCATTATTGGTTACAGCCACGAGTGCTTTACTTGGAGAGACAACAAGATTGAGGGGTAGGTCTTGTAGTTGTAAACTTTTACCAATGGGTGTGAGTGACCAGCCATTTGGTAAAGTAATCCGACTTTTGCGTAAAGCTTGAATTTCTGCGCTTTCGATTGTACTGAGTGCATTTTGCTGATTCTTGCAGCTGACCAACAGAATGAGTATTAAAAGTTGTAAAATATTTTTCATTTTTTTATATTTTATTTTTGTCTAGTTTGTTCAAATTTGATGAATTAGGGGATTTGATTTTTAATTGAAAGTAATAAAATGGTTTCCTAATTTTTATTAAACTCACCTTTTATCACTTTCACATCATCCATGTCTGGGCCTTTCATGATGGTTTTCCAATCAACCCATTTGTTGTATTTATTCATTGCTTTATCGGCATTAAAAACGCGTGGATCGTGGGGTTCGACGGTGTATGGAGTGTAGTCAGGAGTTGTTGTAAAAAAGTCGCTCAATAAGGAGGCTGTCACATCATACTGATTTACATAAGGCACACCGAGTATGTTGTAAATGACCTTAAGAATAGACCCAAAATTAGCATGGGTATGGCTGATATGCCCTTTTTTAACATGAGGGCCTGCCATCATGAGTATACTTCGATGAGCGTCTACATGGTCTACACCACCTTGAGGATCATCTTCTGTAATGATGACCAACATGTCTTTCCAGTATTTGGTACGAGAAAGAAAGTGTAAAATCCTACCCACTGCAAGGTCATTGTCAGCTACATACGATGCTCTTGAAAAATATCCATCTTCCGGTCTAGGAGCCGCAGCGTGATCGTTTGGAATCTGTACAGTCACCAATGATGGCATCTCTTTACCCCCTTTTATCCACATCTTGGTAAATTCCTCTTCAAATTGATTCATCCTAAATTGATCAGGGATATTCATATTATATCCAGCATAATTGGTACTAGTACGCGCGTACAATGCTTTTTGCATAGGGACCATCACACCATGGGCGGCACCAGTCAAGGTGTCTGACCAAGTCTCTCTGACATGGGCAGTTTCATTGGCTTCACCAAAATTGTAAAATTCTAATCCTTTTCTTACGATTGCTTCCCACATACCCCCTATCTCTGCATAATCTTCTGGGTCCATACTACCTGTAGAACCTGGGAATCTTCTCCCTGGAGCTGATGAGAAAAATTTTGCTGTCTTATCGACGCTCGAATTACTTTCTACCCATTCATTTGGGATAACACCAACCATCCAATGATGACCGTGAATGGAGGCATCACTATCACAATAAAAATTATCACTAAAGGCAAATTGACGTGCTGCTTTGTGATGATTGGGTGTGACTTTCATATTTTCTATACCATTGCGAAGACTATCAGGCAAAGTATACTCACAATTTACTCCATATCTTGCCAAACTTTTGTCACCTTTTGCTCCTTCGATTTGACCGAATACTTCGTCGTAGGTTCTATTTTCTTTGGTGATGTATACGATGTGTTTGATTGGACTTTCTTTAGCACCTGGGAAAATAGGTAGTGGATTGTGGTCTTTAGGATCTGCCATTACGACCTTAAAAGTATTATCTAAGGTCTGTTGTGTGTAAATTGATAATTGAGTAGTACTAGGCATGGCAATTTTTTGAAAACTTGCTAATTGAATATCGCCAACATATGTACCTTGTTGTGGTGCTACAAAGTCTTTACCACCATTAGGTCCCGCACCTAGGCCTCTGCAGGAAATAACATATAATTCCTGTTCATCGGGTGATAATTTGACCCTTGTTGGCCCCCAACCTGTCGGAATCAAGCCCAAAGTTTTTTCACTTTTAATGTCGATCACTGCTACGGCATTCATACCCATGAGGGCAATGTAGAGTGTCTTTTCGTCTTTACTCAAAGTGATACCAAAAGGCAGAGATCCACGATACTTATCAATACGTTGGTCTATTTTCACAGGGATATGTTTCAATATTTTTCGCTTTTTATGGTCAATGACCGCAATATTGTCGTTAGTTGCATTGGTGACGTAAAGGAACTGCTTGCCGACAGCGATGGAGTTAGGACTAGCACCACCTACCACTTCAGCATCTTCAACCATTTCTCCTATTTGGTATCCCGTTTTATATTTATCTATCACGGTATTGCTTGTGAGGTCTATCGTAAACACACTCATGGCATCAGGTGATAAAGGACTTCCGACTCCGGGAATTTTCTTACCTTCTATGACTGTACCCTCGATAGATTCTTTAGAATTATCCGCATAAGGATGTCTTGAGATCAGCATATCATTATAATTTTCTGGTGTTATTCCTTCTATCAATGGGTAACTATACATACCGACATTGGCCACAAAGGCTTTTTTTGAATCTGGACTCACTGCCAATCCAAAAGGTTGTCGACCTACGGGTATAGATGCCACAATTTTCTTTTTAATCAAATCATATCTGACCATTCTAAAATTACCTCGATCCAAAATAAGCAATTCTTTATTATGGTACAATAAATCTGAGGTAAAACTATCTTCATAGTTCTTACCATTGACCATACCATTGAGGGAGATAGAATCTAGACGTCTCATTTGATCAATATCGTATACAATCACTGCACCATTATCACCACCACTAAGATAGATCGTCTTATTATCTGAGGCAAAGGCTACCCCTAGAAATGATCCGTCAGAAAGTGGAGAAATGATCTTTTTATCGTAGCTGGGTACTCTTATGTTTTGTAAATCATCCGTATTAATCACAGAAAAAACTCCATTATGAAGACTTACTGCTTTTTTGCCATCAGGTGAGATAGCCAAGCCAAAAGGATCATGTGTAATTCTAACCAATGATCCAGCAGGTGTAAGCGTACGACCACTGGGTAATACAGATTTACCATTTTCATTGATGATGCAAAACTCAGACTTTGCAGGTACTTCTAAGATGGGTTTTAATGTATTTTGAGATTGAATTGTCAAATAAAAAAGAATAAATGAAAAGAAAAACGTAATTGATCTCATGCTACCGTATTTGTATTGTTAAACACGCAAAGTTACTTTTGCAATGTTACTGCAATGTAAAAAGAAATAATGTCATTATTAATTTATGATTAAGAAAAATACTTTCAAAAATACAGTAATGTAATCATCAAAGATGGATTATAGATCATTAAACTTAAATTGGTCATTAGAAAACTTATTACTGAGTTAAATTGCTTCAAAATAAGGCGTTTCACTCCATTTTCCTCCTTTACCATAGCGAGGCTACACTTCAGTCGGTAAAATGTCTTATTTTATTGCACTTTAACCCCTCTTGACAAAGTTCTAATGACCAATTTGGGTTAAAGCATACATTAATACTTTCGATGCAGTTCTGATTGAATCGGCTTTATTTCAAATTTCAATCATTTCAATTAACTATAAGTGCTATTAGTTTAAAAATAATTTATATGTCCAACTTTCATGCTTATTTTTGACTAATAAATTTGTGATGATGTATTTAGCAAACAAAATATTCTACTTTTCAATAATTATTTTTTTATCTACTTTTTCATGGACCGATGAAAACAATCAAAATCAAAATCACAAACTTGTAGACAAAGAAGTGATAAATTGTGTTTCTGGCTTCTTTGGTTGGTATAAGTTAAACTATCGTCAAGTTAATTCACATACTATTATTTACACAGATAGTTCCACTAATTTCCAAGTTGACACAACAGCTTGTAAAAATTATCTTAAAAGTCTCAAAAACAGTGGGTATATATCAAATGAATACGTGAAACTTTGGATGCAATATTTTATGTCAAAAGCAGAAAACTTTAAAATTAATCATCAATCTGAAGGTCCACCTGAAGGCTTTGATATGGATCTCGTATTGCTAAGCCAAGAGCCTGAACTTATTTTTCAAAGTATAAAAAAACTTAAGTACACTGTACAAGAAATGAGTTTTGACAAGGGTGTAGTGTTAGTACATACTCCATACGTAGATTGGAAATATGTAGTGGAACTCAGTAAAATAAACAAAAAGTGGTACATTGACTATATTTCATTAAAAGAACCAGAATAAATAAATACAAAATGAATACAACAACTCTTATTACAACAATCTTATACACTTTGACAGCAGCTTATTTATTGTATATGGCTATTCTCAATATTTTTGTCTACGTAGCCAACTCAAATTTAGGACACGAAGAGTCTTTTAAGATGCCATTAATCTATTTAATTAGTGGCATTGTTTTCAGTGTATTGAGCTATTTAGGATATAAAATTTATAAGTCAGAAGATGTGATATTATTGTTAAAGATTATATTTTACTTGCCTCTGATCATCGTAGCACTTTATGTAATTTGGGCAATTTTATTACTATTATCTGCCGGTGGTAAATGGAATTAATTAGATAATTATAAATGATTTTTTATGGAATTACTATATAAACCTGTGTTTTTTGTTCTCTTTGGTATTAACAGCCTGTTTCTGCTTTTTTGTATTTTCAATTTCTTCGATTGTGTTTCTGATCCTTACAAAAAATTGTCTGAAGCAATTATTTTTTTGCTTAGCGGCATTACTGTATCAATTGGACTATTTTTTGCCTACCAATATGGGTATACCGCAGCAGAATTCTTAAAAGGAGTATTCATTTTAATAGCAGGATTTGTTTTCGCACTGGTTTGGATAATTGTAGGGCTTTTATTCTTCAACGGACCTATACATTGGCAGTGATATGAAATTTTTACAACAAATGGTATATTATTGTCTGCTTGTAGGCACAGGATATCTTGCTATACAATACATCTATATTATCCAAAGCTTATCAGGTTGGTGAATTTGATTCTGGGTATTTAGCGGGAATAAAATGGGTGATGTTGTCTTGGATACCTTATATTTTGGTAATTGTTGAATATGTGTCATAAATTATTTAATGGAATTTTTCTTTAAAATTTTCAATCTTACTTATGAGTTCGGCTGTTTTTGATTTGTAATCGTTCCTTTTTATGCCCTTAAGTGCTGATGATAATTCATCCAAGGAATCAAAAAGCATTTTTTCTGTCCCAGGATACTGTTTTTCTATTGCTAGAAGTACTTTGTCAATATTTAGTCCAGATAAATCTTCACCTGACGTATTTTCATTGGCAGCATATTCATGGACATAAGTTACAATACAACTCACACTTTTCTTAAAATGAGGCATTAGTTTTTCTGGATATTCAAAGGTATATATACTCAAAAATTCATAAATCCTACCAATCGTGTAATTATTGCTACAATCTTCCAGAATATTATAAAATTGTTCATCCCACTTAGGGTCTGATTTCAGTTTTGTAAAGGCTGCATCTCTAATTTTGCTGTCATAATATGGCAGAGTATAATGAATATAATCATCAAGTTTCAATACACTTTGTATTTTTTCAATGTCTGGATGATAATGACCATTTGCTGGATTGAAAATAGTACCAAAAAAAGGTTTATAGTTAATATAGATCTTAAAGTAAATAAAAATGACGAAACCAATGAATACATTTAGCGTAAGTAAAGATTTCAGCAACACATTTTGATTTATTGCCATCTCATTTTTATATACGGTCATAGCAAATGGTAATATCATCAGTAATGGAACCCATATGTAAGCAGTAAAAGCTAAGAAATCTTGTGGTTTAGAAATTGATTGGTCTTGATAAGTTGACCAATCTGCCCGAATCATGATAGATGTAAAAACAGCATATAAGATAAACGGTATTCCAATTATCAAAATAATTTTGAGAACATCAGGATTGACTGATATCCACTGAAATGCTCCAGCGCGATACAACCTTGAAGTCAAGAGTGCGCTAAAAATGGAATAAAACAAAAATAATAATATGAGAATAAAATATGGAGCAGCAAAATGGCTGCTATTTCCATTCTCATTTAAAGAATTAAGAATTACAATCAGAATATAAATTAAAATGACAATCAATAGAATTGTTTTAGCACTCATATTTTAAATGTTTTTAAACCTGAGATAATTAATGGAAATGTAAAAAATACCAACCATATGGCTGATTGTTTTGATATAAGATCAAAGGAATAATTAACCACAAAAATGGCAGAAGCGTAAATAATGCAAAATACAGCAAGAATGAAAGGAACCTGATCATTCGAATACCTTGAAAGGTGGTCTTGTCTGCTTTGCTCTAACTCTCGTGCAGCAATACTTATACGCTCAGAGTCCGTGATATATTTATCTTTTTTACTTGGTATAAAAGCAATAAGTAGCAAATAATTTTGCATTATGTATAGAGATGAAACTCCCAATAAAAAATATTTTAGCCCAACCTGTATCATTTGAGTATAGCTTAATTTGGTACTATATTCCGGTTGATTAAATACATCAATAATGTTATCTATTGCAAATACCATCATGATGATACTACTCCACATACTCAGGAGGATTCTGAAGTTTTCTGATAAATGCATGTTAGTAAGGGCATTCAAGGATGAAAAAACTGAGAGCATACCAACAACAGCTAAAATCAGATAAATCCACCAATTATTATGCGTTAACAATGGAGAATCCAAAATCCAGTATCCTATTGCAAGTGTTTGTAAAAAGGTAATTCCTTCTGTAAGTTTAGCAGTGACTTTATCTTTAAATACTAGGGCAAAGATCAGTGTGAAATAAAAAATAAACATAAAAGGCAAGGCATCTACCAGAATATTAATATTATAGGTTGATTTGTTTTGTATGGATAAGAAAGTAAACAAAGAAAATAAATATGCTCCAACAAATATCAGACTTGTAGCTTTCCAACTTTTAGATAGCCTTAAACTTTCTGCAATCATCCCAACAAAAAGCATAGCTACAGATACTGAAAAAGATGGAGACTGAATAAAATCAGAATTATATCCTAGATAAATTGGAAGGATTATTCCGATACCTGCCATTACTGAAGCAATCAATGGTATATTATACTTTTCGATAAATTTACTTTCCATAATCTACTTTTAAACTTTAATATTATTCCACAATCTTTCCATCTGGTTACTTATTATTCTCATCCTAGGCATCTGCATCCCCCATAAAGTTTGACAAAACTTTAAATGACAAAGGAACCGCATTTTTGACTTTTTTCCTATGGTAATACACACCATTTTTGTCCAAGGTGTATTTTTCATTTAAAATTTTGAAGATAGCTACATCCGTTTCAGAAAAATATTTAGCTGTATTTTTGTCTTTGGCATAACCAAAACCTAAACTTATAAAACTGGCTGGATCTTCTTTTTCTAATTGAAGATGTCTTTTTCTTTTACTCGTAAAATAATCTTCACTTGTCCTGTAAGATTCATAAAAATAGACATGGTTTTTATCTTTAAAAAAGTAGTCATCTAATACATTAAAAGTATTGGGGTCTACATTTTGAAGAACTATTTCATAAAACCATATTGCATCGTCTTTTCTAGTAAAACCATTATCCATTTTATCACAAGTTTTTGTGACAACTTTACCCCTATTATTACTGTTTTTGCATGAAGCAAAACACCAAACTGTGAGTACTCCTAAAAGATAAAAAATAAACTTTATGAATTTCATGTGCAATTAAAATTATTTTTGATAAAAAGCGATATATTTATCTCTAGTGCTCCGTCTAAATAATTTTTCAAATAAAGTTGTGAGCTATTTTTTGATAGATCAAGGCAAAAAATGTAGCTGAACTGGGTAGTTCAGCGAGGCCTTTTAACGAAGAGATATCCAAAAAGAGCCACAAATTATTTAATTTTTTAATTAGACGGAGCACTAGTGCTCCGTCTAATTAAAGATTCAAATTAAAATCGGGTATTTATTGCTCATTTTGTTCCTTGCTAAGTCCGTTGTAAATGACCAAGATATCTTTACAGATTCTTTATTTCTCTTTTCCTGCCATG
>JALHLK010000068.1 GCA_022844565.1 Saprospiraceae bacterium
ATTCTCAGCGTAGCGGTGCTATTGTAGTAGTAGCTGTGTCACGGAGGCCACAGTTCCGTGCTAAAATCGTTTGCGACGATTTCTTAACTCACTTCATCTTGATATTTGAAAAAATTACTGCCATTTTAATTTAAGTCTTTATCTAGACGGAGCACTAGTCTACGGTGGCCAAATGGAAAGTTATGACCTATGTAATATCCTTCGTCATGGGGACCACGATGCGCTGCAAGGTTGTTCATCAGCGTTATATCTCATGGATCTATAGTGTTGTTGGTTTGGTCAATTATTGTTAAAATGGCACACAAAGTGGGGTCCTATTTTTGCTGAAGTATTAGTTCGACTATCTTTTGTCCAGCCATGCCATCTCCATAGAGGTTGTTATCATAGGAAATTGTATTGCTGGCCAACATTTTTTTTATTTGAGATAGGTCGTCAAAAACAAGGTGATTTGCCCCTCCTTCTAAAGTTTCTATCCATTCTGTTTCTGAGCGGATGGTGATGCATTGTTTTTGTAGCCAATAAGCCTCCTTTTGCATGCCACCACTATCTGTAATAAGCCCTGCCGAAGCTGCGATGTATCCTAAGTTTTCGAAGTAAGGTTGTGGATCAATAAAAAGTATGTTTGGATAGCTGTCTTGCTTCAATCCGAAGTTTGCCATCGTAATACGCGTGCGAGGATGGATGGCAAAGATGCATTTGTGCTCTAAGTCACTGAGCATATCGAGCACCATTTGTAGCCGCTTTTTCTCATCGACATTATAAGGTCTATGCAATGTGACATAAAAATAATCATAATCTATAGAAGGCAAAATGAGCTTATCTTGTTCTTTTATCATTATCACTAGGTCTTTCATCAAGTCACCAATGATGTGGACACCTTGGGTAATGCCTTCTTTCTTTAAATTTATAGCAGCCACTTCACTAGGACACAGTAATAATGTGGCAGTGTGATCAGTCAGTACTCTATTGACTTCTTCTGGCATAGTCCGATTGTAACTCCTTAGTCCTGCCTCAATATGAATGATTGGAATATGTAGTTTAGAAGCCACTAAAGCCCCTGCAAGCGTAGAGTTGGTATCTCCATAAACTACCACATAATCAGGTTTTTCATTCATCACGATGACCTCAATCTCTTGCATCATTTTACCCGTCTGAGCTCCGTGATTACCTCCTCCCGTTGCCAGATGATAGTCTGGTTTAGACATCCCTAACTGATCAAAGAAAACAGCACTCATTTTCTCGTCGTAGTGTTGGCCTGTATGTACCGTTACTAAGTTTACTTGCCCTCTGCAAGCTAACTCAAAAGGGTAATGCTTTATAAATTGTGGGCGAGCGCCTATGATGGTGAGTATTTTTAAAGACATATCTAAATTAAGTGGTCTTATTCATTACAATTTTGTTCATTAATTCAGCCAAATCCTGGGTGAGATTTTTTCTTGAATATTTTGAGCTATTTGTTTTCACTATTGAGAAATTTCCAGCATTAAATTTATGGTACATGTCTAAAAGGTATTCTTTTATTCCCTCCACGTCATCATACTCAAAAATTGTTGCATTTTCCACATCTCTTAAAATGTCAGCAGCATCTCCGTCTTTTGGTCCGATGCATAAAATAGGCTTGCCCGAGGCTATATATTCGAATATTTTTCCCGTTAGAATCGTTTTATTATTTTTAGTTTTATTGATGACTAAAAGTAAGATTGCGGCATTTTGTAGGTACTCTAACGCTTTGGTGTGACTTACGTAACCTATCTCTTGGACTACATTATCTATTCTAAAATCTTTAATACTTGACTTTGACTCCGCATCAATTTGGCCTACAAGCTTGACATTTAATTCATTTATTAAAGTGTGTTTTTCCGTTGCCAAATCATGCAATACCTGCCAGAGCGATGTAGGGTTTCTACTCACATTCATAACTCCCAAATAGGTTATGTTAAAATCTAATGGCAGATGAGGATTTACCTTTACTTCTGAATCATCGTAGCCGTTGGTTATTACACTTTTAGGTGTTTTTGTTAGAGCTTCGAGGTCTAATGCCATATTTTTACCTACTGTAATGATATGATCGCATTGATCTAATACTTTTGATTCTAAATATTGATGAAATTTTTTAGCTGCACACGTAAGCATTAATTCATCAAAATAATCTATTTGTGTCCATGGATCTCTATAATCTACAATCCAGGGAATTTTAAATGTGCTATTAAGGTTTTGGGCTATCAGATGCACAGAATGTGGCGGGCCAGTACTGATGATCATATCCACTTTTGTGTCTGTAAGTTTTTGTCTAAGATACCGCCTCGATGGTAAAATCCACATGAATCGGGCATCAGGAATAAAAATATTACCTCTGACCCATACAGCAATTTTATCTTTCCAGCCTAACTTCTTACCTTCTGATAGAAAATTAGGATGTATTTTTTCAGTCTTTTTTTTGCCTTTAAAAAGGTTGTAAAAATGATATGGTTCGAATATTGGGTATTGCCATATTTCAATATTTTCTGGTATATCTTGATCAATAGAAGCATCAACGACAGAATAATTGGCATTCTTAGGTACGTAAACTATAGGCTGCCAACCAAAGTCGCCAAGATATTTTGCAAATTTAACCCAACGTTGTACTCCTCCACCACCAGATGGGGGCCAATAATAAGCAATAATTAAAACCTTTTTCAATCTAGTTTTGGATCCCTTCCTGTTTCTTTTTGTAGTCTAAATAATATTTAACCAAAGCTCCAATCATTAATAAAATAATGATTAATGAACTGATTAAATTGATCGTTACACCAGCATAGTACGCCCTAGGCTTAAATTCAAACACAATGGTATGATTGCCTTTAGGAATATTCATCCCCCTCAATAAATAATTTACCCTTACATGATCAACTTCTTTGCCATCAATGTAGGCCTGCCATCCCTTATTAGGTCCATACCATATTTCGGAGAATACCGCGAACTGATCATTTTGACTGGTAAATGTGTATTCCAGTTTTTCAGGATGGTAACTTGTCAACTTTATGGAACCCTCCTTTACAAATGTTTTGACTGGTACTTGTTTGTCAAATTCTTTGTGGAGAACAGCCTGTGTGGCAGGATTAAAATCGGTGAGGGCATTGATCTCTTCATTGGGTGTGTTGACCGTGACAAGAGTGTCAATGAGCCAGGCATTGCCCAGTGCCTCGGGGTTTTGTTGTGCCACCGGAGTGTTTTCAGGACCATTCACGATGAAGTACTTCGTATTCAACATGTGGAGGACCTTCATGTTGTTGTTTGAAATGTGCCTTTCTATCAGGTCCTGAAAGCGTTGCATTTTAGCAGCATTGTAACCCCCTACTGTTTTGTGAAAATAGCTGGAGGAAGCACTGTTGAATGTTTCGATGGTAGCATCAAAGACTCTGTAATAAGGGTCCGGGTCCTGGAGGATTTGTTGGTCAACGGGTCGAGGTTGAAAATCTGAATTCAGTTGCCTTGGTGTCACAAAACTGTCATGCCCGAAATAACCCTTGTCAATCTGAAACAAATCAATCATCGCGAAAAGACCAATACCTGCTATTAGAAAAACATTTTTAATCCTATCATTGATATACAGCCATATGAAGCCTCCAGAAAACAGTACAAACATTAGTGTTCTTAAACTTGAAGAAGATAACATTTCTTTACGTTGTGTGATTAAAGCGTTTTGAATTGCTTGATCATATTGACTATCTGAAAGACCCACAAAATCAAAAAATGTACCTCCCATCAACCATAGAAGTAAGGCAATACCACCTACGATGGCTACTGAATATAACAATGGTTTTTTATATACCAACTTATCTGTTGATTTAGAAAGTTGATCAATTGCCAAAATACCTAATATAGGCATAATAATCGCTGTAACACTGAGTATAGATGAATGTGCACGGAACTTATTGTATAAAGGTAAATAATCAAATATCAGTCTGTTTAATACCTCAAAATGTTTACCCATAGAAAGCAAGTAGGTTAATAAAACTGCCAGGGCAATCCACCACTTATATACACCTTTAATCACAAACAACCCAAAAATAAAAAGAAATATCACCACAGCACCAAAATAAGCAGGACCACTTGTGAATGGCAAATCCCCCCAATAGGTCGGTGCCTGCATTCTTTGTCTGCGACCAATCGCTTTGGCAAAAGTTGAATTGCCTTCGACCCATTCTCCCGAACCACCACCAACTGCTTTAGGAATAAAGGTAGCAATCAGGTCTTTTGTGCCATTGCTCCACTGCATGGCGTATTCCCAATCCAATCCTTCCGTATTACTAGAGGTCACTTCTGTAGACCCTGCCTCTTTTTCTAAAATGGGTGTGCCTCTCATGGTATCCTTAGTAAATTCTAATGTAGTCCATATCTGCGATGCTGAAGAACCTAACCCAAGTAGGGTCATTACAACTATTATGCCTAATGTTTTAGCTACTTCTTTCCATTGTTTAGTATTCAATGCAATGTACACCGCAAAAAAGATACCTATAATTATGCCTAAATAATAAGTCATCTGAGGGTGATTGTTGAAGATATTGAGTCCAAAGCCTAAGCCATACAACGCAGCTCCCAATAGATATCTTTGTTTTAATAAATGACTGATGCCTGCTATTATAAGCGGAGCAGTAAATATTACTTTTAGTTTTGATGTATGTCCTGCTTCAAATAAAACAAGATTATTCGTTGTAAATGCAAATAGAATACTCCCGATTAGGCTGAGCCAAGGGTTAACTCCCATAGAAAGCATCATAATATAAAAGCACAACATTCCCATAAAAAAATAACCAATTGGTCTATCAAAATATAAATTAAGAAAGTTCTGCACATGAGTGAGCAAATTGTTCTTGATGGTCACACCAATCTGGTACATGGGCATACCTCCAAACATTGAATTTGTCCAAAGAATTTCCTTTCCTTCTTTTTGTTGATAGAGGCTTTGTTCTTGTGCCATCGCTGAGTATTGTACAATATCACCTTGTCTCAATACTTTGCCTTGAATTTGAGGCAGGAAGTAAATGATGGATAAAATGAAAAAAACTACCACGGGTAGCCCATATTGCAAGATAACTTTATTGTTCATGTTTGCTTTTTTAACTTTATGAATTATAAACCTTTTTTACATAGTCTGTGTACTTCGTCATTTCTTCATCAGCATTTAATATTTGTGCTGCAGAATGAGCGTTGTTTTTAAAGTTTTCAATTTCAGCTTTGGATAATTTTGATATTTCCAAAGCAAGGGATTTAGCTTTAAAATCCACTGATACTACACCTACATTATATTCGTCTACCAGTTTTTTCATTTCTGGCGAGGGACCAATAGCTATCGCTAGGCATGCGTGTAAGTATTCAAAAAACTTATTGGGTAATGCAAATTGATAATTGTAGGTTAAGGGTGGTAAAAGAAATATACCAATATCAAATTGATTTGTAAAAGGTACAATTTGATCAAAGGACACTGGTTTCATGAAATGAATATTGGCAAACTTTGAGGCTTGCTTTTTAAGCTTTACAAAATAAGGATCATCGTCTTTATTGACCAATATAAAATAAAGTTCAAATCTTTTTGGATCTAAGAATTCCATCATTTTGATCATTTCTTCAGTGCCTCGAGAAGGAAATGCAACTCCATGGTGTACCAATTTAATTTTATCTTCTGAAACTTGACTGGGCTTAACCCGACTATTTCCTTTTGGGATATTTCTGACAACAGCGGGTTCAGGAATAGAAAACTGTTCAGCATACTTTTGAGCAATGGTAGTATTAACTGTAACATTTCCATTCACAATTGGTAAATATTTCTTAGACATATAATTGACATAGGGCTTATAAAACCATCTCCACAATAAGCTATTCTCTCTTTGAGAAGGTAAATATTCATGTAAGTCAATGATTATTTTTGCTGTTTTCTCTTGATTTTCTTTTATTTTAAATGCTAATGGTACCGTCACCAGGTCATGTGCTATTATTATATCATATTCTATGAGCGGTAATGTTGCATTATAGGATAATGAGCCTGAATAAAATCGATCATATTGGCGACAAAATAACAACAAAAGTCTCCACAGTGTATATTGTTTTGAGTAACTTAACTCAATAAGTGGAAATTTATTGATAGCTGAAGATTTACTATCTCTTGAACTCATGGTATCTACTTTCCAAAGATTTTTGGTGAAGTATTCTATTTGTCTCTTAGGCCGAGGATCGTTATCAATTACTGTTTTAGAGATTATCAAAATGTTCAAAATTGAAAATTTACTAATTTATAAACTATTAATGACTTTAATTTCTTCCTTGTTAAGGTAAGATATCAGCACTGCCCTGTGCTTACCATGAAATACGAACATTGCACCTGCTGCTATGGCGTCTGCACCATTGATTAATGCCTCCTTTATGTGTTCTGTTGTTCCACAGCCTCCTGATGCAATGACAGGTATCGTAACTCGATCCGATATTTTTCTTATAATTTCTATATCAAATCCACTTAAGGTTCCATCTTTATCAATATTGTTAATGATGATTTCCCCTGCACCTGCATCTTGAACCCTTCTTGCATAATCAATCGGGTTATATCCTGTATCCTTCTTGCCATTTTGAACATATACGGAGTACCCTCCCAAAAACTTTTTCTTCACATCTATACAAACCACGGTGCTTGAGCTACCTACTCTTTTAGCTGTATCCTCTACTAATTGAAGATTATTGAAAATGGTAGTATTAAATATTAATTTTTCAACACCTTGATTAACTATTTTTTCTACTTGCTCAAGCGTAGTAATGCCTCCACCATAAGACAGTGGCATAAAGGCTTCACTCGCAATTTCACCTATCATGGCAATATTAGGTCCTTTTCCACTCGCCGTTGCTGAAATGTCCAAGATGCATATTTCGTCTACTTCTTTCTCATTAAAAATTTTAACTGCATTGATAGGGTCTCCTACATATTTAAAATCCTTAAATTTGGTTCCCTTCACCAAGCCACCATCTTGGATTAATAATACAGGTATAATTCTTTTATATTTCATACTTTAATTAAAGCTGAGCAAAATTTTTCAGTAATTGCATACCATATTTATGACTTTTTTCGGGATGAAACTGAACCCCATAAATATTATCATGACTAAACCCAGATACAAAGTTATGTCCATAATCTGTAGTAAGTAGTATGTCATCCTGGTTTGAAATGTCAAAATAATAGGAATGCACAAAATAAAATCGGGGTTCCTCTGGTAGGTGATCTATCAAGGGATTGGATTTCTGTACAGCAACGTCGTTCCAGCCCATATGAGGTACGCGTAAGCCTTGTTGTTCAACTGTAAATTTAACAACTGCCCCTTCAACCCAAGACAAACCTAATGTAGGCCGTCCTTCTTCGCTTCCCTTTAGCATTAATTGAGCACCAAGACAAATTCCTAAAATTGGTCTTTTGGCTTCCAAAACTAAATGATTAAGTAAATCAAAATAAGGAGTTGCTCTTAAGTTGTCCATGGCATAGTCAAAATAACCCACACCGGGTAATATAAGTTTTTCTGCATTTTCAATTTCCTTGAGATCCGCAGTAACTTTGGCGTGAACACCAATTTTCTTAAACATGTTGGCAATACTTTGGACATTACCCATTTTATAATCTAAAATAGCTATCATTCCACCTTACCTTAAAATTTTCTTTATTGTGTTTAATCCACCGGTTTTCCTTAAAACATCTCTCATTACCGTGTATAAAAATTCTTCATTTTTATAATCTTGATGTCTGCGATTGGGTTGGGAAATAATTTGCTGAAATTCATCTACTGAAATATTTAATTTTCTTGCTATATATTCAATATCATTTTGGAGTTGGAGTGGTTCGTACAAAGGTTTTTCTATCTCTACCAAAGCCTCTTCCCTTGTGGTAAGGCCCGCTAAAATCATGGAACTTAAATGAGCTTTTCTTTTATCAACATTAAATTTGGTAGGAAGATAGTAGTTTTGATAAAACTTGGTAAAATTAGATTCTCCATGTTTGCCGCCATAATCTCTCCAGTTGAGCTTTTCAATGATGATTTTCTTCGCTTCATCTTTATCATAGGGGATATAGTTGAGCGGCCTTTTTATTTTTAAGCCATAAATAAACGGATAGTATATAAAGTCTTTCCAAAAACCGGTGGTGGGGTAGGTCTTTAGTGGAATTGTACCATGTTTTTTATGTATATCCCTAAGATTTTTCAAATCAGCAGAGCGATAAAACCAACTTTCCGGCAAAATACCTTCTGTGGCATGATTATGCCCCGCTAAAAAGTATTTTATACCGTGTTTTTGGGCGGTAGCATACAAAGACGCCATAAATACATGGTCTTGGGGTATGTCTTGGTTGATGACATTCGCTTTAAGATAGGCCAATTGTAGATCTTGCATTTCTTTCCAATTAACCACATACGTGTACAAATCAATATCAAGTGTTTTTACAATATTTTCTACATTATGGATAGCCAACTCTGAGTTCCACCCGGCATCTACATGCACAGCCAGGATCCTTACATCATAATTTGTTTTGAGAAAATAAGCCAAATAACTACTATCCACACCACCACTTAGACCAATGATCACATCATATTCTTTTCCTTTTCCTACTTCTTTGATTTCTTTGACAAGTTGATCAAGCTTTTGCCTACCCTCCTTATTGGGAAACCATGTGACGTCTATTTCTTTATTGAATGAGGCAACATGATTAGATACACCATTGTCATCAAAGGTAATTTCTGGATCGGTGGTATCCATGATGGTTTTGGTGCATATTTGATATGGTTGATTTATAATCATAAATTATCTACTATTTAAAAAACTTTTTAATATCTCTTTGTCTAATTTTTTAATTTTAGGTTTTATATTATTAGACTTTTGTACAATATGAAAGTAATATTTGTAATAAAAAGTAGGTTCAACAACAACTTCATTTATATCAAAAAGCATATTTTTTACTATTTCTTTTGGGTCATTAAATTTAGATACAGAATTTCTTCCAAGTTTAGCTAGCTTATCTCTTTTCTTATCATCCAAAATTATTTCTTTGAGTTTTTCGTAGACAGTTTTTGGGGTAACTTCTATAATTGGGTAGGATTTACCTGGTGTTGGTCTACATAATACAATTTTTCCAGCAGCCAAACTTTCTAAACCAAACAAACCAGGGCCTTGAAGTATACATTCGTCAAGTATAATATCAGCATTAATGATCTCCTTTATCAATTGGTCGTTTGAGACTCCCTGAATTCTTTTATAGTGAAAATGAATATGTTCCTCTTTAAGTTTTTCAATGGCGTTTTCAAAATAATATGTTCCTTTAATGAAAGTTGATGTGGGAGCATGCAAAAGTACAGGTATTTTCCTTTGATTTGTTTCCACTTTTATGTGTTCCATAGTAAATGGAATATTTAATAAGTAATAGGGTTTGATAGCTAACGAACTTTGATCTGGTACCGAATAGATTTTATCTGCATACTTTTCTACCACACGCATGAGATAAAGCTTATTTTGAATATCATCATTTTTAAATTCTAATAACCAGTTATCTCTATCTACATCTGTAAACTCTGCCAAGAAAGCATCAGTATTTCTAACCTCAGACCCAAGAAAGAGCCAGATAATTTTCTTTTTAAAGAGCTTAATAATTTTTAAATCAATATACGATGGTAATAAACTTTTTGTCATGAAAATGAAAGTATCATGTTTAAATATCCAGTATGGAAGTAATAATAAAACATAGATCCTTCTAAAAATACCAAAGAATAATTCAAATTTCTTTGTTGAAATCTTTTGTGCAAAAGGAAACCATCTCAAAAATGTATTTTCGAGATTATGCTGATAATAGTTGTTATCCTTAAAATATTTATTTGACCGAAATGTTAATGCCGTAACTTTATAATTCAGCGAATTTAGCGCCTTGTAGAAATGAAACATAACATTCGCGGTATCATTGGTGCCAATAAATATTTTCATAAATTCAAAAATAATTAATTGTACCTAAATCTGGCATATTTATTAACACTCCCATTCCCTTCTTCTGGAAAACTACCAAGCTACCTGTAGCAACCGCAGAAACATTACCTGTTTCAAAACAAGTTTGAATATCTGATACTTTACCTATCCCACCATGTGCTATCACAGGAACTGTAGAGTTGTCTGAAACTAACCTGATAAGTTCTAAATCAGGGCCATTCCATGTACCTTCTCGATCTATGGATGTTAATAATATTTCCCCTACGCCTAAATCTTCACATTTCTTTACCCAATCTAATAAGGAAGTATTTTGAGTTTTTGTGCCGTGATGGCTCATGACTGTATACTTTCCAAACAAATTCTTTTTAACATCTATTGAAGCTACTACTGCTTGTGCACCAAAGCTTTTGGATACTTCTTTTATTGTAAATGGATGAGTGAACATGGGTGAATTAAATACAATTTTTTCAAAGCCAATCTTATATATTTTTTCTGCTTGTAAAGGGTGTGTAACTGCTCCTCCATAAGAGAGTGGCATGAAACATTCGTTAGCAATTTCAGATAAGATTTTAAAATTCGGTGTTCTACCCTCCACTGTTGCAAAAATATCTAGAAAACATAACTCATCTACTTCTAATTCATTGAAAATTCGACATGTATTTGATGGATCTCCTATGTATTGAAATTTTTTAAATTGTATAGTTTTAATGAGGCTCTCATCCTTTAAAAGCAATACAGGTATAAGTCTTTTTAATACCATACTTTATATTTTTGCAAAGTTTTCAAATAGCTTCATGCCAAATTTATGACTTTTTTCTGGGTGAAACTGAGCCCCAAATACATTGTCTTCTTGTATTACACTATCGAATGTTATCCCATATTCTGTGCTCATTACGATATGGCTTTGATTTTTACATTTTACATAATAGGAATGAACAAAATAAAATTTTGGACTATTTTCAAAGTTGATGATTAAGGGGCTCTCATTTCTTTTTTGCACATAATTCCAGCCCATATGAGGTATTTTCAATCTATTATCATCAAACTTAAACTTGATGGTCTCAGCATCTATCAAACTAAGTCCTTTTAATATACCTTCTTCACTGCTATTAGTCAATAACTGCATACCTAAGCAAATACCTAAAAATGGTATTTTCTCTACTTTTGCCTTGTGAAATAATGCACCTCTTAATCCTAATTCATCTATTTTACTAATCGCTGCATCAAAAGCCCCCACCCCAGGTAATAAAATCTTTGTTGCCTTCAATATTTCGTCGGGAGAATTAATAATTTGTGAACTTACCTTTATTCTCTTAAGCATATTTTGGATTGACCCTAAATTACCCATTCCGTAATCTACAATTGATATCATATCTAATTAGTTTTCATTGGGAAGCAATACTTAAGGTAAAAGCTCATTGGCACTTTATTCTTGTCAGCCATAATTTTAAAAAATGGTCTCCACAGTTCAAACCTCTTCTTATATGTTTTAAAGTCCTTCCAACTTCTTTTCACACCTTTTGGATCTAATAATTGAGTATATTCCTCATCTGATAATTCCAATCTTTTTTTTATGTATGAAACTAAATCCTCTTGTGGTACAATAGGGGTACTGTAAAGTTCTAATGCTTCTTTTTGGGTCATTTTGCCTGAACGAACTAGTGCAGCAAGCGTTAAATTTCTCATGTCGATTGAAAATTTCACAGGATTATAGACCGTATGAAGAAAAGCACAAGACCTATTTTCGAGATGATGCCCACCATAATATTGCCAGCCTGTATTTTCTATCAACCAATCTCTAGCTTCTTTTTTTGAATAATTGATATACCAAAGAGGTCTAATAAAGATAACATTGTGAAATAAGATGGACTTTATAAACTTATAAAAAGTCATATTTGGATAGGTTTTCATTGGCTTTCTTCCATACTTAGAATGAATATCCTCAATATATTTACCATCAAAATAGTTATTACTTTGTGGAGACAAACCTTCTTCTTGAAAAGAATGCCCTTCTAAAACGTACTTGATTTTGAACTTTGCACAAGCGTCCCTTAAAACCTGAGCAAATGCAATGTCTGTAGAAGCATCAAATTCTGGTACACCTGCTAATAAAAATGACCTGAAAATATCATCTGCTTCTTTATTATCAATAACATAGGTATACAAGTCTACATTGCAATATTGTGTTATTTTTCTTATATTTTCAGTACTGATTGCAGTATTCCAAGTATTATCATAATGAACAGCCAAAGGTCTCAATCCCCATTCAATTGCTTTACATAATAAATACGACGAATCATTTCCTCCACTTACACCAACAATACAATCATATTTATTGTCTTTGCCACTATCCTTTATTTGCGAAATAATCGAATTTAGAGCATTGAGTCCTTCGGGTTTGCCCGGTTTGTAAATATTAGTTAGTTGTGAAGTCTGCTCACATAAATTACATATGCCCTCAGAATTAAAAGAGACACCTTTAACAGAAGAGTCAAATATACATGTTTTACAAATTTGCACCTCCATACGTTAAACCTTATTTTGCTGGGTTCCCTTTAACAATAGCATCATTTTCTTCTAAGTTTTTAACAACATTTGAACCACTTCCTATGAGTACTCTTTTAGCTATTCTAACATTATTCTTTATGCAGCTACCAGCACCAATATAACAGTTTTCACCTACATCTACATTTCCACTAATTGTAACGCCAGATGCAATAAGGGTGTAAGCTCCGATAGTTGTATCATGATGGACAGAACTATTGCTTAAGATGCAAACATGATCATCAACTCTTGCGTTTGAAGTAATAGTTACACCACCCAAAATCAAAACATTTTTCCCTATTTTAACAAATTTACCAATATTTGCACTAGGATGAATTACACTTATCAATCTATTGTCCTCAATTTTTAAAGATTCAATTATTGATTTTCTATTTTTAAATGAGGTAGGGCTTCCATTCACTATTAAAACGAAGGTTGAAGGAAATCTTGTTATAGCATCTCTAGAATATACGTTGATCCCAAAAAATGTTTTATTAATATGATCTTCATTATCGGAAATAAAACCTATGCATTCTTGATCGTCTGACAAACAATCTAAAGCTTCTAGGGCTGTGCCACTGTATGGAAATATGAGTAATTGTTGCAACTTAAAAATCTATATTGAATTTACTATTTCATTACAAACTCGCTCTACATCCAATCCTATGAAGCAAGGTAATGTTATGGTATGGTTTTCAAGATAATGAGCAATTGGTTGTATGTTGTTGTATTTATTATGATAGTAGGTACAAGCGCTTAAGCAATACGTGCCTAGCGTTGTTTCTATACCTTTTTCTTTCAGATTTGCAACAAGTTTATTGCGATCTATCTTTGCAGGTACTCTAAATACAATAGATTGAGCATTGCTTACCACATTATCATTAAATTTTTGAGCTACAAAACCATATGGACTGAGTCTTTGTATGTACTCTTTTCTTATTTCATTTCTATGAGCTATAATCTGAGGAAGTTTTACGATTTGCTTTCTCCCCATAGCAGCTTGTATTTCAGACAGTCTAAAGTTATACCCATAACTCACAAAGTCCAGACCAATACCTTTCATACCTAATGCCCCATGGTTAAGAAGATAAGGCAATGATTGTACATATGAGTCATTGATGGTCGCAATGGCTCCACCTTCTCCTGTATTTACAATTTTACGAGGATGGAAAGAAAAACAAGTAAGATCAGCGATTGCTCCGCATTTGATGCCATTTTCACTACTACCAATGGCACATGCGGCATCTTCAATTAGTGGAATATGGTGAGCCTTACAAATCTCAGCAATTTTGGTAATACCGCTTGGATTACCTAAGGCATCAACAAACATTACCGCTTTGGTTTTTGAAGTAATTTTGTTTTCTAGTTCATTGGGCTGCATATTAAATGTTTCGATACAAACATCAGCAAAGACAGGGATTGCTCCTAAATCTTCTATTACATTGACCGAGGCAGGAAATGAAAAATCAGATACAATGACCTCATCACCAGGCTTTATATCCAATAGTTTCAAACATACCCATAGTGCTGTGGTAGCTGACGTGGTAAGATAGGTACTCGAACATCCAATATAGGCGGTCATTTCATGAGAAAGACCCGCAACATGTTGTCCTTTAGTAAACATACCACTCTCAAATATCTCTTTGAAGTCATCTTGCATTTCTTCGAAAGTAATGTAAGGCTTTACAAGCTTTATAAAATCCATTCTTCCGCTATTTAATATTGTTTTGATACCACTCTAAAGTTGAAGCTAGGCCAGTTTCGAATGGTGTCAGTTGATAATTAATTATCTTACTTACTTTCTCATTACTACAATTGTGGGTAAACACATCGGCTCCTCTTTCGGGCTTTTGTACAATTTCTCCTTCATAATGATAAAAATTTACAATCTGATTTAACAAGTCTTTCATGTTAATTTGATTCCCCGTGGACAAGTTTACAGTTTCACCTTTTGCTAAAACTTCAAAAACTTTAATTACTGCATCGACTGTATCCAGTACGTATATAAAGTCTCTAGATTGTAATCCTGATCCATGAATCTCAGGAGAATCTCCTTTGAGAATTCTCATTGCAGTTATCGGAATGATTCCTGCTAATGGCGGTAAGTAATTTTGCCTTGGCCCATAATTGTTAAATGGTCTTACTATGATGGCATCCACATCAAACATATTCACATAAGACTCAACAGCTAGATCGGCAGCAGCTTTACCTGCCGCGTAAGTTGTCGTTGGGTTTTTAGGATGAGCCTCATCCATGGGTTCATATACTGCAGTGCCATATACTTCTGATGTTGAAAAGTGACACAAACTTTTATATTTACCTAATCGCAACATTTCCAGTAAATTCAATACTACGGTTACATTAGTTGCAAATGCATCCGCTGGATTGATAAATGAATAATTTAATGCTTTTGTAGCTAAATTAAAAACGAAATCAATGGAAAATTCAGAAAAAATATAGTTAATTAAATGGAATGATTCTGCATCGTCTTTGAACATAACACACCTACCGCTAGCCATTGCATCATGTAAATGATCCATATTGCCCGTAAACAAATTATCAATTATAATTACTTTTGCTGCCCCTTCGGTTAATAACCTATCTACTAAATGTGATCCAATGAATCCGGCACCTCCAACTACAACTATATGCTTATCCTTGATCAGTCGATTATTCATTAATCAAGATTTGTCTTTGGATTTCATCGCATACTCTGACGCTTTCATAGCCGGCTTCAAATCCTGGTATATGTGGATGATATATTCCTTGTGCCATTTTTAAAAAGGCTTGAATTTCTAAAAGAAGGGCTTCTTCCATTTTGATAGATACATTTTCTTGGATTGACTGCACAGTATAAGGTCTATCTGGGCCATCAATTACATGAGATTGCCTATTTAAAATAATTTCTTTGCGCAGCAAATCACAATCAATATAGAGATCATGGCAGGTGACTTCAACACTTCTTTGTTTCTTTTCTGTTAATCTACTCGCTTGTAGCCTAGCCAAAGAACCACTTTCATGCATAAAGTTTGCACTAGCAAAAGATATCATTCCGTTTTGAGCAAAACCTTGTGCTTGAATGGTTTTAATTTTTCCATTTAAATGCAAAGCTAGGTCAATGTCATGAATCATCAAATCCGAAACAACATCCACATCCGTTATTCTAGCACTCAATTTATTGGTTCTTGTGAAATCTATACTAATTGAATTAAAAGTATCAAGCAGGTTTTTGATTTCCATGATTGCTGAATTATATCTTTCAATGAAACCTACCATTAAATTGAATCCATATTGTGCCTGCAGCTTTTTCACTTCATTAGCTTCTTCAATAGTTGCTGTCATGGGTTTTTCTACAAATATATTTTTGACCTTACCCGCACATAATTTTATATAATCAAAATGATACTTGGTAGGTGATGCAATCACTATGGCATCAAGTCCATCTAGGTTTTCTTCTAATTGGTTGGTAAAGTTTAATTCATATTGATTTCTTAATGATTCCAATTTTGTTTCATCAGGATCAAATATAAATTTTATATCTGCGTCCTTTAAAATATTTAAAACCCTAAGGTGGTTTTTACCCATATTACCAACACCTATCAGTCCTATTTTTACATTTGGCATATTATATTTTTTCTACTATTTCACCTTTTTCATTAATTCTTGCATAGGGCTTTGCTGGATTACCCATGACTAGGGTAAAAGGTTCAACATCTTTAGTAACTACTGAGCCAGCTGCTACCATGCAATATTCACCTAATGTAGTACCACATACTATTGTAGCATTTGCTCCAACACTTGCTCCTTCTTTAATTTCCGTTTTTGTAATTTGCCAATCGGCATTAAAAGCTCTAGGTACTTTATCATTTGTAAATACAGCATTAGGGCCAATAAAAACACGGTTACCTACAGTCACCCCATGATATACAGAAACACCGTTTTGTATTTTACAATCATTTCCAATATTTACTCCTGCATCGATGTAAACATCTTTTGAGATCACACAATTAGATCCAATAACCACATTTTCTCTGATTTGTACATTTACCCAAATAGATGATTTATCCCCTATAATAGCCCTGTCATCAACAATGGCGGATGGATGTTTATAATAATTTTTTTCTGCCATCTTACAAAGAGTTAATAGTGTCAATCAACAATTGAGCTGACGTATCTACTTCTTCCTTGGCCATGTAGGGGAATAATGGCAAATTGAAGACTGTTTTTCCTAACAAAATGGAATTATTGCCTCCAAACCTTGCATTCTGATATTTAGGTGAGCATTCTTGTTCAGACATTGCACTTGGATAGATATTGCCAAATCCTATACCTGCTTCTGTAAATCTAGCTTGAATTGTTTTTTTATGCTCTTCTGGAACCAAACACACATTACAATAGCCATTTTCTTTAAAGTTCCTTGGTGCTACGATTTGAGTAATTCCATTTGTAGAAAGTATATCGTTGTATTGAGCTACCGCATTTACTCTAGCTTTTATTCTGTCTGGTAGATACTCTAAGGATAAATTTAGAAAGGCAGCTTGGAAAGTATCCATTCTGGAATTAAATCCAACATCTTCATACGAATAGTGATCTTTCCTACCATGATTGCTATACATTCTAATCCTACGTGCAATTTCTACATCATTGGTAAAAACGGCGCCTGCATCCCCTGCTGCACCCAATACTTTTGCTGGGTAAAACGAAGTAGTAGATATATATGCTCCTTTATAGATGGATTCTCCATCAACCTCTGCACCAAAACACTGTGCTCCATCTTCTACTAAGGTTATTCCCTTTTCTACGCAGATATTTCTAATTTCTTTTATTTTAGCAGAGCCCCAGCCGTATAAATGTGCAATGATTACCGCCTTTGGGTTTAATTCTTTTATTCCTTCCTTTAATGCTTCTATTTCAATGCCTCCATCACTTAAATCGACGTCAATGGTAGATGGAATGGCTCCTACATTAACAACTGCCTCAAAAGTTGCCCAAAAGGTAGAATCTGGGATTAATACATGATCTCCTTTACCAACCCCTACTGCCCTAAGAGCTAATTGTATAGCATCTGTTCCATTTGCACATGAAACAGCATAGTTAGTCTGAGTCCATGATTTTAAACTTTCTTCTAACTTCGATACTTCTGGACCACCTATAAAGTTGGCATTTTTAGATAGCTCAAATATCTTACTCTCCCACTTTTCCAAGAATCCGTATTCAAATCTCTTTAAATCTATAAAAGGTACTTTCATTAAAACAATATTAATTTAATTGAATTGTAAAATAGAGTATTTCAATTTTTTAATTGCATATAACTCTGAAGTCTTACTCAAACGGGTGCCTACTTAATTCCAACCTACAAAACGGATGATAATCCCCCACCAATCCAATTGGCTTCTTAGTCCTAATTTCATGCACTATGTCTATAGCTTGTCTTGATGCATCTACCCTATACCCTTCTCCATTGAGTATTCCTCTGTAGCTTTCTGTATGTAATTCGGTAAAACCATCGCTAAATTCTATTTGCTCACCTTCTATCTCCATACTTCGGAAGGTACGTTTTCCAGTGGCTTTAACACTTTCAGGAATCGTATCGTAATTGATACTCAAAAACCATCGTACACGAGCTCTCTCAAACTCCAGATACCCTGCAGCTCTGTCATGGGTATGAACATGTACAATATTTTCTTTTAACGTACCGAAAACCCACCCTAACATATCAAAGAAATGCACACCAATGTTAGTGGCTATTCCCCCAGATTTTGAAACGTCTCCTTTCCATGAAGTATAATACCAATTTCCTCTTGAAGTTTGATAGGTAAGGTCAAATTCAAATATTTTATCTTTTGGAGCTGTATCTACCTTCTTTTTTAGATCAATGATACTTTGGTGCAACCTTAGTTGGAGAATAGTGTAGATATTTTTACCCGTTTCTTTCTCCATTTCTAATAGGGCGTCAATATTCCAAGGATTGAGCACAATAGGTTTTTCACATATAACATCAGCACCACTTCTTAATCCAAAACGCATATGGGCATCGTGGAGATAATTGGGGCTACAGATACTTACATAATCTACTTGCTTCTCACTTCGTCTGAGCTTATCAATATGTCTGTCGAAACGCTCAAACTCTGTAAAAAATGATGCTTCTGGAAAGTAACTATCAATTATGCCTACCGAATCATTTGGATCGTAGGCGGCAACCAATACATTTTGGGTATCTTTTATAGCTTTGAGGTGTCTGGGAGCTATGTATCCAGCAGCCCCTATTAAGGCAAAACTTTTAGTCATAGATTAATTTTAATATACAAAGGTAATTAATAAACACATATGATAAAATATTTTAATTCGTATTTGTTAATTAATTTTGTTTTTATCTTAATTTACTTCAGATTTTAATACTGTGTCTAGTGCTCCGTCTAAATAAAAAATTAAATAATTTGTGGCTCTTTTTGAATATCTCTTCGTTAAAAAGCCTCGCTGAACTAGCCAGTTCAACTACGTTTTTCGCCTTGATCTATCCAAAAATAACTCACAACTTAATTTAAAAAATTAATTAGACGGAGCACTAGTGCTGCGTCTAATTAAAGATTCAAATTAAAATCGGGTATTTATTGCTCATTTTGTTCCTTGCTAAGTCCGTTGTAAATGACCAAGATATCTTTACAGATTCTTT
>JALHLK010000069.1 GCA_022844565.1 Saprospiraceae bacterium
TCGTGACATAGATTTTGATTTTTAATATTTAGCCACAAACATATTATATTAATTTGTAATATTTAAATATCCAATATATGTTTTTCTTCTTTTATTTTTTTAATTAGACGCAGCACTAGATTGGTATTTTTATTTGAAATATTTTTAATCAAGTATATCATTATGAATCCATTATTGCTATCCAATGGTCGGGCACATTTTCAATATTTTTGTATTCAGAAATGTACAATTCATTGATATCTGAAATCATCTGAAATTCTGTCGGAAAAGACCTAAGCGAGGGCACGTTATCAAAATAAATTTTTCTGAGCGATTTAATATTGCTGAAAGCACCATGAATGTCGGAAAAATGAGCACAATCTATGATGGAAATTTCTTCCAAATTCACCAGTTTGGAAACTAAATGAGGTATCTCTTTAAAAGTACAATTTGTCAAGTGCAACTGGCGAAGAGATGTAACTTCAAATATACATTCGGGCAATTGATCAAAATGACAATGATGCAAACTTAAGGTTTTTAATTGTGTCTGATTACCGAATGATTGAGGAATATAAAAGATTGTATCATCACCTTCTTCAGCATAAACCTCCAAGTGTTCGATTTGGTTACAATCAACTATGCTTTCAGGAAGGCTAGAAATATCTACTTCGATAGTTCTGAGGGCTGGTAGCTTTCCTAAAATGGTAAAAAGTTTAGCGTAATCTCGATTTGGATTTTTACCTAAAATTAAGGTTTCAAGGTTTTTCATTTGACTCATTTCCTCCGGAAATATTGTTATATCACATTTGTAGAGGTCCAAATATTTTAAATGAGAAAGCTTATAAAACTGTTCGGGCAATTTCCATTCATGAGTGCGAATGTGCAGAAATTCTAGTGCGGTTAAATCTGAAAATTGAGGGGGCAGTACTATGGGATTTTTGCTTTGCAAATATACATAGTTCAGATTTTTTAAGTTTCCAATATCTTTTGGCAATGTATCAAAATCTGGATCACCTTCTATATGTAAAGATTCGAGGGAAGTTATATAACTTAATTGATAAGGAATACTGCCATATATGCTAATCTGCAATTGCTTCAAATGAGGAAGTTTTGCCAAAACATTGAACGTAGAAAGTAAATCCAACTCAAGATTATCTTTAATGAATAATTTCTCCAAGGCAATATACTTCTCCAAATGCTCGGGAGTATCGGTCAGGTTTTTACTTTCCAGATTCAGATATTTTATATTACTATAGTCAACTGTCTTAGTTTTACTAGGAATAAAAGGTTTGGCAGTTAACGTAAAACTATCATCAAATATGCCTTTCAAGCTTTCCAAAAAGTGTGTGTAATCACTTTCAGGAAGCGTTAACTTTACTTTTAAACTATTTTGTGCGAATGTTTTTGCTCCCGCTTCATTCAAAAAGATCACTAATAAATTGCCGTCTATATGCACTTCTTTTATACCTTCATATACTGCGTTTGATTGTTCATTCCACTCTAAGTATGTTTCTGAACTAAGTAAATTTTTTGAAAGTATGATAGTGGAATCATTTTTTGCATTCGTTAATAATACAGCAATTTCATTCTGATTCCTTTTAAATTCAACCTCATCAATCAGTATCTTCATTGTTCTTATTTTAATTCCAGCGAATAGGACCAGCGACAAAGTCAACTATATAAACAACTAAGATAAAACCTATCATAAATAGTAAGGGGACACCAGGAATGGCAACCATAATGAGTGCTGATTTATCCGATTTGATTATGGTCTTAATTATCAAAGCCACTAACAACCATAAAATTCCAAGCGGAATATAAGCAGGCATGGCGAGATGTTTTAGCTTCAATTCGTCCCAAGTCATCCATAATATAAAAATCAATTCTACTGACCATGTAATCCAAAATGCATACTTTAATATTGTGTTGATCATGAAATTATATCTTTAATCTCTTTATTGTTAATAAGTTAGGGTTAACTATTTAAGATAATCTATAGAAGGTACCCATTCCAAAAGTTCTGAACCGATTAGAAGACTTTTGAAAAATGGAGCATGACCATTGCCGTAAATGACAAGAATGCGATCATCTTTGCTTTCAACAGTTTTGATAATATTAGCCATGATTTTAATATTTCTTTCAAAGACATCTGCTATCAGTTCTGCACCAGGAAATGATTTTCCATTGTTGATTTTGGATAATTCCATGTATTGAGCAAGGCTACTATTTTGATTATGAGGTTCATTTAAGTGTGAAAAATACTGTTGAAGTGTACTTTTTAATAATAAATTAGTTTCGACCTGCATTTGTGACTGCATTTTACCCATCATAGATTGAATGAAGTTGCCCATACCTTGTTGCATGCCAAATTGCATAACAGGCTCTAGTTCAAACTTTCCGTTCACATCTACACAGAATATCTTACTGTGATTTGCGTTTTTAGCTAATCGGAATCCAATTTGTTGGGCTTCACTTTTTGATAAAGTGTGGAGGCCTTGTACATATTTGGTATAAAGTACATTGTAAGCACTATCAGCAGTGCTATTAACCTCTAATAATATTTTAGTGGGTTTGAATTTTGATAGCATAGATACTAAGCTTTCCATTTCTTTTTGCCTGTGAGCGCTTAATACATCATCAGCCTGCATATTGAATGCATCAGCCCCAGGATTGGCCATGTGGTATGAACCGAGCACCATTATTTTTGCTTTAGTACTGCTTTGTGAACAAACTTGGATGACACTAAATCCATTTAAAATCATCACAATAAGTGAAATTCGAAATACATTAGTAAACAATAGGTTTTTAAAACTCATCTTTTAAATTTTAAGAATATTTATAAATTAAAATAAAATTGTTAATTTAATATTGATTAAATGGGGTCGCTTTAAACAAGTGCTGAACTTTCTTCGGGTTTAAGTCCTTCATTCACTGCATACTAGCTATTTAAAATATTAAGCAAAGAAACACTATTGTTATGTACACTGCAATTTTATTATGGTGACTTGTACATAAATAAAAATAAACCGTAGAAATTATGAAATTGAAGAATTGATTAAATGAAAAATTTTAGATTCAAAGTCAGCTAATAAATTTAATTAGTGTGATTACCATTCATTTCAACACTGCTACATTTCTCTGTATTATAACCATGTTTTATACCACTTTATTTGTTGAAATGTTTGCATGATCATACATTTACAGAAAAAATATACCATGAAAATTCAGGTGAATTTCGAAATTGTTAATTTGTGTATAATCTTTAAAAATGGATAGCTTCACTAATGTACACGAAGCGATTGCACATGTAGACACTGCACTTGAATTGATACTTACTGATCGAAATTTGCATACTTTACCAAAGGAAATTGCTCAACTTGTCAATCTGGAAGTCCTCAATATTTCGATCAATGAACTTAGAAAACTACCATCTTGGTTGTTTGATTTAAAAAAACTGAGGGTTTTGGACATATCTTGTACTTCAATGGATGATATTCCGGACGCCATTGGTGATCTTCTAGCACTTGAAGAATTAATTTTGGGCGGTTTCGATGGGTTCACTCATTTGCCTGAGACATTGGGTAAACTCACCCGATTGCGCAAACTCGATCTAACTGACGCTAATAGTCTTTTATCTCTTCCCGAATGCTTGAGTTCTATGCCATCCATTGAAGAGTTGCACCTAGTACGCACTTCTGCACTTGTTAATGTAAATGATGCAATTAACAAGCTGCCCAAATTGCGCAAACTCGTGATAGACGACATCTCACTCACTTCATTAGCTACGAAACCTGAATTATGGAATGGAATGCAAAGTCTGACTTTAGCTCGTACTGAAATAACTCACTTACCGGATTGGATTGGCTCGCTGCAGCTATTGGAGGAATTGTATATTGACAACAACAATAACCTTACTGCTATTCCCCCTGAAATAGGAAATCTTATGAGCTTGAAGGTGCTCGATATAGAGTTATACAAACCACTCACTATCCCAAATAGCCTCGGCAAACTCATCCAGCTTGAACGGCTTGTACTCACGAGATTTGGATTCACAGCAATACCAAAATGGATATTTGATTTGTCAAGTCTCAGGTCTTTGAGCTTGGGCTTAAACCCGATAGAGTATGTCTCTTATGACCTCTCAAGCCTACAAAAGCTCGAAAAGCTGTATTTTGGATACAATCCAAGACTCGCATCACAACGTGAACAGATCGAAACTTGGTTACCAAACTGTGCAATCGTTCTAACTCCCGCTGCTGCAAAAGCGACAGCATCACCACTTGAACAGTCCATAGCTATGGAAAATCCTACATCACATAATATTACCAACTTAACTTTTAAAACATCTCGAAATTCGTCGGGACCATTGACTTGGCCAGAATTGGGTTCAATCGAAATGTGGGCAGCTCTAGATAGTATGAAGAAAACTGAAGTCTCTCAAGCCTTAGCAAAAGCAATGGGACCACATGTTTATGCACTTAAACCTACTAGTAAACAACATTTACCCCGTCTTAAAGACACCAATTCAGGCCTGGTTTTTATTGCGATTGCTGGAGGTTCTTTCTCCATGGGCTTAAATAATTCAGAAAAGAAAGAGTTGATAAAATTGACGAGAAAATGGAGTGAAGAATCGCAGATGCATGTAAAAGACCTGCAAAATTTCGCATCTCCCTCGCATGAAGTAAGCGTACCCGCATTCCTATGTTTAGAAATGCCAATTAAACCTTCACAAGGTATAGAAACAATTCCAGCCTTACAGACCACTCGTGATATTTGTCTTTTTGATCCATTCACAGCCGTTTGCTATGCTAAACGGTCAGGCGCTAGATTACTCTCTGAAGCTGAGTGGGAGTATGTGGCACGTCAGGGCGGTAGCAAGTCATGGTTAACAATCAAAGAACATCCTATTACACACAATCTTCCAAAGTATTTCAAAGATACTCTTGCTAAGGGTGGTGTGGGTGGAGAAGGGGATATGTTTGGGTTACGAGGGCTAGGTTGGGGTACATGGGTCGAAGATGGTTGGCATGATTCTTATGAAGGAGCACCAATAGATGGTTCTGCTTGGGAACCCAAAGAGTTACCCGAAATGATAAGAAGTGGAGCATTTCTTTCATGGCCTTGGCAAATGGATGGAGAAGCTTTGTTACTTCATGTAGCACATCGAGAGCATCAAGTTAATCGCAATTTTCCTATCTTACTTGCTAGAGATTTACCAGTAAACAGATGACTATTTATCTTTTCTTATAATAAGTAATCTCACTATCAGAAATGATAAAATAACAAGAAGAAGCCTGGTCTCTTTGTGTACCTTCTGCGACAAAATTTAGGATGTCCTCTCTCTCATTTAAAGGAAACTTTGTTACTGATTCCCAATGCTCTTTTGAAGGAATATTGAGATAAAAGATACAATTTCCACCCCCCATCTCCATGTAAAAATGTAACTTCGTATCGCCTTCTAAATACACCACTTCTCCTTCTCTACCCTGGCTGATAAATTCTAATCTCCTGAAAACTTTATTTATGGTTTTTTTAATGGTTTTTTCTCTCATTTCTAAATCTAAGTTTGGAACATCATTACCAAAACCATCCTTATAAATAATGGGTTGATGATCAGTATCATCCATGACTGTAAGAACTTCACTTTTTGGAATAATTTCTTCTCCTTCTTCCATTTTCGAAAAATATATTTCATGGGCTACCCCTCCAATGACCAGGATTTGTAATACAAAATCACCAGGATAAATGAAAAGTGTATCTAATATAATCTGTACACTACCATTGATGATGTCAGATACTTTCTTATTGTAAATGAGATCATTTTTAATCGCATCTTTTATGAGAATAGTGGTATATTTAACTTGAGGATTTGGAAGCCAAAGTACCAATTGTTGGCAATCTGGGTAATGTATAAATTTTAAGTTTGAAGAATTAAAATCACACCATGCCTCCGTTATTCCTAAATGGTTAACGACATTTTCTATATATATTTTACCATAGAAATGATCTAATAATTCTGACATGCTAGAATTTTAATTTTCATTTTTTAATACGTATAGTCGTGTATTTAATAGAATACAAATCCTACCTTATCTAATGACTTTTTTAGTTTTTCATCAGATAAATTCTTAGTTGGATTTTTCACAGCGCTGATGGGTATTGTATTATACTTCTGGAGAGAAAGACTGAGGTTTAATACTTTTAACTGATGAGTATTTAATTCTTCTATAGTTTTTTTCATTATTTCAGAATTTACTTTTGTGGTATGTGTTAAGTTATCAATTCTTAGGTTTAGGTTTTTGTTCTCCATCGAAAGTTTGTCATAGTCAGATTCCAAAGTTATCAATTTGTAGGTTTTCATATTGTTTGAATTCTGGAGGTCATTAATTTGCGAAACTTGATGATTCAGTATACCATATAAACTATCTTTTTGAGCGTTCAATAATGGTATAAGCCTGACTCTGTACTAGGTTAGTTTGGGCAAGCAGGGTGTTTTCTTGTAAATGATTTAATTGAGTTTCTAGTGTTTTATATTTTTTGGAAGAAACACAAGATAAAATAAAAATGATTAATATAAAGAAAGTGCAAAATCTCATCATCAATTTGTTTTAATAAAATTAAACACTCTGAGAGATATTTATGAGTTCATGTGTGAATATCAGCTCAGATTCAAAACAGGAAGGATGTATAGTATTTTCTAACATAACAAAAAAATTTTAAAAAATCCACCCTCATTTCTGAGGGCGGAGTAGGTAAAATTGAAATTAATATGTATGTACACGAGGATTATTAAATTAATTGATAGGACAAAAATGAGTGTAATTTTAAAGGATTTAAAGTATTTTAAAAGGAAGCGTATAAAATTTTAATTAAGTCGCTTTTATTTATAATTTAACCCAATTTAAGGAATCTACCAGATGGTAGCTTTGTAATGAATTGCATTTGATTGTGGAGCTATATTTACGTAAATTGGAAATAATTTTATCAAACTTATGACCTCTGATACTTCATCCGCAGAAATTTTGATAGAATAAAACCCAGGTAAGTATGGTGAAAAATCAAGCCTGAAAATATTCTCATTATTAAAATTCATTTGTTTTATTTCCTTACTTTGTTTATTTGTAATGTCAATCTTCAGGTTTCTTTGTGATATAAGCTGACTAATTTTCAAACAATTTTTAGAAATTTCTGATGTGTCATCATATGAAAGATTGAATTGAAAACTTTGATTCAATAGCTTATTTCCTATGCCATTATCATAAGATATACCATCGCTGACTGATGTGATTCTGCTTGGCCCTGAATAGATGTCAATATTCACAAATGATGCAAGTGAACATTCTTTTGTCATATAAATGGGTAATTGTGTAGATCTTCCTTTTCCATCATCAGGTAAGTAATAATTCTTATCGCATACATTAGGCAATTTTTCCAAAAACCACGTGTCTTCGTTATGAATGGATGGTTCATACCCTTTTTCCAAGGAAAAAATTGTACCAGCGTAATGTTTTACAAATGGATCAGTTAAATATACTAATGCCACAAGAATTAATTTTTACTAAATACGATCATGACCACTGCTAAAAATACCCAAATAAGTATGGTTATAAGAAAGAGAAAAGTTGCAATGGCAGCAGGAATAGAAATGATGAGACTTGCTACGGTATTTTTACCCCAAAGCTTAAAAATTAAACCGAGACACATCACAAGAACAGCCACACCTACATTTTTAAAGTAGAGATTAATGAAAAATTCTTTGTCTACTACAAATTTCATTCTATTAAAATGCATGTAAGTTATGGAAATAATATAGGTGATATAAATCCCTATTATTGGCCAAAACATTTTATCTATAAACTTAAATATACCCTGAAAATTCATCATAATACTAATTGAAGTAATTTATAAATTATAAAAGGATAGCTAATCGAGCACAGTATAATACCCCATTTCAATAAAGTTTGTGGAAGCGTGCCTGTCTCATCATCTTCAAGGGCCATTTCCTTTCTGGATTTGTAGTGATAATAGTAAATTTTTACAATTTGGCCCACTTCATAAGGGCTATTTTTTCTATACGTGGTAGAGAAATGTTGGTACAGACCATTTATTGTTCTAAATTCCACCACGGGTGCCACACCCAAATAATCCATATCTGTAGGCGTATGATCAGGGTCTTCACGCATTTTAATGACTGTGCCTTCTGCAACACGTCCCTTGCTCAAGGTGTGTGCTATCTCATTCTTTTTACTATAGGAAAGAATGAGACAATAAGTGCCAACGAGTGCAATGATTCCACTCAATGAAGATAAAAAGTTTATCATAGTATTATTATTTATTAAAATGGTAAATTTTTACAGTCTCTATCTCATTGAGATCATCTGTAATAATTTCAGTAAATTGATTATTTTCTTTGTTTTCTGGATAGCTAAACTTTAATAAGGAAAGTGTATCGCCTTCCATAGAAATGCAAGCCATTTGCTTTACCAAGTTTTTATTGAGTTTTCCAAGCCTGTCCTTCATTAAGAAATCATCTAAAATTCCATGCATGAAGATATTTAATTCATTTGCTTTGTCCATGTAATAATCGTAGACATACCTTTGGCCAGGTTCTCCATCAGCTGTATACATAATTACTTCTGTCAGGTTACCATCATTGTATAAGAATTCGTTGAGATAAGAACTTCCTGAGGTAAGTACATCTTGTAGCGCTTTCGAAAGGTAACCCTGATCATTATACTCAAATTTATATCTACTTATTTCTTCTTTTTCTTGGTCCAAAATTGAGCTCCCTATTACTTTGCCCGATTTATCTAGATAATATTTTATTTCCGTAAGCCAATCCGAACTTTTATTAAAGTATCTTTTGTAGATAGTGTCTTGTGAGTAAGTAAGTAATACCGTATCAATTATTGAATTATACCTGAATAAATCTCCATCTGGAGTATACTCATACCATTTCTCAGCCTCAGGGTCTGTACCATAGGTCACATGGCTAATTAATTTGACATCCGGTTCTATTTTGACTTGAACTGTTTGCACAACTTCTTTTTCTTTACAACTAAAAAATAAAAAAATAAGGATGATAGCTATTGGCAACCTTGTAATATTCATTTTAATCTCTTTAATTATTTACACCACAAATTTCATATCACCACATGTTGTTTCAAAATATATAATTTTGAATGGAGGCAAATGATGATTAAGTCGTATTTTTCATAGAATGAACCAAGTATAGATTTTAAAAAAAGTCACTTTAGCAACGTTTTTAGCACTGCCCATAAATCAAAATTATTTTTAAATTAGCAATTTCACCGCTTTAACGAAGAATTTATACAATCCAATTAAAAAAAATAATGGTAGAATTAATAATTTTCAATCTTTACAAAATATTATAATAAATCAACTTCTTGATTTGAAATCAATAAAAATTTATAACAATGAACAGACGTGATTTTTTGATCAAAACTGGATTAACAGGAGCCACTACGATCTTAGCAAAAAATTTACACTCAGTTTCTAATAAAGGATCAAGTAAAGTAAAATCAGTTATTGTAATTGGTGCTGGATTAGCTGGGCTAGCTTCAGCATTAAAATTGGTCGAGGTAGGAATCAAAGTTACGATGCTCGAATCAAGAGATCGGGTTGGGGGTAGGGTTTTTTCTTTTTCTCCTAAATCTTCTAAAAGTCAAGTTATTGAATTAGGGGCAGAATGGGTAGGGAATTCACATAAAAGAATAATCGAACTTTGTGAAAAGTTTGGGTTAGCACTTGAAAATAATCAATTCGAAACTGATCTCATAAGTAAAGGTAAATATTACCGTCAAAATAAATGGTCGTTAAGTCCTGAAGCACAAAATTTTTGGAAAAATAAATCGGAAATTTGGAAAACGGTATCCGAAGAAGAAAAAATGAAACTTGATAAAATTGACTGGTGGAGATTCCTATCCAACAAAGGATTTTCAGAAAATGACCTAAATCTACGGGATTTGATTGATTCTACAGACTTTGGCGAGAGTATTAGACACGCTTCAGCCTACGCAGCCTTTGCAGAATACGCTGAGAGTAGTGAAAAAAATGAAATGGACCTAAAAATAAAAGGTGGAAATAGTTTACTTCCTGAAAAAATGGCTGATGCCATCGGAAGATCAAACATTTTATTGGGACATAAAGTTATTGAAATCAATCAAAATGGAAATCTTGGTGTAAAAGTAATTTGTGAAGGTGGTAAAACATTTGAAGCAGATAGAATAATATGTACTTCACCAACTTATGCTCTCATGAAAATTAATTGGAATCCTATTCTGCCAAAAAATACACTTGATGCATTAAACGAACTGCAGTATTCCAGAATTGGGAAATTCCCAATGGTATTTTCTGAAAGATTCTGGAAAAGAGATGATTTTGATATGGTAACTGACACACCTGCTCACTATTTTTATCATGGCACTAAGAATCAACATACCAATAAAGGTGTATTGATGTGCTACGCCACTGGTGACAAAGCTGATGTGTTAGGCTCCGTAAGTGCGTCTCAACGAAAAAATATAATTTTGAATGCTTTACTACCTGCTTTTGGTAATGTTTCAAAATATTTGGTAGAAGATCTAAAATATTACTGGGGCCAAGATCAATATTCTTACGGAGCTTATGCATTTTATGGTAAAGGCAAATTGTTTGATGTTATGCCTACTCTTAAGCAAAATTTTAGAAATGTGTATTTTGCTGGCGAACATCTAGCTGATTGGCAAGGTTTTATGGAAGGTGCCGTCAACAGTGGTGAAGAAGCTGTTGAAAAGATATTGGGAGAATAAATGGTTTCTTATATGCATACTAAAATACGCTTTTAAACCCCTATTAACTGAAAAAAAAATTAAATTTTCAATCCTAAAGCCTACTTCCCGTTTAGTAGTCAAGGATTGAACTCCTAATAAAATGGTTCTTTTTTAACCCGGATTCCACATTAGACTTTATTCGAATGAAAATATGACAAAATAGTTGGCATTGCTCGGAGATTTTATCCCGCAGGTGTAGCCAAAGCTACATCGAGGATAAGAAAGACGTTAAAAATTGACCGCAAGTCAATTTAGTCTTGAACTGTGGCGCCCCGTCACAGCTACTGCAATTGTAAGTTAGGTGGTATATATTTTCATGTAGTTAATTTCTAATGTGGAATTCGGGTTTAACTTAAAAAAAAACGAAATAAAATGAAATTAGATCAAATCAAATTAGTTAAAAAGACCTGGCGAATTTTAATAAAAATTGAACCTAAATTGATAGGCGATCTTTTTTATTCAAAGCTCTTTGCAGATCATCCTTCACTTCGAGAGCTCTTTCCTACAAATATGGAGCTCCAATATATTAAACTCGTGGATATGCTTAGTTCATTAGTTATTAATCTGGAAAATCTAAATCAAAATTCAGAAGATTTGTATCAAATGGGCCAACGCCATGTTACTTATGGAGTAAAACCATTCCATTATGAGTTGGTGGGGTCTGCATTATTATGGACACTTGAAAAGGCATTGGGTACAGACTGGAATGAAGAAACAAAAATAGCTTGGGTAGCATGTTATACCTCAATTGTTGCTATTATGCAAAAGGGTGAGAGGAAGGAATAATCTGTTTAACTTCCCTTTCCAACGTTTTAATGTAGATTTATACACTTTCATATTATATTTTTTATGGTTAGCTACAGAATTATCTATCTTTAGGGCAGATGAGAGCAATACTAATTGTACATATTTTCTATTTTGTTTTTTGTGTAAAGAATCATGGACAACATTCTTTGAATAAAGCTTTTCAACAAAACTATCAAAAGAAAAATCCTACACCGGATATCATTTTTGACCATCTTACAGAAAAGGATGGTTTGAGTTTTAACAATGTGACGGATATGTTAAAAGATAAAGATGGATATCTATGGATAGCTACAACTTTTGGTCTTAATAGATATGATGGAAGTAAATTTGATGTATTTAAACGAAATAGAAAAGACAGTAGCTCTCTTATAAACAACCTTGTTACTGCATTATGTGAGGATAAAAAAGGAAATATCTGGGGCTCCACTGAAGAAGGTATTTTTTGTTATGACAAATTACAAAAATCTTTTAAAAGTTATCGACATACTAATAAAGCAATTTATCCGAGAATACATTCTATTGTATGTGATAAAAGGGAATTTATATGGGCAGGATGTGATTATGGTCTTGTAAAACTTGATCCAAAATCGAAAGTATTCGAGTATTTTATATATGATCCCAATGATCAAAATAGCATTAGTAACTCAAGAGTAGGTAAAAAGGCAATAGCCGTTGACCATTCAAGAAGTGGCTTGTGGATAGCAACCTATAGTGGATTGAACTTTTTTAATTTTGAAACCAACGTTTTTTCCAATTATAGAAATACGAAGGATACGATAATTTTTAACAACCATAGTATTAGTGCATTACACTTAGGAAGAAGGAATGTTCTGTGGATGTTTGATGAAAACTTAAAAGAAATTATCGGAGTTAATACTAAACTCAAAAAAATTATACATCGTATTTATATTGGTTCGCAATTGAAAAACCCTTTGGGAGGCAATATTTTTGAAACCAGCAATGGGTGTATTTGGTATTCAAGTAATAATTATGAAACCATTCGAATTGACATCAACAATGCTTACAAGACAGAAATATTTAAGAATAGCATCTCTGATCCTACTTCAATCATTGGAGATTATGTAAGTTCTGCCTGGGAAGATAGTGATAAGACCATTTGGTTAGGGACAGTTGCTGGGATATCGCGGTTTAATTTGGACAGAATGTTCTACCGTATTATTAAACTATCAGATAAATATCCTGAACTAGATAATAACTGGCAGATAACATGCCTTGCTCAAAATCCTAAAAATGGAGAGTGGTGGTTAGGCACAAGAGATGGTAAAATCTATATCCATGATCCAATTCAAGGAAATTCTAGAATAATAAATATTTTGGAATTGGCAAAAGGTAAAGGGGAGCCAAAATTTATTGTTGATATAGAATTTTTTAATGATCTTGCTTTGATTTGTTCTATTGGCCAGCCCACTTTTCAATACAATACAAGAACAAAAGAGATTAATAGATTTTATGGGTTGACTAAAAAATATGAAAACTATAATGCGAGGGTAATGACTTTAGAATCCGATAGTACTTATATTTTAAGCAATAATCATTACCCGTTACTCAGATGGAATTTTAAGGGTAATTCAATTAAAGAGATTCATTTTGCAAAATCTAAAGATCCAGATAGTTTAGAGTATTCTGCAGGTTGGTTACATGGTGTAAAAGATAAAGGTATGTGGATGGCAGCTCACAATTCATCCGCAGGCTACCTTCATCCTGGAGACACTTTGATATATACTATAGATATGAAAATTGGATTGAAGATAGGTGAAGGTGGTTATTTTAATTCATTGGGAACAGATATTTTTGGAAATATGTATTTTTCATATTCAAATAATGGCATTTACAAAGTATCAAAACGAAAGGAAAAAGTTGAAAGTATACATGATGTGGAAGTTAACCATTGGGATAGTTCAAATGGTCTTATTTCTGATGCTTTTTCATCTTCGACTTCAGACATATTTGGCAATATTTGGTGTGCTTCACTCAATAAGTTTTCAATTTTAGATCCTAAAAATAAGAGTATTTATAATTTTAAAATTAACCTAAGTGAAAATAATACTTTTTATTACAATTACCTCATTCCACTTGCCAATGGGCACATGCTTACTAACATCAAGGGTAATCTTATAGAGTTTTTTCCGGAGAATATGAAACGATTATACCCTTCTAATAATCCGTTAATCAGTACCATAAAAATACATAAAAGGAATATACATCTATCTGGAGAAAGCAAAATAGTGCTTAAGCCAGAAGAAAATTTCATTTCTATAGGCTTTGGTTGTCTTAGCTTAGATAAGTACTATCCTTATTTTTTTCAATATAAAATGGAAGGTGTCAATGCTGATTGGGTAGATGCCGATAATGATTTAGAAGCCGTGTTTTCAAATTTGGCTGGTGGTAAGTATACCTTTAGGTTAAAAATGTATTCTTCTGATAAATTGTGGGAATCTGAGGAAAGTACGTTGACCATCATTATTAAAAAGCCTTTTTATCAGAATTGGTGGTTTTATTTATTGGTTGCTTTAACTATTGGAGGGATATTATTTTATGGCATAAGATCAAGATTGTTAAGTATACGCAGTATCAATATGCTTAAAACCAAAACTCAACTTCTCGAAAAGGAGAAAACAGCAGTTATGTATGAAAATCTTAAGCAACACCTTAATCCCCATTTCCTATTTAACTCACTAACATCTTTGAATAGTCTAATTAGAATGGATCCCAAACAAGCATCTGTTTTTTTAGAAAAAATGAGTAAAGTCTACAGATACATATTGAGAAATAAAGATATTGAAACAGTTCCACTAATGGATGAATTAAATTTTGTAGAGATGTATATTCAGTTACAAAAGACCAGATTTGAGGAAGGATTGATCATTAATAATACTATTCATGAAGATTTCCTTTATCGAAAAATTGTACCTGTAACACTCCAAAACTTAATTGAAAATGCCTTAAAGCATAATACTGCTTCGATAGAAGACCCTTTAATCATTGATATGTACATTGAAGATGATTACCTCATAGTAAGTAATAATCTCCAAAAGAAATCATATGTAGAAACAAGTAATAAGCAGGGACAAAACAGCATGATTTCTTTGTACAGATTTCTGAGTCAAAAACCAATTGTTATTGAAGAAAATGTTACTACTTACACTGTAAAAATTCCATTAATTTAAATATACATTAAAATAAATTATCATGTTTAAAGCTGTTATAATTGAAGATGAAAAATTGATAGCAAAAGAATTGCTATTTAAAATTAATGAAATATCATCTGAAATTCAAGTTCTTGAAATTTTGCCAAGTGTAAAGACCGCCTTTAAGTGGTTTTTAGAAAATGCTGAACCAGATATCATTTTTGCAGATATTCAACTCAGTGATGGGGTAAGTTTTGAAATTCTTAAAAGATACGAATTAAAATGTCCAATTATATTTACTACTGCATATGATGAATACGCCATTCAAGCTTTTAAAGTAAATGGAATAGATTATTTACTTAAACCTGTGGATTCTGATGATTTAGCAAGAGCAATTGAAAAAGCAAAAGCAATCATAAAAAGTAAATCAGAATATCCAACAGATATGCAATCTGTTCTTGATTTGATTTCCAACCCAGAAAAGCTTAAACAAAAATATAAATCCAATTTCATTGTACAGCACCTCAAACAGTGGATACCTGTTTCAGTAGAGAATATTGCTTGTTTCTTTCGGGATAACCTCAATTTTATTTACACATTTAGTGGTGAAAGGTATATTTTGGATTTTACAACTTTAGAAGAAGTCGAGTCTTTGCTTGACCCTAATATTTTTTATCGAGCAAATCGTCAGGCTATCATTCATTACAATGCTATACAAAGTATAAAGCCTCATGAAAATCAAAAACTAACAGTTACGCTAAAGTCACCTGCAAAAATGGAAATAGATATTAGCAGAGATAAGGCGCCTGCTTTTAAAAAATGGTTAGATAGATAGATAGAGAGAACAACAATTCAATTCAAAATGTACACCTTTCATTGATTAAACAAATCTATTGGACTACCAAATTTTGTAAGTGATTGATTTTCAAAATATTTTTGTGTTATTAATTTAATTCAATGTAGTATTTAAAATGAATCGTATATTATTTGTTTCAATTTTTTGTTTAAGTATTTTGTCATGCTGTAAGGAAGGGGTAGATGACAGACCAAATCAATCCAATTCTAAATTACTAAAAAGAATTACCAGTACTTATAACAATGGAAATCCGGAAGTGGATGAATTCTTTTATGATGCAAATAAAAAAATTATAAAAGATCAAAGTGGCAATAATATTACTACGTATGAATATTTGCCAAATCAAATTAAAACCACCCGCATCAATCAAACGAGCAAAGAAATTCAGACAATCAATGAAATTAATCTAGATGAAAAAGGACGCGCAAAACTGATCAATTCTAAGAATAAAGAGGGAAAAATAATAGCATATACAGAATATGAGTATGATGCCAATGGTTTTGCACGTAAAGTAGTAAATGGTTATCCTAACCAAACCGCCAGTCATAGAGAGTACTTAATAGAAGATGGAAATTATATAGGCGGTAAAAGGTTTACAGGAGGTACACATACAAGAAACTTTGAATATAAATTTGAAAATAAGAAAAGTAAATTACCATATTCAGTCTTCTCCTTATTTCCATCGGAAACTTTTTTTGGAAAGCCTTATAAAAATTACATAAATGAGTATAAGGAATTGGATTTGACGGGCAAGGTAGTCTATCATACTAAATCAACCTATGAATATGATAAAGAAGGATACCCAACAAAAATTATCACTTTAAAAGTATTGACAGGTGATAAAAGTACAGATTTGTATTTATACCAATAATAAAATTACAAGATTCATCACTCTTTTTAAGATTTTTTGCCATCATGAGCTTGGTGGTCTACAAAAAGGGAAAATTAATACTTAGGTAATAATTCCTTAACCCATCCTTAATCGTGCTTAATATGATTTAGAAGAAGCTAGAAATATCTTTGACCAAAATAAAAATATATGAAACTAGCTTACTTATACACGCAATCTGAATTAACCCCATGGAAAGAGAATGTAAATATGAATACTTTACAGTTCTTAATGGCACAAACGCCTGCCAATATTGAATCTGAAATTGTACATTTTGATGGCTTTAATGATGGCTTATTAGATAGGTTACGCGCTTTTGATTTGGTATTCAATCTTTCTTATGGCTACCTAGAGGCGGGACAAGTAGAAGTAGCTGGCTGGTTGGAATACAACGGTATACTACACACCGCTTCGTCTTTTGAATCTTTATCTAAGGCTCAGGACAAATCATTACTTCCTGATATTTGTTGGAAGTTAGGTTTTAATACACCTTCAATTTTGAACTCTGTGCATGATTTAGAGGATGAGACATTGTATTTGTCAAAACCGAGAAAAGGCAGCTGTCATAGGAATATTTCTATCGAGAAAGGTGGATGGATGAAAGAGTATCTAAATATACAGGAGGATGACCTTCTAATTCAACCATTTATTTTTGGTCGAGAGTTCTCTGTAGCGGTAATACCTGATGTAGAAGGGAAGAATTATCTTTCATTGTCACCAATTGAAATTGTGTCAGAAGGGGCATCCGACATTTATATAGCAGGTCAAAGCTTTGGTAAAACTTACCGTGAATTTGAGCCTGAATTATCGGCATTCTCTCGGTCCCAATTGATGTATCAAGCTAAAAAATTACACAAATATTTAGGCCTAAAAGGTATGTCTCGAACAGATTTTAGAATGAACGCTGATGGTACGATTTATACACTTGATGTAAATGCTATGCCAAATATGGATCCTGAAAAATCATTGATGCCTGCTCTATGTCAACATTACGGAGTGGAGATTTCAGATTTGATCAATAGGATGATTGTTAATTCAATGTATTCTGTAGAGGTTCAAAATAGTACATTGTTGAAAGAGGGTGAGATGGTGATGCAATAGTCGGAAAATAGCTTACAGTGTTGAAGGATTACAATTTATTAGATGTGAAATTTCGAGCCTTCTGGGGAGCCTAACAATACTTCCTTCTAGTATTCATTTACCTTTACCGTAAGAAAGTGAGCAACATAATCTTACCCTTTACGAGTTGCTGTTTTTTCCTTTTGGCTTTCAAAGTTGCTTCAAATAAATGGAAGGTTATTAATTAACGTGAATAATGTTTAAGCTGCAGTCAAAAAGGGTTTAAAAGAGTCAAGTTCGTGGTTGATTTTGATGCTTGGTTTTTTTTCAAAGGTTTGATAAGCAACTAAAGCTGAAATAGCATTATTAAGAAAGCCTTGAAGAGATCTGTGTCTTGTATGTTGTAAAGAACAGATGTTTTT
>JALHLK010000070.1 GCA_022844565.1 Saprospiraceae bacterium
AGAAATAAAGAATCTGTAAAGATATCTTGGTCATTTACAACGGACTTAGCAAGGAACAAAATGAGCAATAAATACCCGATTTTAATTTAAATCTTTAATTAGACGGAGCACTAGTGCTCCGTCTAGATAAAGACTTAAATTATAATGGAAGTAATTTTTTCAAATATCAAGACAAAAATTAGAAGCATAGCACCGCTACGCTGAGAATTTTTAACGCAGAGATTTGAAAAAAGAACGACATTTAATTAAGATATTTATCTGGACGGAGCACTAAAAATAAGACTTTAAGTTTTTTTGGAAATAACTTGCACTGTCTTCGACACTTTTTAAGGCCGAATGTGCAAAATTACCCCCTTGTTCTAGGTAATAAAATTCCATTCCAGAAAGCATCTTGTCTGGTAGGATACTGGTATAATCTATCGAGCCATTACCAAGTTCTGTATAATCACGTGACTCTTTGTGCATGTCTTTAATATGCCACATCACAAACCTTCCCGGATGATTTGCAATCCATTGTTTTGGAGATTTGGAAGAGGAGTGCATGACCCAATACAAATCCAATTGAAGTTTTACGTAATCAGGGTCCGTTTCTTTAATTATGATATCATAAGCAGTCACTCCGTTGAGGTCAACAAATTCGTAGCCATGATTGTGGTAAGCGAAGCCTAAACCTGCATTATATACATGTCTTCCTATCTTGTTGAGTTTTTCTGTCAACCGCAGAAAGTCTGCCATCGTACGATGTTCGGGTGCTACAAATGGCCAAGTAATATACTTCATTCCCAAAGCATGAGCACCTTCGATACATTGATCAACAAATCTCATCATTGTCACATCCAACTTATCGAAAAGAGGAGCAAAACCAAAATGGCCACTAGACACGGTTAATTGGTTATCTTCCAATCGTTTTTTAAAATCTTTAGCTGGAATCCCATAAAAGCTCAACTTTTCCCCGTCAAAACCAAAAACCTCACAATCTTCAAAACCAAAAGACCTTACTTTTTGTAAAGTTCCCAATGGATCAGCATTCATATCCTTGTTTAAAGTAAATAATTGAATGCCAAATTTATATTTCTTTGTTGATTCTGTTTCTTCCAAATTTAACAAAAGGGAACTGGATAACAATGCTGTATTTTTGACAAAATCTCTTCTTTGCATACTTTAAACGATTTTTTGCGATAAAAATAATTAATTTTACAAGTTTAGGGTAAGTTTGTGAACATTATCGCACTATTTTTATCTCGATTAATTTTTGTTTGTGGTTAAAAACATCCTTATACATCTTCGAATACCCTTCAGTCTACTGTTACTCCCCGTGTTTTTATTGGCAGTTAGTCAGATTGGCGAAATAGATAGGACGAAAACTTATCTAGTTTTTTTCATATTGCATTTCTTAGTGTATCCCTCTAGCAATGGTTATAATAGTCTAATGGACGATGACAAAGGAAGTATTGGCATGATAGAAAAACCTGAAAAAGTGGCAAGTCAAATGCTATACGTCACGCTTTTTATGGACATTGTTTCTCTTTTAATTACTTTTTATGCTTTTCGAGTAGAGGTATTTGTCTTACTCGTCTTGTACATTTTAGCGTCTAGAGCATATAGCTACAGAAATATCAGATTGAAGAAATATCCATTTATTGGTTTTCTTACTGTCGTGATTTTTCAAGGGCCTGCAATATATTTATTGACTAAGTATGCAATATCAGAGTCCATCACCTTTGGACTTAGTGACGTATTACTAAGTGTCGTTTCTTTGCTTTTAGTAGGAGCAGGATATCCCATATCCCAAATTTATCAACACGAACAAGATAAAGCAGATGGGGTGGAAACGATCAGTATGGTATTAGGGGTAAACGGCACTTTTACCTTTTCTCTGATTATGTTTTCAATGCTCAACATACTTCTAGCAATTTATTTTGTATTCATACGAGTAGATCTGATTTCTTTCATATTGTTCTTCACAATAACGGCTCCTGTTGGGATTTTCTTCATGACATGGATGAAAAAAACAAGGTCAAATCCCGAAAATGCCAATTTTAAAAACACAATGAAACTAAACTTATTAGGGGCAATGTGCAACAATCTCTTTCTTATTGTATTAATAGTAAAACAACACCTCTTTTGACTAAAATAATAGCTATCGCTTCTCAAGGGGGAGCACACCGAATCACCATGGAAGAACTTGGCCAATATGTAAAAAAAACATATGGCGAAAAAAGTCTCTCTTCTCGCAAATTTGGGTTTTTAGTAAGGGAAAATTCCATAGCTTACAAAAACTCCGTAATTCCCGACTTCATTCCATCGTATGAAAACCCAATCTTATTTACTTCTGACAACCCAAATCCGAGCACCAAAGAAAGGATGCAAATATTCGATCAGAAAGCTATTGAGATTAGTACCGAAGTATCTAATGATGCGCTACAAAAGGCAAACGTATCACCGAAAGATATTACACATATTATCTCTACAACATGTACCGGCTTAAGTGCACCAGGATTGGAACTACAATTGACTCAAGCTTTGGGCTTAAACCACAATGTTGTGAAGTATGGGATCAACTTTTTGGGCTGTTATGCGGCTTTTCACGCACTGAGATTGGCAGATACCATCATGAAATCAGCACCAGAAAGTAAAGTTTTAGTTGTTTGCACCGAGCTTTGCTCCCTTCATTATCGCTTGGATGATTGTGACGACAATTTACTTTCGACCTACCTCTTTTCTGACGGTTGTGCAGCGGCTATAGTAAGCAATGATACTTCATCTTCTTCATACTTTAATGTCGTTGATACACATTCTGTATTGATCCCCGAAGGCAAAGATGACATGGCTTGGAATGTTGGAAATCATGGTTTCGAAATGGTTTTACACAAAAACATACCAATGTATTTGAGGCAAAACTTAGCGAGTGTATATCAATCTTTTCTTGCAAAAAATCAAATTGATTCACATCGAGTGGCTAAATTTGCAATACACCCTGGAGGAAAAAATATTTTAAAAGCTTTTGAATCAGCCATTCAAATAGATAGCCATGACCTCGCTGAGAGTTACGAAATCTTGTCAAATTATGGCAATATGTCGTCTGCTACGGTATTGTTTGTACTAGAGAAAATGCTATATGATGGCTCAAAAGATGCATATGTCTACACAGCTGCGTTCGGACCAGGTCTTACCGTAGAAGGGGCATTATTACAAAAAGTATAAAGAATGAGTGTGCCAAATTTTGACAAAAGATCGGAGGAGCTTGAATTGATGGATCAAGTTATTGAGTCAGAAAAGGAACTCTATACAAATTTAAAAGAACTAGAATTTATCAATATTTTTACGGGAGGGAGACACACTTTACCGGCTCTAAAAAAGTTAGTGGCAAAAGCTCAAAAGGAAGTACACATTGCCGATATTGGCTACGGTGCAGGTGATATGTTGACCTTGATTCATCAACGTAAAAATAGCTTTAAACACAAGATCACTCTTTATGGTATTGATCTGATGCCTGAGGCAAAAAAGTACATAGACCATTTCCATCCTGAGTTAAACAAGGTGGTAAAATTTATCACAAGTGACTACCGCGACTATTTTAGAAGTACAGACCAATTAGACATCGCTGTAGCAGGCTTATTTTGCCACCATTTAAAAGACGAAGAGGTCGTCGAATTCTTCCAACTCATCCAACAACATTGTAAAATAGGTGCCATCATCAATGATCTTCACAGAGCACCATTGGCTTATTATAGCATCAAATACCTTACACAATGGTTTTCGAAATCGAGATTTACAAAAAATGATGCTCCCTTATCTGTCTTGAGATCATTTACAAAGCAAGAGCTCATCTATCTTTTAGAGAAAGCACAAATTAAAAAGTATAAAATTGAGTGGAAATTTGCATTCCGATATGTAATTACAATCTATTGCCATGAGTGATCTAGTAATCATCGGAGGAGGGTTAGCCGGTCTATCTTTGTCGATATTGTGTGCTAGAAAAGGGATGAATGTCATCTTAATAGAAAAATCCTCCTATCCAAAACACAAGGTTTGTGGCGAATATATCAGTAAAGAAAGCCTCCATTTTTTGAATCATTTGGGCATCAATACAAAATCTTTACAATTGCCAAATATTGACACTTTTGTCCTCACCTCTCACCATGGATTAAGCGCTACTTGTAAGCTCGATATTGGAGGAATAGGCATTTCTCGGTATTTGTTGGATAAGCTCCTCGCAGATATCGCTAGGAATGAAGGCGTAAAAATATACGAACAGACTAGAGTTACAAGCGTCGACTATATCGATGACAGATACACCATCGAAACCCACAACAAAGAAACCTTTTACACCGCACAATGCGTAGGTGCTTATGGGCGAATATCTGGTCTCCAATCACCCCAAAGTCAAAGCGGAAAAAGTTACATAGGTGTCAAATATCATGTAGATCGTGGTCCTGCAAAAAATGAGATTGAAATCCACAACTTCGAAGCAGGCTATTGTGGTATATCTGCCATAGAGGATGATAAATATTGTCTTTGTTATCTTGCCAAAGCAGAACCTTTAAAAGAGATGAAGGGCAACATTGACCAATTTGAAGAGGAAGTCATTTTTAAAAATAAATACCTAAAAGAAAGATTTAATAGCCGAAAAATTATAGATAGAGTAGCAACCTCCCAGCTTCAATTTGGTATTCATAGCGAGCCCCTTAGCTATCCTCTTTTAGGCGACGCTGCCGGCTTTATTCCTCCCATCACTGGAAATGGCATGTCACTTGCCTTTAGAAGTGCTCTTGCCCTCTATCAAACCTTAATCAACCATCCAAAAAACAATACCCTTCTGTCCGAAAACAAAAGGTACATAAATCAATACCTCAAGCGAAGAATCCAACAAGGTATCTTCCTCCAAGACCTCCTCTTCATCCAAAATCAATATTTTAACAAAGCCCTTATGTACGGTTTGGTCACTATCCCTGGCCTTTTAAAAATCATGTCAAAGCAAGCGACTGGGGAGGAGTTTAGGGTTTAGACAATGACACCAATGGGCAATTGGCTAAAGCCGCAATTTGGCAATATTTCAATGGGCAATGATTTCAATGGGCAATTCTCTGCGAGGCAGTTTATCAATGCGAAAATCTGCGGGAAAATATTATTTGCTGTGAGCTTTGAGCGGAGAGCTATGAGCGAAAATCGACATTGATCAGAAGGGAGACGGGAGCACTTCTCTTCGAGGCAATATTTCAATGGGCAATGTGTCATTCTAACTAAAGACCAAAAAAGCGAAGCGAAATCCCACCCGAGCGGGAGACCAACAGCTAAAGACCCTCTCAAATTATCAAAAGACCAAGAGCCAAAGACCAAAAGCCAAAAAAGACCTCCCCCTAATGCTCCATATACAACTGATCCAAAAACTTAATCTGACTCAAAGAGGTATCTATCACCTTTTCATACAAATTATAAATCAAACCATCTTTCAATCCTACACCCGGTACAAGCATTTCCTTAGCACCACAAGCTTTCATAGCACGTAGGTAGATTTCAGAGGCTGGCATGATTACATCAGCACGGTCAGGATTCATTTTGAGTATTTTGATCCGTTGGTTTAATGTATAACTGCTGATGTATGCCCTAATCGCCTCAAGTTCGTAGATAGAGATGGTGTAATCTCCTTTTACATTTGCCAATGAGTATATTTTATTAATATTTCCACCGGTACCAACCGTTTTTATATTTTTCTCATCTCCAAGACCCGTTTCTGAAATCCAATCTTTCATCATTGTGAAAATTTCATTACGTTGTTCTGTCGTCAATTTTCGGACCGAACCCATATTAAATGATCTCGATGAAAGTTTGATTTTATCTTTGTAAATATTCAATTCTGTGCTACCTCCTCCTACATCCACGTGCAAAAAGATACCATTACCGATCACCGGGATTATGGCTTTACTTAATATTTCTGCCTCAAGCGTTCCGTCAATAATTTGAATATCTAAGCCCGCGACTTCTTTTACTTTTTGAATGATCTCTGGACCATTTTTAGCTTCTCGCATCGCTGAAGTAGCTACAGCAATATGATCTTGGACTTCGTATAGGTCTATCAACAATTTAAAAGCCCGCATAAGGTCAATAAATTTTTTGGCTGTTTTGATGGATATTTCTTGTTTTGAAAATACATCTTGACCCAATCTTAATGGAAATCGCATGTACTCCAACTTTTTGAAGCTCACTACAGACTCCTCTTCTATACTGCTCACTACCTGAAAACGGATGGCGTTAGAGCCTATATCAACCGCAGCTAATTTCATACTTATCTTTCTGTCAAAGTGAGGTGAATATCTTCTTTGGATGCTTTATAAGCAGGAATGATGGCTGATACGATACCTATGACGATCGCTACTCCTAATATAATCCACTCCTCTTTTAACCACGTAAGTCCTGTGAAACTATATTTAAAATCATTCTTTAGGTATGTTGCCATGATCTCCATGCCCAAGTGACTCAATAAAGTGCCAACGATCCACCCAATAATAGTGTAAATTAACCCTTCTAATAAGATAAGCCAAAATACTTTTGATTTATTTGCTCCCATAGCACGAATTAAAGCCAATTCATATTTGCGTTCTTTCAGCGAGCGATATAGTGATAAGAAAATACTGAGTGCGCTTACAAATCCTATGATAATTCCGATCCACTTTAATGCTTGTGTCCCGACCCCAATAAGATTAAACAATTTACTGATTTCAAAAGCTGGAGAAGCCGCTTGCATAGCTGTATTTTCATTGATGTTTCTTGGTAGGTTGAGGGCTTGGTAATTGGTCTTTGATCTATATTGTATCAACATACTGGTAATATCTCTATCGGGATACTTCAATAATCCTTCGAAGGTATTGTCTTCCTTATACGTTTTGTAAACGATAGAATCTGCCCCTTTTTCGTGTACCAACCAGACAGAGCTTGTGTTAGTAAGGATTAGCTGATCCAAAACCGTTCCCGTAGCACCAACGATACCCGTTACTTTAAATGAAAATTCATCATGGGCCAAATCTACGTCTTCTGTAAAACCATGTGAACTATTAAATTTGTCGCCGACTTTAAGTTGTCCCTTTTCGGCTACCTCCTTACCTATTACTACTTCAAGGTCCGTATCCCAAAGCTTGCCTTCTACCAATTTTGCTTTGTACAAATCGAGTATTTCGTGCGTTGTACCGATTATTCTGTATGTTTTATAATTGTCGCCTAAGGATAAAGGCACTGCTTTTTTGACTACGGGGTGATTTGTTCTAAAAAATGGGGAGGCGTCCTTGATTTTAATATTGCCTGTAGGATTGTCGATGTGGTACATATTGCATAAAATCAATTGTAATGGACTCCCTTTTGCTCCAACGACAAGGTCTATACCTGCCAAGTTGGACTCAAATTTTGTACGAATCTGGTCTTGAAATAGCAACAAGAATCCAATCAAACCAATACCCAATGCAAACAAAATAACACTTATTACTAGATTAATCGGTCTGGCAAGTACATTCTTAAAAGCTAATTTTATAATACTCATCAAGAAAGGTTTATTTGGTTATCAATACGGTCTTTTAATCTCGTGTCGTGGGTTACTATTACTAAGGTGGCACCGATTTCTTTGGCATGTTGCTGCAATAAATCGAGCACTCGAGCACAATTTTCATCATCTAACGCAGAAGTAGGTTCGTCAGCAAGTATGATAATTGGCTTGGTCGCAAGTGCGCGCGCGATGGACACCCTTTGCTTCTCTCCTTCTGAGAGTTTATCTATCTTTTTACCCGCCTTGTCATCTAATTGCAGGCTTTTTAACAAGTGATTGATGTATACCTTATCTTCTTTTACTTCTGAGAAATACGGTGCTAAGGCTATATTTTCATACACATTAAGCGCCTGGATAAAATGATGTTTTTGAAAAACAAATCCGATATTTTTGGCCCTAAATTGATCCAATTGTGTTTGTGAAAGTGATGATATCGACACCTCGTTGACACGCACCTCACCACTTGTTGGTTTGATCAGACCACCCACGATATTCAAAAAAGTAGATTTTCCTGACCCTGACTTTCCGATCACCAAGACTGTTTCTCCTTTATCTATTGAAATGTTGGGTAGCGAGACAGATGTATTTTTGTCATATTGATGCGTTAATTTCTCCGTTTTGATTAATGTCATAGTATCGAATTCGTGTTTACCTTATACAATCACAAAGTTAAAATAGTTTCTGATCAATAGGAAATTGTCTTTCTTTTTAAATTGTTTTTCGTGGTTTAGTAAGAAGAGAAGTATCGTCTTCTTCATCTATACATTCGAAATTTTTACCTTTTTGAACCCACCTTGCGTATAAATTCATGATAAAATCCGAGTACCAGAAAATCTCTACCGGTTTCGTCATTTATTTGGTAATCGAATTGGTGGAGATAGCCAAGTTGAAAAGAATTTAACTTCGAGATTTTATAATTTAATGCTAACAAGACCCTATTGCGCTCGAAATAAGGAGCTCTATTGGTAAAAAATATTTCGTTACTTAGACTGACTTGAAAGGGCTTGAAATCATTTTTTGTTTTACCAAAAGGGTACGAAAGGCCAAGTCTATACCTAAATCTATTGCGATAACCATTACTTGTAAACCTCATTTCTGTTCGGTACCGTTGTTCTACCTTGAGATCTCCTATTGATTGAGAAAGTATAACTTGCGGCCAAAGTCTGAATTCATCATTGTTTTTTGGAAGTACAAAGTTTCCTCCTGCTTTATATGTTTGATAACTACCCGCAGCAAGGCTTAAGGTCACATTTTTATATGGTTTATAGTTAATACCACCTTTATATTCATAGTAGTGAAAATTATTGTAAAACTTGAGGGAACGTAATTGTGTTTCCCCAAAAAGGCTCCACTTTTCATTGTGCGTATATTTTAAGTTTACTATATTCCAAGACCCTAGATCAAAGGGTTGCGTGAAACAAATGTAAGGGAGCAAAAAAGTAAAAAAGGCAAAAAAGTTACGTTTCAGTGTTGAATGATTTAAAGTTAAAACATTTAATTTCGGGATAGGGTTCGCGATAATCGACAACTATTTAGCTGAAAGAGGCAGTACAACTTCTTCATTCCAGATGTACTTGTTAAACCATTGCCAATTGTGCCAATTAGCGGCTAATCGCTCCTTTGGTTTAGTGATACCATGTCCAAAACCTTTGTATATGATCAACTCGCTTGGTACTCCAACATCTCGTAGCCCTTGTAGTAATTCATATGCATTGGCAATAGGGACCCTTTTATCAAATTCTCCATGTTGGATAAGTGTAGGTGTTTTTGCATTATTGATAGTAGTCATTGGAGAAGTCTTTTTGTAAAGAGCCTCATTATTCCACGGAGTAGATTGTAAATATTGTCGGGTGAAAGGGTGAATATCTGTATTGACATAATAAGTCATCCAATTAGAGATACCCGCCCCTACCGAAATTGCTTTAAAAACATCTGTATTTGTCGTCAAAAATGCAGAAATATACCCACCTTGACTCCACCCCATACAGCCCATTTTATTTTTATTAATCATCCCTTTTGAATCCAAATAATCCACGCCTGAAAGTACATCCCATGCGTCACCAACCCCTAAATTATTGACATTGAGTGATCTAAATTTCTCTCCATAACCTGCTGAACCTCTATAATTAGGTCGCAAAACCAAACAGCCCTTATCCAACCATTGCGCTATCGGATACACACTTCCTGGTAAAGGTGCTGGCACATCTATACCCGTAGGACCACCGTGAATGACAACCAACAAAGGGTATTTTTTACTCGGATCATAATCTTTGGGTTTATGCAATATGCCTTCTATCGTAGCACCGTCTTTACTTTTCCATGAAATAACCTCACTTTGAGCAACTTTCCAATCTTTTATTTGTGCTGTAATATCTGTAATTTGAGTTGCACTTGGAGTTGAAGTAGAAGCAACAAAAACCTCTGTTAATTGGTCACCATTTCTCCCTGCAATAGCCATTAGTTTACCATTTTGTGAAGATGCAATCCCATAGATTTGCTCGGGCATATTCGACAAAACGCTGTGTTTGCCAGAAATTGGATCAACTTTGTATATCGGTCGTTTCGTTTTATTCCATAGTGCAGCATAAATACCTGTTGGGGTCCACAAGAAACCATTCAAACTTTCATCAAGTTCAGAAGCGAGTTGCCGCGTTTTTTTTGTCGCTATTTCTATAGCGTAAAGTTTTTGATTTTTATAAAAAAAGGAAGTCGTATCACTTAGAAATGTTGTAAATAAGATTTCTTTTGAGTCCGGAGACCATGATTGTAAATAATCGCCACTTGGGTGATTGATCAGCGGCATAATGTTTTTATCAGCCAAATTCAGTATGGAAACATCCGCTTTATACCCTGTATTGATCAATGGATTTGGCTGATGATTGAACGCTATTTTGTCACCTTGTGGGGAGACCATAAAATTTGTAATGGTATATTCACCAGCTGTCAATCTTACAGCTTTAGGTAGTTCGATACACCCCGCTTTTACTTTTAAGGAGTCAACCGTTTCGTAACACGGGTATTCTGAGGGGTCGAGTTGATCGGGATTAAAGTCTATTTGCCATATATGTGAGCGAGTATACTCTTTATCATCTGATTCAAAACTTCCGTATCTTTTTTCAAGGTCTTTTTTATCCTTCGCTTCCTTTTCATTTTTTAAAATAAATAATTTAGTACCCGAAGGATGCCATTCGTAGGATGATATGTTCTCTTCTTCCTTTGTTATCGCTCGAGCCTCACCACCGTTTAAACTTATGACATGAATTTGTGATTTATTACCTCTATCCGCGAGGAATGTTATCCACTTTCCATCAGGTGAAAAAGACTGACGCGTGCTACTTCCTTTGATGGTATTGGTGAGTTTAAAAGGCTTTTGGTTGTTTTTACTCAGCCATATTTCTGAATCAAAACTGTTGTCAACCCAATCCGTTGTTTGGATCGTAAAAGCAACATGATTTCCATCGGGAGACATGGCCACCGTACCTACATTTCTCAACGATATTACCTCCTCGAAGGTTGGTACGTGTTGCGTCTGTGCTACAAACGAAAGGGTCATAAAAAGCAAAATCATAAAACGTGTCATAGTTATTTAAATTTTAAAACCTAAAAATCTAGAATGGGTTAGATAATCACCGTCAAATGTACAATAAAATAGTTCTAATTTTTAACTAAAAGTGAGTTCTAAATACTCTTTTCGAAGTGAAAAAAATACGAAAAAGCCATGAACAAGGCAAGAAGAACCTAAAGAAATCGTCGCAAACGATTTTAGCTTTGAACTGGGGCCTCCGTGCACCCGCTAAGAGAATACTATTATAGTTTTGCTAAACTACAGTGAGGGCACTTTTTAACTTTTAACGCTGTAATAGGAATCTGCAGTTTTTTGTAATAGAAATTGCGTTTTTAGAACATCCCTTAAGAACCCAACAAAAACAGTAAATATAACTTGTTAAATGAAAAGGTATCTTTCTATGATGAATGATCTCAATATGAATTATAGATCTACTAAAAGCTACAAAATGTTAATATTCAGTATTTAATATCTAGTTTTAAAAAATAAGCCTATTTTTATTGCTTTGGAACTGTAAAGAAATAAAGTGTACAAATTTGACGAAGTAGTTTTGTTTTTTTTCGAGGCATAAATGAGGATAATAGCCTAGGGTCTTTCACAAAATAAATTGTACTAATTTAGCAAAATATTTTTTTCTTTATCAAGGCAAAATTTTCAAGCATAGCCTTTGCTACGTTTTAAAATTTTAACGCCGAGAAAGGAAAAAAGATGAAGCAAAAAGGTATAGTTTATATTGTGACAGACCCTTAACTACTTGACGAATTTATAACGATGAAAAAAAGCAAAAAAACAAGTCAAAATGTATATGTTATTTCTTTACAGCTCCATTAAATATTGTATTAACAAAAAACGAAAATAATGAAAAATAGATTACTCCTATTAGCTGTGCTTGTATCAAATCTTGTTTTTTCTCAAAGAATGAGTATAAGCCAAGTCTACGAAGCAAGGTCTACAGGTACAAGCTCCTTTAGAAATCAGACAGAAATAGAAATCTCTGTTAGTGGTGATGAAGTGCGAAAATACAAATTTGCTCGTTTGGCCACACTAACTAAAGCAGAGGATGATCAAGGTTTTGACATGATCGGAGAAAAAACATCTTCGGATTATGCAGAGGTATCCGGTAATTCAGCAACGATTAGATTAGAATTAGTAAATGCTTCAAGAAAAGCGGAAACGATCAAAGAGCTCAGTGGAACCGTAAAACTTTTTGCTCCAACGGAGGCAAACGGAGGTCTTGTCAAAATTAAAAACTTTGGTTCTCAAGTGAATAAGGATCTACTTCCAAAAGATAAAGAATTGGACGTCTTGTTTCTAACCAAGGAGTCTTACGAACTTTTGGTGAATGAAGATAAAGCAAAACGTGACGCAGAACTCAAAAAACAAACAAAAGAAATGCAAGAACTAGCTAAAGGTATGATGGAAATAATGGATGCCTTCTCTTTTCATGATTGGTCATACCCACAAATTAATTTAATGATCAAAGGAGATTATAACAAACTTGTAGATGTAAAAGTATTAATGCCTGACGGTACGGAGATCAATAGAAATGGAAGTAGCTACACCAATAATTTAAAAACTTACTTTTTCTCAGAAGAAATAAAACCTAGTTACACCATGGTACTTACCGTAGAAACGAGTGGTGCGGTGAAAACCATACCTCTAAATATGAAGGAAATTGTATTGCCGTAAGGCTATTAGTCTTTGGCTGTTGGTCTTTAGGTTTTAGTCTTTAAAAGTTGATCTCTAGGAGTTAATCTTTTGAGTCCGCAGATTCTGTGAGACCATTAGCCAAAGACCACTTACTAAAGACCAAAGACCATTAGCCAAAGACCATTTAATAAAGACCAAAGACTATTAGCCAACGTCCTTTTCCTAAAGATCAAAGTAACTTTTCAATTCTACATATACCAAGTTCTAAGGATTGTCTATCTTTGCGACCAAATATTAAAATATTAATGAATAATCAGATCAATATCAAGTGGGTCGTTTTGACACTTTTCATCGTACTTGCTGCAGCAACCAGGATGATTCCACATATGTTCAATTTTTCGCCCTTAGGTGCTATGGCCTTATTTGGTGCTGCCCATTTCCAAAATAAGTGGCAAGCATTTGTTATCCCGATTGCAGCTACATGGCTAAGTGATTTATTCATCAATAATGTGATATATGCGCAATATTATCCTCAATTCACATGGTTTTACGAAGGTTTTTATTGGCAATACGGTAGTTACCTTTTGATAGGGTTAGCAGGATTGTTGATCTTCAAAAAAGTGACTGCCCCACGTGTGATGTTGGGTGTTTTTTCATCAACATTTATCTTCTTCCTTGTGTCTAACTTTGGATGTTGGATTGGCAGCACCTTTTATAGCCAAAATTTGCCCGGCCTTGGTATGTGCTACGCTGCCGGACTCCCTTTTCTAAAAGGTACAATGTTTGGTGACTTGGTTTATGGACTAGTGCTTTTTGGTGGGTTTGCATTGGTGGAGAGACGGTATTTTGTGGCAGAGAGGGTTAAAGACGTCTAAAAATACGAGAGTACTTAAGGCAAGTGTTCAGATCTTTATATATGCAATCATTACTGCAAAGTTGGAGATAATAGGGCTATTATAAAAACAAATGTTGAGAAACAAATAAATGCATGTTCTATATGATTCTATGCAAAGTTTTGGTTCGGAAAAAGATGGTTTGTTGAGCAATAGTACGGATAAGGGTTCGGATAAAAGTTCGGAATAAATTATAAACTCGATCCGCCTTAATCCAAATATTACCATTATAGAACTATCTACCGAATTAAATATTTCGACAAGAGCCATAGAAAAAAGTCTGAACCTCTGATTTGTTTGATTAAATGATTAACAATGACAAAGAAATCACAGTTATCACGCAAATCAAAAAAAGCAGTGGTCCAGAGTTTACAGTTTAAAAAAGCATTTAATCCTAAATATACAAACGGAGGAATCCAGAAATAAAAAATCGTCTAAATTAGGATTTTCAAGGCGATAATATAGATATCAAAATCCTGAAATCCAATAATCCTGTAAATCCTGATTCAGACAAAGGAGTAAATAGAAAAGCAAAGCCTTTAACTACAAAGCTATGCCCATACCAAAAAACAAACCAAGCCGCACTATTTTAACTTATCACTTCCAACTATTCATTCCGATTATCTATATAAAGGAATTGTTAGCTGATCTTTCTGCATAGTTTGTGTTTCTAACCACATAAAAATTAAGATATAAATAATTTATAATATATTTACCCAAATATTTAGATACTTCATAGTTTAATGATATTACCCGAATCAAAAGAATTACCAGTAAATTTATTGGCAGCTTGTTTCAATAAAACTTCTGCAACATATAAATTCTATTGGCTTCTTTCTATTCTGCAAGCTGCTGAAAACCGAACTTTAAAGGTTACAAAAAGAGAGTTATTCTCAAGGATGATTTCTAATGCTTGGTTTACCGTTAACTATTTTAACGTATCGTTCGGCAAACAAGATTTAATTCAAGACGCTATTCGTTCTATTAATAATTTTGAAACAATTACTATTGATGAAAAAAGAGAAACTGTTTTTCAAAAATTGTTAACCACATAAAATGCAAATACGATAAGACTCTTATGGCATTTTAATAAAAATGTTCCACACTGGTTTTTAAGCCCTTGGTTTCCGAAAAGCGGAAATGAAACTGATTCAGCGAGAGAGAAAAGGATCTACGGCGATTCTCACCTTGTCGAATCAAAATGTTTATATAGCTTGCACCACGATTTTATTGAGATAAACCCTGATTGGGTTAATTACTTAATTTCTAACGCGAGAGTTTTGAAGGATTTTTGCTTTTGGAACTTAGCTTTATTTTTACAATCCAAAAATCCCAATGTTCCTGACATTCCGAATAAGTTAATTAAACCTGCGACAAGAAATGGTTTGAATAAACAAAGAATACAGTTTTGGGATGTCGTAATTGAAGAATTAGGAACTGTTAATTGTATATATACAGGTCAAAAATTGACAAAAGGAAATTATGCAGTCGAACATTTTATTCCGTATTCATTTGTTTCCCACGATTTAATTTGGAACTTAATTCCTGCTGATAAATCTTTTAATAGTTCAAAAAGCAACAAACTTCCTTTGCTCGATAAATACTTTGAACCCTTTTACTCTTTGCAAAAAAATGCTTACGAAATTATAAGAAGAAAATCACCTAACAATAAATTACTCGAAGATTATCTTACTATTTTACATATTGAGCAAATAAGTCTTAATCAGGATAAGTTTAAAGAAATCATACAACCTTTGATATCCATAGCATCAAATAACGGTTTTGAATTTATGAAATAATGCAACAATCTAATCCAAACAGTCATCTAACCGCAAAGGAAAGAGATACACTTTCTTTTCCTGCCAAAATTCTTTTTAATCAAAACTTAATGGTTGGCGATGTTTTAGATTTTGGTTGTGGGTTTGGGAATGATGTTAAATTACTTAAAGCAAAGGGTGTAAAAATTGATGCTTATGATAAGCACTATTTTCCCTCATATCCAACTAAAAAGTTTGATACAATTATCTGCTTTTACGTGTTGAATGTACTTTTACCAGAGGAGCAAGCTACTGTGTTAATGGAGTTATCGCATTTAATAAAACCTAGTGGAAGAGTTTATATAGCGGTACGAAGAGACCTTCTATTTGAAGGCTTTAGAACTCATAAAATTCATCAAAAATCAACATACCAATGTAATGTCATTTTAAATTCAAAATCCTACTTTAAAAATGAAAATTGTGAAATCTATGAATATCAACATTTTAATCAATTAATTAGTGGTCAAAATGCAGAGTGTCCTTTCTGCAATCCTGATTCAACAAGAGAACTTATTGTTGAGTCTGCAACAGTTTATTCAATGTTTGACAAATATCCCGTCAATCGTGGGCACGCTTTGATAATTCCAAAAAAACACTGTTTAAGTTATTTTGAGTTATCATTTAGGGAGCAATCAGCTTGTATGTTTATGTTGAATAAAGTCAAAGAGATCCTGATGCAAAAGTATAAACCTGATGGGTTCAATATTGGTATAAATATTGGCGAAAAAGCAGGACAAACTGTACCTCATGTACATATTCATTTGATACCACGGTATGATGGAGATGTGGAAGATCCTAGAGGTGGAGCGCTCGGGATTATTCCAGATAAACAAAAATATTATACGTGAAATTATTACTCACTTCTTTCATCCAATGCTTCTTTTGGTGTACTTAGTATTTCATCAAAACCCCTTAACGTTATCTAACTTAATATCCTATCATTGCTAATAAATTAAAAACAAGCAAAAATCCACCCCTCCTTCTATTTTCCCCAAACCTTTTTCATAAAATCTCCCCCTTTTCCACTACTTTCACCCCACAAATCAAATCTAAATCATCATGACCACGTCTCGTCGTACTTTTATCAAGTCATCTGCATTGATGGCATCTACTTTTTCAATAGGGCAAATGGATATTTTTAAGGGAATCAATAAGTCAGAATTACAGCTTGGCATTCAGCTTTTTTCACTACCGCGGATGTTATCTACAGACTTTTTGGGTGCTATGAAGTTGCTCAAAGATTTGGGATATAAAGAGTTGGAGCTTTTTGGACCGTATCCTTTTAGTTCAGAATCTTCTAAAAAGAGTTGGGAAGGAGCAGGCAAAATGCTTGGTTTTTCTGGTAGTGGGTACTTTGGCTATACGGCTAAGGAATTTAGAAAGATTTTAGATGATCATGGTATGACCGCTCCTTCTGCACATACCGACCTCGATACATTACAGCAAAATTTAGGTGCTTTTGCAGAGGCCGCAAATATATTAGGGCATCAATACCTTACCCTCCCTTCTATCCCCGATCATTTACGCAAAACAAAAGATGATTATAAAAAGATAAGTGACACCTTCAATGAAATAGGTGCCGCACTTAAAAGTAAGGGTCTCCAATTTGGTTATCACAATCATGGCTACGGCATCAAGTCTACCGATGGACACATGGGTTTGAAAACGATCTTAGACAATACAGATCCGGATTTGGTATTCTTTGAAATGGATATTTTCTGGACTGCCGCAGGAGGAGTAGAGCCTTTGTCCTTATTGGAGCAATATCCTAATCGGTACAAAATGTTGCACATCAAAGACATGAAAGAAAAGAAAGTCTATGAAGGTGACGGTGGTAGTATGCGTGATTGGTTTCCGCTTTTCCCGATGATGACACCGGCAGGCGAAGGGGTCTTGGGTGTAGAGGCGATCATAACTAAAGCTAAAAATATTGGTGTTGAGCACTTTTTTGTAGAGCAAGATATGGTGGCACAGCCTGAGGTGGCGCTGAAGAAGAGTGGGGATTTTGTGAAACGTTTGCTATAAATCTTATATAAAAACAGCTCTACAGAAATTAAGTAGGAGACAAAGGTAATAGATTTCAGTAAGAAAAAGTATAACCTTTGTCGTCCTCTCACACCACCGTATGTACTTACGTGTACGGCGATTTCTTTAGGTGGATTTGTGAAG
>JALHLK010000071.1 GCA_022844565.1 Saprospiraceae bacterium
GCCGCTTGCTTCTTTCAGATTCTCAATTACTCGAGACACCCTTGCATTAAGCTAATGATTCCCGTTGGCTGGCTCATTGAGGACTTTCACCTCTTAGGTTTTAGACATGCATGGCACACTAAAAAAAAGGTGGTAAAGAACCTTTTCTTTACCACCTAAAATAATTAACCCCAAAAAACCAATTGAAATATTTACTGTTTGCTTTTCTTTCTATTTTTAACCTTCAATTGATTTTTTTTAAAAAGTGCCACACAATTGCTTGTGTGACACCAAAAATAATTAACCCCAAAAAACCAATTGAAATATTTACTGTTTGCTTTTCTTTCTAAATTTAAATTTCATTTGGATTTTTTTTTAAAAGTGTCACACAATTGCTTGTGTGACACTAAAAATAATTAACCCCAAAAACCAATTGAAATGAAATTATTGTTTGCTTGTTTGTTTTTTCTTTTTATCGAACTTTTTTTTGACGGTAAATTTGAAATAAGGTCACACTTTTTAAAAAAGTGCCACACAATTGCTTGTGTGACACCAAAAATAATTAACCCCAAAAAACCAATTGAAATATATTTATTCTTTGTTCTCTTTCACTTTTGAATCGATAGTTCTTATGACGCAAAAAGGACAGATAAGTAACTTATTATTTTCATAAGATTATAAAAGTAATAAAAATAATTTTTGTTAGCAAATATTTATTATGGTAAATTAAATTTTAACTTTTTTAATTTGATCTCAATCTTTTTGTACAAAATATTTTAAAAAAAATTTATCTCACAGATTTTAAGTTTTGGGGTGTGCATAAAAATTTAAGAACTAGTAAACTGACATTTTAGTTTTGACTAAAATAAATCAAATTGGTTTGTCAAATATCTTTTGTAAGCAAAAAAGAATAACGTAAAAAGATGCAAAATTGTTTATGCCAAATAAATCTATCCAAGGGGTATATTCTAAATTTGTTTCTCTTTTATAAATTTAAGACTACAACGTCATCTAATTAGTGAATTTTGATCCTGCAATCAATGTATTATTCAATTATCATGCGTTCATTTTTTCTTTAAGAGCCACACCTGTAGGACAATCATGGTTTATGATATCATCTGGAACACCTTGATACATCAATTGTCCACCTGCATTACCTCCAGTAGGGCCCAAATCGATTAGCCAATCAGCTGTTTTGATCACATCTAGATTATGTTCAATAATAACTACTGTATGACCATGTTCAATCAATGAGTTAAAAGCGTCCATTAGGGTATTCACGTCATGATAATGCAAACCAGTGGTTGGTTCGTCGAAGATGAATAGTATATTTTTTGAATGATATTCTTTACCTAAAAAGGATGCTAATTTGACTCTTTGGGCTTCTCCACCAGATAATGTTGATGACGCTTGACCTAATTGGACGTATCCCAGTCCTACATCTTTCAATGGCTGAATCTTAGAAATGATGTCTTTTTTACCTTGGAATAAGATCAAAGCTTCGTCAATTGTCATTTCGAGTACATCACTGATACTCTTTTCTAGATAAGTGATATCAAGAACCTCTCTTTTAAATCTTTTGCCATGACACTCATCACACACCATCACTACATCTGCAAGAAATTGCATTTCAATGGTAATCACACCTTCCCCTTTGCATGTTTCGCATCTCCCTCCTTCAACATTAAATGAAAAATGTTTTGCCTCATATCCTCTTACTTTTGATAATTGCTGAGAGGCATAAAGTTTTCTAATACTGTCATAGGCATTGACATATGTCACAGGATTTGAGCGGGACGATTTTCCTATGGGTGATTGGTTGATCAGCTCGATACCCTTTATGGATTTGATATCGCCAGTCATGCTTTTAAATTTGCCAGCTGTTACGCTGCTTATTTCACCAAAATGTTTAAGCAAGGCCGGATATAAAATAGACTTAATTAAGGTCGTTTTACCAGAACCAGAAACTCCACTTACACATGTAATTACATTAAGCGGTATAGTTATGTCGATATTTTTTAAGTTATTTTCTGTACAGCCCGTTAGATTTATTTTGTTGACGGTCTGTCTTCTAAAAGGTGGCATGGGGATTTTTCGTATGCCATTGAGGTAATCAGAAGTGAGTGTATTTCCATTTTTCTTAAATTCATCTAAGGTGCCAGCAAAAACTAGATGGCCTCCCTCTATACCTGCTTTAGGACCAATCTCGATTATATAATCTGCATTTTTGATGACTTCCTCTTCGTGTTCTACTACAATTACAGTATTGCCCAGATCTCGAAGATTCTTTAGTACTTTTACAAGCTTTTCTGTGTCGCGGGGATGCAGACCGACACTGGGTTCATCCAGAATGTACATTGAGTTGGTCAAATTACTACCTAATGTACGAGTAAGGTTGATCCGCTGTGTCTCTCCTCCAGAAAGCGTAGCTGAAAGTCTGTCCAATGTCAAATATTGTAAACCAATATCAATCATGGTTCTTAACCTTCCTAAAATTTCTATTAAAATTCTTTGGCTTATTTTTTTATCATAATCCGATAATTGTAAAATACTTGTCCAATCATAGAGCTCATCTATCGGGAGATTAATTAGCTCACTTATATTTTTATTATCAATTTTAATATAATTGGCTTCTTTTCTGAGTCGTCCGCCATTGCATTCATGACACACAGTCCTACCTCTAAATCTTGCTAACTGGACTCTATTTTGAATTTTGTATGTTTTTTCCTCTAATTCTGAAAAGTAATCATTTAATCCCCAGAAATGCGAATTGCCTGTCCAAAGTAATTCATATTCGGCCTTGGTCAATTGATTTAATGGTCTATGGATAGGAAAATCAAATTTTCCAGCATTATCAATCAATTTTTTTAACCACTCACCTCCTGTTTCTCCTTTCCAACATTGGATAGCGTCCTGATAAACAGTCAATGATTTATCGGGAATGACTTTATCTCTATCTATGCCAATTATTTTACCGTATCCTTCACATTTTGGACATGCTCCGTAAGGATTATTATAGTTAAATAATTGAGGATTTGGTTCTAAAAAGCTTAAACCATCTGCTTCATATCGATTATTAAAATAGCAGATTTCTCCTTCAATGATTTTTATAGCACAATCCCCTTCGCTTTCTGCAAAAGAAGTCGCTACAGAATCTGCAACTCTTTTTTTATTTTCATCATCTTCAGAAACTACTATTCGATCTATGAGTAGAAAGGTTTCTTTAAACTTTTCGACACTTTTATCTAAATCAAAATGATCACCTTTTAAGGCGTCTTCGATTGCCAATATCTTATCATCGTGGTAGATTCTAGAAAATCCTTTTTGGCTTAACAGATCTAATTCTTGGCCAATTTTGCGGGTAGATTTTTTTGAAAAAGGGGAAAGAATTACAATTTTTGTACCTTGAGGTTTGGCATAGATATAGTCAATGACATCACTTACGTTGTGTTTTTTGACCTCTAAACCAGATATGGGGCTATAAATTTTACCTATTCGCGCAAAAAGCATCCTTAGATAATCATATATTTCAGTCAATGATCCAACTGTAGAACGCGCATTACTTACACTCACTTTTTGTTCTATGGCAATTGCAGGGGCTATACCTTTGATGTAATCTACCTCAGGTTTTTTCATCCTATCTAAAAATTGTCTTGCATAGGAAGATAGACTTTCTACATATCGTCTTTGGCCTTCAGCGTAAAGCGTATCAATGATTAATGATGACTTGCCTGATCCAGATAATCCAACTACAACAACTAACTTGTTTTTGGGAATGAATAATGAAATATCTTTGAGGTTATTCGACTTTGCCCCTTTTATTTCAATATATTTTCTTAAAACCTCGCTTTCTGATAATGTAGAAATATGTTCTTGCATGGATTATTAATTCTTGAGAAAGACTACTAATTCTCTCTCAACCATTATTAACTTTTGTTTTGATATAATGGTTGTAGGAATAAAAAAATATGTTTGATTATCTCATTTTTGGTCTTTTGCGCTTGCCACCAAATCCTCCTTGCATCATCTGTATTCCTTGTTTACCCATGCTTCTTGCTACATTCATTTGACCTCGATTGTCCAATGCCTTTTCAAACATTTCGATTTGCTCTTTGATCATTTTTTCAGAAACTTTAAGCTTTTTTAGTTGATTAATTTGAGTTTTAGCACCTCCCCAATTACTTTTACTCATATTAATATTAGCCAATTGAAGCAACACCATAGCCTTCTCATTATCAGAAGGAAGGTTAAGCGTCAATGCTTTGTTTAAGTAGATTTCTGCCTCTGCATTATTCTTTTTCTGAGATTCTATTGTGCCTTTTAGTACATAATAAATGGCCCTATTTGTCACATATAATAGGTTAGGAAAAAGTGTGAGACCTAATTGTTTTTCAGCGCCTGCAAAGTCCTGTAATTGTAACTTTTCAGCCGAAGATTGAATAGTACCTAATAAAAAATAACTTGCTAACAACACCAAACCAGCTATTATTAATACAAATGAATACCAAAAACTATAAATGATACCCAAAGCGATACCACCAACAAGTAAAAGTGCAATAAGGCCAAACTTTAAATAAATATTGATTTTAAACATTTTCTGTTTTTAATTTAGAGAATAACATTTTCAAATTGTTGGGCAAAAATAAACATTTAAACCGATAATTATGGAGATTTTGTTGCCTTATTAATTTTAGATTATTAGGTCTTGTACTGCTAATGCTGCATCCAGATAAAAATCTTAATTAAATGTTGACTTTTTTCCAAATCTGTTCGTTAAAAATTCTCAGCGTGGGGCTGTTGAAATTAAAGTACCTGTGGCACGGAGGCCACAGTTCCGTGCTAAAATCGTTTGCGACGATTTCTTTACGCACTTCATCTTGATATTTTAAAAAATTACTTACATTTTAATTTAAATCATTATCTGGTCAGAGCACTAAAACATACAAAGAGCAATTTCTAAAAACAATGTATCATCAGTAAAAAAACATAAATCTTAACTAAATGGCTATTTGCTCATTAGGTAGTGAAAAATATTCGATAACTTTTCCTTTTAAGTAAGACTCTTGATCATTCAACCCGCTAATATTAAAAGGTCGAAGGCTTTTAAAATGGGGCCAACCATCTTGGTCTCTCCCCTCAAATTCGTAGAATTCTCCCTCCAACAGCGAGCAGACCGCAATATGCATAAGATCTTGCTTTTCTTCTTTTGTAAATTTTTGTTCGGACCACCTTCCCAATTCCTGTATACCTATTAAGTATAAGACTGATTGAAGATCTGGCAATTTATCTATTTGTAAACTGTCTTTTACAAAGTGCCTTACCTTCAGCCATTCAAAATCCAATTGCCAATCTTCCATACATTTTATTATTATTTTGCAAAACTACGACTTTAAGGCTTAACAATGTTTGTTTTTTAATATTTTCACAGCGACCAGGCTTGAAGGAAAGATTTTAGGTAAATTTCTAACAGCATTTGATTTTTTGGTCCTTAGAAAGTATTGCTTCGGTTCCTTCACTAAATTGTGATTCGGTATCACAATTTTGCTAAATCATCTATTAGTGCAGGTATCGAGACAAAAGAACATACTTAGTTAAAATATATGCTATTTCCTGACTTTGACACTGGGACACCCAAATTCATTTTTCCCATATTTTGTCATCAAAAAATACATTAATAGATTTTTGTTTTGGAGTTAGGATCATTAATTTTGACATAGTTACTCCACTTTGAAGTAATTTTACTTTTAAAGTCGTTATCGTTTTAGAAATGTTTAATACTTTATCTACACTTAGTGGGATTTTATTTTGTTTAAGTTTTCTTTCGATTTTCTTATATAGTTTAGATGCAACAAAGCAAATAGTACATATGGGCTTGTATCCTTTTAGGTGAAAAGTGTTTTCCTTTTTCTAATAATGATTTAACTTCATCGTCGTCGGAGCTACTACCTATGGTCTTAATAACTTTGTATTTGCTTAAACTCTTATCATAACTTGGACAATAATAACGCCACTTGGATTTCTTTTTTTTCGTATAAACATGGCAAAAAAGTAACATTTTTAAGCCTGGGACACCCATTTTGGTGTCCCTAAAATTATAAAACATTGTTTATCAATGATTTAATAAATAGGTTTTGAAACATTGTCAAAGTCAGGTGTGATTCGGTATCACAATTTTGCTAAATCATCTATTAGTGCAGGTATCGAGACAAAAGAACATACTTAGTTAAAATATATGCTATTTATGGGTTTGAAGATTTTTTCAGCAAGCTATAAATAAAAATCATATTATTATGTACACTCATTATTTACTGACGCTTCAGGGTAAATACTGATGGTGTCTAATATTCAGATTTTGATGTAGAAAGCAGAATCAATGCGAAATATATAGATATCCTCTAAATCCTTATAAATTGTAAAAAAAATATGTTTGAACACACCGTCATTTTAAATAATATGTACTGAATTGATTGTATCAACATTATACTTTTAAAAATTCTGCTTAATAAGCTTATAAAAATTGATAATCAGAGTGTTACGACATATTATCTAATACTTTTATACAAGAGGAATGTGGAAAAAAAATTAGATTATTATTAAATTATGTCGAATTAATAGATTTATCTTCGCAGCGGAAGCATAATCCCTGTACAGTCTGAGAATATGGAACAAAGAATAAAAAGAAACATCAACATAATAAACCTGGTTGCGGATTTCGAATCAAAATTTGAAAGCGGTAATGTAGGTTATCTTAGTGATAAGACAATTACTGACTTAGTCGAATACTACGAATCTGAAAATCTGAATGATAAGGCTGTTGAGGTACTAGAAATAGCAAGTGAACAATATCCTTTTAGATCTGATTTTTTAGTGTCCAAAGCACGTCTACTTCTTTGTGAAAACAGAATGGTAGAGAGTCTTCAAACGCTAAGTGACGCAGAAATTCTCTCTCCTAATGATAGGGAATTATTAATCTTAAAAATTAAAGCTTATAGTCTTTCAAAAAAACTTAAACAAGCTAAAGAGATCTTGGAAGTTGTGAAAGCAAACTTCAGTGAGGATGAATATTATGTAGATATAATGATTGCGCAATCGTATATTTATCAAGGAGAAAAAAAATATGAGGCGATGTATTTATGCCTCAAAAAAGCTTTAAGATTAGATTGTAGTAATAAAGAAGCTTTATCAAGGTTTTGGGATGCAGTAGATTTTGCTAGGAAATATGAAGACAGTATATTCTTTCACAAATCACTTATTGATGAGCAGCCTTACAACTATTTAGCTTGGTATAATTTAGGATTATCTTACTCATATGCTCATGAATATGACAAGGCAGTAGAATCTTTAGAATATTCATTTATTATAAATCCAAATTATGAAGCAGCATACTTAGAGTGTGCAGAGATATGTCTACAGCAGCAAGATTTCCACAAAGCATTGGATATTTATAGTGATATGATTGCTAAGTTTGGTCAGGATGGAGATACCTTAGTTGCAATTGCTTCTGTTCTTATTAATTTAAATAGAATCGACCAAGCAAAAATAAAACTTCATAAAGCTCTAAAATTAGATCCTTACAATGAAGAGGCATATTTTTTAATTGGAAAATGTTTTGCGCACAATGGTGTTTGGTATAATGCAATTAACGCATTCTACAAAGCAATAGACCTCGATAATAATAGAGAAGAGTACTATTATGAACTAGCCAAAGCATATGCCAAGGTTGAAGATTATAATAAAGCTACTCTTAACTATCACAAAGCAGCCACGCTTGCTAGTGAAGATGTTTTTTATTGGAAAGAATATGTTTGTTTCATAATAAAACTTGGTTTATATAATGAAGCACTTGAATTATTAGACGAAGCAGAAGACCATACTTACGGGGCAGAATTGCTTTATTGCCGAGCAATTGTGTACTTTTTTAAGAAAATGAAGAAGGCAGGATTAGAGTTTTTGGCAGAAGCTTTAGAAGAAGATTTCGAAAAATATACAATAATTTACAGTTTGGCACCAGAATTGGAGATAGACAAAGAGATAAGTGCTATGATTAAATATTATGAGAAAGAATTTCAGGAATATTTATAGTACAATTCTAAAAACTCATTACTCAATTTAATAGCTTAGAGGCCGAGATAATTTATTTTATTTCGGCCTTTGCTTTGTATGTCACGAACCTAAGAGGTGAAAATCCTCAATGAGCCAGCCAACGGGAATCATTAGCGGATATCAAGGTTGTTTAGAGTAATTAAGAATCGGAAATAAGCTTTCGACTGTACTCACAGCGAAGTCAAGTGGCAAAAGTGTGATTGACCGCACAGAAACATATTAAGTTGTTAACTGTAGATAAGTGAGCATTGGATTGCAAAGCCCTATAGTTGTACGTAAAACATCAACACTAATAGGCAAGTACAAACCATCATGAGTGAGAGGAGTGGAGATACAGAAAACAAATGGAAGCAAACGGCTTTTAAGAATACCGACAGTACCTTTGTTTCCTGCTTAATACTGAATCTGAAAGATACTAAATGATTTGGATTATAAATGCATCTCTAAGCTCTAAGTTGTATTTAATAAAATAAGTTATTTCATGTTAAAACCAATTCATACCTTTGTTAAATCGATTAAAAAATATATCTCTTATTTAATATAATACTTATGCATAAAATTCAATCTTTGATGATTTTGGTATTATTTTTATTATCAAATCATATCTATTCTCAAGTAATTCAACCCAAATATCGTAATGATGTCAAAGAATTAATTAAAAAACCTGCTGTAGTGAAGGCCTTTGATCATATAAAATCGATCGACGCCATCACTATTCAAGATATGATCACACTCACAGAGATCCCTACTCCGACATTTCATGAAACAGAAAAAGGCGTTGCCTATGCTGAATTGTTGCGAAAAGCAGGTGCTGATAAGGTGTGGGAAGACGAAGTTGGCAATGTGATCGCATTGCGAAAGGGTACAAAATCTAATAAAACGATCATTGTAGATGCCCATCTAGATACCGTTTTTCCTTTTGGGACAGATGTAAAAGTCAAACAAAGAGGAGATACGCTCTTTGCACCAGGTATTACAGATGCTAATAGGGCATTGGCAATTGTCATAGCTCTGGTCAAAACCATGAGTTCCCAAAATATGAGGACAGAAAGCGATATCTGGTTTACAGGTACGGTAGGTGAGGAAGGTCTAGGAGACTTAAAAGGTATGAAGCATTTATTTCGTGAAGGAGGGCAGCCTATTGCCTCGTTTATCGCAATCGATGGTGGAGGATTGGAAGATATCGTCAATGGTGGTATAGGTTCAGTAAGATATCGAGTCACTTTCAAAGGGCCAGGAGGACATTCTTATGGAGCTTTTGGCATAGGAAATCCTCACAATGCACTCGCGCAAGCCATTGCATCTTTTGTACCTAAAGCTGATGAATTCACCAAAACAGGTCCAAAAACCACCTACAGTACCTCTGTACTTGGTGGAGGCACTTCTGTCAACTCTATTCCTTTTGAGTCTTGGATGTTGGTAGATATGCGATCAGAAAGTCAAGAAAAGCTCAAAGGTCTTAATCAAATTTTCTTGGAATCTATCCAAATAGGTTTAGAAAAAGAGAATAAAATCATCCGTAAAGGCAAGTTACTGACAGTAGATATTGAAAAAGTTGGAGATCGCCCAAGTGGTTTTACCTCTTCAGAATCTACCCTAATCCAACAAGTTATGGCCATTGCTGATAATCTCACAGGTGGTAAAAAGCCCGAGTTAAGCTCAAGTTCTACCAATAGCAATATTCCTTTTTCAAAAGGTATTCCAGCAGTCACAATTGGTCGCGGTGGTATCGGTCATGGAGCCCATAGTTTAGATGAATATTTTATCAATAAAGATGGACATTTGGCAATCCAGCAAGCGCTCTTGTTGATATTGATGCAAGGAGGATGGGAAGGATAATATTTTAGGTGTCGCTGGCATAGATGTTTGTTTTAGAGCTTTTACTAACATACAAGCCAGCAAAAAACTACAAATGTATTTTTCCATTAATGTACAGCTTTGAAAATATTTTGTAAATTCTTGTCTTAGGAAGGATAACTCACCTTCGTACATTTTTTATTTTTGCTTAATAATACTAGAGACCTAGAAGACTGTGGTTTTCAAACCATTGTTAGGTATAAAAAGTCACGTTAAGTACCTTAAGTACGACGAATATTGGAATCCTTTTTCAACAAAGATTATCATAAAGCCAAAATATTAATAGTTTTTAATTCTATAAAATGATTTTCTTAATAGAAGAAAGGCTAAAATTCAATTACCCACAATATTCGTCGTAGTGCCAAATATATTATAGTGCTCCGTTTAAATACAGACCAAATAGTTTGGACTGTTTTATAACAAGAATTGGATTATTACTTTTTTACTGAGGCACGAAGCAACTTTTCATCAAATAAATCCAAAATTCTCCGATATTCATCAACCCACGAATACGTCTTAACGAATCCATGGGCTTCCACTGGAAAAACTGCCAAATCCCAATTCTTCTTACCCAACTCTATGAATCGTTGGGTCAAACGTACAATATCTTGAAATTGTACATTATCATCTACCATGCCGTGTAGCATTAGTAAATTATCTTTAAGATTTTGGGCAAAGTAGATGGGAGAACTCTTTTCGTACGCGATGGTATCGGTCTCAGGATAATTGAGTATATTCGAGGTATACCCGTGGTTGTAATGTGCCCAATCAGTCACAGATCGCAAAGCAGCACCCGCTTTAAAAGTACCAGGCTCTGTAAGTAAGGCCATCAATGTAATAAATCCGCCATACGAACCACCGTAGATACCTACTCTTCCTGGGTCTATACCATGTTTTTCTATCAAATATTGTCGTCCATCCATATGATCGGATAGGTCAAGACCGCCCATGTGTCTGTATATGCCCGTACGTACGTCTCTTCCATACCCATCAGACCCACGATAATCTATATCTAAGACAGTATACCCTTTGTCTACCAATAGATTGTGAAACATATACTCTCTATGGTAAGAACTCCAGTGATTGTGTGCATTTTGAAGGTAACCTGCTCCATGTACAAAAATCACAGCAGCTTTATTCTTAACTTTTGTAGCGGGTCTATAGACTCTAGCATATACTTTCTGTCCATCTTTTGCATTAAAAGTGATGACTTCAGGGTCTTTCCAAGCGTATTTTTTGAAAGACTCTGAGATTGAAGAAGTAATTTTTGTTAAGTTTGGATTGGTGGTATTCGCCCCAATGAATAGCTCCCAAGGTTGATTTTTATAGGAGTATCTCACTGCAAGTTTTGTCTCATCAGGAGAAAGTTCCACTTCATGTGCACCATTTTTGGCAAGTACTTCGGTCATTTGAGTAGATGCTATGTCTAATTTATAAAACTCCCTATTACCCGGATGATTAGTATTGGTTGTTAAATAAAAACCAGTTCCATCATTGGACAATTGGGCATTTCGCACCTCCCATTTTCCACTGGTCAATGTCTTTTTTACTCCAGAAGCTACATTGAATGAGTAAAGGTGTGAAAAACCTGATTCTTCAGATTGGAAGTATAGCGTCTCATCATCTGGTAAAAAACCTAAAGTACCTCTGAATCCTCCGATTCCAGGGCCACCAATCCACGCATCATCATGCTGTCGGTCTAACACTTTCAGACTACCATCAGAGTAGTTTAACTGAACAATCCATCTATCTTTATTGTCCTGACTTCTTATATCCATGATGGCTATATCCCCTCTTTTATTGAATACAGGATTAAAAAAACGAAGATTTCTCTCTTTGGCTTCTTGGTCTTTGAGTTTAGGGTAGTCTGAATAATAAGCTGGTATATCTTTAATTCCTGGCAATTTTGAGAAATCTATCGCCCTTATCGAGTCACCTGCTACATCATAAAATGCTAATTTTGTTTTATACTCACTATTGACAGATACCTTAGATCGGGCTCCATTTTGGGAAGTATATCCATCTTCTGTTACGAAAGCCTCGACATTTGTTGATTTGTTATTTGTAGGTTCTGATAGTCCAAATAATACAAACCTTCCATCTGGTGAGGGCGATACAAATGTATAATTCCATTCGGAGTAGTACGCTTTTGGGAAAAATTCTTTTTGTTCTTCTGCCCTATTTTCATTCCATTTTTTTAGTTCTTTGGTCTCCTTTACGTACAAAAACAATTCTTCTTGCTGCTCTTTTAAGAAATTAGGTTTTTCGACCGTTGTTGTTGGTTTTTTCCCTTTTATTAGGTTGGTCATTTGGATCAAAGAGGCGTCTTTGACATGGAAAGAAAAAATATTATTATCTTTTCTGAAGTATAAAATATTAGGATCCAACCCTCGTGATAATGATGAAATTCTATCAGCAGTAGCATGCACCTTAATCATCTCTTTGGTACGCTTGTTATATCCCACTATGTGACCTCTTTTTATAAAATAGATGATATTTTCTTTGGATTGGTCCCTATCATACGGCACTTCTTCTAAATATTTTAGCTCTTTTGGTAGTAACATAGGCTTATTCATACCTTCTTTCCAATAGTAAGTGTCACTAGTTAGTGCGTTAGTTGGGTTCCAACTGAAAAGGAGGGTTTCACTATCTATAGCCCATCGATGATTGGTCGGTTGATGCCCGATGTATTCATCCCCTTTCATGATTTCTTCGAGTTTTAAAGATTGCGCAGTGCTTACATTAACGATTGTAGCTACGATGAACAAAACTAAATACTTATACATACTTCGTAATTTTTGATTCAAATGTACTCCAATTATCCAAATGATTTAAATCATCTATATATTTTCATTAATTTTTTGAAAAAAATGATTATTTAGAAATATCTTTATTCAATTAAATCCAATTGGGGTTAACTATAATCGTTAATAATGAATCAGTCAAAAATTAAATATTCTTTCTTAATCTTCACATTGTTATTTTGTTTCGTACATCACACATCGCAAGGCCAAGCCTTTAAAGATTACCCATATCAACCCATAGATTTTAACAAAGTAAAGGTACATGACCAGTTTTGGAGTCCCAAGATCAAAACCAATGCAGAAGTTTCTATACCCCATACGCTAGAGAAGTGTGAATCTGAAGGACGAATTGACAATTTTTATAGGGCAGCTCATATACTGCAGGATAACAAAAGTACTACCTATCCCTTTGACGATTCTGACTTATTTAAAGTGATAGAAGGTGCTTCTTATAGTTTACAAGCTGAAAAAAATCCAGAATTAGAGGCATACATAGATACTTTGATTTCCATTATAGGGGCAGCCCAAGAAGATGATGGTTATTTATATACTTTTAGGACCATGAATATCTCCAAAAGGCACGAATGGTTGGGCGAAAAAAGGTGGGAAAAAACCGAGGATTTAAGTCATGAATTGTATAATTTGGGTCACTTATTTGAAGCCGCAGCAGCACATTACAAGGCAACAGGCAAGCGCAATTTTCTCAACATTGCTCTTAAAAGTGCAGATCTCTTAGTCAATACATTTGGCTGGGGTAAGGAAGAAAAATTTCCCGGACATCAAGTGATAGAAACAGGTCTTGTCAAGCTCTACAGAATAACTGAAAAGAAGGAATATCTAGATTTAGCCAAGTTCTACCTTGATCTAAGAGGCAAAGAAGGCCATTTGAATCAAAAATATAGCCAATCACACATAAAAGTAGTGGATCAACATACTGCTGTAGGTCATGCCGTAAGAGCTACCTACATGTACAGTGGTATGGCAGATATTGCAGCCTTGACAGGCAATAAGGATTACCAAATCGCTATAGACAATATCTGGAATGATGTGACCAACAAAAAAATGTACATCACAGGTGGTATTGGTTCTACCAACAATGGTGAAGCTTTTGGCGAAGAATATGATTTACCCAATATGACCGCTTATGCAGAAACATGTGCGGCTATAGCAAGTGTATATTGGAATATGCGCATGTTTAGCTTACATGGTGATGCCAAGTACATTGATATACTCGAAAGAACATTGTATAACGGTTTATTGTCAGGCGTATCGATTTCAGGAGATCATTTCTTTTATCCTAATCCTTTAGCCTCCATAGGTCAACATCAACGGAGCAATTGGCACAACTGTGCATGTTGTGTGTCCAATATGACTCGATTTATGCCTTCTGTGCCAGGCTATGTTTATGCTCAAAAAGACAATGAACTGTACATCAATTTATACATGGGCTCTACGGTATCAGTGAGTTTGCCTAATGCAAAAGTCCAAATTACACAAAACACCAACTATCCTTGGGATGGCAGCAATACCATCACCATCAATCCTGAAAAGAAATCTGCAAAATTCGCGCTCCATCTTAGGATACCAGGATGGGCAAAAAACAATGCTGTACCGGGTGATCTATATTACTATGAAAACACGAACGCTACAAATTATACCATTGTAGTTAATGGTAAAAAAGTACCTTATGTTTTGAAAAATGGGTATGCGATATTTGACAGAAAATGGAAAAAAGGTGATCAAATACAAATCAACTTGGATATGTCGGTCAGGAAAGTACTTTCTAACCAAAACATAACCACCAATAAAAATAAAATGGCCCTTGAACGCGGCCCCTTGGTCTATTGCTTAGAAGGCACAGACAATCTTAACAATGCTGTACTTAATATCGTAATGGATAAGTCCGCTGAGGTGACATCAGAATTTCGTCCTAATATGCTTAATGGCGTGACCGTGTTAAAAAGTAAAGGCACCTCGTATAAAGAAAAAGTAGAAGGAAAAGGACTAGACGCGACCCTACAAGATGTAGTAGCCATACCTTATTACTCATGGGCCAACAGAGGAAATACAGAGATGCAAGTTTGGGTACCTTACGACGCAAGCTTGGTACGTCCATTAAAACAACCTACAATCAGCAGCAAAAGTACTGTAAACAGCACGTTGTCTAATAAAAGAATGCATCGGGCTGTCAATGATTTGTATTATCCGTCTGCGATCCAAAAGGAAGGTAATAGCTATCTCCATTGGTGGCCACTCAAAAACACGGTAGAGTGGATCACATACGACTTCGAAGATATGCAGACCGTATCAGAGTCATCAGTTTACTGGTTTGATGATGGGCCTTGGGGAGGGTGTAGGATACCGGCTTCGTGGAAGTTGTACTACAAAAAAGGTGAGGAATGGATTGCTGTCGAAAATACATCACCTTACCCAATCACAAAAGATGAAATGAACAAAGTAAGTTTCAAACCAATAAAAACCAAAAGTATGAAGCTAGAAATCCAACTTCCCGAGGAGTTTGCCACTGGCTTATACGAATGGGAAGTAAAGTAGTGTCGTATGATAATTATTAAAAGCAAAGAAAATGGCTTCATTTAGATTAAGACCCAAGTTTGAGATGATTTCTGAAAAACCTATGGCAGAGTTAATTACCCTCGTCAATGAAAAGTGTAAAAACAATACACATCACTTGACAGGTTTGGCAATCTTAGATCAAATCAGTATTTGGGTAGAAAAAGCACATCGTAAATATTGGTCACCACAATTAAGCATTTTGATGTACCCGCATGACGATGGTACTAAAACTAGGATTTTGGGTACCTATGGACCTATGCCAACTGTTTGGACATTTTTTATGTTTTTATACATTACCATCGGGGTTTTGGTTACTTTTATTACCATCATTGGTTTTGCGCAGCGGTCACTTGGCAATGACCATCGTATCCTTTGGGTTGTCCCTATTTTGCTGATTATTGCAGCCACCTTGTACGTTTTTTCTCAGATGGGCCAAAAGTTAGCCGCACATCAGATGTATAACATTCACTTTTTCTTTAAGGAAATATTAGAGGAGGAGGTGCCAGAGGTTTAGGAATTAGGTTTTAGAGATTAGGTGTTAGATTTTAGGTACTAGATTTTAGGCAGTTAGAATGAATTGCCGCTTGTTTTAACGAGCGGCCATCAATTGTAATCTAATGCTGGGCTTCACCCAAATGTCTCTTAGATCTTAAGGATTGAATATTAGACTAATTTTTCACAGTTTTGTTTTAAAATTATTTTGATGTATATTTGTATTAGAATTGATTAATTAAACTTTTTTAAGTGAAATCATGGAGGTAATTAATATAAAAGCTTATACGTCAGATGATCAACAAATTACTGCTTTAAAAGCATTTTTAAAGTCTTTAAAAATTAAATTTGAGGTTTCTACCGAAATTGAGTACGACCAAAAATTTGTGGATATGATTAAAGAAGGTCAAAAGGATATAGCAGAAGGTAAGGGCGTAAAAATGTCTTTAGAGGAATTGAAAAAACTATGCAATTAGAATTTTCTCCCAAGGCCAATGAGCATCTTGGTTTTTGGATAAAATCAGGAAACAAAGCTATTTTAAAAAAAATCACCGAATTAATTGAAGCAGCATTGGACAATCCCTATCAAGGCATTGGAAAGCCTGAAGCATTAAAACATGACCTTTCTGGATGCTGGTCTAGGAGAATTGATAAAGAACATAGGTTTGTATAACAAATTGTGGATAACCGTCTATTGATACTCAGTTTAAAAGGACATTACTAAGCATTATTGTATATCTAATCTAGCTTTTGACCCAAATCTGCCCTAATGCTAGTCTTTATTGATCCACTGACTAAAATACATAATATTCACCTTGGTGTAAACTGAAAGGCAAAGTCAGAAAAGCACTCCTCGACTCCATCTTGAATCGGTATAAGATTTAAAATGCCAGAACTATTGCCAAGCCTTGATCTTGAATTAGACCAAGCTTTAGATCTATACTTTTATGAGAAAGGGTCTGTGAACTTAAAGATTTGTTGTAGATAAAAACTGCCTTCCTTAATTGAGCCTTACTATTACTTTCTAACAAAAGAGCGCCTAAGAAAAGTCCTCCTCCAACAACATAACCCGTATTTTTTGCTTCATCACTTAAAGTATTATTAAAAATTGACCTTCCAATAATAAAACCTGAGGTAAATGCAACAACATTACTTATGATTTTATTATTTTTTGACTTATTATAAAGCCTTAACGATTCCGGAATATTTGAATAGAGTTGTTCTACCTCAAAACAGGATACTTTACCTTGAGTATTATAGTGTCTTAGCCCGAAAAAAATATGGTCTTTTACATAAAGTGAATCTTGACTTTTTGCTTTGTTTAATGAAAAAATACACAACAATAAAACTATAAATATCCTCGTATTTACTTTAAAAGTATTCATAAGATTCGATTATTAAATTTTGAAATATAACTGCAATAAAATTGTTACAAATTTATACTATTTGTTAGAATGAATTGACTCTTGTTTTAATAAGTGGCTATGAATTATAATCAAATGCTGGGCTCCAGCCTAAATACCTTCTAGATTTTAAGGATTAGATGCTGGTTTTTAGGCAATTATAATGCATTACTGCTTGTTTTAATCAACAGAGAAGATGTAAAGCAAAATTAGAAATAAAAAATGCCGTATTATTAATTCCCGGAATAGTTCATTAAAGTGTGTCTATTTGGTTAATAAATAATTTTTATTTTTTTTTCGACAGATTTTGGAAACTACAACTTGTAAACGACTAGTATATTTTATGGAGAATCTGTCAAG
>JALHLK010000072.1 GCA_022844565.1 Saprospiraceae bacterium
TTGCTTCTTTCAGATTCTCAATTACTCGAGACACCCTTGCATTAAGCTAATGATTCCCGTTGGCTGGCTCATTGAGGACTTTCACCTCTTAGGTTTTAGACATGCATGGCACACATAAATAAGGGGTATCACTTTTGGTAATACCCCTATTATAATTTAAGATCAAAACGATCTTAGTTTCTTCTTTCTTTGATTTTTGCTTTCTTACCTACTAATTCTCTTAGGTAGAATAATTTTGCTCTTCGTACTTTACCTTTTTTAATCACCTCAATTTCTGTGATTGCAGGGCTTGAGTAAGGAAAAATCCTTTCAACACCAACACCGTTAGACATTTTTCTAACAATAAATGTTTTTGTAGCAGCATGTCCGCTTATCGCAATAACATCTCCTTTGAATATCTGAATTCTTTCTTTACTACCTTCAACAATTTTATAGCTTACGGCTATGTTATCTCCTGCTCTAAAATCAGGGTATGATTTTACTGGAGTAAGTTGTTCGTGTACATAATTTATTAAGTCCATGACCTGTGAGTATTTATGTTTTTTTTAATTTGGACTGCAAAGGTATGATTAATAGTGATATTTTTGCTAATTGTTTCGAATATTTTTTGATATTTTTAATTTAAGGCAATTATACTTAGTAACTATATCAAAGTCTACCCCGTCTCTCTTGAAAAATTTAAGCTTTATGTTTTATTTTAATGCATCATTATTTAAATTTTTCATATTTTTAAAATTGCATTTTCTACAAACATTTACTTCCACTTCCTCGTTATGCAATTATCGTATTTTGCCAAATATATTTTCATAATAATGTCAACTCTGCCACAAAACACTACGTCATGAGAAAAACAAAACATCTATTTTTACTATTACTTTCTACTATTTTCCTTATAAGTTTTGTATTTAATGGTGAGCTCGTTGAAAAATTAATGAAGGGCTTGATGGGTAAAACGCAACTCACACCCCAAGAAAAAATCTACCTAACTTCTGACAGACAGCACTACATATTGAACGATACTTTATGGTTTTCTGCATGGCTGACAGATGCATTTGACCACAGTAAGGACCCCATTTCACAACTTTTATACGTCCAACTTACAGATAATGATGATAACATTTTAAAAAAAATCAATATTCCAATTTTCGAAAAAAATGGAAGCGGATATATACCACTTAATATTGAATGGAAGGATCATTATAATGGTAAATTCAAACTTCAAGCCTATACTTCAAATATGTTAAACTACGATCGTGGGTACGTTTTTTCCAGAGATATCGCAATTTGGACAGTAGATTTTATCGAAAAGCAAAATACAGACCAAGTAGAAAAAATCGAAAATATTCAATTCTTTCCTGAAGGAGGTAATATCATTGCAGGCATAAGCAACAATATAGCTTTTGAAGTCAAATCGACCAATAACTCATCCAATCTCAATATAATAATTGTCGACGATAAAGGTAAAACCATTACCACAATCCGACCTATCCATAATGGGATGGGCTTTTTTACGCTTAAACCAGAAAAAGGAAGAAAACTTTCTGCCCTTTTGAGCGATCAGAAAATCGATTTGCCAGAAATTCAAGAAACCGGCTTTAATTTATTAGTTACCAATAGAGGTTCGGAATCTATCAAAATCCTCGCCCAGAGTAATGTGCCTCAAGGTTTGAGCGGTTGTTTTATTATGTGTCATCAAAAAGGAGAATCAATTGCCGTGAGTCAACCTATGATAGGGGATGTAATGGCCTTTAGAGTTAATAAATCTGAATTGAAGGATGGGGTTGCTCAAATTACATTGTTTGACAAAAGTGGGGTACCTCTAGCGGAGAGAGCCATTTTCATATATCATAATGAAGACCAAATCAATGTAACCTTTGACCAAAACTACGAATATTACATTCCTAGAACCAAGGTAGAATTGGGCATTAAATTATCAAGCACAGATACTTTTGACATACAAGGTCAATATTGCGTTAGTGTAGTGGATCTAAATGAAATAAATCACCATGCAGAAAACTTAGATATTAAATCTTACTTTCTGTTAAACTCTGAAATGACAAGGGAGATATCAAATCCTGGTTACTATTTTAAAGATTTTGATAGTAAAAAGAATGCACTTTTGGACTTACTGATGATGGTGCATGGCTGGACAAGGATTAAAACAAATGATTTACTGCAAGAAAACGAAATAAACCTTGAGTTTCCACCAGAAAGGGGTGTAACAATCAGTGGCAGAGTAGTCGATAAAAGTGGAAAAGGTTTAAACCGAGCTAAGGTAGATCTCTCCATTTTGAATTTAAAAATACCTTATGTAGATCAAGTATCTTGCACAAAAAACGGTAAGTTTACTTTTTTTGATGTACCTATATTAAAAGACCAAGTTGCCTTCTTAAAGGCATATGAAGAAGAGCCAGGCAGGAGGAAAAATTCTAAACCCAACATCAACGAGAAAGTAATTATTCAGCTTGACGATAATGATAAAATACAGGCTACATCTTATAATGCCTCCTCCATTGTATGGAATGGAGATTTTAAACCGAATAAATTTCTTAAAAGCGCATTAGAAAAACAAAGGGATGACTCCTCTTATGCCGATATTAAAATCACACTTGACGAAATTGAAATTACCAGTTTTAGAGATGCTCAACAAGCTAAAATTGAAAAAGATAGAAAACTTCAAAAAGAAAGAGGAATGGTGTATGGTATGTATGATAGCAGAATTTGGATGGACTCGCTTAGTTCTGTAAATGTGAACTGGACAATCATGGATTTTGTAGCCAATTATACTCCAGGTGCGAGATTAGTAAGAAATGCACCTAATCCACCATCCATCACATTCAGAAATAAAAGAGCTAATCCAGCATATTTTATTGATGGTTTTCCAGTAGATCCGAATGCAATAGTTAATATCGACATCAATACAGTACAGTTTATAGACGTCTTGCGGAGCTCGATGTCCGCTGTAGCCTTTGGTGATGTGGCTTATGGAGGCGCAGTTTTAGTATATACTTATCCTCCAGGTCATCAAAAATTTGAGGACACGGATGATCCAACTGCAAAAAATGTCGCAAAATATATAGGTGAAGGCTTTATTGAAGCAAGAGAATTCTACTCCCCTGATTATAGTAAAAAGGGACCAAGAGTACCCGATAATCGGACAACTCTTTATTGGTCACCCTTAAAAAACACAGATGCGGAAGGCAAATCAACTATGAGCTTTTATACATGTGACAAACAATCTACTTATCTAGTAAAGGTAGAAGGGATGAGTAAAGATGGAAGGCCTTTTGTAGGGTATCATACCTTTGCCGTTAAATAGTGGTAAAATCATAACAGACGCTTTAAGCAGACTTTTATCTTGTTTTTAAAGCTTTTCAATCCATATGAAAATTTTATATGTGAACATTTGCATATCTTTGCCACTTTACAAATTTGTACCATAAATTTTCAATATAGATATGCAAAAGCTTTTGTTTTTATTTTTCATGATTTTGTCAGTTTCTTTAGTTAGTCAGTCTAATTCAGTAGTCATCAGTGAAGTCTATGGAGGTGGTGGAGGTACAGGAGCAACTACTCCTTTCAAAAATGATTATGTAGAAATCTACAATAAGACCGATAAAGATATTGATATGAAGGATTGGTCTATTCAGTACAATTCTGCATCAGGGACCAACAATTATCAATTAAATATTTTTTCAGGAAAAATCAAAGCCAAGTCATTCTTTTTGATACAATTAGGAGGTGGTACTGTTGGGGCTGATTTGCCAGAAGCAGATTTTATTGGAAATTTAAACTTAAGCGCAACCAATGGACGGGTTGCACTTTGTAATAATAATGTGGCATTACTTCCGACTAGCCTCGCCATAGGAGAAAATATCGTGGATTTTGTAGGTTATGGCAATGCAATAACTTTTGAAGGAATGGCTGCGGTAGTGTTATCAAATACAACATCTTTAGAACGAAAGGCCAATGCTACATCCACCGAAGTGACTATGGCTGCGAATGGGGTAGACATTCTTGCTGGAAACGGATACGATACCAACAACAATAGCATTGATTTGGTTAAACTGAACCCTAACCCTCAGAATAGTAAGAACCCTGCAGAAGGATCAACAAGTACCTCACCATCCATCATTGTTTCACCTTCGAATATAAATTTTGGCAATGTTTCAAGCGGTTTGCCTTCTGAAGCTATAAAAGCAACTATTGTAAGTACGAATTTAACAAAGCCACTTACCCTAAAAGCTACAACCGATTTCTTGATTAGTCGTTCAAGTGATGGGCCATATGGTGATACCATTGTTTTTAGTAATGCCGAGTTGAATAATAACAAAGCTTTTTTCATAGTTTTCACACCAATTGCAACTGGGAATTATACCGGATCAGTATCTTTTGAAAGTGTAGAAGTGAATTCAATACCTAAAATAGGATTATCGGGTAAAGGATTGAAACTTGGTGACTACTTATTTGATTTTGCCAATTGTAATACAAGCTTATCTGATGGATTTGTTCAATATTCCGTCACAGGAGCTCAGCAATGGTTATGTAGCACTTTTGGAAGAGATGATACAGACCCAAGTGGTAAATCAAGTAAGGCATCAGGTTTACAAATTAGTGGGTTTCAGACCGTAGCTAATGCCAATATAGATTGGTTAATAAGTCCAGAAATTCAACTTTTACAAAATACATCGTTTTATCCCACACTTACATTTTACAGTAGAACACGATTTGCTGGTCCTAGTTTGTCGCTCAGATTATCAACCAATTATCAAAAAGGTGAAGACCCGACTTTATCAAAATTTATATGGGAAGACATCAATGTAAAATTTCCTGCTACAGATTCTGACACATGGACTAATTCAGGTCCAATTGATCTTGGCAAATACCGGGGCAAAAAGATTACTTTGGCTTGGGTTTACACCTCTTCTACTATGGATGCTCCAAGATGGTCGATAGATGATATTGAGATTTTACATAAAAATGACCCACCGGTTGGTGCGCTCAATCTTTCTACTAAGTCATTATATTATGGGTTTGTAAAGCCTTCCACCACATTACTTGATAGTGTATCAATAGAAGCAAATCCTTTTGAAGATGATATTACAATTTCTGTTGCTTCACCATACAGCCTTAGTGTAAACAAGCAAACTTATGTTAATAGTATGGTTGTGAAATCAAGTCAGAATACCTTAAAAACAAAAATTTTTGTTAGCGTAAATCCTTTAATAGGCGAAAAATCTTACATTGATACCATTTTTATAAAAGTAGACAATAAAATAATACATAAGATCCATGTCAATTCAAATACCTTTGATCAACAAAAAACTTTAGACGTGATTTCATACAATATTGAGTGGTTTGGAGGCATCAATGGACCTGTCAATGACAGTCTTCAAGTTGAAAATGTGAAAACACTTTTGAAGAAAGTCAATGGAGATATTTATGGGCTAACAGAAATAGTTGACACAGCTGATTTAAAATTATTAACCGAGTCTTTGGGAGCCAAAAAAGATGATTTTGGATATTTTGTTTCGAAATATGCCTCTAATGTAAGTTCTGCCCTTGATCCAAATTACCCAAATTCGCAAAAATTGGCTTTTATTTTCAGAAAAGAAAACATAAAACCTATTAAAATAGAGCCACTTTTTTTTACAACAGATATATCTTCAACTTCTTATAACAATTGGACTTCTGGAAGATTCCCATATGCGCTTACAGCAGAAGTAACATTAGGTAATATCAAAAAAGAAATAGTTTTTATATTAATTCATGGTAAAGCTCAAAATAGTGCAGATGCTCACTCAAGAAGAAAAAATGCTGCACAAAGCTTACATAATCATATATTGACCAATCTTAAAGATAATAATGTAATCATTTTGGGCGATTATAATGATGATCTGGATGAGACTGTTGGTTCTCAAATACAAGTTGGTACAGATTGGCCAAAGTCATCTTACCAAGTTTTTGTTACAGATACGACAAATTTTAGTTCCTTGACTTTACCTTTGAGTATTGCGAATGAAAGTTCAACCGCTCGATTCAATAATGTTATAGATCATATAATAGTCAGTAAAAATTTACAAGCAAGCTATTTGAAAAATTCTACTCAAATCTTGGATGAATTTGCCAATTCGATACCTAACTACAGTACGACTACAACGGACCATTATCCTGTTAAATCAAGATTCGTATTCGAGACTATTACAAATATTGACCAGTTAAGTGATCAATCAACTATTGCCATTTATCCAAATCCATCACAAGGAACTTTTTTTATTGATGCCACTACTGAAAATGGAAAATTTGAAATTTATGACTTATCAGGTAAATTGCTGTCATCTTACTATCTGACAAACAATGAAAGAGTCCTTAACTTGGAACATCTAAAAAGTGGAATGTATGTAGCCATTTATAAGTCAGGTAAAACATTAAAGAAAATCAATATAGTTAAAATCTAAATTTACTTTTAATCTGAAAACAAAAAATGATTTAGTTTCGTTAAGATCAAAATATTATTAAAATTAATTTAAAATGAAAAAAGCGATATTCTTCTTTGCAGCAGTACTTCTTATATCATCGTGTAAAAAGGATGAAGACGTTTGTGAAACTGCAAGATATGTAGACGATATTTTTACAGAAACAAAAAGGATAAATATAACATATGGTAAAGCTATCAATGTCTCTGGACAAGAAGTAAGTCTTAGCATGGATATCTACCAACCTGTAGGCGATGAATTTGAGGAAAGAGCAGTCATCATATTTGCACACGGTGGCTCTTTTGTTGGTGGTGGTCGCTTAGATATGCAGGCCATTTGTCAGGCAAGTGCCAAAAAAGGCTACGTAGCTGCATCTATAGACTACAGATTATTGAGTATCAGTGGTGGGTTTCCAGACTCTACAAAGCTTGCAGATATCGTAATAAAAGCAAGTCAGGATATGAAAGCTGCTGTTCGATTCTTTAGAAAAAGTGAGACAGATGGTAATGTTTATAAAATAGACCCTGACAATATATATATAGGTGGTGTGTCCGCTGGAGCAATTACAGCTTTACATGCGGGTTTAATGGACGAATCTGATCCTCTACCAGCTTATGTTAAAAAAGTCATCGCAGATAATGGTGGGTTGAAAGGTACTAGTGGAACAGCTGATGCACTTAATTTTTCAAGTGATGTGAAAGGAATTTTAAATATGAGTGGAGCGATCATTAGTCCAAGTATTTTGGATGCAAAAGATCCAGCGATTTATTCTTTTCACGGTGACAAAGACGACGTTGTCCCTTTCGATTTTGGTTTCTCTTTTGTAGGACCCATTCCAATCATAGGCGTTTATGGAAGTAATAGAATCAATGAAGCGGCCAAAAAAGTAGGTATTCCTTCAACTTTGACAGTAGTGCCAGGTGGCGGACATGCTAATATTTATCTTGAAGAAAGGTTTAGAACACAGTTAGATGCTTTCACAAAATTAGCATTTACTTCTTTAAAAGGGCAAGTATGTAATTAATCATAATACCTTTGAGTTTAACCCGTATTCCGCACTAGAAATAAACAGCATGAAAATCTGACTGCATATTTGTCATCGTTCTCAATTTTAAGTCCTCGATGTAGCTTTGGTTACACCTGCAGGATAAAATATAAGAGCAATGCCAACTATTCTGTCATATCTTCATTCGAATAAAATCTAATGAGAAATCTGGATTTAAATTGGGGAGTTGAATAATATTTTGTGAGTAAAAATGTTTTTGATTTTTAGGTTTAAATTAAAAATCATATGTTTGCAGAAAATTTTCAATATGTATAGAGTAATTTTAATTGTATTAGTATCATTTGTATTATTTTCTTGTAAGGATGATAAGCCAGTAAGCTTAAAAGGAAAAGATTTATCGACTGAGATAATACCTGTGAAAGACTTACCTTTACCGCCAAGTTGCGAATATCTACCAGTTGAATGGGTTGCTGACCGATTTAAATTAGATCCGGAGACAATCAATGTAAAAGATGGAGAAGCAGGGGCTGGTATGAGTGGATGTTTTTTTAGATGGTCTACAATGGATAAGCCTAACGCAGGAGTATTTGTTCAAGTATTTACAAATCCAATTGAGGAAGAGGCAAAAAATTGGGCCTCATTAAAAATGGATGGCTTGAAAGCTGGACAGGCTGGATCTATCGAAAACGAAAGTTCAGCTTTCAAAGACTTTCCTGGAATAGGTGATGAAGGTGCTTATAATGAAAAAATGTCTGTCTATTATTGGAGAGTTGGTGAAAATTATGTATTTATGTTGGCTTTTAACATGACAATAACTCCTGAGGAGCAATACAAGCATGCTCAAGCAATAAGTGAAGAAGTTATGAAAAACTTCAAAAATATGGTTTCAAAATAATTACCAGTTTATCTTCAAACATCCTTGCTGTAGCGTTAGCTTTAGTCACTTGGTAAAATCATTTTTAAAACTCATTGCCATTTTAAAATACCATGACATCCTGCTCAAAGGTTCATAATATCTATTGGCAGCAGCATTGATCAAGATATTGTTATAATTAAATTCAGAAAGCATGTATCGACCACCGAATGTTGGGGTAATGGAGAAATGTTTTGTAGTAAATGTATAGTCAGCATGAAAATTTAGACCTCTTTGTGGGGCAATTTTTATGGTATTGTTTTGATCTGCATATATAGAACCGTTGCCTATGAAATCGACCATAATATTTGTCACTTTTGTAGGACTCAGGATGATAGCGGCTCTAAGATTATTTTCTGGTATACCTGCTAATACTTTGGCTGACGAGGTTAGGTCTGCAGATAAGTTAAACTGATTGATGGAACCAGATAATATAGAAGAAAACCAAGAAGTAAATTGAGAATGAATTTCTCCTTCTAGGCCAATTCGATCACTCTTACCTCCGTTTCTGAAGAAAACTCTTCCTATTTGACCTGCCACTTGGTAGGGTACCAACTCATTACTTGATTGATATTGGTATCCAGTGAGTTTAATACTATGGTTTGAAGCTTTAAATTGAGTCATCAATTCCCAACCTTGTGTGTATGCTGGATCGATGTTCGCAAAACCAAATCCCTCAGGGTTATTGATGATTTCGGTGAGGGTTGGTGTTTCAAATCCGGAGATTAAACTTGCATTAACTGACCATTGATTTGTAAAATTATACCCAAGCCTCATTGAACCTGTAAAGGGCACATATGATTTGTCTCCACTTTGATCACCATTCGATAGAAATTGGTCTCTAAGTGTGATTTGTATATTTTCGTATCGTCCACTAAGTAGTAAATCCCATTTCTTAAAATTTGCACTATAACTGAGGTAAGTACCCAAGGACCTAAAAATTTCATCTTGATCAAGCGTTAAAGCACCATTTTCCCCATTTAAATTGACAAATCTGTTGCGCTCATCCTTTTGATAATCAGTCTCTATCCCAACTTGAAGCAGGTCATCAACCATAAAAAGTTTTCTCTTCTTAAATCCTGTTTGAGCACCATAAATGTTACGAACAAATGCCACGGCACCGTCATTTCTAAATGGCAATCTATTCTGGAAGTCTCTTTTTTGCGTAAAAAATGAAATAAAAAGTTCACTAAGATTGCTCGTTTTGATATTGATAAGATTACTCAACTTATACTGCCACATATTCTCCCCTGCATTAAAAAGAATACTTTGACTTCTGCCTTGTCTTGGATTACTTGCTACCTCTTCTAACAATAGACCTCCAGGGTCTTGACTGGTCGGATTATAAAATGCATTGACGATCATTTGATTACTTATTTTTGGTGTAAATGCACTTATCCATTTTATTTGACTGTTGAAATTAGTGTGTTTTGAGTGGCTTCTATATCCATCAAAGTTGAGCGAACCAAGATTGACAGAAAATATATTGTTTTTAGACTTACTTCCAATGGATAAGGATTGTTTTAACAAGCCAAAACTGCCAATAAGGGTGTTGGAATTCACTTCAAAATTGCAGGTGGGATTGTAAGTACTCATCTCGATTACTCCTCCTGTAGCATTACTATATACACTATTGGCTGGGCCAGCAAGTATATTGATATTTGAGATAGAGGAACTTTCTACATTGTCTACGTCGCCCTGTCCGTCAGGAGTGGATTCTGGTATTCCATCTACAACAATTTTTATACCCCTGATCCCAAATGCCGACCTCATGCCATAACCTCTTATACTCAATCTTAAGTCTTGTGAAAAATTTTCGGACGATTGTGCAAATATGTTGGTATTTCTGGTCAAAATATCACCAATGTTTATACCTCGTGATAGTAATAATGTATTAGAATCAACACCAACACTGTGTTTTTTAGAAACCTGATGGGCATTCAATCGAGTAGATGATATTTCTACCGTAGGAATGTCAACTTTCAGTGAATCTTGTTGTCCAAAAAATAAGATGAATATAAACTTTATCACGATTAGATTTGTTTTTTATAGAAATTAAATATACAGTTCAGCGGCCATTAATCAAAAAGTTTAAAATATAAGCGAAATGAACAATAGTAAGCGTCAAATATAATTATTCAAGTCCCTCCTATCCTAATTTCAAAATCAATTTGACATTTATATATGATTTACTTGACTAAATAGTAAAAAAGTCATTAGTTTCACCTAACTCAGATTATCTTAACTAACTAAGTTAAATTAAGAGCTAAATATTATTATATTTTGAATTAGATCATATTTACAGTATTATAATAATTTTTATATACCATTTTATGGATCTTAAAAGAATAATATTTGTTAAATAATGTTAAATAACTTGACAAGTGTGATACTTTGTACGTATCTTTGTGTCATAAACTTAGAAAAAAAATATAAATGAGAAGAGTATTAGATCTTATCGAAAAAAGTGCAAGTGAAAAATCACAAAAATTTGTTGATCAATTGCACACTTTAAAAATCGAAACCGTAGTCGAAACTGTAGCTGAGTACAATCCAAAAACAGCAAGAACAAAATCTTTGAAAGACTTGAGCATATTCAGTGAAAATTAATCTTGTGAAAACCAAGATTATTAAGGAAGGGGTACACGTTTGGTTATAAAATGTGAGTGCCCCTTTTTTTTTTGCAATCTTTACAAAACTGCAAATTCTAAAATCCACTTCCAAAATTCTAAATCCTATTCCCTAAAACCTAACCCCTTGTTCACTCAATAATCATTTCACTCCCTGCAGTGATAATCTGATTACCACTAATATTACAGACACCACCTTTATATGGCATAATGATAATATCATGTCCACTAGGTAATGGACTTGGAGGTTTCAAACCATTTTTCAAATTCGAAGCATTATTCCACGAACCACTTCCAGAAAAAATATAAACTGCAATCTAATTCCAAAATTCTAAATCCTACTCCCTAAAACCTAACCCCTACTTCACTCAATAATCATTTCACTCCCTGCTGGTATAATCTGATGTACATTAATATTACAAATACCACCTTTATAAGGCTTGATGACAATATCGTGCCCACTGGGTAATGGATTGGGTGGAATTAGACCGTTTTTCCAGTTAGCTGCATTATTCCACGAACCATTTCCAGAAAATACATAAACTGTTTTAGGTAAAGTAAAAGTAGTATCTACAGTCAATTGGTAAACTCTCCCTGCAGAATTGCTGCAAACCAATACTTCTCCATCCTCGCGCTCACTAAAATCAGATATATTACTAACTCCCACATTTTTTACTGAAGTTGTCCAATTGTTTGTATTTCTATTGACCATAAGCATATTGGCTTTGTAATAATCAATGAAAAAGTACCAATTTTTCATACTCGGGTATTGATAACCTCGGTATACTATGCCGCCTATCACTGATCTCCCAAATTCACTACCTATCTGATAATCATAAGGAGGAGCAATATATTGACTTATATTTCCACAACCAGTGGTTATGTGATCTATCTTTCCTTCGTAACATCTCCACCCAAAGTTCGCTCCTAAAAATTGATTCGAAGGGATATAGCTTACCTCTTCTCGCGCATTTTGCCCCACATCACCGATGTAAGCATCACCACTATATCTATCAAAATTCCAACGGAAAGGATTCCTAAGACCAAGAGCGAAAATTTCATTGTTGTACGGATTTCCTGATGGTAATGAATAATTTTTACCCATGCTTGCCAAGTCTACATTCAATCTAAGCATTTTACCAAGTAAAGAAGAGGTATTTTGAGCAACATTACCAGGATCTCCTCCTCCACCAGAATCACCCGTCGAAATGTACAAAAATCCATCTTTGCCAAAGTTTATCTTACCTCCATTGTGATTGGTAGCTGGGTGGTATATATTGAGGAAGGTCAATTTTGAGCTGACATTAGCTCTATTTTGATTGTTGACCGATATGGTATATCGATCTACTACGAGTTGGTTACTCCCATTATTCGGATCATTTGCTGTATAATAGATATAAAAATAACCATTTTCCCTAAAATTAGGATGAAATGCTAGACTCAACAAGCCTTGTTCTCCACTTGTGCGGATGCCTGTGATTCGCAATAATGTGTCTAAAAATACATAATTCCTATCAAATACTTTGATGGTACCTCCCTTTTCCACAACAAATATCCTATGGGTATTATCTCCTGCATTGGCAGTTTGCATAGGATTAGAAAGACCTGTTATAACGGAAGTTAGGGCAACATCAGGCTGCGAAAACAAGATGATTGGCAATAGCTTGAAAATGAGAGTTAAAACTTTTTTGTTCATAATAATTTTTGATTAAAATTAATCTCTTTATGAACACCATGGGTGGATCGACTATAAAATTCAGGGTTTTCTAATTGAAATCAAGGATATCACCCATACTTTTTCCTACCCTATTTCTTAAAATTTTCTCATTCTTCTAACTAATTCTTTCACCTTGCCCATATCCAAATTTTTACTTAATTCAAATTTACTACCTGGTTCGAGGAACAAGTTATTGCCAAATGGTACTATTTGAGCTACATCTAAGGTACATACTCCATTGACATAAGGCTTTACAACGATATCAGCACCTACAGGGAGAGGATTAGGAGGTATTTGTCTGTTTTTCCAATTTGATGGGTTACTCCAATTACCACTTCCAGAAAAAACGTACACCGTCCTTGGATTAGAAGCAACCAACTGATAGACCTGTCCCGAATTACTATTCCTACATATAAGCACTTCACCATCTTCACTTTCGCTAAAGTCGGAGATATTGTTTACTGAAGTATTTTTGACAATTGGGGTCCAGTTGTCACCATTCCTATTGACCATGAGCATATTGGTATTGAAGTAATCGATAAAAAAGTACCAATTTTTTAAATCAGGAAACTGATACCCACGGTATACTCCTCCTCCCACCACCGATCTTGCAGAGCTGGTGAGTGGATAATCATAAGGCGGTAAGATATACTGATAAATGCTTGCACAGCCAGATGTGTTGTATTCTTGCCTCCCTTCATAACATCTCCATCCAAAATTTGCACCTAATAATTGCTTAGATGATGCAAAACTTACCTCCTCTCGCTCATTTTGTCCCACATCGCCAATGTAGACATCATTGTTATATCTATCAAAATTCCATCGAAAAGGATTTCTGAGTCCTGTAGAAAAAATTTCGTTGTTGTAAGGATTGCCTGCTGGGATGGTGTAATTGGTAGTTCCTGTAGTTATTGAGACATCGATACGAAGCATTTTGCCCAAGAGTGACCTTGTATTCTGAGCCACATTACCAGGGTCACCTCCACCTCCTGAGTCCCCCGTCGAAAGATATAAAAAGCCGTCTTTTCCAAAATTGATTTTTCCACCATTGTGGTTTGTGGCGGGATGGTCTATGCTCAGAATATTTAATCTTGAAGCAGGGTTGGCTTGATTAGAATTGGAAGCGCTGACAGTATATCTATCCAGAATCAATCTATTATTAAAGTTTGCTGTTCCACTGGCTGTATAGTAGATATAGAAGTGGCCATTACTTCTGTACGCTGGATCAAAAGCCATGCTTAACAAGCCCTGTTCACCTGTGGTACGAATCCCCGATATGGTAAGAAATGTACCCAAAGCTTTGTAATCTTTGTCAAAAACCTTAATCGTGCCTTCTTTTTCTACTACAAATATTCGATGAGAGTTATCACCTGCATGGGCAGTTTGCATCGGGCTTGAAAGACCTGTGATTACCGGTTTAAGAGTGACTGTGTTTATCTGTGCCCTAGTCAAAGCCGGTATAAGCATCAGAAGAATCAAATATTTTGCATTCATATATTGTTTTTTTATTGTACAATTTTTTCTACAACATATTTCATAAGCATTTTCTCAAATCCTTCTCTTACAATATCTTTTCCAATAAAAACGAATTTACTAACAAAAGTGCTCAGTGGTGGAACTTCTATTTGATCTATACTCACCCTGCTACCCACGCTCTGAAGGATGTATGCATTGTAGTCTTCATCATAAACGATGGCTTTCATTCGATACACATCTTTGGATTGAAAAAGCATAAACTGTATCATTCTAAAATGCAATTCATTGATGTTAAAAGGTTTGTCGATCGCTATCGTGATGCTTTTAAAATTGCAATGACGATTTTCTGTTTTAGCTAATTTTTGAGGGGTAAAATCAGTTATAAAATTAGTGCTTGGTATTTCAAAAGCTACATTTCGATCAAAAGGTAAGATTTTGGCAAGGGGATTGAGCGATGCCATCTTTGTAGTCAAATCATTTAAATATGCCTGTGATACAAGGTCTATTTTATTGAGCAGTATAATATTGCTAAAAGAAATCTGTTGTATGGCTTCTTTGGCATCTTCGATTCTATCTTCTATCTGCTCACTATCCACCAGACAAATTACTTGGTCTAACACAAAGGCTTTTTTGACATTGTCATTGATCAAAAATGGTTCTGCTACAGAAGAGGGATCTGCTATGCCCGTTGCTTCAATGATTAATACGTCGAACTCGTCCCTTTTTTCGTAAAATAGATTGAGTGCTTCATACAACTCTTCATTGATCGAACAACAGATACAGCCATTGGTCATCTCTACCATGGGAGCCTGTGACCTCAATAACAACTTACTATCAATATTTTCTTTTCCAAATTCATTTTCAATGATGCCAAATCTAATATTAGGATTGGCTTGCATCATTTGGTTAATAAAAGTGGTTTTGCCAGCACCTAAAAATCCTGTTATTATTTTTACATGTATCATTTCTTATTTTAGTCTAAAGCATTATAACCCATAACATGGCTTTAACATCAGATAACAAATGGGGCCTGTAACCGCTACGTACAGCCAAATAGGATATACAATGCGTGCTATTTTCTTATGAGATTCGACATTATAACTTATCCCTCTTGAAAAAGTAATCAATATAAATGGAAGTGATAGTCCCGCTAAAATGATATGACTGAAGAGGATAATGAAATAAACAGTCTTCATTGTGCCTTCTCCACAGTACTTGGTTTCTTCTGTCGTAAAGTGATATAGAACATAGCAAACTAAGAATAATGCTGAAAAAATCATAGCAGCAAAAATGGCATTTCTATGTCCTTGAATATCTTTTCGCTTGATCCTAAGCAAAGCAACGATTAAAGCTATCGCTGCACCCGTGTTCAAAAGTGCGTGAATAGGTGGTAAAAAGCTAAAGTCAACACCTAAGTCTATTTTCACTCTTCTCATTACACCTACCAAGATGAGTACTGCAATTGAAACAATTATTGAAGCGATCGTTAGTTTTTTCTCTAATGCTTTGTTATAGATTAATTCCATACTTTTTTCTTTAAATTTATTATTTTATACCTCTTGGTTTTTTCTTTTCTACAAATGGTATTAGGGTAGCTATATGTATAACTGCCTTTTTAAGATCTTCTTCACTACTGGTGTAAGTACTTCTTTGCTTCCCATCGTTATCAACCAATACATAGTCTTTATTTGGATAGTTGGCTTTAATAATTTGAGACAAAGAATCATTTAATTGTAAAGGATATCGATCACTTGTTGAAACAATAACAAAATCCGTACTTTCCTTAAATTGGCTATAAATATTTGCTGTGTTTTTTTCCTCACCCTTTAGATCAATTAACATAATCTTTCTATTGATGAGGCTTGTGTCAATCCCTCCAAGTTGGTTGTAATCAAATGTTGTTTTCTCGGCAAGTTCATCAAGCGCTTTTTTTCTAAAACTTATCCCATTTTTAAGATACAGCCATGATACAAATGGAAAGAGTACCAACAACAGAACTATTACTAGAGAAGATCCTTTTAATTTCATATTCGTTTATATTATTTAACAACAAATAGTAAAGTCGGTTTGTAAAAACGTTAACTTTATATCAAAACTTTCATGTTTTTAAAAACCAAGTGCAAAAGTACAGTTTTCCTCCTTCAGATTTGCTAAGGCTATTGTCAAAGTTAAAACTTGTAACCTAAAAATCTAACTTATAAAATCTAATCCCGAAAGTGACAAAGGTGCTAACTGATCTGGTACTTTTGGCTTAGAAGGTTGATTAGAGGTTAAAAAAGGTAAATTCTTAATAAAATTTCTATCTTTTTATTCAATCCTTTTTTGCCTTCCTTTAGGATCGAGGCAAAGCAAAAAAGCTTTTCACATATTGCTTTTTGCTCACTTTCCCTCAACCCTCAAGGGTGGTGAGCAAAAGAATTGTACTTAATTTTCTAAATTCAATTGTTGAAAACCAATCCTTTTTTGCCTTCCTTTAGGATCGAGGCAAAGCAAAAAAGTAAATCTATGGATTTTTATAAAATCTAACTCTAAAATCCAATACCAAATATCTACTACCTAATTGGATGAATTTGGTAAGGAAGGACTAGTCTTATAAATTGATTATTAAAAAATCTAATATCTACTACCTAAAATCTAATTCCTATAAAAAAACAGCTGTTTCGAAGAAGTTAAGGATAAACTTAGGACAGAGGAAATAAGGCCGATAAGAAGCTGAATTTAAATGTTTTTGATTCGGTTCTCCCTTTCAAGGGAGTTAGAGGGTAAGAATCAAGAACATTTTTGATGTGAAGGTAGAAAGGGAAGAAGGTAAATAGCGTAGACTTAAGACAACGGCTGAATTTAAAAATAGGGCTTTTCGTAGAGGACTCAAGTAATTGAAAATTCTAAAATTGGTATTTGATTATCATTTTTAGAATAGATTGGCAAAGCAGATATGCTAATAGTGATTTTAAGTTAAAAACTTAAAATAGCTGTTATTTTTTTTGTAAAGTCAAAAGTTAGCAAAGTCGAGTAGGCAAAGCCATTTCAGACTAAGCCTCTCACAGAACCGTGCTTGAAAGTCTCCCCTCACACGGCTCTTGACATACAAATCTCCTTAATTTCTTAGCACCCAATGGTA
>JALHLK010000073.1 GCA_022844565.1 Saprospiraceae bacterium
TAAAATCCCAGAAACGCTAAAGCAAAGACTAATGACAAAAAGCCAAAGACCAACATTCCATTGCACCAAATAGCCAAAGTGCTATAATCCAAACAACTAAAGACCATCAGTCAATGAACACTACCAATAAAATATCAACCCAAATCACTCCTCCAACTTATCATACCAGTTTTTCTTCAAAATATACGAAGTAACCAAAAGTGTGATAAGAAATAAAGTAAAAGTAGACCACTGCCTGAATACCAAATAAAGTGGTAATACAACCATACTCATTTGCCAAATTATACCGATAGCTACATTAAAGGCATCACGCTTGAAATTAGTATTAGGTTGGATAGCCTCTACTTTTGCTATTTTGGAGTAAATGGGTTTCCAAAATCCCCAAGGTCTGGTTTTCTTATAAAAATTAAAAGAAATGGCATCGTCGACGGGGGGTGTTAATAGACTCACAATGATACATGTCGATATCGTTGCAATAAAAATAAAGACAAAAGACATCAAAGTTATGGCTTGCGTATCGGCCATAGCTGCTAATGTGGGGAAGTCTTGTACTGCCCATTTCACAACGGTTGAACCAACCATAGCAGAGCTCATTCCGACCAACATACCAGCAAAATAGCCATAACCATTAAACCGTGACCATATCCATTTTAGCACATTTGGTGCCGCATATCCCCCATAAAATGCACCTGTGATAAACAAAATAATCTCATTTAAGCTCGTGACTTGGGTACCTATAATGATTCCCAAACTAACAATCAATACTGCTGCCCATTTACCATAAGTCACATATTGAGAATCGGTGGCATGAGGGTTGACATATCTTTTGTATAAGTCATTGATCAAATAAGCTGGGCCAACATTGACAAATGCACTAAATGTACTCATGAATGCAGAAAGTAAACTGACAAGAATTAAGCCTTTCACTCCAACCGGAAGTTGTTTTACTACCACGTAAAAGATCTTTTCAACCTTCTCCAAAGTGGGAATTTGCTCAGGTATGATTTCGATAGCCATCAATGCAAAGCCACCGATCATCATATACAGAGGTATAAAGAGCACTAAGATGGTAAAACCGCTCATTTTTGCAGCATCTTTTGGAGTTTGACTGCTTAAACTTCGCTGCATGTCAAAACCGGGCACGGGTCCTGCTAAGCTTGCCACTAAACCTTTTCCGACCATCAATCCGACCATACCTGCCAGCATTTTGAAGCCATTTTCTAGCGTCTCTTTATTAAATAATTCATAGGTCGAACCCCAAGCATATGAAATCTCTTGCTTTGGCCAAAAATCCAACCATCCTGACGGTATAAACTGATCAAGCGTTGATTGACTAACTTGACTCATGCCCAGATATAGGACAATAATACAACAAGCGATCATGATAAAAAACTGTAATACTTCAGTGAGTACTATAGCATGTAGACCCCCTTTTATAGAATACAACATCGTTGAAAAACATATGATAAACGCATACACCGTAGCGCTATCAAAACCGCCAAAACTCAATGGCGGCAACAATTCTGCTGCTAATCCTCCAATGCCTGTAAAAAACATACCAATAGAAAGCATAACCTCTATCACTGCAAAAATTACAACAATAATATGACTCAGCCGTCCTCCAAGGCCATCGCCAAAGCGCACTCGCATCCATTCCGCACCTGTCATGGCTTCGCTCCTACGAAGCCATGTACTTAGAAAAATCATGACAAATACCTGATTCCATACTGGCCAAACCCAAGGTATCCAAACACTTTGAACACCATAAAGTATGAGCATAGCTAATCTCCATGATACGGCATTGACATCAAACATACCTGAGCTATTACTTAGGCCCAACATGTACCACGGCATCGTTTTACCACCCAAAAAATAGGACTCCATATTATCACCTGCCTTCCTAGATGCGTAAAAACCTACTCCTAGGATTAATAGCATGTATCCTACAATGATCAGAATATCGATGATGTGTAATGACATTTTTTATTTTTTTGTGATGACTGCCCCATTTAAATCAATAGGTGTGGTAAAAAGAGAAAGGTAAGTGTCTATTAATCTTGCTAATTGGCGTCTTGTGATGGGTGTGTCACCTTTCATGTTTTTGACTGCTATGGATTTTTCAAAACCGATAGACAATAATACTTCATAAAAAAATTGTAAGGTAAGTGGCTCGCCTGATGCGTCGTACCGCTGAAACAATGATTGGTAGTATGGTCTCAACCCATTGACAAATTCGAATTGGCTTACTACTTTTTCTGGGTAAAACCAAGTTTGATTTGCCCATTTGTATGGGATTCCTTCTCCCTTTACGATGCCAAGTGCTCCTAATCTTTGTATAGCTTTAAAATCTGAATCTGAAAGTGGCACGTCAAAAAATGGCATGATATAAGCATTGCTTTGTAGTAAAGCATTTTGTACTTCTCTAATATTAATTTTTGATAATTGTGCATTATTTTTTACTGCGACAGCAGCTAAGACACCTGCTGCTTGCCCAATACCGAGTACTACGGGCTGCAATCGAGATGCTCCATTTACAATATTGCTTACGGATATACTTTTTTCTGCAATAATCAGTCTGTCATGTCCTTTTGGTATTAAACTGCCGATAGGTATATTGTAAGAAGGTGCTTTTATATCAAAAAAATCGATAATTGGCACATCTTTCTTTTGTTTGTGATGATGATCGATGGGATAATCACCTACTGCAACACCGGTGCGGTACAAGGTATAATCGTATGGCTTCATTATATGATTAGCGGTAAACAAGACGTGACCTTGTATCCGACCAGACTCTCTATGATAAGGCATCAAAGGAAGTTTGTCCGGTGTGGTATACTCATCATCTGCTAAGCCTAAATTTTTATACCCAAGCTCTGTTTGTAAAAAATAGATGAACCCCAAAGAATGTTCCTTTGCTTTTGTCACAGCAGCAGCCCTTTGTTGGTCATTTAAATTAATCATATTCACATAGTAATCATTACCACAGTTAGGCCAATTGATCATATACTTATTGTTGGGCAATTTGCCATATGTCATCATAAGTGAGCAGTCAATTCTTGGCTTACCTTTCGTAGATGGGTCAGCCGTATCACAACAGCATTTGTACAGTGCGGGATTATAATTGGAAGGCTTAGCAATGGTTTTATCACTTCCTTTGCCATAATCTTTCAAAACTACTACATAAGTAAGGTCTTGCACCAAATTATTAGCTACCGTAGGCGCCCAAGATTCTCCTGTGTCGCTACTAGCATCCATACCTATCCTTCGCGATATATTAAGCATACGTGCCAATTCTCCAAGTTCCGTTGCATCTATCAAGTAATCAGTGTTTACCGTATGTGTTTTACCGTTTTTCTGATATTTGAGTGTAAAACCAGAAGTAGTTTTTTGGACTGATAAGACTTTAGATTGAAGGGATAGGTATATATTTTTTTCATTTTCAATCATATGTGATATAATGGCTCTCCCGACGGATGGCTCGAACAAGGTATTACTTACCCAGCCCGTCTCTACGGCTTTTGGACCGCCATATCTACGGTAAAGACTATCTCTAAACTCACCCCATAATCCTGAAGGCATTTTATGATTACCGTCTATGGCAGAGACACCTGCTGCTGTAAGCATACCACCTACCCAGTCAGTCTCTTCGATGATCAAACTTTTGATGCCCATCCTTGCACTTTGTATACTTGCCATAGATCCAGATGCCCCACCTCCTACGATTACAATTGGATAAGATTCTACATTTTGGGAAATGACAGAACTTTGAGATAAGAGCAAAAGAAAGTAGAATAAAATGATACGCATGACTTTTGTTTTATAAAAATTTTTACAAATATAAATGGAATGTGCGCGAGCCCAAACTTTTGCTGTAATAAATTATCAAATGACTTCGCACAATGTGTTTTTAGGATGATGGAGATGTTTTCGTTACTGTAAAAACCTAAAGATATACTGACACAATTTCTTACTTTCTTGTATCTTTCAAAAAAAGAGTTAAATTAGCTCTTCAAAATTATAAATCTTCAAATTAACCAAAAAAAATATTCAAACAAATGAGTAAAGTCACTATAAAAGATATTGCCAAAATCGCAGGTATCTCGCGGGGTACCGTTGATCGAGTGATCAACAATAGAGGCAATGTAGAAAAAGAGTTGGAGCAAAAAATTATGAGAATTGCAACAGAATTAGGCTATGAAAAAAATCTAATGGCTAGCAATTTAGCATCTAAAAAAATATTTAAAGTTGCAGCGATTATTTCAGACCCAACTACTGATTTGTTTTGGAATTTCCCCTATCAAGGTATACAAAAAGCACTAAAAGTAGTAAAACATTATGGGGTAGAGGTAGAGTACTTTCACTTCCCAGATTATGATAATCATGCTTTCTCTATCCAGATGGAAAATGCACTAATGTCCAATCCCGATGGTATAATTTTGGCCCCTTTGTACACGCGTGAGGCGGAGATGTTTTTGGACACCGCTGTATCTAAAAACATACCAGTCATCACCATTAATACTGAGATACATCATCCTGGAGTACTTTCCTACATAGGCCAACATTCTTATTTCGCAGGTTATTTGGCGGGAAGACTATTACATTTAAGATTAGAACCAAAAGATGATGTTGTCGCTTTAAATTTTGGACATAAGGTCAATAATGCCAATCATTACGCTGACAAAATAGAAGGTATCAAAGGGTACTTTGCAGAGCATAATTTGGTGGATAATAACGTACATTGGTATGAATTTGAGGATTTTCAAAATAAAGCTGCAATCATTAGCTTTTTTAAAGACTTACAATTGCGTCATCCAAAAATGAAAGCGCTATTTTTTACAAATTCTAGAGCTTACAAACTGTTAGATTTATTGGACTATGAAACATGCAAAGCATTGTATATTGTAGGGTTTGATATGATAGAACCAAATATTGCTCATTTAAAAAAAGGAAAGATGGATTTTATAATCAATCAAAACCCTTTACAGCAAGGATATCAAGGATTGATGAGTTTTGTGGACCACTCAATATTGCAACAAGAGATCAAATCAAAGCATTATTTACCGCTTGATATTGTACTCAAAGAAAATGTAGACTTTTATAATAACTAAATCACTAAAATGCTTGAATGCGAGAATGCTTGAATGCGAGAATGCAAAAATGTGAGAATCATTAAAACCTGCCCTTATTTCTAACCAATGCACCAAATATCTAAAGCGCTAAAATACTAACATCTAAAAGCTAATCGCTCAAAGCAAACAGCTCACAATTGCTAATTATTCCTCTTTAATACATTTAAATACATATCCTGGTGGAATGTTTAATGCAACAAAACTAGTGCTTATATTTCCAAACAAAGTTTTATAAATATGTTTCAATTGCAAGGTGTAGTGCATTTGGATAAAAATCCCTTTGATCTTAAGCACCTTCTTTGATACCTTAAGTACTGCATGCATTATTTCCTCAGGCAAGGCTATAAAAGGAATGGCTGAGATAATCATATCTACTTGGGATATATTTAGTTTTTCAAGGTGAGTCTCAAGTTTTTGGGCTCCATCATTGATGATAATTAATCGCTCCTTTTGATCACTATATTTTCTATTTAGTGTTTCGACCATTTCAGAATTTATTTCAAAAACAATCAATAAAGATTTGTTGGACATCCGATGGAGGATATAGTCTGTAATAGCACCATCCCCGGCTCCAAGTTCAAGAATGACAATATCCTTATTTTTGGGTATATCATGTGTCATTTTCTTACACATTTGAGGCCCTGACCTGACGATAGACCCCATTTCCTGAAAGTTCTTTATACTTTGTTGTAGATACTTTACTTTAGTCACGCGGATATAAATTCATTATGAAATCTCAAAATTAGATTTGCAAAGGTACATTTTTGTCTTCAATAATAAAGGTATGTTCTAAAAACTCTGTTTCTATTTCAAAAAACTACCAAACTCAATTAATGGAACATTTTAGAATAGTACGGATTCTTAAATAGGTAGGTTACAAAAATTTGCATTGATATCAAGAAAAATGATTTTTCAGTTTAAACCTTAAATTGAAATGAGTTAAAAAAAATGGCCTACTTTTTCAAGTAAGCCATTATTCTTTATTGTTATTCTATGGAATATAGTCTTAATTCTTAGACCACTCAGCGATAGATTTTTCATTCATTGTGATATAATCTTTGTTTTTTGCTTCTGTAGCAAGAGCTAAAGATTTTTTAGCAGCTGCGATCGCATCTGCCTTACGACCCATATCTGCCAAAATCAAAGATTCTTTTCTTACTTGCCAAAAAGCTGGTTTCTCAACCATTGTAGCTTTTCTTACATATTCCAACGCTTTAGTAAGATCTTTACCAGAATCGTGTAAATACGAACCAGCAGCAAAATAATCACCAGGAGTTGGTCCAGCAAGTACTTTGTCGATACTAGCCATTACAGCTTTGTCAGAATCCGCTGTTATTTTTATTGGAATGATAGTTTTGTCCCATATCATTTGTAGCGTAGCACCTGTATTTGTGATTTCATCAAAATTGATAAGGAATGTTTCAAACTTTGTACCAGACATAACTGGCTTAACCATAATGACTACAGCAGCCACTTTCTCAGTATAAGCAACGAAGTTAGGAGTTGTGTGCTCATGGAAATGTATTTCCCAACTATTAGCACCTGGCTTAGCTAAAATGGCATAAGATCCTTTTTTTAAATCCGAACCTTCTACTTTTACATCTGTACTAAATGTGATTTTAGTAGCTGAATTTGCACCAACTCTCCAGATATCTCCATTAGGTACGATACCTCCAGTACCAAAGATAGTACGACCCTTTGCACTTGGTCTAGAATATTCTACAGTTGCATCTGTAAGTGCAAATCTTTGAGATACTGTAGATAGAGGACTTGGCTGTGGAGTTGCTATTTGTGCTGTTAAGTTTCCTAAACTAAGCATTAACGCTCCAAAAAGAAATAATTGAATTTTTTTCATTTTTGTAAAATTTGATTTAAATAAATATTTTAAAGTAATAAAAATTAAATAAGCATCTGACTAACAATATATTTATCCATTAAATAAAATATTAATCTGAATGTATTTTCATTTGTCGCAACAAATATATAATCTTTGTTTGTTATAAAAGAAATTATACACCTAATACAATAAAGTATAATAAATAATTAATTAAATATTAACAGTTTGACTAACGAAATTCATCATTTTCCATTGATTTCTATCGTGTAAATCGTTATATTCTCTATCTTTGAGGTGTGATTTAAATTTTTAGTGAAAATAATTATCCTATGCATAAAATTTTCTTTTTTCTATTAATTGGCCTGATTTCTATCTTATCTTGTAAAGAAAATGTTGTCGAAAGCAATAAAAAACCATATTTAAGTATTCAAGGTAAAACCATGGGTACTACCTACAATATCACTTATGAAAACATCATCAACAAGAATCTTAAAGGAGAAATAGATTCTTTTCTTGTTGATTTTAACAAGTCTCTTTCTACGTATGACCCGAATTCTACTATCTCCAAATTTAATTCCTCAGTAGGTACTTTTTGCTATTCCTTGACAGAAGATAAGTACTTATTAGAATCGCTGTCTAAAGCTTTGCAAATCTCTGAAGAAACCGATGGTGCGTTTGATCCGACGGTTATGCCCTTGGTCAATTATTGGGGATTTGGCTACAAGGAAAAGAAAATGGTAGAAAAACCTAATCAAAATACAATAGACTCCCTGCTCAACCTTGTAGGTTATAAAAAGATAGGTGTTTTAAATATTAATGATTCTATCTGCATAAGTAGAGATGTTCCCAACATGAGTATAGATTTATCAGCTTCGGCAAAAGGGCATGGTGTTGATGTGGTCGCTGCTTTGTTATCAAAATATGGAATTACAAATTATATGGTGGAAATTGGTGGTGAAGTTGTAGCAAGTGGTGTTAATAATAGAAATGTATTTTGGACCATTGGTATAAACAAACCTGAGAAAGGTGCAAATCCAAATGATATCCAACTTCCTATTTCTATACCAAATAAAGCGATAGCTACAAGTGGAAATTATCGCAATTACTATGAAAATGGAGAAATAACCTATGCACATATTATTGACCCAAAAACTGGTGATTCGCGACCTACAGATATCTTGAGCAGTACAATCATTGCAGACGATTGTTTAACAGCTGATGCTTATGCTACCGCTTGTATGGTAAAAGGACTTGAAAAAGCAAAATTGTTGGTAAATAATAAGCCTGACATTGAAGCTTGTTTTATCTATCTTGATGGCGACAAAAATTTTAAGTATTTCTATACAAAAGGATTCTTAAAATATGCAGACTCATTATTACTTCAATAAACTTAATTTTTTATAATTTGTATTTAGGTCTATGATTGTTCAACCAAAAAATGTACATTTTAATGATTTGAACGCATAGAACTAAATACTTACTATAATTTGTAATAAAATCAATTCTCAAAAAGTTATTTGCTTGAAATCAAAATAATGTCTTAACAATGGAGTTAGTAAAAATCGAAAAAAAAATTGCTAAAATAAGTACTGTGTACGATACTTTTAAAGAAGATGGTAAAATTTCAACTTTAGAAAAAGACCTACTTTTGGGCTATATTCGCGAACTGTATGAATTGGTACTTGACATTTCTCCTAAAGGGACGACCATAAAGTCCTCCGAATCCTTACAAGTTATTCCAGAGCCATCTGCTGTTAACGTAGTCGTTGCAGTCCCGCCAACAGCATTGGAAAAACCAGTTGAAAAAACAGCTGAAGAGCCAATTGAAATAAAACGAGAGGTCATCATCGAACCTGTGGTTGAAAAAGTAGTGCCAAAACAAGAGCCAGCAGTAGTTTTCGAACCAAATAACGAACCCGTAGTCGTCTCCAATACTGTACCTATAAAGATAAGTCATGAAATGAATAAACTTTTTACTATAGAAAAAGCCAAAGACATTTCAGAACGTTTAGCGATGAGCCCCATTTCTGACATTAGCAAAGCGATGAGTATTAATGACAGGATGTTGATCCTTAAGGAACTTTTTGGTAACGATTCTGCTTTATTCAATGAAAGTATTTCAAAACTCAATAGTTTTTTATCATTTGCAGAAGCTAAGGACATGCTCTTAGAGACCGTGGCTTTTAAATACCAATGGGATAAAGACGAAAAGCTAGAAAAAGCTGAAGCATTTGTAAAACTTATAAGTCGAAAATATCAAAACACTACTTCTTAAAGTGGGAGAAACTTTATAATATATGAAGCATAATAGTTTAGAAGAAGATTTACTATCATTTATTAAAAGTATACGTTTTACTCTTTTGATCATTGCTGTATTATGGTTGATAAAAGGGATAGAAATATTAAGTGAGAATAACTATGTAAGATACGGTATTTTTCCGAGAGCGCCTGATGGATTACTTGGTATATTAACATCTCCTTTTATACATGGCAATCTAGAGCATTTGATTAGTAATACTTTTCCACTGTTATTTGTGTTGGTTATGATACAGTATTTTTATAATAGAATAGCGGTTGTGATCACTGTTATGACATGGCTTATGACCGGCGTCTTAGTTTGGCTTTTTGCAAGACCCGCTTACCATATAGGTGCTAGCGGAGTGGTGTACGCGTTGGTAGGTTTTTTACTTTGGTCAGGATTGTTTAGGAGAGATTCTAAGTCAATCACTTTATCTCTTTTGATTTTAGCAATTTACAGTACTTACTTTTTAGGTTTTGAAGCCACAGAAGGTGTTTCGTGGGAAAGTCATATGCTAGGAGCTTTTGTTGGTTTGTTGGTTGCATTCTTATTCAGAAGTGTGAGGGAGCCTGAAGACGAAGCTTTACATGAAGCCACAAACGGTACGGTTAGGTCAAGGTTTTTCAAACCAGATACATTCGAAAAGACCAAGTATGAAAGGTGGCTAGAGCAACAGGCAATTAATAATTTAGAACAATAAAATATTATTATGAAAAAGCAAATAATAACAATCGTAATAGTAAGTTTTATGTGTCTAACAGCTTTTGGACAAACTGATACAACATACAACATTGTACTTAAAAAAATGATCAAGGTTTCAAATGTAGAAGCATCTTTTGATGTGGCGATCAAACAGATGTTCACTATGTTTAAAAAACAATATCCAGATTTAGAATCAAGTATTTGGGTAGATATGGAAAAAGAATTTAATTCTACGGCATTTGATGAATTGATGCAAATGTTAGAACCTGTTTATTCCAAATATTTATCTATAGAAGACTTACACGAACTAATCAAATTTTATGAATCACCCATAGGAATGAAATTTGGAAAACAATCGACTTTGATTATGCAAGAATCTATGCAAATTGGACAAGAATGGGGATTAAAAATAGGGGAAGAATTCCAGAAAAAGATGAAAGTAAAAGGATATTAAACTTATCTTGAAGAAGTATTAGATTCTGTTTTATAAATTTGCAATAAATGACGACTAGACCCATACATCCTGACTTCCAAGGTTTACTCGATTTTAAAAGTAAAGAAGTGATCGATTTATTTTCTGATTTACGACTGTTTATTCTAGAATTATATCCCGATAGTAATGAGCTGCTTTATCATACCCATGCATTGACAGCCGTGTTTTGTATTTCTGATAAGTTATCTGATGCTTTTTGTATGTTGCCCATATACACCAATCATGTGAATCTAGGCTTCAATAAAGGTACACTTTTGGATGACCCTTATCATCTCTTGACGGGAAGTGGCAAGCTAATCCGTCATATTGATATAAAAAAGACCAGTGATTTTAGAAACCCCAAAGTAAAAGCTCTTATCCAAGAAGCAATCCATTTTGCATTGAAAGATATGTCAAAACCAACAAAAATATTTGCAGAAACAATTTCTAAGATTAAATCTAGATGAGTATTTTTCAAAAAGTAGCGTAAAGGTTTACATAAAATTATGTTCTAAATATTTTGGTGCGAAACTTTTATTAAATACTCTCTATTGACTTGCCTATATATATATATCCACTTTTGGGAATATGACAAAACTTTATAAAACCTTCAGAATCTTCCCATATCTTTGCAACTGAAAATGGAAGAAATACCTAAAGATAAGAGATTTAAATCCTGGGGTTCAGAATTTGAAACACCCGATATTACACCTTATGCTAAAAAGCGTCAGACCACATCACCCATTTCTAAATCGAAAATAATTCTATTTAGGATCTTTTTTAAGCTTAAAGAATATTGGAGAAACTTTCTTAAATAGGCACCAAAGTTAGCATTTTTTTGGTCTATTATTTGAAAAATTTACCTAATTTACTTTTAATAAAGATGAATTTAAAAAATCTATGCATATAAATATATCAACTTAACCATTTGTTATACTTTATTTATTTAATTTGACAAAATATTAATAAAATAGAGCAATAATAATCGAGGATAAGACAAAATATTTATTAAATTATATTTTATGATAATGTATAATTATGGTAAAAATAGCTATAACATTTTTATTTTGCCCGTTTTACCAAGTCCTCTCTGCTTATTTGCAACATCCTTCCTAATGGCTGACCATTTCGATAGAGCTGTGTTCTTAGGAATAAGTGCCCATCAGGTATGGTCAATGGTGCTCTGTAGACATTTGCTTTATGAAGTGGATAGGTATTATCGAGTGAATATCTGATTTCAGTATTAGCTACAGGGGATGTTAAGGTAACCACAATATTACTTTCCTTTTTGGCTACATTAACTACAGGATCGTAGATAGCTTTACTGATTGTCACACCTTGTTGATCAAATCTGTCAAAATGATGTTCAACTCTTTTTGCAAAATCAGGCCACGATTTAAGATTTGCAGGTGACCATACACTTTCTGCTGTAGCAAGTGCCCTTGGATAGGTCATATACATAGCATAATCTAGATGAGGAATAGCCTCGGTCCAAAGATTAGCTTGACCTCCTAGTATCAAAGATGGGTCTACACCTTCAGGTAAAGGTTCAAACTCATAACTTTTTTCGAGGGATAAATCAGCATAAATATTAGTCTCTACACTTTTATCACCTTGGGTATAATCTATATAGGCAAAAGTTGTTGGAGACATTACCACCTTATGACCTAGCTTTGCAGCTTCAATTCCGCCTTTCATGCCTCTCCAACTCATCACAGCTGCACCTTTAGCCAAACCACCTTCAAGGATTTCATCCCAACCTATCGTGTTTTTGCCTTTACTACTAATTATTTTCTCTACCCTTGTTACAAAATAACTTTGCAATTCATGGCTATCTTTAATCTTGTTTTTCTTCATAAAATCTTGAACACTTTTGCTCTCCTCCCAATATCCTTTGTAACACTCGTCTCCTCCCATGTGGATATATTTACCTGGAAATAATGCTGCTACCTCTGTCATTACCTTGTCCAAAAATTCATAAACTTTTTCGTTAGTAGGGTCAAGTGTATTTTCAATTAACATTTTGAATGTTCCGTCGCCGTACCACTCGCTGAACTTACTTCCTGGATTTACAAATTTTGGAGTTTTGCCTACAGAAAGTTCAGGATATGCTGCCAATACCGCCATACTATGACCTGGTACATCCAACTCAGGAACAATGGTAACATTTCTTTCAAGTGCATAAGCCACCACATCTTTGATCTGATCTTGAGTGTAGAATCCACCGTATGTGGCTTTTTCATTTTCTTTAGGAAATGCTCTGCCGTCACCAAATTTGCCATGCCTTTCTACTCTCCACGCACCAACACTTGTCAATTTAGGCAAAGATTTGATTTCTACTCTCCAACCTTCATCATCCGTAAGGTGCCAATGCAAAACATTGTATTTATATTGGACCATCTGATCAATATACTGCTTTACATCTTCTACGGAGAAAAAGTGTCTGCTCACATCAAGCATCAATCCTCTCCATGCAAATCTTGGATAATCATCAATATCTAGGTAAGGAATAGAAACTGTAGAAGTCTGTCTATTAATAGGCAACAGTTGTCTTAATGTTTGTAACCCGTTAAAGAAACCTCCAAAATCATTGGCCTGAATATGAATGCCATTTTCATTTACCGTTAAACTATAAGCTTCACTTTTTGGTGCAGTACTTGAAGATTTTGATAATCTAATGGCAGGTCCTTGACTCATTTCAGCTGTTTGCATCGCAAATCCCAAGGTTGTAAAAACATCTTGTAAGTGTTTGATTATTTTAGTTTGGTTTACATCTGTTTTGTCATAAACGATTGGCAATCTACTATCTACCGATAAACTACCATTTTTTAATGTCATTGACACAGGTTTTGGGATAATGTTTTGACTAAACATATTAAATGTAAACCCAAGACAGAAGATCATTATTGCAATGTTAGACTTTTTCATATTTTAAGTATTATTTGAATTTCAGAGGTAAAAGTAAAAAAATATGTTTATCGTTTTTATATTATTTTTTCCAAAAAACAAAACTGCTTAAAAATAGGTTATATTGTTAAAGTTAAATGCCAAATATGCACACAACAGAAAATACCACTTTTTCTCCTGGGGTTTTGAGCTTATTACCCTTATTTTATATAGGGTGGAGTGATAGTGTACTCAGTCCTTCTGAAATGAAACTCATTCATAAAAAACTAAATGAATTGAGTTTTCTAACTAAAGAAGATAAAGAATATTTAATAAAACACACCAATCCTCAATTTCCTCCCTCTGATGATCTTTACAAAGAATGGTCTGAAGCTATAAAAAGTGCTGCTGTAAACCTTCCAAAATCTGATAAAAGAAGCCTAGCTCAACTTGGTCTTGAGATGGCTCGCTCCTCTACAAGTTTTAAAAACGAACAATTTTGGCAAAATGAGACGGTTTTAAAAGCACTAGAAGATATTGAAGAAAACTTAGGCGTTAATACGTTAGAAGATCTTCAAGCGATTGGTCATGTGTTAGACAAAAATTTTAGGTCTCAAATAAAAAGCAAAGCATCGTCATTTGAACCCAATGATATGAGGGACATCCTTTGGGCTTCGAATAAAGATATAAAACAAAAAACAACTGAATTATTAAGAGATCCTGTATTCGTATATGAGCCGATACAAGATAAAGAAACACATCGTCAAAAAGTATTAGACCTCATTGATGAATTATGTGAGCAAGGATATGGTGCTTTAGCCTACGATCAGAGATATGGCGGCCAAGGAGATATGAAGAAATACATGGCTGTATTCGAAATATTAGCACAGCACGATCTCAGTCTTACTATCAAATTTGGTGTACAATTTGGGCTTTTTGGAGGAGCTGTAAGTCTATTAGGTACCGAAAAGCATCATAAGAAACATGTCGAAGCAATAGGATTAGGTAAGCTCCGTGGTTGCTTTGCAATGACAGAGACAGGGCACGGCTCTAACGTAAAATCGCTAGAGACTACGCTTAATTATGACCACAAAACCAAACAAATTACCGTACATTCTCCATCCTTCCAAGCAGGCAAGGAATACATAGGAAATGCCTTACACGGATCTATGGCGGTTGTATTTGGTCAGCTTCTCGTCGATGGTGTAGGTTATGGTATTCATGCAGTATTAGTCCCACTAAGAAATCAAGAAAAAGAACTCTTAAGTGGAGTAAAAATTACAGATTGTGGTTATAAGATTGGACTAAACGGAGTAGATAACGGTAGAATATGGTTTGATCAGGTAAATGTTCCTGTTGAAAATTTGCTTGACAAATATGGTGGTATCGACGAAAATGGAACCTATCAAAGCTCTATTGCAAATGAAAACCGGAGATTTTTTACCATGTTAGGCACATTGGTAGGAGGACGTATTTGCGTAGGAGCAGCAGGACTAAGCTCAGGAAAAGTTGCTTTGGACATTGCTGTGAGATATGCTTTAAAACGTCGACAATTCGGACCAGATGAAACAGAAGAGCAACTGATCATGGACTATCCATCGCACCAAGCAAGGCTTACACCATTGTTGGTCAAAACGTATGCTTATCATTTTGCTTTGGACAACCTTAGAGATAACTATGTAAATGCCATCTCAGAACAGGACACTCGAAAAATCGAGACAAAAGCCGCTGGATTAAAAGCTAAGGCAACTTGGTTAGGCATGGAGACTATTCAAACCTGTAGAGAAGCTTGTGGTGGAAAAGGCTATCTCAGCGAAAATAGGTTTGGAGAATTAAAGGCCGATGCTGATATTTTTACCACATTTGAAGGGGACAATACGGTCTTGATGCAATTGGTAGCTAAAGGCCTATTGACAGAATTTAAACAGTCCTTTCATGATGATGGATTTACAGCTGTGATGCGATATATTTTTGGAAAAGTGTCATTTGTACTCTCTGAAATCAATCCTTATCAAAGTAGAAACACCTCGATAGAACATCTTACAAGTGATGAATTTCACGCAGATACCCTGAGATATCGTGAGAAAAAAGTGTTAATGAGTCTATCAGAGCGTATGCGCGATTACCTCAAAAAGCGTGTAAGTCCTTATGATGCATTCTTAAAATGTCAAAATCATATGATCTACCTCGCGCACGCCTATGTTGATCGATTGGTTTATAGAGAATTGGTTAAAAAGCTCGACACGTTACCTTCATCACCTTCAAAAGATATGCTTACTACTTTGACAAAATATTACGCCATCCATAACATCTATGAAAATCGAGAATGGTACCTCGAAAATGGTTACTTCGAAGGCAGTAAAACCAAAGCGATAAGGCGTGTGCTCAATAAGATGACACAAGAATTAAGACCTGAGTTACTAGCATTGGTAGATGGTTTTGCTATAACAGATGAATCGAGGAGGGCAGAGATTTGTGGGTTTAGTTTTGGGTGATTGCGGTAAAGTAAGATTATAAGTTTGATTGTGGATTTAAATGAAGGTTCTAGATCCCAAACCCTAATCAAAAAATAATATCATTCAACCTCTCACCTATCTCAAAGATCAGAGGATGATCACCATGTAGACATATGGTATCAGATATTAACTCGTGCGTCAATCCATCAACAGCGACTATCTTATTGGAATGCAATAGTTTAACTTGCTGAATGACGGCTTCTACCTCATCAATCATTGCATTTTCTTCTGATCTAGGCACCAAAGTTTGAGCATTTTTATAGTTTCTATCAGCAAAAGTCTCATATATTATAGTCAATCCCTCTTGTAAGGCTAAGTTGGCAAGCGTACTATTATGCATACAAAAAATTACAAAATCTTTATTGATGTCTTTCACTGCTTTTACGATTGCTAGAGCTTCTTTTTCGTTTTTCATAGCGGCATTGTACAAGGCACCGTGTGCTTTGATATGGTATAAGTTTCCATTTTGCTTTTGTGATACAATATTTTGTAGTTGTTCGACCTGTATTTTTATTAAATCGACAAGTTTGTCAAATGGCAAATCAATATAAAACCTGCCAAAATTAGGTTTATCGTCAAATGATGGGTGTGCTCCTATTTTTACATGGTGTTGCAACGCAAGGTCAACGGTATGATGCATGCTTTTAATCCCGCCTGCGTGAAATCCGCATGCTATGTTGCAATACGTAAGGATAGGCATTAAAATTTCATCTACTTTGGCAAATTTGCCTGGCAACTCTTCACCACAATCCATATTAAGTCCTAAATCCTCTCGCTTCACCATAATTTTTTTTACAATTTTAACATATTTTATTAGTTATCATATAGAAAAATATCAAATAACTAATCACCCTGAAAATCTAGGTCATAATACATAACAGATATTATTTATATAAATTAACGTAAATATATTAACTAATAAATGATTTTATAGGTTCCGTTTTGGCACTATTTATGCCAATAGTCACGTAGCAATAGTAGATTAAGGAGATTATGAAAGTAAGGTATATTCAAGAAATTAAGTTAAATATTTGGGTTGTAGCAATTTTGTCTCTAGCTTTACTTTTTAGTTTAAGCGTATTAGTGTAGGGTGTAATACTGGAATGATTGAATGCAGGAATGCATGAATGAGAAAATACAAGCATGATTTCCAC
>JALHLK010000074.1 GCA_022844565.1 Saprospiraceae bacterium
TATCCTCGAACATAAGTCTAATATTTGTTATTATTTAATGATTTTGAACCACTAATATATACAATATTTTTCTTATGTTCGCTTTTTTATGCTATTTTTTTATCCATTATTCACGTTAACTTATATAAATGAAAAGCTGAAGAAGAAAACAAATAAATTTATAAAGTTTTTCAATTCCTTAGGCATAAAAATCTTAAATAATTTTGAAAATTCAAGTAATTTCATAATTATTTTTAAAAAAAAATACGTAAAACAATTTTTAACTGCGGTACAATTGAAGAAATAGTTATATATTCTGAAAATTCAGATCCTGCCCTAACTAATTCCAGCCTAAAAGCTATTTCTTATTAGTCACCACCTCATATATCCTCCTAAACAACGAATACTCATCATTCGTATCACAACTCATCTCCCACACCATGACACCACCTAGCTTTTTATCTAAGGCATATTTTGTCTTATTTGTGATGGTAAATAAGCCATTATAAAAATGGCCATTCCAATAGTCGTCATATGGGCTCGCACCTTCTTTCAATAATTTTTTATAATCAAAACCATAATTTCCAAATCCCTTCTTTGCATAGAATGGTAGTCCGAGAATACACTTTTCTAAAGGTAGTTTTCGTTCGTTCAACCAAAACTCAATATTACTTACGGCCATAGAATATGGTGCATGGTGCTTTAATTCCTTTGGCCCATAATCTCCATCGTAAGACATGATATTGAGCCAATCAAAATATTGGTAAACTTCTTCTTCTACACCATAGGCTTGTTTGCCAGATGACACTACGGCTGCTGTCAAATCTTTGCCAACTGCTTTAAGCGCGTAATTTAGCTTTTTGCAAAGCGAGGTAAAATCTTGAGCAGATCGATGATCAGGATCTGGATATTCCCAATCGAAGTCAATTCCGTCAAAGCCAAAATATTGTACCATTTTCATACAGGAAGCTACAAATGTCTTCTGGCCCGTCTCTGTTTCTGCCATTTTGTGAAATCTGGTATCATCACCACCTCCATCACCTATGCCCCACCCTCCTATCGAAAGGAATACTTTTACATTATGCTTTTTAGCTTTTTCAATCAAAAGCTTGACATAATCAACATTTTTTAAAGGCTCTAATGTGTCACCCGTTTTGGCTGGTATCGCAAAGGAATAATTGATATGAGACAAATATTGATAAGGTATTGAATCAATCTTCGCTGCTGCTGTGCTGTATGCAATGATTTTGAAATTGGACTTCTGGGCTTGTAGGACAAAGCTCATTAAAGAAACGAAAAATACAAAGTATATTATCTTCTTATTCATTTTATTTAATTTTTGACTCCAAACTTAATAGTTTATCTTCGAATAATAAAGGATATCGAAATATAAAATAAATCCTAAGAAATTTATTATTCAGCTTTTATGGCATTTTAGTATTGCTTCAAAAAAAGAGCTCTGGCAGTCTTATTGTCAGAGCTCTGATCATCGAGGTGGTGATGTCATAAATTTTTTAAAAATGTTAATACACTATCCAACACTAAAAGGCAATGCAGATTTGTGCACGATTATCCTTAATTTACCGTCTTTACCCTTTTTAAATACCCAAGTTTTATCAACCATTACTTCTTTACCATCTTTGCCGGTAACCCATACATTACCCATTGTGATAGCCACAGAACCATATATTTGAATACCATCATTGTCACTTCCAGCGTTGTCGTACCTTGCTTTTACCCAAGGTGTTAAGGCAAAACCTTTATCATTAGGATATGCTGGGTCACCTCCCACAAAATATGCAAGCGCCCCTTTCTTATCATTTCTAAATGTCTGATCGCCAAAAGCTAGTGTCGGCTTAAAAAATACTTTACCATTGTCATAGTTGTAAGCTTCAGAAAGCACTTGCTCTGCAAAAGCTTTGTAATCACCTCCCTCTTCTTTGAGTTGTCCGATTTTCACTAACGCATCGCACCATGCTTGTTGAGCAGCGTTTACCTCGTCGTAAGTAATGATGTCTTGTGCTCCTTCTTCCACATAAACCAAACCAAATTGATCAATTACAGATTGAACCTTTTCATTGGTCTGAGTGACGACACTTTGTGCTTCTTCTTTTGCTTTTTCTACAACTTGATTGCAAGCGGTGAGCGAAACCGCAAACAATAAAATTAAAATGAAATTTTTGATCATGTTTTGTAATTTATTTTGCCTACTTTTTAATTAGGTGTTCGGCTTGTCCTTTTAACCCAAATTACGCATTAGAAATTAACTGCAAGTAAATTATGCTTCATATTAGTTTCAGTACTCAATTTTCCGTCCTCAATGAAGCTTAGGCTGCATCTGCGGATGAAAATTTCCGTGCTTCACTACTATTTTGCCTAATTTCCTTTCGAATAAAGTCCAATGCGTAGTTTAGGTTTGATAATGGAACTAACAACCTATTTTTTTGTTCTTTAAAAAAAACAAATCATGTGATATTTGTGAATAAATTAACATTAATTTTAAAATTAATACAGGCATAAAAAACAAGCCTAAAAGCTCTATAAAAAACTGAATATCAGTATAATATAATGAAAATTTTTAAGTATATTTCTTAGCAGTAGTACACAATCAAGAAAAGGGATTAGGTTAAACCCAAATTGGTCATTAGAACTTTGTCATGAGGGGTTAAAGTGCAATAAAATAAGACATTTTACCGACTGAAGCATAGCATCGCTATGGTAAAGAGTGAAACGCCTTATTTTGAAGCAATTTAACTCTGTAATAAATTTTCTAATGACCTATTCGGGTTAAAATGACCTTAATTCTTTCAATGATCGAGATGAAGAGCATAAAGAAATCGTCGTCAGCGATTTTACGATAGAACTGTGGCCTGCATGCCACTGGCAACTCAATAATAGCAGCCAAACCCTGAAAAATTTTAACGAAGAGATTGAAAAAAAATGAACCTTATTTAATTACGTTCTTAATCTTGGATGAGTACTAAAATAGTCAGATTTCAACAAGGAGTTAATAATCAAATTGTGAAACGATCCATTGAGAAATTCACCATCCCTCATTATTCCTTCTCTGTGGAAGCCGAATTTCTCAGGAATCTTTTGACTTTTGATATTTCCCTCACCACATCTGATTTCTATTCTGTTGAGGTCCAATTCAGAAAATGCAAACTTGAGCAATGCCTTAGTAGAATTGGTGATGAGACCTTTTGATTGAGCAGAAGGGATCAGCCAATAACCGATTTCCGCACTTCTATTTCTCATATCTACTTTGTGAATGGTATTTCTACCTACAGCCACACTATTATCAAAAATTATATAGCCATACTCAATACCCGATTCATTTCGCGACATACAACCATTAATAAAATTATGCATGATTTCCATATTCTGCATAGCGTCAACAAAAGTAAGCCACTCCTTTAGGTGTTCCCTGTTGTTGTCAATCATATCAAAAACCACTTCTGCATGAGAAGGATTGATTAGCTCAAGGTGCCCAGTTTCTGAAAATCTGATATTCATTTTACATGTTCTTTACACAAGTGCTCCAGTTTTCAATTCTTCTACACATTCTGGATTAAGCAAAGTAGAAATATCTCCTAACTGCCCTGTCTCTCCTTCTGCAATTTTCCGCAATATTCGTCGCATGATCTTACCTGACCTCGTTTTTGGCAATTGAAGTACAAATTGTATTTTATCTGGTTTTGCAATAGGTCCGATGTGCTTTGTGACAACTGCTAGAATTTCCTTTCTCATATGTTCAGGGTCTACTACTTCGTGATGAGCTTTTACATAAGCATAAATACCTTGACCTTTTATGTCGTGAGGATATCCCACTACAGCAGATTCTACGACACCAGAATGCTGATTAATAGCATCTTCTACTTCAGCCGTTCCAATTCTATGACCTGACACGTTGATGACATCGTCTACACGCCCGATGATTCTATATCTACCCTCTTCATCTCTTTTAGCTCCATCACCCGTAAAGTAATAATTTTTAAAAGCCGCAAAATAAGTGGTTCGGCAACGCTCGTGATCACCATAAGTAGTTCTAAGCATTGATGGCCAAGGATATTTGATACACAACAAACCTTCTACATTATTACCAACTAATTCTATTCCATTTGGATCTAAAAGTACAGGCTGTACACCAGGAAGTGGGTAAGAAGCAAAACAAGGCTTAGCATCCGTTATACCAGGTAATGGGGTAATAAGGATCCCACCTGTCTCCGTCTGCCACCATGTGTCTACGATGGGTGCTCGCCCTCTTCCTACTTTTTCATCATACCAATGCCATGCTTCTTCATTGATGGGCTCACCTACCGAACCTATTACTTTAAGAGAACTCAAGTCGTATTTCTCTGGTTCATGCCATCCTGCTGCCATCAGTGCCCTAATCGCTGTCGGGGCGGTGTAAAACTGATTAACTCTGTGTTTTTCACAAACATGCCAAAAACGACCAGCATCCGGATGACCAGGTACTCCCTCAAACATCATAGTCGTAGCCCCAGCCAATAAAGGACCATATAATATATAAGAGTGGCCTGTAATCCACCCAACATCTGCTGTACACCAATAGACATCACCATCTTGATATTGGAACACATTTTTAAATGAATATTCGGTATAAACCATATACCCCCCACATGTGTGAACTACCCCTTTTGGTTTACCAGTTGAACCTGATGTATAGAGGATAAAAAGCATATCCTCGGCATCCATGATTTCCGGCTCGCATTGATCGCTCATCGTATCTACGGTTTCATGCCACCATAAGTCAATAGCAGCATTCCATTTGACCTTATCACCTGTAGATTTGTATACCAATACTTTTTCTACAGAATCACAACCTAATGCGATTGCTTCATCTACCACATCTTTGACCGCAATACTTTTTGGACCTCTTCTATTATAATCAGAGCAAATTACCATTTTACATTCGGCATCTTTTATCCTATCAGCCAATGCATTTGCCGAAAAACCTGCAAATACAACCGAGTGAATGGCCCCAATTCTAGCGCATGCGAGCATTGCTATAGCTACCTCTTGAATCATTGGCATGTAGAAACAGATTCTATCGCCTTTTTTTACACCTTGAGCCTTTAGTGCATTTGCACATTTGTTCACTTCGGCAAGGAGTTGTTTGTATGTTAGTTTTTTTGATGGCTCATTTGCTTCATTAGCTTCCCAAATGATGGCTATTTGATCACCTTTTGTTTCAATATGTCGATCCAAACAATTGACCGTAATGTTGAGTTTCCCTCCTTCAAACCATCTAATATCAGGTGTTATAAAATCATGATGAACTACTTTGTCCCATTTCCTATCCCACACGAATGTTGAAGCAATTTCTGCCCAAAATCCTTCTGGATTCTCTACACTGCGGTGATATGCTTCATGGTATTGCTCAATATTTTTGATTTGTAATGTCATAACCTATTGATTTTTTTTTGAATACTAGTTATTTTTATTTAAAAGTAAAATTTTACTAATGACTGTGAGCCTTACCAGCTCCTCTAGGCACCCTGATGTTTTCTACAATTTGTTGCACATGTGCTGGAGGTGGAGACGTAAAGGAACTGACGACGATGGCAACAATAAAATTTGCTAGCATAGCTACGCTGCCAAAACCTTCTGGTGAAATGCCAAACCATAACCCATTTTTCAATCCTTCCACAGCTTCTTTCCCCCCATCAAAAACTCCAAATTTAAATTTAAGCATATAATAAATCATCAAAATTATTCCAACAATCATACCTGCCACAGCACCTTGCATATTCATTCTTTTGTAAAATATACCCATAATGATGGCTGGAAAAAAAGAGGCCGCTGCTAATCCAAAAGCCAATGCTACAACAGCTGCCACAAATCCAGGCGGATCGATACCAAAATAGCCTGCTACAATTACAGCTGATGCAGCTGCAATTCGTGCCGCTAGCAATTCGCCTTTCTCAGAAATATTAGGTTTTAGCTGCTTTTTTAACAAATCATGGGATATCGATGTGGAGATTACCAATAATAATCCTGCTGCAGTAGAAAGTGCCGCAGCAAGCCCACCCGCAGCTACTAAGGCAATGACCCAGTTTGGTAAATTAGCAATCTCCGGATTGGCCAAAACCATAATATCATTATCTACAGTTAATTCATTTGTTGTTGGATCCTTTACATATTGAATCTTGCCGTCACCATTTTTGTCTTCAAACTTGATCAATTTAGTAGTTTCCCATTTTTTAAACCACTCGGGCATATTGACATACTCTTTGTTGCTTACTGTGTTTATCAAGTTAGTTCTTGCAAAAGCTGCAACTGCGGGAGCTGTAGTGTACAGAATCGCTATAAACAGCAGTGCATATCCAGCGGATTTTCTAGCATCTTTTACTTTTGGAACTGTAAAAAATCTCACGATCACATGTGGCAGCCCTGCTGTACCTGCCATCAAAGCAAAGGTAATAGCAAATACATCAATCGTAGATTTTGAGCCCTCAGTATATGCGTCAAAGCCCAACTCTTTATTTAGTCCATCCAATTTGTCTAATAAATACATACCAGAGCCATCAGAAACAGTGCCTCCAAAACCTATTTGCGGAATGACATTGCCTGTAAGTGCTAATGAAATAAAAATTGCTGGAACCATGTATGCAAAAATCAAAACACAGTATTGAGCCACCTGAGTATATGTAATACCTTTCATACCGCCCAAAACAGCATAAAACAACACGATGATCATTCCAATAACGACACCCGTTTCAATACTCACCTCCAGAAATCTAGAAAAAACGACACCTACCCCTCGCATCTGCCCAGCAACATAAGTAAATGACACAATGAGTGCACATATCACAGCCACCGTCCTAGCCGTGTTTGAATAATAACGATCTCCTATAAAATCAGGTACCGTAAACTTACCAAACTTCCTAAGATATGGTGCCAATAACAATGCAAGGAGAACATATCCTCCAGTCCAACCCATCAAGTAAACCGAGCCATCATAGCCCATAAATGAAATCAACCCAGCCATCGATATAAAGGAAGCTGCTGACATCCAATCCGCTGCTGTTGCCATACCATTTGCCAAAGGAGAGACCCCACCTCCCGCTACGTAAAACTCTTTAGTAGAACCCGCCCTTGTCCATATGGCAATTCCTATATAAAAAGCAAAGGTAATTCCTACAATGATGTAGGTCCACATTTTAACATCCATAACTTATATGTTCAATTTTGGCAAAAAAGAAATTTTTATTTTTCATCCACATCATACTCTTTATCTAGCTTATTCATTAACCACACATAGACAAATATAATTATACAGAATATATAAATCGAACCTTGCTGAGCAAACCAAAAACCTAATTTAAAACCACCAATCTTTAAAGTATTAAGTGAATCCTTAAACAAAATCCCTGCTCCATAAGAACATAGAAACCAAATACTTAGTAGAATTACCAAATAAGTAAGATTGCGTTTCCAATAATTCTTGACATTTTTATTAGCCATTGCTTTATCCATTTGAAATGTAAAGAAAAGGAAATTTTGTTTATTAAAACATGATGCAGTAAATTTTTAAACTAAAAATCCTTCTCCATGTAATGGGCAATAGTCTTTTCAGTACTCAATTTGCTATTATTAAGATGATTTATGATATTTCTTCTTTCAACTTCCGTTTTATTTTGGCTCAATTTTTTCTTTGCTTGGACTTCTTCAACTTCTATTTCGAAGGCTACAATTCCTTTTTCCATAGCTGCTTTATACTCCTCAGGTAAGTCATTCCATTGTTTAAGGTAACCGGGTTCATAATTGAGTATAGTCTTCTCAAGTATCTGACGAACAGCAAACGAGTCATCAATTATTTTGGCTTTTCCATAGATATGAACCGCGATATAATTCCACGTTGGCACATTGAGATTCTTTTCATAATTTGACGGAGAGATGTAAGCATGTGGTTCGCTAAAAATGACTAAAGAAGTACCGTCTTTAAGGCACAGCCATTGGTCATTTGCTTTGGCAAAATGAGATATAAGTGTAAGTTTTCCTCCACTATCATTTACAATAAAAGGTAGATGTGTGGCTAAAGGCTTTTCTTTCGAAATATTTATTATGGTTGCAAAGCTGTATTGTTTAATAAAATCAATAATTTCGGATTTTTCAGGCATTTCATTTATTAATGGAATATACATTGGTTCACTTTTTTTTGCAAAGGTAAATATATTATATAAATATTAATAGGTAAAATATTATAATATTGATATTTATATATGAATAATAAAATATATTTGAGAATAACAGTTTTAGTACACAACTCGATATTTAGTTCGGAAAAAATAAATATTTAATATTTTTTTATTATTTTGTTAACAATTATGAAATCTTGTAGTAATTTTGGATCATTAAATTTTAGGATTTAAGCATTTCTATAACAATCTAAACAATATTTACATGAAAAAATTTTTACTTTCGATTTGTATTCTCTTTCTGGGAATAGGCATAAGTTATGCCCAAAAGACAGTATCCGGTAAGGTTACTGACCCAGCTGGTGATCCAGTGATTGGAGCCACCGTTTTAGTAAAGGAAGCACCAGGAGTAGGTACCATCACAGATATTGACGGTATGTATTCGGTGACACTTCCAGCTAATGCCAAAACCTTAACAGTTAGTTACACGGGCTACAAAACACAAGATGTCCTCATTGGAGATCAAACAACTATTGACATCTCTATTCAAGCAGGATTGTTGCTGGATGAGGTTGTCGTAACAGCTTTGGGAGTCACTAAACAAGCTAGAGAGACTGGTTATTCGGTTTCTACAATTAAAAATAGTGATTTGACAGCTGCAAAAGTTACCAATCTTCAAAATGGTTTGGTTGGTAAAGTCTCAGGCCTTCAAGTAAGTACGGTCAATAATGGTATCAATGCTGATACAAGAATCGTACTAAGAGGTATTAGGTCGCTACTTGGTAACAACCAGGCACTATTGGTCGTGGATGGTACTCCTGTTGCTCTAAACTTTATCAACAGTCTTAACCCGAATGACGTACAAAGTGTCAACGTACTAAAAGGAGCAAATGCAGCTGCATTATACGGTCCAGAAGGTGTGAATGGGGTAATCGTAGTGAACACTAAAAAAGGTGGTGTTGGTGGCAAACCTCAAATTAGTGTATCAAACACAACTTTAGTCGAGAACATTTCATTTTTACCTGAGTTCCAGACAAGATTTGGTTCTGGATCTTCATTCAATAGTTTTGGTGATGGTATCTATGATCCTATCGAAAATCAATCTTGGGGTGATGAATTCGACGGTTCTACAAGACCTGTAGGTCAAGTTACTGCTGAAGGAAGAACACAAGAACTCCTTTATTCTTATTTACCAGGAGAAAAAGCAAGATTTTTCGAACAAGGTGCTAATATTCAAAATGATGTTTCTTATGCAAGTGGTGATGAAAAAGCCAACTTTTATCTTTCATTTCAAAATGTAGCTGCTACTGCTATCATGCCGGGTGATAAGAGTAATAGAACAACTTTGAGAATGAATTCTTCAAAAGTTTTTGGAAACTTCAAAGCAGGTGCCAATATCAACTACACCCTTAAAAAAACAGATGCAACTACAAATGGTGCTGGTGTTTATTTTGATGTCCAAAATGCACCCGGTCAAATTCCTGTAACGAGTTATAAAGATTATGAAAATGATTATTGGTCAAATAGAAATAATTATTACAATGATTATTTTCGTAACCCATATGAAACAATAGATAATTCCAGAAACAACTCAAGGTCTGATGAGGTAGTAGGAAATGTAGAATTATCATTTAAGCCAGTGAAATGGTTACAAATACTTAATAGACTTGGATTTACAGGTAGTTTTTCCAACAATAAATCCACAAATAAAGCAATAGATTACTCAACTTTTGCAATTGACCATAGATCATTTGCCTCGGGCGGAAATCAAAAGGCATCTGTAGGGGATGGATTTGGTTTTGGGAATCGAATAAACAATGAGTTTTTAGTAAGTACAGACCATACCATAGGAGATTTCTCTATAAAAGGTTTGGTAGGTAACTTATACAGACAAACAGAGAGCAAAAGCTTGTTTGCTTCAGGAGGTAATTTAGTAATTCCTACTTTGTTCAACGTTTCTAACCGAACAGGTGAGCCAGGTGTTGGTGAGTCAAATGTGAAGACTAGATTAGTTTCTGCTTTTGGTAGTTTGAGTTTTGGTTATAAAAACTGGGCGTTTGTAGAACTTACAGGAAGAAATGACTGGGACAGTAGACTCCCTGCTGCAAATCAATCATACTTTTATCCAGGCGTAAGTGGTTCATTAATCCTTACAGATATGGTAGAGAGTTTAAAAGGAGGTATATTAAATTATGCTAAATTAAAAGCTGCTTATGCACAAACGGGTAATGTCAATATTGGTGCGTATTCTACAGAATCTACTTTTGCACAAAGTGGTAATTTCCCATTTGGTTCTCTACCTGGTTTTTCTGCTAGCAATACAATCAACAACCCAAATATTCGTCCTGAAATCGTTAAATCTACAGAAGTTGGTATAGAATTATCATTTTTTGACAGCAGAGTGAGTTTAGAAACTGCATATTATTTCCAAGACAATAATGATCAGGTTATTCCGATTGGTATTTCTTCTGCAACCGGTTATACTTCAGCGTTTTTAAATGCTGCATCTTTCGAAAATAAAGGATGGGAAGCAGATTTAAAGGTTGATGTTTTACCTTCAAGTTCAAAAATCAAATGGAATATCGGAGGTAATATAACATACAATACTTCATTGGTCAATTCAATTTATGAAGGTCTTGATGAATTATCAGTAGGTAATACCGCATTCGTAATAAAAGGTTATCCAGCCTACACTCATAAGTTAAAAGACTGGTTAAGAGACCCACAAGGTAGAGTGGTTATTGATCCTGTAAGTGGATATCCTAAACAAAATCCAGTAAATACTATATTTGGTAGAACAAATCCTACCTATATTTATGGTATCACTAATGAAATTGGTTTCGGCGGATTTTCGTTAAGAGCAGTTGGCGAATACAGAGGAGGTCACTTTATACAAAATGACATCGGTAGAGACTTAGGATTTACAGGGATTTCTGCACAATCAGCCATAAATGGTAGACAAAGATTTGTTTTCCCTAATTCTGTAATACAAAATGGTGATGGTAGCTATACACCAAACACAAACATTGTAGTACAAAATGCTCACTATTCTTTTTTACAAGATGGTTCATTTAGAAATGTTCAAACCAACTATTACAGTTCAGCAGCATTCTTTAAAATTAGAGAAATTGTATTAAGTTATACATTCCCGTCTTCTTTGATAAAAGCGTCCAAAGTACTTTCTGCAGGATCAGTATCGTTAGTAGGTCGTAACTTATTAATGTTGAGACCGGCTACTAACCAATGGACAGACCCTGAATTTGCTAACACGACGGGTAATGCAGTTGGTTTTACTAACAGTGCTCAAGCTCCACCAACAAGAATACTAGGTTTTAACGTCAACCTTACTTTCTAATTTAAAAATTTAATAAAAGATGAAAAATATAAAATTAATAATTGCAATAGCATTTTTTATAGGTATTTCAGGATGTACAGATACTTTAACTGATCATCTCGATATCAATAAAGATCCGAACAATGCGGTAGAAAGTAACATGACCGCAGCAGTTATCCTACCATCAGCTTTGGTCAATACTGCCACAACAAATACAAATAGTTATGGCTTTTTAAATCACTGGATGGGATATTGGGCAGCACCTGCCAACTACTCTTCAAATGGTGAAGAGCAGTCTTACAACATCACAACCAACTTTGCTGGTGGTTTATTCAGTGGCATGTTAGACAATGCGTATGATTATCAATTTGCTGAAATTCGTGCAACAGCGGCTGATGAGCCTTACTTTATTGCTATTAGTAAAGTAATGAAGTCTTATCTATTTACAACTTTGGTTGATTTATACAATAATGTACCATATTCTGAGGCATTAAAAGGTCTTGAATTTATCAGACCTAAATATGATGATGGTAAGACAGTATATGAATCAGCAATGGCAGAAATAGACCTAGCAATTGGTTTATTCAAAAAAGCACATGACGAGAATAAAATCAATTCAAATGAAATCAACAGTGACGTCGTATTTAAAGGTGATGAAACTGCATGGATTAGGTTTGCCAATACATTAAAATTGAGATTATTAATCCATCAGGCAAACAAAAGTGATAGACAAAGTTACATCACTTCTGAAATAGCAAAAATCAATACTCAAGGTGGTGGATTTCTTGCAAGTGGTGAAAGCGCCAATGTAAATCCAGGTTTTATCCAGAATAAGCCAAATCCATATTATGCCGCTTTTGGTTTTACACAAACGGGTACGCAAGCAACTGACTTCTGGAGAGCCAATGCTACAGCAATGGAATTCCTTAAGGCAAGTAATGATCCACGTTTAGGGGGCTTCTATAGGAAAATTGTAGCTGCTTTTCCAGCTGGAGGCAAGGAGCCATTCTCACAAGCATCTCCTTTAGATTATAGAGGTAATCAGTATGGTAGACCAATTAATAACGTTGATTTCCCTTATCAATCTGCCAATTATGTAAGTCAAATAGGTGGAATTTCTACTGCAGGACCAGTCACATCGTCTTCATCAGGTATTATTAAAGGATTTGACATGCCATTGTGGTTAATGACTTCCGCGGAAGCAGCATTTCTTAAAGCTGAAGCCACTCAAAGAGGATGGTTAACTGGTGATAAAGAAGCTGTGTACAAAGCTGCCGTACTTGAATCTTTCACATGGTTAAATATAAATGGAAGTAAAGCTGCGGCAACTACTTCATTTAATGAATGGTATGTACAACAAACGGATAATAATAATCAAAATGTTAGTTACGAAAAAGCTACTGACAAATTAAAAGTTGTGCTTTTCCAAAAATATTTAGCGTTGAACGGAACTGCACCCTTGGAGGCTTGGACAAGCTATAGAGGTAATGGATCATATCCTGCTATACCTTTATCGCTTTTCCCAGGTCGAACAAGTCAGACTTTACCTGTGAGATTACAATATCCACAAAGAGAGTATGATCTAAATGTCGAAGCTGTACAAGCTAATGGGGCAATCAACCAATTTACTTCCAAGATTTGGTGGATGAATTAATTATTAAAATTTAATAAGTATAAAAATGAAAAATATTATAAAATTAAGCACACTCGTCATCTTCAGTTTGATGTTGTCTTCTTGTCTAAAAGATACTCCTATTACTGACTATACCGAAGATGCGATTAAGCCCATTGTTTTAATACCTAATGGTAATTTTCCATCGGTACAGAAGGCTAACCCTTTAGCATTTGACTTTAAATCAGAAGGTCAGGATATTAAGGTTTTTGTTAGAGTTTCATATGTTAAACCTTTGGATAAAGCCGTAACGGTCAACATTGCCAAAGATGCAACAATCATAACAGATTACAATACTCGGAATGCTACAAGTTTTACAGAGTTAGCTTCTAATGCGTATCAAATGCCTTCGTCATTGTCGATTACCATTCCGGCAGGTCAATTAGAGGCTTTTGCCACAATCAAAGTATTTGCTGATAAAGTAGATTTATCAAAAAACAATATGTTAGCATTTAAAATTGTTGATGCAGGTGATCAACCCGTAGCTTCGAATTTTCAAAAAATTGTTTTTCCTATTTTGGTTAAAAACAGCTTTGAAGCGAATTACAAGGTAACAGGATATTTCTTCCACCCATCTGCACCAAGAGGTGTAAATGCTACGAAGTATATGTCTACTATTAGTGCTAATACCGTACAAGGACAAGTTGGTGACTTGGGAGGTTGGAATTTCCAAGTGACCATCGAGCCAAGTGGAAAGATATCAGGATGGGTGCCAACAGATGCTACATTGGCTAATGCTGGAGGACCTGCATCAGGTTTGATGGAAACTGACAATCCTGCTGGTTTGACTACTTATCCAGGTCCAGGTGGATTTGTCCACTCTACTTATAACAATACTTACAATAAGGATACTAAGACATTCTTATTGCACTATGGTTATGGTGGTGGTTCAACCAGTCCTGCGGGATGGACTCGTCAGATTTATGAGCGATGGGTTAGACAATAAGCTCGAGCTTTAAATAGTTAATTGAGGTGAATATTCACCTCAATTAACTATTTTATTTTTAAAATACAACGCTATTATAATGAAAAGCTATTCGTTACTATTACTAATTGCGCTATTTACAACCAATCTCTTAAGTCAAGCCAATGCTTACAGAGATTTTATCATTGCAGCAAGTTCCAAAACCAATCCTGCCACATTAGTTTATGACTTTAAACAGGTAGGAGGATCTACAAGATTCTTTTCTGATAATTGGTCTGAAGGATATGTGTATCCCAATATTGGAGAAATGATATCAAAAGGAACTAAATTTAACTTCGATTACGATGAAAATACGCTTTATCTACAATCCATAACTAAAGATGTAATAGCAATAAATATGCGAACGGTTAAGAAGTTTGGAATCGTAAATGAAAAGGGCGAAACCACGCATTTTGGAAAAATAAATGGTTTTAATTTAGAAAATCCTATGTTTTATGAGATTGTCGCCGGTTCAGACACTTCAGATATAGCCATTTTCAAAACTAAAACTATTAAATACATAAAACCAGATAAAAATGACTACCTAAGAAATTTTAACGGTGATTATTCGGGCACCTACACAGCTACTCCTGAATATTATCTTTACAACAAAACAAAAAAGACCAAAAACGTCAAATCCCTGAACAAAAAAGAATTATCCATTTTCTACGCTGAGCATAAAGTAAAATTATTCGAAGCTTTTAAAGGCAAAAAAAAGTTATCAGATAAAGAAGCCAAAACTTTATTCGCTTCTATCATCACCAATGACACAATATAAAGTATAATGGGCTACCAATATTCATCTTAAATATGTGGAAGTACTACTCTTTTATATTTAGTTTAATTGTTTTATTAGGTTGTATAAATACCGCCAATAATATCCTCCAAATTCACATAACTAATTCAAATCCACAGAAGGTCTATCTATACCAAACGGCAAGTTTTGAAAACGATCCAATATTAATCGATTCAATTTCAAATAATTCCTTAGATACCAAAATCAAATTCAAAATCCCACCTGCAGATCAAAAGATTTACCAATTAATCGTCAGCCCCTATTTACCTTCCATTTATTTTGTCAATGATACATCGCAAATTGAGATAGATGTAGATCTAAATGATTTTGTAAATTACAAGATAAAGTCGGGTGTAATAAATAAAGATTTTATAAAGCTTAATAAACAAATATTTCCAAAATTAAATCAACTCTCCAATTCGAAGATTACTGATTTGGACAGTAAGAATATTCTTTCTGAAATAGACAGTTTGTATCTCGACTTGGCCAAAAACACAAATTTTCCTGAAGTTGCGTTGTTTGCTGCTAGCAATCTTAACTTTGATGGTGACGTAGAGAAAATGAAACCTTTAATTCAATCATTTAAATCAAGATTTGCTTCTGATAAGGCTCTAAAGCGATATATCTATCAATCAGAAAAATTTATTGACACAAAAACCAAGGAATTCAACCTAGGAGATTCTTTACCAAATTTAAAATTCCGAGATATTATCACAGGCCAAAACATTTCTACTTTTACAAAAAATAAAAATATAATAATTTACGACTTCTTTTCTGTTTTACAACGTAATGATACCGAACTAACTGATCTTAGGGAGGTTATACGAAAATATGGTCAAGATAATGTAAAGATTTATAGTTTCCCTGTGGATCCTGATAGTGTATTAATACAACAGTACATTAAAAATAGTAAAGTTGATTGGCCACATTTTTCGGATTATCAGGGTTGGCAAGGAGAAATCATTCCTAAATATTACATAGATAGTGTGCCATATTTGTTTGTCACTGATAATAATGGCTTGGTTATTCACAAGAATATCACAATAAAGAGATTGTTTGAAAAGGTAAAAAAGTAATTTTGGGTTTTTGCAAAAAGTAAATGAACAGAATAACCTTGCATCCAATCCAATTTACAAAGTATATTTTATTTCTTTATAATTTTTAAAGGATTTTGGCCCCAATAAAATTCAAAGATTACAAATAAAAATCATGGACGATCTAACATCATTTCAAGTTGTTTAGGGTCTTGTCTATTATCCCAAAACAACATAATAATTATATCTCTTTCAGAGATTTTGAAGAACATGCTAAAATTACCTAATGTTGCAACTCTTACGTTATTAAAATCAGTTAATTTATAAATATATGGATTTGCAGCAATTTGATTTACTCTCTCCGAAACCAATTTTAATAGTTTAATAGGATAAGCATTTGATTGGTTTCTTTTTAACCAATATTCCAAGATCTTCAATAATTGAAGATCTTGGAATATTGGTCCAAATCACATTGAATTTAGCCATTCAATATTTCTATTGGACATTTCCTCTTGAGAAATAAGTCTGCCATTTTTGATATCATCTTCACTTTTCTCCAAAAGTAATTTTTGTTCAATTGACACTTCAATTTTTTCCATCTGGGATGCTCTTGTAACAATTAATTGGTCCAAAGCCTCCAAAAATCCTTGATTATTGATAGAAATTATTTTATCAATAAGGTTATATCTTACCTTCTCTATTGCATCCATCATGTCATTCTTTGTAAAATATTTTCTAAAATAAAACAAAAATACAAATTATTTCCAAAACTTGCTTTAATATAATTTTTCATTTCCTTTAATTTGAGATGAAAATTCTATTAAGTAGGAGACAAAGGTAATAGATTTCAGTAAGAAAAAGTATAACCTTTGTCGTCCTCTCACACCACCGTATGTACTTACGTGTACGGCGATTTCTTTAGGTGGATTTGTGAAGC
>JALHLK010000075.1 GCA_022844565.1 Saprospiraceae bacterium
GCATCCATTGGTTTTGGAATTTCTGTATGTATAACGGCAGAAAGGAATTTTAACTTTTTGAGTAATAAATTCTCCAAAATTACGACTTCGGTGCTCATAATATTGATCCCTGGACGGATATCAAAAAAGAAGGTAATATTTTTTAAAATTTTAAAACACATCTAAATGAACACATTTATTAAAAGTGCAGTGATAATATGTTTAGCAGTATTCACTACAAATCTCAGTACAGCACAGACAAAAAATTTGAAAACCGTAGACGTCAAAGTGTACGGAAATTGTGGTATGTGCAAAAAGACCATCGAAAAAGCAGCCAATGTTAAAGGTAAATCAAATGCTGTATGGGATGCTGACTTAGCAATGGCAAAAATCACCATAGACAGTATCAAAACAAATGTCGATGAAGTACTCAAGAGGATAGCAGCTGTTGGCTACGATAGTGAAAATTTCAGAGCACCAGATTCAGTCTATGAAAACCTTCATGGCTGTTGTCAATATGACAGACCCGCAAAAAAGGAATAATCATGGGAATGAAAACATGCATTTTAATAGTATTTTTGATTCCGTCATTTATGATGGCTCAGATAGATTTACCCCCTGCAAGTCCCGATGCCAGCTGGAACCATCAATTGGGATTTACCCAAATTGATTTGAGTTATTCCCGCCCACAAATGCGAGGGAGAAAAATCTTTGGGGCTCTGGTGCCATATGATGTACTTTGGCGGACAGGTGCCGGGGAAAGCACAAGGATAAAATTCAGTGAAGACATTGTTTTTGGTGGCAAGCTAGTGAAAAAAGGTCAGTATGGGCTTTACTCTATCCCGGGCAAGGAAGAGTGGATTATCATCCTAAATCAAGATGCAACTCTACATGGTGACTTTGGATATGATGAAAAAAAAGATGTACTTCGTGTAAAAGTAAAACCAACAAACAGTCCGACAACGAATGAGTCCTTCACTATTGAGCTGACAGATTTTAAACCCGACTATTCGGCGTCACTCGAAATGAAATGGGAGAATACATCTATTAAGGTACCGATCATGAGTACTGCAGATGATAGAATTATGGCTCAGATACAGGAAAATTTAATTGTAAAAAAAGTAGAGAATGCAGGTTTGCTGAATAAGGGAGCACAATATTACTTTTTCAATAAAAAAGATTTGAATCAGGCGCTGGAATGGTCAATTACATCAGAAACCCTTAGCGTAGATAATATTAATTACTCAGTATTGACAGCAAACATTCTGGAAAGACTGAAAAGATATCCAGAAGCTATTGAGTCTGCACAAAAAGCTTTGGAACTAGCGCGAAAAAAGGATATGACAGATGATGTTAAAAATCTTGAAGAAAAGATAAAAGATTTGAAAATTAAAAAGAGTAAATAAAATATCATGAATAAAATAAAAATCGGAGGTATGATCACCTTGATGGCAGCTTTTACACTAATAAGTTGTCATAAAATGGACCATGGCAATCAAACGACAGCAAGAGCAGTTGTTGAAAAGTCCTTCTCTACCCCAATTGCTATACCAATGGTTATGGATGCAAAGAATGCATCTTTTGCTGCAAAAACAAATACTGCCACAATTGGTGGTCAATCATTGAAAACCCTTTCATATGGGAATGGTGGTATATTAGGACCCACACTTAAAATAAATCAAGGGGATATGATGAATCTAGTATTTTCAAATCAGCTATCAGAGCCGACGAATATACATTGGCATGGATTAGAAGCGCCTTCTTCACAAGACGGATACCCTACCGACTTGACGCAAGCAGGGAATTCATACACCTATAATTTTCGTGTTACAAACAGACCCGGGACTTATTGGTACCATCCACATCCTGATATGGCTACTGCCAGTCAGGCATACAGAGGATTGGCCGGTTTTTATATTGTGTCATCGCCTGAAGAACAAGCCTTAAAATTACCTGCTGGAAATTTTGATGTTCCTTTAGTCATACAGGACAAGAGACTCACAGGCGGACTGGAATATAATCCGGATGCTGAAGATCAAACTATAGGTTTTTTTGGTGAATCGATCTTAGTTAATGGGACACCTGGTGCTGTAATGGATGTAGAAAAACGTACTTACAGATTTCGACTATTGAATGGTTCCAATGCAAGAATTTACAATTTTGCTTTGTCTGACGGCATTAAATTTAAACTTATCGGTAGTGATGGTGGATTATTGGATGCTCCTGTGGATGTATCAAATATCTTACTTGCTCCGGGTGAAAGAGCTGATGTACTTATTAATTTTGGTAGTATGCCTTTAAGTACTGAATTATTTATGGAGAGTGCATTGTTTAGCGGATCATCTTCCCAAGGCAATCAAAGCTTTAAGGTTATGAAATTTAAGATCATTAAAGATGCCACAGACAATTTTATTGTTCCGTCCACATTAATGGCAGTAGAAAAAATATCTGAATCTTCTTCTGTTGCTTCCCGGAAGTTTAATATTGGACATATGATGGTCCATGGTGGTATGGAAGGCGTCATGCACCCGATAGATGGTAAAACATTTGATGCCAACCGAAGAGACGAAGTAGTCAAAAGCGGTAGTGTTGAAATCTGGGAGTTTGACAATACTACAGGTACAGAAATTCACCCTATGCATTTGCATGGACTTCAGTTTCAGGTTTTGAGCAGAAAAGGCGGAAGAGGGTCCATTCAAGCATGGGAGAAGGGGTGGAAAGATACAGTGCTGGCATTTCCAGGTGAAAAGGTAAAAATCATCATACGATTTCCTGCTAATAATGGCAAATTTGTTTTCCATTGTCACAATCTGGAACATGAAGATGCAGGAATGATGCTAAATTTTGAAATTCAATAACTTAATATTTTTCAATTTTACTAAATTTATTTAAAATGATTCATTTAAAATCTTTATTCTCGCTTCTTTTAGTGGCAACTTTGAGCTTTACTTCATGTAAAAAAGATGAAGCTACAGTTACAGAAAATTTAACAGCTGAGTGGAATTCCACTTCAGTTAAAATTGATGGTGTCGCTTCTCCTGCTACAACTACGATGTTTTTGCATTTACAGAGCAGTAAGCAGTATGAAATCACCACAAACATCACTCCATTTAGTCAAGCTAAATCAGGTGTATGGTCCAATACTGATGACAAATTGACTTTGGCAGGAAATGCCTGGACTATTCACCATATTGCAGATAAAGAATTGAGAATTGAATTCGTCCTGGATGGTAAGGATTTAGAAATAGAATTCGCTAGGTAATTAATTATAGCTGCCTGAAAAAATATTATTTCAGGCAGCTACTTTATAGTAAACTAAACGGTACATCAAAAACGATATATAAAATGAAAAATATAATTTTACTTTTTATTTGCCTAATTTCAAATACTTCTATTGACGCACAATTAAAAATAGGAGATCCTTTGCCTAATATTTATCTTCCAAGCTATTTAAAAAATGAAGTTAGGCTTTTAGATTATTCAGGTAAAATTCTAATTGTAGATTTTTGGGCATCCTGGTGTGCTCCCTGTCGAAAAGCAAACAAAAAACTTGTCGATTTGCACCGCGAATATGCGCCAACCAAACTAGAAATAGTAGGTATATCAGTAGATACAGACCGATCTAAATGGCTCAAAGCTATAACTAAAGATAATATTGAATATACACAATTAACAGATCCGCATGGATTTGAAGCGAAGTCTGCCATACAATTTGGTGTAGAGGCATTGCCAGCTTCTTTTCTATTTGATCCGAACGGCAAACTAATAGCTATCAATCCAACCGAACAGGAAATTAAAAAACAATTAAATCACATCAAATAATAATTTCAATGAATCTAAAAAGTTTCTTATTTACGCTTACAGCAGTATTGGTTTTTGCCAATGCTGATGCCCAAATATCAAAGGCAGAAATTGTGGCCACAGGTCTTACGTGCTCTATGTGTTCAAATGCCATCAATAAACAGCTCAAATCATTGACTGATGTAGATAGTGTGGTCATAGATCTGAATACAAACACTTTTGTAGTACATCTCAAAAAAGAAGCCATTATAAGTCCCAGGGTTTTAAAAGAAAAAGTAGAAAAAGCAGGCTTTTTTGTGGGATCTATGATTGTAACCATGAACTTTGACAATACTGATATCTCTGAAAATATAAAAGTAGAAAAAGAAGGCATCGCTTTGGTCATTATCGATTCAAAGTCAAAAGTATTACATGGTGAAACAAAGGCCAAAATCATGGACAAAGGTTACGTGACGCAAAAGGAATATAAAAAATTGACCAAATCACTTTCGAAAATTCCTTCTTACCTGGATGGAAATGAAGATGACTATCACATAAAAATCAATTGATTATGAGGCAAATTTTAATAGTCTTACTGACGATTACATTAAATAATTTATCCGGACAAGAACTTTTTGTGGTTACAGATCCGGCCAGTAATGTTCCCACGGGCTCTCTGAGTGTCAGACTGAGCAATTCTTTATTTAAGGAAGTATATGAGGCTGGGTACAACTATCATCTCATGCCCGAAGTCACTTATGGTATCACAAAAAATCTGATGGTCAGGACTTCGGTGTTTTTAAGTGACAGGAGCAACAGTCTCTATGCTGAAGGGGCCAATATCTTTAGTAAGTACAGGTTTTATTCTTCAGATGACCTACACAGCCATTTCAGGATGGCAGCTTTTGCCAGATATAGTTTTAACAGAGCAGATATACATCAGGAGCAAATAGAAATCATGGGACACAATAGTGGTTATGAAACCGGACTGGTGATTACTCAGCTCATAAAAAAAGTAGCCATCAGCTCTTCTGTAAGTTTTGAAAAAGCCTTGGACAATAAGCCGGATTATGAATTTCCAAATACGCAAAGTAATACGGCTACCAATTACACCCTTTCTGTAGGAAAGCTGATGTATCCAAAAAAATACACTAATTTTAAACAGACCAATATCAACCTGATGCTTGAATTTGTGGGCCAAACGCTTAATGAAAACGGAAAAACGTATATAGATGTCGTCCCATCTATACAATTTATTTTTAATAGCCAGGCAAGGATAGATGTAGGTTACAGAAGAGAATTGTATAGTAATATGCTTAGAACAGCACCCAATGGTATTTACCTGAATTTTGAATATACATTTTTCAATATATAAAAATGAAAAATGTAATACACTTTTTAAAGAGGATTCTGAAAATGATATTTATAAAAAAATGTTGTCACTAATTGTAATATTAAAACAAACAAATAAAAGTAAAATGCTCCTAAAACATTTACCATTATGTCTAATATTTACAAGCAATATATTAGTAGCCCAATATACCATTAAAGGCATGATTACCGGGCAAACACAAATCATAAGCGGAGCCAGAGTGACACTCTTTAATAGCGATACAACGTATTTTATAGAAGAACGCAGCGATGATTTTGGCATGTTCTATTTTTCAAATGTCTCTGCAGGAGCTTATAAAATTGGAGTAGCAAAATCCAATTACAATTACAAAGAATCAAATGTTTTAATTAATGAAAATATTGAAAATTTCAATTTTGATCTTGAACCTGAAACGGAGAAAGGAAGATGGGATGTTATCATAAAATCGCCGGAACCGCTTGGTGGAACTGACTTAGGAATACTGATGCCGGATGGCAAAATATATTATTGCCATGATACAAAAGATCCATTTTATTTTGACCCCATGTCCAATGATACTTTAAGTGTAATGGGTAGTGACAGTATTCAAGGTTGTGTGGGTCCTATACTTCTTGCAGATAGTACAGTATGGTTTTTTGGTGGTACATTGAGAGAAATATATGGTCCCGGAACAAAAAAAGTAAAAAAGTTTGATATTCGAAAGAATAAATGGAAGACCCACCAAAATATGCTTGATTTCAGATGGTATCCTAGTATATCACCGCTATCAAATGGTCAAGTAATTATCCTGGGTGGTGGTGGGCTCAACAATCCAGTAAGGGTAAAAACATCTGAAATATATGACCCCAAAAGTGGTATTTCGAAACCAACAGGTCAAATAGCTATCGGTAATGAAGTCTCTCCTATTGTGCCATTACTGAATGGCAAAACATTAATGACGCACCGTCCGCCACAATTGTTTGATCCAACCACTAATCAATGGGAATTGGCGGCTGATTTTGTTCAAAGCAATCGTATGAGCAATGGAGATCATAGTGATCATAAATTGGTATTAATGCCAGACGGGGATGTCTTTGCTTTTGGATATAAACCGTTTAACAACATTCCAGGTACATTTGTGGAAAAATATGATGTTGCTGCAAATAAATGGGAGTTAAAAAGTAGTATTAATCCGATCAGATCAAGGCCTAAAGCAATCATTATGCCAGACAAAAGAGTATTGATCGCCGGAGGAGAAAAAGAAGACAAAAATGATAGCAGTCCTGTAAATCAATGGAATTATATGAAGAGAGCTGACCTATATCATCCAGAAACGGATACCTGGAGAAATCTAGCTGATTTGAATTATTTTAGAGAATATCATGCCATATTAACATTGGTACCTGATGGCAGGATAATAGCCGTAGGTGGTGAAGGTCAGCCTGGCAATGAGCCACCGCAAAGCATCATAGAAGCATTTAAACCACCTTATCTATTTAGAGGAGTACGACCAGAAATAAGCAATTTAGATAAAAGTAATTTTTCTAAAGGTGAAGAACTTTCATTTTCCGTGTCAAAGACAGATTCTATAACAGGTCTGCTATTAATGGCAAATGCAGTTAATACTCATTTTATGAATAGCAGTAATAATCGATTTATCGAATTAGCATTTGAACAAAATAATGGGAAGGTTACTTCATTGTTGCCTTCCGATTCACTTTTATTATTTGATGGTTTTTATATGTTGTTTGCTATGGTGGATGATATACCATCAATAGCTGAAATAATTGTAGTCAACAACCAGCAAGGAATGACATCAAATATAACGGAATATGAAAAAGAAGATGTGGTGATATATCCTAATCCTTGTAAAGATATTGTTTATTTTAAATCAGAAAGCCTTACCACAGGAGTCACAATCAGGGACTCAAATGGGCGAACTGTACTGACAAAAAGAGGTAAAAATATTGAATCTGTAAATCTTGGCGGATATCCATCCGGTATATATTATATTGAAGTCATGTATGATAACAATGAAGTCATAATTCAAAAAATCAGTAAAATTTAAATAATCACAAAATGGACCAAAACAAAACAACTTCTTTTATTCCAGCTTTGGGTTATGATTTTCTCACAGCTTATTATGATATGGCCATAAAATTGACGATGCCAGAGAAGAAATTCAGGCGCATCTTGGTGGAATCAATAAATCCACAAGATGATGAATCAATTCTGGAGTTTGGTTTTGGTACGGGACAAAATTTAATTTTGGTTAAGAATCAGAATCGAAACATAAAACTAACAGGATTAGATATTGATCCAAAAGTTAAGGATATTGCTAACTATAAGTTGGATAAAAACAAACATTCCGTACAATTGGATTTATATAGCGGCAATATGTTTCCATATTCGGACAATCATTTTGACAAAATATACAGTTGTTTAGTTTTTCATCAATTAGATGCATACACAAAAACCAATTGTTTAAAAGAAATTTATCGGGTTTTAAAACCTGAGGGAGAATTAATCATTGCTGACTGGGGAAAAGCATCTAATTTAGTGATGCGCCTTACTTTTGGCTTGGTTCAGTTATTGGATGGATTCAAAACAACAAATGGTAACCTAAAAGGAAAAATGCTTGAATATATATCATCTGTTGGGTTTAAAAATGTTCAAATTACTCAATCAATCAATACAGCTATAGGCACCTTTTCATATTTTAAAGCGCAGAAACATTAATCAACAAAGATAATGCCTTGAAACACAATAAAAGATATAACTTTAAATTTTAATCATGCAAACTTTGGTAGTAAACATTGACGACATTTGCAATGGCAATTATGCCAAAATAAATCATATGATAATGATAAATGAACAATGTATTGCGGCTTGTATGGCCTGCTTCTTAGAATGCGAAAAATGTTCCATTTCCTGTATTAACATTGGTGAAAGAGAACAAACAAAGTGTGCTAATCTTTGCCGCGATTGTGCAGACATTTGTGCGTTGTGTGTAAAGTTATGTGCAAGAGATTCAGCCTATGCTGATGCTTTATGCAAAATTTGTGTGACTGCTTGCAACGCTTGCGCAGAAGAATGTGCCAAACATGCAAGTCATAATGACCATTGTGCTAAATGTGCAGCAGCATGTAAAGCTTGTGCAATCGCTTGTGCTGCATAAATTATTCATTTAGAAAAAGCAAGGTCCGAATTACGGCCCTTGTTTTTTCCTTTAACAATTACTTAATTCAAAAATATAAAATAATGAACAAAATAATATTAACAATAGTAGTTGCCCTTGCAACGGTATTTTCTCTTACACAATGCAGCAACAATTCTGGAAATGAAATAAGTAACGCAGACCACAGAGCTAAAATAATTTCGGAACTGATGAATAACGAAAACTATATGAAAGAAGTAATGGATGCTATGAAATCAAAACATAGTGAAGCAATGGTTTCTAGTTCATACGAATTGATGCAAGCTGACAAAGGTTTAAGCTCCCAGATGATGGGTATGATGATGGAAATGAGTAAAAGTGATACCAGCATGTGTAAAATGATGATGGGAAAAACAATGGAAATGTGTGACATGGACAAAGAAAAATGTAAAATGATGATGAGCGCGATGAACGAACATCCACAAGGGATGAAAAACATGAAAGATTTGGGTATGTGTGACATGGATAAAAACAAAATGTAATAGATATAAATTTTAATATTTTAATTATAAACATCTAAACAATTTCATCATGAAAAATCAATTTATTTCATTTTTTTTAATGCTTGGTATCCTTGTTGTCTTAGCTTCATGCGGTAGTAAAAACAACAATCAACAGACAGAACCATCCACAAATGAACACATGGCTATGGATACCACCGGTGTCTCCCAACCTGTAGCAGCTCATTATCAATGTCCTATGAAGTGTGAAGGGGAGAAGACGTATGACAAACCAGGCCCATGCCCAGTGTGCAAAATGGATCTTAAAGAAAAAGGGGAACACGAAGGACATGAGCATTAAGTTACTAAATATTCATTAAATGAATATTCAACTGAGATTGGCAATATGTTGATCATAACTCCGATCTCAGTTTTTTTAATCCTAAATTTATTAAAATATAAGCAATGTATAAAATCATTTACTTTAATTTAGCACTTATATTACTACCCAATTTTTGCCATGGGCAAAGTGGGTGTCACGCTCTATTCGGATTTCAGCAATCTGGTACGACTTTAACTGTAAATTTTGCGGATTCGACAACCAGCTCTACGCCGATAACTTCATGGTTTTGGGATTTTGGTGATGGACATAGCTCTACCAACCATAATCCACATCGCACATACGCTCATTCCGGAACATATGAGGTATGCTTGACTGTGCATAACAATCACGGTTGTAATAGCACTTATTGTCGTGCTGTTACGGTCTCAACAATACAACCTGAGTGCCATGCTTTGTTTGGATTTCAACAAGCAGGCACAACTTTAATTGTAAATTTTGCGGATTCAACCATTAGCTCTACTCCGATCACTTCCTGGCTTTGGGATTTTGGTGATGGACATGGCTCAACAACCTATAATACACATCATACATACGCTCATGCAGGAACATATGAAGTATGCCTGACTGTGCATAATAACCATGGTTGTAGCAGCACTTATTGTCATCCTGTCACCGTTTCAACAATACAACCTGAGTGCCATGTTTTGTTTGGATTTCAGCAATCGGATACAACTTTTACTGTAAATTTTGCGGATTCAACCATTAGTTCTACTCCGATTACTTCCTGGCTTTGGGATTTTGGCGATGGACATAGTTCTACCAACCATAATCCACATCATACCTATTCTCATGCGGGAACATATGTGGTATGCCTGACTGTGCATAACAATCACGGTTGTAGCAGCACTTATTGCCATGCTGTGACGATCCATGCCACAGCCCATGAATGTATTGCTTTATTTACATCACATTATGATTCGAAAAGCAATCAAATGCGATTTTTTAATACATCTTCTTATACTACTGATCACACTCAGTATCTTTGGAATTTTGGTGATGGACATTCATCTACCTCTGAAAATCCAAATCATACTTATTCACATACAGGCATTTATACTGTTTGTTTATTTATTAGTGATGAAATCACTGGATGTAATTCGCATATTTGTACAGAAGTTGAAATTGATCATGTATGGCATGCTATGGTTGCAAATAAGGACCAATTCGTATTATCCAGGTCCAAAGCAAATGAAGTAACAGAACCAGAATCTTATATTGAATTTGGCAATTTTCCAAATCCTTTTATTTCCAATACGACGATACCATATGAATTAAAAAGTGACTCGCATTTAAACATTGAGATGTATGACTTAAGTGGTAGATTAATTCATCAAATATTTAAGGGAGATCAGTCAAAAGGTTCACATACCTGGGTATTATCCGGAGATTATTTGATAGATAAAATGTACATTCTAAAGATAGTCATTAATGATAAAATATATCATAAAAAACTGTTAGTTGCAAAATAAGATTCAATGAACAAATGGCGGTGGATACCATAGTTTCTTCAACAACTGGAACTGCTCTATATCAGAGTTTTATGAAGTGGGAAGGAGAATTAGGTGGAGACAAACCAGGATGTCGGCTTTCGTTTAAAATATACGTGGGCATGGTGCAAAAAACCCATAAGGAGGAGCAACAGAACAGCACACAAACAAATCAAAAATTTATTTAGAAATGGAACATACACATATTCATCATACTAAAAGTCAACATAATACCGACCTTCACGCAAAACATACTGAAATCGGTCACGACAAACATGCAGGACATAATGTTTCTGATTTTTGGAAGCGGTTTATTGCATGTTCCATAGTTTCTATACCTGTGCTTGCCCTGTCGCACATGATTCAACAGTGGTTAGGGTTTGAATTAGCCTTTCAAGGCGACAAGTATGTGTTAGCAGTTCTGTCCACTTTCATTTTCATTTATGGCGGAAACCCTTTTTTGAAAGGGCTGTATGATGAAGTAAAAGATAAAGCCATTGGCATGATGACACTTATTGGTGTTGCAATCACAGTTGCATGGGCATATAGTATTGCTATCACTTTCGGCTTAAAGGGAATGGACTTCTATTGGGAAATGGCAACGCTGATAGATATTATGCTCATTGGACATTACTTTGAAATGAAGTCGGTCATGGGTGCATCCCGTTCATTGGAATTGCTTGTAAAAATGATGCCTTCCACTGCACATCATCTAAATGATGGCCAGATTCATGATATGCCAGTCAGCGAATTAAAAATTGGAGATGTGGTAATGGTAAAGCCAGGGGAAAAAATTCCGGTGGACGGGATGGTAACAGAAGGAGAAAGTTTTGTAAATGAAAGTATGCTCACAGGTGAGAGTAAACCTATAAAAAAAACTATAGACAGCAAAGTAATTGGCGGAGCAATAAATGGTAATGGTACCCTAACTATAAAAGTAGAAAGCACTGGTAAAGACAGTTATCTGAACAAGGTGGTGAAACTCGTAGAAGATGCACAAAAAGTAAAATCAAAAACACAAAATTTTGCCGACCGTGCCGCAAAGGTGCTGACCTTTGTTGCATTGGGAGGAGGTGTTATTACTCTTGTTGTTTGGTTACTACTGGGCTTTCCATTTGTATTTGCATTGGAAAGAATGGTCACGGTAATGGTAATTTCTTGTCCACATGCTTTGGGCCTGGCTGTGCCTTTGGTAGTTGCTATTTCAAATTCTATTGCTGCACAAAAGGGTTTGTTGATCCGCAATAGGACAGCATTTGAAAATGCACGATTGATAACCACGATAATATTTGACAAGACCGGAACACTTACAAAAGGTTCGCATGAATTGCAGGAAGTTAAAGTGCTGAGCCCAAAATATTATGATGAAGAATTACTGCGTTTAGCATCAGGAATTGAACAACATTCAGAGCATTATATAGCAGCGGGGTTGTTAAGAAAAGTCAAGGAATTGAACATTACAATCCCAAAATCTGAAAATTTTAACTACCTACCCGGAAAAGGTTTGGAAGGAAAAGTGGAAGGAAAAGAAATAAAAGTAGTTGGGCCAAATTACCTTAAAGAACAGAACATTAGTATCACTGAAGAAAATGATGACTTTACAGGCACAGTTGTATATATTCTGATTGACAAAGATGTTGCCGGGTATTTTACATTTTCCGACCAAATAAGAGAAAGTTCTTTTGAAGCCATTCAAATACTTAAGGATGCTGGAATAAAAAACCTACTGCTTACAGGCGACAATGAAAAAGTAGCAAAAAAAGTAAGCGAGGAATTAAAAATGGACGGCTTTTTGGCCAATGTATTACCGCATGATAAATTAGAGAAAGTAAAAGAACTTCAGGAAAAAGGAGAATATATTGCAATGACAGGTGACGGTGTAAATGATGCCCCTGCCCTAGCTCAAGCAGATGTAGGTATTGCTGTTGGCTCAGGTACAGATATTGCAGCAGAAACAGCAGATATTATTCTGGTCAACTCTGATCCTAAGGATATTGCCAACCTGATTTTATTTGGCAAAGCTACCTACAACAAAATGATACAAAACCTTTGGTGGGCAGCTGGCTATAACATTATCGCCATCCCATTGGCTGCAGGTGTTTTGTATCAATGGAACATCATGCTAAGTCCGGCGGTGGGTGCTGTGCTTATGAGTTTAAGCACAATTGTAGTAGCTATAAATGCTCAACTTCTAAAAACGAAATTGTCATGATTGAAAAGATAATTTCGTGGTCAACGCATAACCGTTTTTTTGTTTGGATTGGCATTTTGCTGATTATAGCTGGTGGTGTGTGGTCAGTAATGACCACTCCTGTTGATGCCATTCCCGACCTTTCTGAAAATCAAGTCATTGTTTACACCGAATGGATGGGGCGCAATCCGCAAATAATGGAAGACCAAATCTCCTATCCCCTGGTTTCAAACCTGCAGGGTATACCAAATGTAAAAGCTATTCGCGCAGCTTCCATGTTTGGTATGAGTTTCATTTTTGTCATTTTCAATGACGATGCAGAAATCTACTGGGCACGAACCCGGGTGTTGGAGCGTTTGAACTTCGCTCAAAAAGCATTGCCGCAAGGCGTAACTCCTACACTTGGTCCTGATGGAACAGGCGTGGGCCACGTGTTTTGGTACACACTTCAGGGCGATGGTTACGATTTGGGAGAACTTAGAGCCGTTCAGGACTGGTATGTGAAATTTGCTTTACAAAATGTGCCGGGAGTTAGTGAAGTCGCATCATTCGGAGGCTTCCAAAAACAATATCAGGTAAGCATCAATCCAAATAAACTGATTTATTACAATATATCGGCAATGGATGTGTCGAATGCCTTGAAAGCAAACAACCGCGATGTGGGTGGTAGTATATACGAAATGAACCGCATGGGCTACATGATACGGGGTTTGGGCTACATCAAAAACATTCAGGATATAGAGGAAATTGCTGTTGGTTCAAACGAATCCATTCCCATCAAACTGAAAGATGTGGCCGATGTGCAAATGAGCAGCGACATCCGTTTGGGCATTGTGGATGAAAACGGAGAAGGCGAAGTAGTAGGCGGTGTGGTAGTAGCCCGATATGGTGAAAACGCCAAAGAAGTAATTGACCGAGTGAAGGAAAGGTTGGGCGATGTAGAAAAAGGGTTGCCCCCCGGGGTAAAAATCAAAGTCGCTTATGATCGCAGCGACCTGATCGAAGCGGCTGTTGCCACGCTCAAAGAAGCATTGATTGAAGAAATTATTGTCGTTTCGTTAGTCGTGTTATTGTTTCTTTTTCATGTGCGGAGTGCTGTAGTTGCCATCGTTACCATTCCTTTATCTGTGCTTATTGGTTTTATGATTGTGAAAATGTTTGGTATTTCACTCAACATTATGTCATTAGGTGGCATTGCACTTGCTATTGGAGATTTGGTGGATGCTGGAATTGTGATGACTGAAAATGCTTACAAAGGATTGGTGAAAGCAGTTTTAAAAACAGAAGAATAATGGAAAAGCAAAGAATAGGAAATACCAAAGAATTAAGCGAAGAAGAACGCATCAAAATCATTGAGCGCTCATCACGTGTAGTAGGTCGGGCTGTTTTTTTCTCCATACTCGTTACACTCATTTCATTTGCGCCCATTCTATTTCTCGAAGGGCAGGAAAAGAAATTGTTTTCACCATTGGTGTTGACAAAAACCTTTACCATGATTGGCTCTGTCATTGTAGCACTTTTTGTTGTACCGATGTTATTGCGATCACTCCTGAAAGGCAAACTTATTCCAGAAAGCAGAAATCCGGTTGCCAATTTCTTCATAAAAATTTATAGCCCTGTTTTACGACTTTGCCAACGTTGGAAAAAGACCGTTATTGTAATTTCTGTAGTTATTGTGTTGGGTAGTATTCCTTTTGTATTGAGTTTGGGTTCTGAATTTATGCCTCCTTTAGATGAAGGGTCGCTTTTGTTCATGCCTGTCACATTACCCGATGTTTCAAACAATGAAGTTAAGCGTATATTGCAGGTTCAGGACAAACTCATTATGTCCGTTCCCGAAGTAAAAAATGTACTGGGTAAAGCAGGCCGGGCTTATACCGCTACTGACAACGCACCCATGAGCATGATAGAAAGCATCATTTTACTTAAACCAAAATCAGAGTGGCGAGATGGAATGACCACCGAGAAACTGATTACCGAATTGAATGATAAAGTGCAGATACCGGGCGTCACAAGTGGCTGGACACAACCAATCATCAACCGAATCAATATGCTTTCAACCGGAGTGCGGACAGACATTGGTATAAAAATATACGGGCAGGAATTAGACACCATTTATAATATTGCCCGTCAAATTGAGAAATCATTACAGGGTATAGAAGGACTTGCGGATTTATATGTGGAGCAATTGACTGGCGGAAAATATCTTGACATCAAAATAAAACGAGAAGAAATTGCTAGATATAATCTAACTGTTGAAGAAATTAACATGATTATTGAAATGGCATTAGGAGGAATGCCGTTAACACAAACGGTGGAGGGTAGACAGCGGTTTAGTGTATCCATGCGATTGGCGCAGGATTTCAGAAAAGATATATCAGAAATAAAACGCACACCCATTCAAACTACCAACTATGGTGTTGTACCGCTTTCGGCTGTCGCAGATATTGAAATTTCAGAAGGTCCGCCTATGATAAATTCGGAAAACGCCATGCTGCGTGGAACGGTTCTGTTCAATATTCGCGGTAGGGATATGGGCAGTGTGGTGGGAGATGCCAAGAAGAAGATTGAACAGGATTTCAAACAATTGCCAAAAGGATATTTTATCAATTGGAGTGGACAATATGAAAGTAAGGTCCGTGCAGAAAATCGCTTGAAAATTATAATCCCCATTACCCTTTTGATTATTGCATTCGTGCTCTATTTTACATTTCATTCCGTAAAAGAAATGGCCATTGTGCTTTCCAGTATCCCTATTGCATTGATTGGTGGTGTTTATTCCATGTATTTTTTTGATGTGAATTTTTCAGTGGCTGTGGCAGTCGGATTCATTGCCTTATTTGGTGTTGCGGTAGAAACTGGTGTTTTAATGCTCGTCTATTTGAATGAAGCCATTCGCGATGCAGTGGATATAAATGGTAGTGCTGAATTGTCAAAAGAAGAAGTGGAGACGGCAGTTTTTTCAGGTGCGGTAATGCGTGTACGCCCAAAATTGATGACAGTAATGGCTGATATGATTGGATTAATGCCCATTCTTTTTGCTACAGGGGTAGGAAGTGATGTGATGAAACCCATTACAATCCCATTTGTCTTCGGGTTAATTACTTCCACACTTTTTGTATTGATCGTTTTGCCTGTGGTGTATCAAATGGTGAAAGAATATGAATTGAAAAAACATGGTAAAGTTGAATATTTAGAAATTAAAGATTGATGACATGAAAAATATATTTTTAATAATCGCACTGTTATCTTATGTATTTATACTTCACGCACAGGATACATCATACATTTCATTGGAAAAACTCTTAAAGCAGGTAGAAACCAATTTCCCTTC
>JALHLK010000076.1 GCA_022844565.1 Saprospiraceae bacterium
AGGCGGTTTGGTACCTCCGCTTGTACAGCGATACCGATGGGCCTACCATCATCTTTTATACAACATTGATAAATCTATACAACGGATTTATCATTCACAGCACACCTTAGGACAGCGGGTTTATCCATACACATACAAAGTATTTGTTAAAGAATCTCTAGCGTACAGTTTATCATTATGCCAAATAACATCTCCTGGATTTGCTTTCAAGAATGCATCTGATTTTATTACTTCAGATGTTCCAATACTAAAACTTTCTAAGTCTATAACAAGTAAGGAATTATCAGTTTTTAGAAAATCAATTATAAGTTTGCCTCCTGAAACTAAACTTCTATTTGGCCAGTCATTGTATTTATCAATATATATCGATGAAACCTCTAAATTTCTAACTATTTCGCCAGTGCAAATATCAATTTCATGAATAAAATTTCGCCAGTAAGTATATAATCTGTTTTCATGCCATGCAAAATAGTTTTGCCTCTTTTCATATTCAATTATCCACTTAAATGACCCATCTGCAATATTCAAAGCAACAATTTGCTTACCACTCAATGGTACCACAATTGTATCTTCATACCCAATCACCTCTCCTGATATAGTATTAGGTGTGCTTGAATCTATTTCTTCATTACGATGGTTATATCTTTTTTGACCGTAGTGGGATATGTCGGTTTGCCAGATTAATTTATTGTCAAAAGAAAAAGCTTTAACTTCTTCTCCAATATATCCTATCATAATTGTATCCGTAGCAGTTCTTATAAGCTTGTTTTCGAAAACAAACCTCTCAATATGACTATTTTTTGCTAAAAAAATAGCTTGGGATTGATTCATGTTTGAATCATATTGATTTATCAAAAATAAATTTTGGTTACTATAAATTAAGTCTTTTGGGTAAATAAAATCATTATAAAAAAATATTAAATTGAAATTGTTATCATAAAATTGAAGAGAGTTATCAATTTCATTTAAAACTAAATAATCATGTAGAATAATGAAATTTTTAACCTTCTTGTTAAAATGATTACAACTCATATCTCCAAAATAATAGATAAGTTCAAAATTAAAGATTCCAAACTTCGTTACATTCTGTATGGTGTTAAGTATTTTCATGAAAAATTTGAATTAAAGATTACATTAAACCAATCATCATTATTCCTTAAAAAATCTTCAATTGTAAATTCATCTAACGTTCCTGGAATTTTCAATTCCTCAATTTTGTATTTATTTACTAAATCGATGACTTTTTGATTTTTCATTGCAAAGTTTGCCTTCCAATGATCCACCACAGCAGTTTTCGACAAAGGTACACCAACTCTTCTAAAACTTTTTACATTTCTTAAATCATTTACTCTACCAAAGTAATTAATCATTTGGCTTGTAAAATTGCTTGTAATAACATTATCACCTGCTTTTATTTCTCCTACATAACGAATACCATCTACAACAAAGTCAAAATCAGCTACAGCATTAGGGGCATTTTCAACAATTTCCTTAAATTCAAAAGTAAAGTTATCCGCATTTTTGATAAAAGCACCATTTTGTGTAATTTTTTGTACCATTAGGTCCGCATGCCTACGTGTATATTCACTGGCATTTGTAAATCCGCTATTCCCAAGAAAAGTGGCGATATTCTTAATTTTTGACACATCAGCTGGTAAAGCATCGTTTATCATTTTTCTTACATCATTGCATATTTTGGCAAAATCAGTGGCATCATCACCTATTTTAAAACTTTCCATTTTTGCCATTATGCCTTCAAGCTCTGTGTTATTAGCTAATAGTTCCTTTGTTTTATTGTCATTGATAAGATCGCGAAACGCCTCTAATGCCGCTTTTTCTTTACGTAGTTCTCTTCTTCCTGCTATTGCCAACTTATTCCATATTTTTATGATGGCAGGAGTAATATTTATTAGATCTAAAAAACTTTGGGATCTCTTTATGTCTATTCCTAAATCGTCATGTCTGTTAAAATCTTTAATTTCTGCTAGCACAGATGCTACTTTAGAGCTTAACTCGCTATTGGGTATAAGTTCACATACGTTTTGTGTATTGAGTGTACCAATATTTGTATTGTACAATACGAGGTTTGTACTAACTGCATTGATATTATCACTTTGAGCCGTACTTGTAATAATTTGACAAAGGCCGAATATTACTATCCAAAAGAGTCTCGAAATATATTTTTTCATTTTAATCACATGCATTTTTTATTGATTTAAAAAGTTTATAAGCATCTATTTTACTGACTCCTGGAGTTTCTGTGATCATTTTTAGAAAGCTAGGAACTCTTAAATTCTTGAAATCTTCTAGGTCCATTTCTCCAAATACCTTAAATAAATTAGGGTCATCAACATTTAAAAGCTTCGCAGCTAAGGCATCATCATTTAGCTCTTTTATTACTTTAAACAATTCATCCGATTTATAATTTGGCACTTCTTTAAAGGCATTTCTCAACATATCGGTATCAATATTTTTGCCACCAATTTTAATATTTAACACAATTTTTCTATTGATTTGTGGAAGGAGTTTTGCAATTTTTTTCATTTTATCAGACATTAATCTCGCATCTTTAAATGCCTCCAATCCTCTATTACATAATTTAGCGATATCGCCCCATTTATCAATTACATTAGGAACAACTAAAAGTGCCACCCCTAACGCATTAGGATCTTGTACCACTTCGACAGCATCTAATAAATCTCCCACTCCTGGAACAAAACCAGCACCAAACTGAACCATACCAAAAATTTTTCCTCCAATTACTACAAAGCCATCAATATAATTGCCATTAATTACAGGAGTAAAGTACCATTTGCCTGCAGATTCATCAAAAATATAAACTCTTTGATCATTTAGTCGCGAGTTATCTATATAAATCCATTTTTTAATTTGTTTTGAATAAAAAGCTGTAACATGTGGTGATAGAGCATAAACTAAAGAATCAATTGTTTTATTATTTGGGTCTCTTAGAATGCTGTTTAGAGTACTATTTTCAATTGTTACGTAACATTTTCCGAATTTAACCTCTGCATTTATATTTTGTGGCCCTTCTATCCAAGTTGCTAAATCAAGACTTTGAGCTTCCACTTCAAGAAACTTTTTAAAATCATCATAGCTTACTCCAACATCATCAATGGGAAACCCAGTAAGGTATTTTGCTTTAGATATTACACCTGTTCTTGTACCTGTTGTATTATCGCACCCTGATATAAATCCTACAGTCACATATTCTGATGTGATATCATTATCCGGATATTTGATAAATTCGACTGTCTTGTCACTATTTGTTTTTTCATGATAATACCAAGCTTTCCTAGTAATTTTATTAATCTTGAATTTATACAACTTACCATCAAAATTAAAAGTTTCTACAGTACCAAATGGCTTATATCTTTTGTGAAAAACTCCAAAATCGTCAAATTTAAATACATAGTTTCTATCCTCACAATATGTTATGTTTATTGCACCTTTTAAATTTATTCTTTTTCCATTTTGAGCTATATATATATTTGGTAAATCTTTATCCTTTTCAAATTTCACCTCGTTTTCTCCCTCAGGAATGGGTGAAAGTAAGGGAATACAAGTACTACGAGAAAATCCACATTTACAAGTAACAATATTGAAATATGTAATATCAAAAAGTTCAATAATTTCATTAATTCGTACAACCACATCTTTGTCTTCGGCACCAATTCTTTCAGAGTCATAAATTAAAAGGGATTGGATAGTATTTTTTTCAGTCTGATCGAGGCAATCAAATTTTTCTCTGTCAGGCATGACCAAATCAACAAATATCTTTTTGTGTACACCCTCATTAGTTGTTATTTTTCCTAATATAATCAAATAATCATTAGGATATAGGGCTTTTACTTGTGCAGATTTTGCATTAAAAATACTTCTTATACCTTCTGACATATCTTCATTGTGAAGATACAATCCAAAATCAACAACTTTTAATTTATCCCTGTAAAAAACTGGGAGAGTAGAAAGTAAGTCATTAATCGATCCATTCAGCGTATCAATTTCTGTTTGGGTGTATGTCTTGCCACCCATATCAATATCTATTATGTAGTTCAAATTTGTCTGCCCAAATGCTATTACAGAACAAAAGAGAAGTGAAAGTATAGTAAGGATGTTCTTCATCTTTTTCATAATCTTTACTTTTTTTATTTAGTTTCAAAAGTGGTATTCCCTCCATTCGCAAAAAACACAGTCTGGCCTCCATCTCTGTGGATGGCTACAATCTTATATTGTATACTCGACGGGGCAAAGTTGGCACCTGCGCTACCTTTACTGACTTGGGCTCGAGCGCTGTATCGAGATCCTTGTGCACTTGAGTTTGCTTGATTTGAGCTGTTGGCAGGCGCTTGGCTTTTGTTGATTTTGACCGTATTGTAGAGGTAGAAGGCATCGTCTTTTGCTGGATTTCTGATGTAGATTTTAAATTCTTCGAGGGTTGCTTCGTACCCAGTATTATAATCCCACCCTAGCCCTATGGTCTGCATCGTAGATGAAGAGGCACCCAGAGATTGGAGCGAAACAGATGAGAAACTGCCTCTGAACCCATCGTCATAAGGACGGATGGTGTAGATCTCGGAGAAGTTATTTTCACCGTTGGTGGTAAAGTAATTAAGGCGGTAGTCATAGTCTATTTTCTCCAACTTTGCGGTATCTATGTAATACATGGTAAATCTGTCGTTGGTATCGCGTGCGATAGAGTCTATGGTGGCGGGCAGTGCGTATTCTTTGACTTTAGTCCATGCGATGAGTGCACTTGGTCTGCGCTCTATGATGAGTTTTTGACCTTTGGCAGAGGTGGGTATCACCCATGATATGCGCTGTCCTGCTGGACGTGGGTTGATTTGGTTGATTTTTGGGTTGAACTGCTCACTGCCAGGTCTCAGGATGACAGCTGCATTAGAAAGTGGAGATATATTGCCCCTAAAATCCATAGCTGCTATTTTGATAAATACCGTATCTGCTATCATCATTGGATCAATAAATCCTTCATATACAGTATCTACCTGTGGGATGGAGAATAAAGCAGTATAAACGGTATTAGCGTCATTTTTTAGCGCATACCATACGGTGTATCCTTCGAGATCAGGTTCGGTATTCCCTTTCCATCTTACTTGGAGGTTACCACTTCGGTCGAAGATGCCTGATGGGGTGGCGGGTTTTGATGGTGGTATGGTATCTGTGAATTGAACAAGGATGGGTGCCGAGGTTTGAGAACCGTAGTTTTTCTTCAATCTGACTGCTATTATATAATATTTGCTAAAGCTTGATGCTGGTATTGTGTATTCTCTGGCGGTGGGAGCAAGTTGGGTCAGGTAAGTATCATTGCCTTCAATGCTCATCTTAGTATAAATGAAGAAGCTATCCACGTGCGGTGCTGCGAGTGGGTCGATGGTCCATTTTAGCTTAGCGCTGTTGGTCAGGTAGGTCACCGTATCTGTACGGAAATATTGAGGTGGGATATAGGGTCTTGGGTTGGCAGTGATGATGGCAGACTCTATACTTTGCCCAAAGAAGGTGACTCCTTCTACTTTGTATTCAAAGTCTTGGGTAAGTTCGGCTTCGGTAAAGACGGTATCTACGTAACCTATGGTCTGATTGTTTTCGGTATTGGGAGCGAGATAGATAAATGGTTCTGTCCCGCTGATGAGTGCGAAAGACCCGGAGTTTTTAGGTTTTCTGTAAATTTTATAGTATGAAAATGGCATTGTAGCCATCAGTACATCCCAATGGAGGGTCACTTTTTTGGTATCATTGGAGAAATATAGTTGGTATGGGAAGGTCTGTGTCGTAGCTGTATATTTTATTTCTTTAGTATTACTTCGCACGGTATCTTTATTGTTGGTCCAGTAGATGACGTAGTCATACGTATGTCCTAAAGTGATATCTCTGTCGACAATGCCGTGATTTACGAATTTGGCAGCGAGGGTGTCAACTTCTATCATTTTATTGGCCATGATGTACCTGTTTTCCAGTTCTCGTTTTTTCATAACTACTTCACCGAGCGTAGAAACATTTGCTGAGGCATCACCCAATGTATCATTGTAAAATAAATTGTATGCGGCCTTTACGTTATCCGTGGAGAGATTAGGATTATTTTCTCTGTTGAACTGATCAAAAGTGATGACTTTACGCGAGGCGGTATAGGTAGTACCTGATTGAGGTAGGTCATTGATTTTTGAAGTGTGACGGACTACATAATATTTACCATTTTTAGCCATGAATTGCCATTGGAGCACATCAAGTGGTGTCCAAAGTAATTTGATGTAGTTAGTTACGTTGGTACCGTCTGTATAGAAGTTGATGGTACGGATACCGGCCGGGTCCTGACTTGTACAACTGCCTCTGAAGAAAACTTTTTGAGTAACAAAGGCTGTATCTCCCATGTTGAAAATGATTCTAAACACTACCTCCCCCGAACTGCAACCTGATACACTATTCACAGAATTAGAATGTACAGATCTAGATAAAATTTTACTGTTGTCCGTACCATAATCTATGTTTGCAAAATTAGCCAACCATTGGTTTAGTAAATTACGATTTGGTAAAGTATCGGCACAGTTACAATCTAAATAAAGGTCCTGACTATTTATAATTTTAGGCAAAACACAAGACGGGCAGGTGCCTCCGCAGTCGATGCCAGTTTCATTTCCGTTTTTTATACCGTCTGTACAGGAGGTAGTGGCCGTGGTAAATTGAGCTTGAGTATAATTACCGTTGATACCACTGCAGTTGGCTCTTACTCTCCAATCATAAAGAGTGGATAAGGCAAGTCCTGTGATATTTGCACTTGTTGATGTTGTAGATGATGTAAGTACTGTCCAAGTTGCAGCTGTGGTAAGCTTATATTCTACGCTGTAATTTGTAGCACCACTTACTGCCGCCCAAGATACCGTGGCTGATGAACTGGTTATGTTACTTGAGTCCAATCCTATTGGTGCTGCACAGTTTATGTCCGTAGTAAATTGAGCTTGTGTATAACTACCGTTGCTACCACTACAGTTGGCTCTTACTCTCCAATCATAAAGAGTGGATGAAGCAAGACCTGTGACATATTCAATTGTTGATGTGGTAGATGAGGTAAGTACTGTCCAGGTAGTTGCTGTGTTTGGTTTATATTCCACGCGGTAATTGGTCGCTCCACTTACTGCTTCCCAAGATACAGTGGCAGATGAACTGGTAATACTACTCGAAATCAAATTTGTTGGAGTACAAAAAGCAGTGGTAAAAAATGACTGAGTATAAGCACCATTGGAACCACTACAGTTAGCCCTTACTCTCCAGTTATAAATCCTCAACCCGGTTAGTCCAGTAATATTAGCACTTGTTGATGAGGTAGGTGAGGTTAGTACGTTCCATGTTGATGCAGTGATTAGTTTATACTCTAAATTATAATTGGTAGCTCCGCTTACTGCTGCCCAAGAAAGGGTGGCTGAGGTGCTTGTAATGTTACTTGAGGACAATCCTGTTGGTGCGGCACAGTGTATGGCCGAGGTAAATTGAGCTTGTGTATAATCACCGTTGGAACTACTACAGTTGGCTCTTACTCTCCAATCATAAAGAGTGGATGGGGCAAGACCAGTGATATTTGCACTTGTTGATGGGGTAGATGAAGCAAGTACTGTCCAAGTCGTAGCTGTGTTAAGCTTATATTCCACGCTGTAATTGGTAGCTCCATTTACGGCTGCCCAAGATACAGTGGCTGATGAACTTGTGATGTTACTTGAGGTTAATCCTGTTGGTGCTGCACAGTGTAAGGCTGTGGTAAATTGTCCTTGGGTAAAATCACCATTGGAACCACTACAGTTGGCTCTTACTCTCCAATAATAAAGAGTGGATGATGTAAGACCTGTGATATTTGCACTTGTTGATGTGGTAGATGTGGTAAGTACCATCCAGGTAGTAGTTGTGTCAGACTTATATTCCACGCTGTAATTGGTGGCTCCACTTACGGTTGCCCAAGAAACAGTGGCTGATGAACTGGTTATACTAATTGTGTCCAATCCTGATGGGGCTGCACAATTTATGGCTGTGGTAAATTGTGCTTGTGTATAATTGCCGTTGATACCACTACAGTTGGCTCTAATTCTCCAATTATAAAGAGTAGATGAGGCAAGACCTGTGATATTTGCACTTGTTGATGTGGTAGATGTGGTAAGTACCGTCCAAGTAGTAGCTGTGTTTAGTTTATATTCTATGCGGTAATTGGTGGCTCCACCTACGGCTGCCCAAGAAACAGTGGCTGATGAACTGGTAATATTATTCGAAATCAAATTTGTAGGAGTACAAAAAGCAGTGGTAAACGATGCCTGAGTATAATCACCATTGGAACCACTACAGGTAGCCCTTACTCTCCAGTTATAAACCCTCAACCCAGTTAGTCCGGTAATATTAGCACTTGTGGAGGTGGTAGATGTGGTTAGTACGGTCCAGGTAGTTGCAGTGTTAAGCTTATATTCCACGCTGTAATTGGTAGCTCCAATTACGGCTAACCAAGATACTGTGGCTGATGAACTTGAAATGTTACTTGAGGTTAATCCAGTTGGTGCTGTACAGTTTATAGCTGTGGTAAATTGTGCTTGGCTATACTTACCGTTGGTACCACTACGGTTGGCTCTTACGCTCCAATCAAATAGTGTGGATGATGCAAGACCTACAATATTAGCACATATTGATGTTGTAGGTGTGGTAAGTAATGTCCATGGTGTACTTGTGTTTAGCTTTTTCACTTCTGTTCCATTTCTTACACTATCATTACAAGCTGCTTGAGCAGAGCAAGTTATAGAAGTAGTTGTAGTGGAATCATTGTTAGATCCATTCACTCTTCTATCATCTTGAATCTGAATTTTTCCCAATGAAATAGAGCTAATATTACGGAAGTCATTAAAATCTAAAAATAAAGAAGTATTAATGCTTGCATAATTAATAGATTGACTAAAGCCCGTAGGTTCTCCAAAATAATTGATATCACCTTCATCATATGAATCAGACAAACCACTTAATGCATACCAACCATTACCAAAAGGTGTATACTCTAAACTCTTTTGCAGATTATAAGGACATTGTGCAAAATTGGATTTTGTGCATATTAATAAGATGAAATAAAATAATATTACCTTCTTCATTCTTAATTCTGTTTTAAATTTTCATAAATTATATCATTAGGCACATTATATGCTGAGCTTATACCTGGTATCGAATATTGCAGCGTATAGGGTACTTTTCGAGCATCATCGTTAAGTTTTTGGCGAATTGTCTCATTTGCATCGACGTTATAATACCAATATTGGAAAGAGGTTCCGGCTGAATATTCTTTAATGAAACATCCTGTTTGAAAAGGTACCAAATTATATGTACCTGTGCACGCTCCCGGCGAAGCTAACCTTGCCAATTCATCCAAAGTTTTTCCTACTTCACCTTTTAATTGACCAATAGAATTCTGACCACTGATCAATTTTTCTTCAATCACGCCTGTAGAGGATATTGTGATTTGTTGAACCCGCTCTTTGTCTAAATAAAAATTATTACCAGTACAACCATTAGCAGAAGTCAGATTTGAAAGTTGTGTGCTAAGATTAAACAAACATCTGTCGATATCCTGGTATTTAAAGTCAACTTTCACAAGAGAATTTTTTTCTAAGGGATCTAATTTAGCATCGCTTGAAGCCAATTTTTGGGTAAGTGTCTTGTATTTTGAAACGGTAAAACCATAAGACAAAATGTATTGTTTATTACCAGTTTCATCTTTATAGTATAATTTAAGATTCCACAGGCCTGACTTAAAGCTACCAGATGAATAACCAAACTTCATCAAACCACCATTAATATCAACTGCAGATTCAAATGAAGCACCTGAAGTACTAAATTCCGCCATCACCAGTTTATCACTCAGCAAAGTCTGCACAGATCTGTCTAAAGAAATGAAACCACCATTGCCACGGAATTCATCGGCATAGAAGTTGTCCATATTTACAATAGGATAAGAAGCGTTTATCCAGGCTATGGGTATGTTTTTAAGCGCACCATCCGCATATTTGTACACTATTGATTTGGTTTCTGTTTTGAGCTTTGTTCCATTCTTATATAAATCTACTGAAACAGTATACATCACTGAATCACCAGAAGAAGGAATAAATAAAGGCTCTGTCGATATAGAACTGCCATCTGTTTTACGGGTCGTACTGATCTGATTTCCTGTTGTTAAAGATTTTAGTTCATCTTTTACGACCACTACTCTGTATTTATTGGTGAGGCCAGGAATTTCAATATCTTCATCAGGAGTAAAGTAAAGAGAAGCCTGAGGATTGATGGTAACATCTACGTTTCGGGCTGAATCACCCGGAGCTAAAAAGTCAATCAAATCTACGTTTTCATCATTTATAGATGGATTTATAGGGATACATGGATTGCCTAATTTAACCGTAAACGACCCTTGCTTCGTACCAAACCATGTTTTGGCAGAGTAACCAGCGGAGCCTTGAGCAAATGTAGGGTTTGGTAGTTGGCCTTGTAATACCATACCTACTCCCAGGTTTAAGATATCTTTTCCTAACACGCTCAATTTACCATTAAGATAGGCATACATTTGAGCTTTAGCATACCAGCCATTAATACCTTCTATCGGGATATTTGTGCCTTGGCAAGTAAAGTCTTTATATTCTGTCAGAGAAACATCAAATCCAGCCTCAGCAATTAACGACGCTCTAGCGATGATGGCATCAAGTTCAAATCCAGCCTGAAATCTAGAGCCAAAGGCTATTCCTCTCGATGATTTTCTAGAAACTAATGAGTTTTGATATTTAGGAAGAATTTGATATAAATTAGCGGGTAGTGGAGCAATATCCGGTATATCCGTACCTAAACAAAAATATGCAGTGGCTTGAGCCAATGATTTACCAGCTATGGAGAAATTTACCCCTGCAGGAGTGGAAGGAGTACCTAAATGAAAATACCAGTTGTTTTTACCAATGAAAATCTTACCATCTACCATCTTGTTACCAGGACCAATTCCTTTTAAAGCTAAAGCATTGAGGTAAGCTCCAAGATTACCGTTTAATTCTCTTGCAGTGTGGTTATAATTCAAATCAATAAAAGCAGAAACAGGTGCATTGTATGGAGCTGTGGTGGATTCGGGATTATAATTAAAACCAGCTGTTTCTTTAGACATCAATAAGCCTGCACCTTTCAGATACATCTTACTAAGAGCCCATGAATCCGTAAATTCCATTCCAAATAATACGGCACCATTAAAAGCGTTCTTTGATCCTGTAAGTTCTATCCTGGTTCTGGCAAAAAGACCCAAACCTTTATTGATGTTAGGAGTATACCTTATACCACTCAAACCAGCAATTGAAGCAGAAGGTGAGCTATTTGTTACTCCAAATGATGTAGATTGAGGCTCTCTCATGTTAGTGATGATTTGATCCATCCTATAAGACAATCCACCACCAAAACCATTGAAAGTAATAGGACCTGCCGCTATTCCTTTGTTTAAGTCAGCAAAAGCTTCAACTGCAAAATACTTAAAGGATGTTCTTCCAAAAGCAGCAAAGGCTCCAAAATTGCCAAAGTTTTCAATATCCAAAGTACCTTTGCCTACAAAGCCATTCCCAAAATCAGGGTCGTTCCTAAAAATTTGTAAACCCGCCAGTAAATGTGTGGTGCCAATTTTAGCATCTACTTCTACGCCATTTAGCTTTGTTCCAGCATATTCCCACCTATGGTATCCTTCTTCAACTTTAAATTTACCAAGAACATTCAGGTCACCCATTGCAGTTACTCTGTTATCTACCAGCGATATACCCATGCCTAAATCAAGTGATACGGTGTCTTCACTTAGTTTCCGCGCATTAAATTTGGAAAGGCTTATTTCAAAGCCATCTAGGATTTTCACTTGTGCGTTGCCTTGTATACCCCAGTTGCCTGGTGAGAAATTCTTTTTATTGTCAACTTTTAAGTTTGAAAATAATACTTTTGGAATTTTCACCACAGAATCAGTCTGCATAGAAAGGTCTCCTGATAAGGTAGCATATAGATAAAGATCATTTTTAGTAAATTCTGCAGCTACTCTTGAACTTGGGTGAAGTGACAATTTAGTACCCTTAAATGGTGTAAAGATCATTGTAGAGTCACCTGCTGTTTTGATTTCTATTTTATAACTGTTATCTCTTCTTATGGTGGCTAAATATCCCAAATTTTTGTTAATGACCGGTAAACCTATTTCACCACCAAAACCACCCTCTACAATTTGATTTTGGTATAATGTAAGCTTAAAATCGTTAATGCCAAATAACCAGCCACTTGCATTGCCATTTGGTAAGACATTATTTGCAAAAATTTCTCCTGTGAATCCATCTTTGTCGATTAATGCCTGATTCAGAGATATTGATTTTCTCCCACTTGCAGCAGTTTTGAATTGCGTAGGCAGATAGGCGGTAAGTTGATCCACGTATACTCCTTCCCATTCATTGGTAAAAGTATTCTGATTAAAATTATTAGTATAAATTTTTGGTAGTGTACTTGTACCTGAAACCGGAGGTGACTTTCTTTGAGAAAAGTCAAAAATCATTTTACCCAAAGTCCAAGCAATATTGGGCGCTTTTGCAAACGCAAAAGGTTTTACATTAGCAAACTCCAAATAAATATCATTCAAGGAAGCAATCTCTGTATTAAAATCAAATGCAAAAACTTCAGTACTATTTTCATACGGCTCCAATGTGACAGAATCTATTGGATAAATAGCACTTGGACAAATTTCTACTTTTCCAAAAAAATCTAACTTCTCAAATCCACGACAAGAGATCGTAACACCGGAATTTGCCTTTATGGTCAGTCTTACATATTTACCAATTTTTCTTTGAATATCAGATTTTAAAGCCAATTTGGTACCACTTGCAATTATACCTCCTGGGCCGAAGCCAATATTTTCAGCACCAAATACGAGAGGTTTTGAGTTTTCTCCATCTCTGTTGTGTTTAAAGACTAAGTAAATGCTTGCGCTTGCTCCCGTTGGTGTTATGACAATGTTGTCAAAATAGGTATAATACATTGTACCTTGAGTATCTCTCAGCACTTTAATAGGCTGCATTAAAACATCTTCCTCCATCATGTACAAACCTTTTGCCTGAAGATTTTCATACATTTCGTGTATGTAGAGCCCTCTGCTTTCTCCATTGATCTCTGCAAAACCCTGATTGTACAACCAGGCTATTTCTTTGCGGTAAGATTCTTCGGTTAAAGAAATATTCTGGCCTTCAGATGCCAGCATAGTACCACTTTGCCATGGATTTATGTCCATTTCATTCATGGTTTTTTTCGAAGTACCGTCAGTATATTTCTTTGGGAAACCTTTTTCGGTCAAATATATATTTAGTAGCCCTTCTCTCCATTTATTGAATGCAACTGTGTCAGACTTTATTTCGTTAAATTTGAAAGGTGTCAAATTTTTTAGAGCTGACTCAACATACTCAATGAAATCCTGAGCAACTCCGGATTGATTTAAATAGTCCTCCCGCTCTTTCAGTTCCAGTTCTTTTCTGTCACAATGAAATAAGTCAACATGCCTGTCTTCTAATAATATGGTATTGGCATTTCTGATATTGGTATTCACCATGAGTTTTTGCGGTTCACTGGCAAACCGTCTGCTCATCCCCAATTTTACATACTTCATAGTATCTCCCGCGACATACAATTGTGGGTAACCTAATGTGGAAGTCAAATTGATAACCTGATCTCTTAATGCCTGACAGTTTAAGGTGCTTTTTCTGGCAGCTATCTCTGCTTTTGTATTATCAATGAGTTGATTCGTAGCTGTTATAAATTTTGAGCTGGTAATGATACTATCTGCAAATTGAATAATTTTAATTTTATCTACGTCTCTCTTGCAGGGTTCTCCTGATATATTTTTACCATCTCTGTCACAACCAAAATCATCAAAGTAACTACCATCCTTCGTTTTACCATCTTTATCAAAACCATTGTCGTCGTATTTACTACCGGATTTATGATTACCATCTTTATCAAATCCATATTTGTTAAAGCCATCTGGACCAAAACCTTCTTCATCAACATCAGAGGGTGGTGTCTCTTCTTTTGGGCAAAAATCTACAAAATCCGTGGAGCTGTCCCAGGTAAAATCCTCATCATCAGGTAATGTTCTTGAGTCAACATTAATAGACCCAGAGATGGCAACCTTGTCAGTATTGATGGTCACCCCCGAAAATGTTACCATTACAGGTTTACCTCCAGCAAAAGGCAGTGATATTTGCCCTGTGCCAGAAAAAGAACCATTTCCTGCAATCGATGTCACTTTCACAGGAAAACCGCTCATTCTGAATACACTTCCTTCAGGAAATGAATTAAGCGGTGTACCTGTCAAAGGTGGAATGGATATATTATCACCACATGATAACAAAGGTAATTTTTCATCTGTACAGGGTAAGCTAATCAGATTATCATCTAGTGTGACCTTATGGTAAATACGATGGCTTCCAATTTGATACGTAATATACATTGCCTGTACATTCACACCATCCTCTATGGTAAAACTATATTTCGTTTTAGTAACTTGATTTATCTGGGTACCATTACCATTTAAACCAGGGACATCACTCAAATTTGTAAAATAAACTAAATTGACATTTGTACCAAAATTATTCAATCCAAAATCCACAGTAACACATGTACCATCCAATTTATATTTAGGCAAATAGGCAAAACTTTTCAGTGGATTCAAGTATGCCTTTTTGGAAGATTGGACCCTTGGAAGTGTACTACAAATTCTGGTCATGTAGATGCTGTCCGCATTAAGTTGTAAAAATGATGGCTTAAATCTTATTACTTTACTTGATGCCACATAGGATAATTTGGAATTAACATCTGTGCCAAAAATCAAGTCATAATTGGTTACTAATGGATCAGATTCCCAATATAACAAAGAACTATCTGGCCTAATGGTAGTAAAAATAACTTTATTACTAATTGGACACTCCGGCCACACCTCTTTAGTTGGGTCTATATGTTTAGCCGAGGTAGTACTTGCAAACACAATTCCAAATACATTAAAAATAAATATGATATTTAATATTATAGCTCTCATGACTTTATTTTTCATTAGATTGTTCAATTAATTGCTTTTTACTACTCTGTGCAAGGTTATTGCCCCATCACTAATGTGTTTGACTAAATATATTCCTCCAGGGTACGCAGTCAAATCTATCTTGTAATGCCCTATCTTCTCCTCTTTGTAAATGATGACTTCGTCACTGATCTTCCTACCATTGATGTCAAGTATTTCGATTTTTTCATTTACGGGAGTGTTGGGGTCCCGATTGGTGAAAAATTCGAAGACGCCGGTTGTGGGGTTGGGAGAGAGGGAGGGTTTTGGAGGATTGGGGGTTGTGGAGGTGCGGGGGGTGAGGGGTGGGGATTGGGGGGTGAGGCCGCCTGTGCAGTTTATATTTGTTGTTAATTCATTTATTAAAATAGTTCCTCCACCATCGCCAAACTCCAATTCATAGTTTACACCAGCTAAATTAGTAACTACTAATCTGTTACAGCTATTTGGGTCAATACAAATGTAAAGAACTTTAACTCTATTTACAGGACCAGAGAAAATAGTAACATTATTTAACCTTACACTTCCATTTTCATTTTCTGAAGTTAATGTAAGAATTGATTTTTGATAAACGCCAACCGTCATCGTTGTACTAACTGCGCACTGTCCTCCATTTGGTGTAAATGTATACTCCGTCGTTGCATTTATGTTAATCGCTGGTGACCATGTTCCTGTTATTCCATTTGTTGATGTTGTCGGTAATGTGAATGTTGTTCCAACACAGGCCGCAGCTACTTGGGTAAATGTTGGTGTCGCTGCTGCATTTCTAGTGACTGTCATTATTGTACTAACTGCGCATTGTCCTCCATTT
>JALHLK010000077.1 GCA_022844565.1 Saprospiraceae bacterium
TTTTTAATTAATTACGAGCATTTTATTAAAAATTCTAAATTCTCTATTTTAGGCTCCTATTCTTCATTTGATGGTCATACATGGATAAAATTTAGAGAAGGAAGTGTAATTGCACCAGATGGTTATCCAGTTATTGGAGATGGATTTTCAGGTACAACTTTACATAGATTAGACTTTGGCGTTTCGTATAATTTAATCTCTGAAAAATACAGATTTTATTTAAAACCATTATTATTAATTGGTATTCAAAGGTCAATACCAAAAGATGTTGAAATTTATAGTGAACTATTTAAAGTTGATGGGCCAGAATATTTTGAACTCGAACCAATCAGTGCTGAACAGTTCAACAATACTCAAATAGTACCTTCCATAGGGTTCAAGACAGGGATAGTCTTATGGAAGCGAATTGAACTTGGATTGACAGTTCAGGGAGTTTTGGGTTTTAAATCGTATCAAAATATGTATTTTAAGTATTCTTATAAAGGTGTGCCACAAGAAACAGCAGTATTTGAAGCAAATGGTACGGGAATATATACAGCATTGAGTATTGGGTATAGATTTGTAAAACAAGGTAAATAAAAAAAACCAGATGACAACACGGGCCTTTATGATCATGCCGCCCTATTGGGACTGCACGTTACATAACCCAACCCTCACCATTCATCTCCAAAGACAACAAAACACTTCAAACTGTCTGAAAAAATTTTTAAGTCAAGGATTTCCAAATTTTGAGAAAGTGTTTCCTGACATGCCGGGCTTGTGCAGAATTTTGTATATTCTTTCATTATTTAGCTCACGTTCCTCCGGAAGACTCAGTTCCGGCTCGCTTCGGCTCAAAAACAAGTGATAATGTTGACAAATCGGTTTTTTACAATGCTTCGCATTGTCCGTTCGTACCCATCCCCGCCCTTCCCTCAGGATGGAAGGGTGACTGACCGTTGCGCAGCAATTTTGAGCTCAACGGAAAGGGCTCAAAATAGGGAAGGAACTGCGAACTACGGCTCGCAGGTGAAGAAATATAAAAGTTACTGTAGATTACGCACAGGGTCTATCATTTGTGCTTTAATGCTTTTGATTTTCTGGTTATCTTAACAAGGGGCGTAGTCCAGTTATCTTTGTTGAATAGCCCCGCCGGCTCGAAGCGTGGGAATGCAAAAAAACATTTCGGTTTTTGACCACTCTCCTCCGTACGACAATCCCGGCTCAAAACCAGTGATAGTGTTGACAAATCGGATCCCAAGCACGAGACAAAATGTAAAACCAGAGTGCTTGCCTGTGTAAACGAAACACAAATGCCAGACCGATCCGTGTGATAGATTTGGCATACACGGTGCGCACATGCAGAATGTTCAGAACTATAAAATATGCTTAAGTGCGCAATCACCTTTTTTGAGCCTAGACTTTTTGCTTACTTTTGTGGTCTCGTCTTATGGGACGAGACAAAAGTAAAATCCCCGCCGGCTCGAGGCGAAGAATAACCATTTGGGAAATGCCTGACTTTTAAAGGTAGCATGGCCGACCTTCTCCATTACTTTTCCCTAATGCCAAAAGTAAAAGCCCGCCGGCTCGAGGCAAAAAAAACAATCCTTTTTCTAAAAATTATTCCAAAATCCCTCCACCATTCAAAAATCTTTTTTAGTTTTGTAACATCATAAGGTAGCGATATGGATAGAAACACTCTTTTTGAACAAAATGGTTTCTTTTTGGAAAGGAAGGTAAGAAGGTACTGCCAAAGTGTGTAGAAACAGAAAGTTTGAGAGATTTTTTGTGGAGATAATTGAATTAGTCAAGATGAAAAAATACAAACAATAACCAATTTGAAATATAATGCCGGGAAAATCGAAAAATAAAAATAGCGCAGCTCAAAAATTGATAATGTGTTTTTTGATTTCAATACCGATAGCATTTGGTCTAATAAAGATTATTGAATGTAAAAATCAAGTTTTGTTTTGGGCATATATGGGAATTGGAGGAATTTCGTCATTAATATTTCGCTTGAATGGAAATACAGATGATAAAAGTAGATTCTTGAAAATCGTTGAATACATCGCATTGACTTGTGGAATCACCTTGTTTTATTGGGTAATTTGGAATTACTTTTTCGGCAAATAAAAGTTATAAAATTATGATAACTGTTCAAATTGACGGTGGTAGATTTTCCAATTTAAAAGAATTTTATGATGAAGTAGAAAGATGTTTGACAAGCGGATTAGATTGGAAAATTGGAAGAAATCTTGATGCTTTTGATGATATCTTGAAAGGAGGAATTGGAATGCATAACTATGGTAAAAAATTGAACTTATATGGATAAACTCAGATAGAAGTAAAACGAAATTGGGATATAGTGAAACGGTCAAATATCTTCAAGAGAAATTAGGCAAATGCCATCCGACAGCAAAAATAGAAGTTAAGGAAGAATTGGAATTAGCAATAAGTGGAACAGGAAAAACACTTTTTGAAATTATTGTCGAGATAATCAAAGAGCATAACCATGTTGAACTGAAAATGAAATAAAGAACACGGGAGCGAACAAGGGCTTTGACGTTAATTTTGGATATCGCCAAAAACTGCCAAGCGCCAAACCCTCACCACCCACATCAAAAAACAACAATACCCTCAAATCAAAAAATATAGTAAAAAAATTTGAAAAATTGCTAACCAATAAATATATTTGCCAAATAATTCATAACAAAATCAAAACTACCTTAAAAGTAGGGTGTGGAAACAAATATCATCATCTTTCGGACTTATGCTGTCATCCCTGAGTAGGTTTATCATACATCAGCGGTGGTGGCAAGATGATTGTTTCTATTTAATAATGAATAGGATATAAAAGGATATATTTTGTAGGAAAAGGAGCGTAAATATCTCTTTTTTATAGGGAATGGTGTGTGAATGTACCAAAAAAGCAATTCAAATTAAGTAAAAAATAATAAAAAGCGAAAGTTGATAAATTTTTTATGAGTATATAAACAAGTTATGTGCAATACTAGAAAACATCAACCCGTTAATTTCAACTAACAACAATATTGAAGCTAGATGTTAATCGATTTTATTCATATCCAAAATTTCAGAAAACTTAAAAACTGTAGAATTGACTTTTCCGAAAAAGAAACATTATTTGTTGGAGCAAATAATAGTGGAAAGACATCTGCAATGGATGCTTTGATTCTATTTTTCAAATCAAGAAATAAATTCAATACTAAAGACTTCACTTTGTCTAACTGGAATAGTATAAATGCAATTGGAGAAAAATGGATTGCAGAAAAAGACCCATTAAATATTGATTTAACTATAAAAGATTGGGAAGAACAACTTCCTGTTTTAGACATTTGGCTTAAAGTTGAAAATCATGAATTACATCATGTAAGTAATCTTATTCCAACACTCGATTGGACTGGCGGACTATTAGGAGTGAGACTTAGATATGAACCTTCAAAAATCGAAGACCTTTATAAGGAATTTACATCAGCTTGTAAAAACTCAAGTGAAATAATTGGAGATTCTTTAAAGGGTAAAACGAAATCTAATTTCAATCTGTGGCCAAAAAACATGTGGGATTTTTTGGAAAATAGAATGAACACTCATTTTTCAGTTAAGACTTATTTATTAAATCCGTTACTCAAAGATTCTCCACAACAGCTTACAGAATTTGACATACCTATTGAAGGAGATACATTAAATAGAATTATACGTGTTGATATCATAAATGCCCAACGTGGATTTTCTGATGCTAATACTGATATCTCTGATGGACATAACTCAAAGAGTCTTTCATCGCAATTAAGAAGTTACTACGATAAGCATTTAAATCCAACAATATACCCAACCGCAGAAGATGTTGCTGCATTGCAATTAATCCATGATGCTAAAGAAACATTTGATAAAAATCTAAAAGAGAGTTTTAAAACGGCTCTGGGTGAATTAGAGTTGTTAAACTATCCAGGGTTTGGAAATCCGAAAATCAATTTATCAAGTCAGATAAACACTGTTGATAGTCTTCAACATGATTCATCAGTTCAATATATACTTGACGATGGCAACTCTGGCCTTTCACTTCCTGAAAAATACAACGGTTTAGGATACCAGAATTTAATTTCAATGATATTTAAACTGATTAGATTTAGAGACGAGTGGATGAAAATTGGGAAAAGTTTAAATCCTACCGATACAGAAACGATTTTTGAACCACTCCATCTTATTTTAGTGGAAGAACCAGAAGCACATCTACATGCGCAAGTTCAACAAGTTTTTATCAAGGAAGCCTACAAAGTGTTAAGAAATCACAGAGAATTAGGGGAAAATAAAGTATTTTGTTCTCAGCTTATAATTAGTACTCATTCAAATCATGTTGCGCATGAAATAGCTTTTACCAGCTTGCGTTACTTTAAAAGAGAAATTGGCACTGGAGGCAATATTAGTACGTCAACAGTTGTTAACCTTTCGAAAACATTTGGAAAAGATGATGATACTACAAAGTTTGCAATTCGTTACTTAAAAACTACACATAGTGATCTATTTTTTGCCGATGCTGTAATAATGGTTGAAGGCCCAGCAGAAAGAATGTTGATGCCATATTTTATCAAGCATCATACAAAACTTAACAATTGCTATTTATCTATATTAGAGATTGGAGGAAGTCATGCTCATAGACTTAAACCATTAATTGAAAACTTAGGTATTATAAGTTTAGTCATTACAGATATCGATTCTATAAACCCAAAGGACAAAGGCAAAAAAGTTAGGCCAGAAAAAAATATGGGATATAGTTCAGGAAATGACACATTAAAAACGTGGATTCCAAAAATGGCTGATTTAGACAAACTTTTAGTTTTGAAAAGTTCAGATAAAGAAGACTCTGTTTTGCCAATTAAAATAGCATTTCAAACACCGATAATAGTTAATAGCGGAAAGGCTGACATAACCGTAAACCCATATACGTTTGAAGATTCATTAGTTATGGAAAACAGACTTATCTTCCAAGCTTTAACTCAAGGCAAAGGACTTCTTAAAAAAATGATTTCAGCGGCAAATGAAACTGATATAGAAAAGTCTGGACAATTAATGTACGATTGTATTACAGAAACTGGAGCGAAGAAAGCGGAGTTTGCATTAGAGCTTTTTTATATTGAAGAACCAAACAAATTAAAAACACCTGACTATATAAAAGAGGGATTAGACTGGCTTGAATCAAAATTGATTTCACAAAAAACAGGCCTACAAAACACGTAATTGAAAAATCATGAGTAAATCAATTTTAGATAATACACTTGACGATATTGTTGATGACCAGATTTATCAATGTTTTAAACCAACTGATCCAAAAAGTTTTTACCTTTTTGCAGGAGCTGGTTCTGGTAAAACTCGAACTCTCGTAAATGTGTTATCAAAGTTTAAGAATGAATTTGGAAGTTCATATAAATTACACAATCAGAAAATTGCAATAATTACATACACAAATGCCGCAGCAGATGAAATTAAGCATCGGTTAGAGTTTGACTCAATATTCTATGTTAGTACTATACATAGCTTTGCTTGGGAATTAATTAAAACATTAACCACAGATATAAAGAAATGGCTTGTATCAGATTTAAATACATCAATTTCGGAATTACAAGAAGCACAATCAAAAAGCAGAGACCTTAATAATAAAACTTCTGTTGATAGAGCGAGAAAAATCGAATCAAAACAAAAACGGTTAATTAATCTTGAACAAATTTCAAAATTTGTATATAATCCCAATGGAGATAATATTTCAAAGGACTCTTTAAATCATACAGAAGTAATTAATATAACTGCATACTTCATCCAGTCCAAAAATTTGATGCAAAATATCATTGTTTCAAAATTTCCGATAATACTGATAGATGAAAGTCAAGACACCAAAAAGGAGTTAGTTGATGCACTTTTTGCCTTGCAACAAAACAAGAAAAAATGTTTCTCTTTGGGATTATTTGGAGACACAATGCAAAGGATTTATTCTGATGGCAAGGAAGATTTAGGAAATAATTTACCCTCCGAATGGGTAAAACCCGCAAAAAAAATGAATCATCGTTCCAACAAACGAATCATCAAACTAATAAATGAAATAAGAAAAGACGTAGACGGTCAAGAACAGATTCCTCGAACTGAAAAAACTGATGGATTTGTGAGGCTTTTCATAGTCGATAGAACTTCAGCTAAACTAAAAGTTGAAGAAGCTATTGCAGAGAAAATGGCAGCAATAACAAAGGATTCTAAATGGGGTTCAAAAAACGAGGAGGTTATGACTCTAATTTTAGAACATCATATGGCAGCCAGTAGAATGAATTTCTTTGAACTCTTCGAGCCATTATACAAGGTTGATAAATTTAAAACAAGTCTTCTCGATGGTACTCTTTCGCATTTAAACGTATTTACAAAAATAGTTCTTCCATTAGTTGAAGCTCATAGGGAAAATGATAAATTTTCTATTGCACGTATTGTGAAGCAGCATTCAATGTTCTTAGATAAGAAAAGTCTAGAAAAAGAAAAAGACCAATTCGAAAACATAAAACTAGTAAACGAAAGTGTAAATAAACTTTTATCCCTTTGGAACGATGATAAAGACCCAAAATTGATTGAGATATTGGAGGTAATAAAGGACAGCTCTCTTTTTCCACTGCATAATATATTGAACATAATAACTTCAAGAACGAAAGAGGAAAAGGAGAAATTCAAACTACAAGTCAATACAGATGAGGAAGAAGAGAAATTTGATGATACAATTGAAGCATTAGATACTGTTCTTCAAACGACATTTTCTCAAATTGAAAACTATAGCATTTATCTCTCTGATAAATCAGCTTTTACTACACATCAGGGTGTAAAAGGGTTAGAATATGCCAGAGTAATGGTAATAATAGATGACTTAGAGGCAAGAGGCTTTATGTTTAGTTATGATAAATTGTTCGGCTCAAAAGAATTGACTGCTGGGGATAAAAAAAATATTGATGAAGGAAAAGAGACTGGTATAGATAGAACGAAACGACTTTTTTATGTTGCGTGTAGTAGAGCGAAAGAAAGTCTAGCAATTGTCGCTTACACTGACAATACAGCAGTAGTAAAAGAAAATATTGAAAAATATGGTTGGTTTCATGAATCCGAAATTGAAGTATTATGAGGGAAACTATTTCATATAATAGCACCTACCCAAAAGGCTGGGCTTCGTGTTCCAAAGACAGTTTTGTGGTTAATCATACATTAGTTTTTCAAATCAAGTTTTGTGTTACAAGTCCCTCCCTTCGAGTAGCTGCAAAACGTTAACTCACCTCCCTTCTAACCATCCCAAGACCATCAATCATTCAAAATTAATCTGGTGTAGAAAAGTCTCCCGGAATATTAGTAAAGGTTCATAAATGAGTTTTGAATCCGGATTTAAAATCTTGCCATATCTTTTTTCTAAAAATTATTTCAAAATCCCTCCACCATTCAAAAATCTTTTTTAGTTTTGTAACATCATAAGGTAGCAATATGGATAGAAACATTTTTTTTGAACAAAATAAATTCTTTTTGGAAAGGATGACATCTGCCTTTTGTTGGTCCACCGGATAGTTTTCGAAAAACAAACAGGTCTGCCAAAGTTTGGAAAAACAGGAACGGTGGCAGGGGGTTGTGGGGAGAAAGAACAAAGTTACATGTCATTAAAATGAAAATAAATTGAACAGTAAATCATATATTAAAAATCTTAAGCTCATTGACTATAGAGGGTTTAAATCTATCTCTATAGATTTTGAAGAATCAAATTTGATTATAATTCTAGGAGTTAACGGAATTGGCAAATCAAGTATTTTAGATTCAATATCATATAATCTTTCTTTTTATACTGCAAAAATGTTTGCGCTGAATGAGGATGAAATTACAATTGATACTCAAATTAAGTTTGACGACATTAATGTAAACGCAGAATCTGCTTCATGTGAACTAACTTTCTTTGCACTAAATCAAGAAATTAATATATCCACTTTTTTAAATATAACTTCTTCTAAGCCAAACTATTCATATACTCCTATGGATTATATAGACAATCTCAAAAAAATTGTTTCAAAAAATAAAGATTTAGGACTTCCTGTTTTTGCATATTATCGGTCTCATAGGTCAAAAATCGATTCTGACCATAGTAGCTTTAAAGGAACATATGATACCAGACTTTATGGTATTCATAGAGCATTTAGAGAAGAATTCTCAAGTTTCACCGGCTTCGAATCATGGTATTCGGTTGTACATGAAGAGGCAATAGGAGGCAGTGAAGATTCAACTCTTCTATATGTAAACTCAGCATTAATGAAATTCTTATCCATATTTCTTAAAGAGAAATTTACTGAAGTCAGGTTGGCTGAAGCTAGAGTCAAATCAGGTTACAAATACGATAATTTTAGAATCCAAATTAAGAAAGAAGACCTATGGGTTAATCTTAGAAACTTGTCTTCTGGCGAAAAATCCTTAATCTTTTTGGTAAGTGATATTGCCAGAAGACTCAGTATATCCAATAATTACAAGTCTAATAGCTTGGAAGGCTTTGGAATTGTATTAGTAGATGAAATAGAATTACATCTTCATCCTGCATGGCAAAGAAATATATTGTCATCAATTTCTAAAGTATTTCCGAATATCCAATTTGTAGTTACTACTCATTCTCCACTAGTTCTGAGCACATTAGATGAAAAAGCTATTTATACAATTGACAATAATTCTTACTTTACAACATCAATTGATCCCAAAGGAAGAGATATAAACGCCATCTTAGAAGAAATAATGGATGTTCCAAGTAGACCAATGGATCTTAAAGAAAAGATTACTCGGCTGCAAAGAATATTATCCTTAGAGCAAAAAGTAACCTCCGAAGCAAAACAACTTTTTAATGAAATTTTAAGCTATACAAGCAATGATGACCCTATAATAGGACAGTTTAGAAACAAAATGATTCTTCTTCAGAAATGAAACAGATACTAAAATCAACTCCTCCAAAGGAATTTATTCTTTGGTACAATAACAGAATTCCACCTCCAACAATCTGGGATCATTTAAATTCTTCTGACAAGAAAACTCTGGATAGAGGGGATTTTGATTATTCAAAGAACAAACTTAGATCTTATCTATTCAAGGAACAAAAAGCTATTTGTGCTTATTGTAATCAAAGGATTGAAAATGATTACACAAGTAAGATTGAGCATTTTTTGCCAAAGAAAATCTATATTAAAGAAACATTTAATTATTATAATTTGATTTTAAGTTGTGACGGGAACTCAAAAAGAAAGTCGGATAAGAAGTATCATTGTGATAACCTGAAAGGGGATACAGAAATAAAAATAAACCCAACAAAAAGAGAATATTTGAATGAATTAGTATATGATGAATTTGGTAATATTTTTAGCAATAATCAGACTTGTGAATCTGATATCATAACACTTGGTTTGAATTGTCCAACTCTAGTTAACAGAAGGAAGCAAATATTTGAAGGGATTGTCTTTGACCTAGATGGAAATTATTATAAAAGTTATTATTATAGATTTGTACTTATTAAATCAATTGTTAAGCCAATAGAGTTTAAGGATCAAACACAATATGTACTTTTAAACTTAATGAATGATTTTGATAGGACAATTTGTATAGGATTGCTGAAAGTAGTAAACATACTTCACAGATTTTCACAAATAATTAGTATATTTAGGAATGCAAAATATTATAAGTACAAAATGAAATAACGACAGGTAACAGGCGTTGAGTATCGAAGACAGGCTATCGAAACGTCCCATACTTACCTCAAACCGTTATAGGACATTTAAATATGACACAATGACAAGAGATAACATTTATAAAATTGAAATCCTTTTTGACCTTGATATAAGGGCAAGAACAATATTTATTGGTCAAGTTCCGTATTTTGGCTCTGCGACTTTTTCAGACGACTTTAAAATTTACAATGACAAAATAGAATTAGTAGCTAGACGTAGTGCAATTATTCCACTTGACAATATTTTCTATAACCACTTCAGTAGTTTATACAACCAGGTTTTAAAATCTCTTCTTTTTTATTATGCTACGACAAGGAAATTTGCCAAAATTAAAAGTATAAGTATTTCAAGAGCTAGATCTAAAAATATTTTAGAAGAGAAGCTTTTTAAAGACGACCAATTCAATCAAGTTTTGGATAGTTCTTTCAAACTAAATTATCAAATTGAGCAAGCACGATTGCAAGAATTATTCAATGAATCACCAAAAGGTCATACAACTTTGATAGTCGTTTCATACTTATTGATTGCAAACACTACCCTAAATGAAAGTGACAAGTTTGAGAAACTTTGGAAATCATTTAACAAACTTTATACTCACATTGCTAACGACAACAAAGACTTCAACTGTTTAAGATTTCTAAGACAATTTGTTATTGACAACCCCAATATTTTAAAATTATCAGCAAATAAAGTGACTGATTTAACCACAATTAAATTGCGTAACTCAATTCGTTGGCGGGGAATGCTTTTAGACAATTACGACACAGAGGCAAAAACTGAAAGTTTCAAAGATTTCGTAATCCGTTACTCTGACAAAAGAATTATGGAAATCTTGCTAGAAACAAAATATGGTTATCGAGAAACCTTTTTAAGGAATAAAGGCTTATTTAATTTAGTGGACGCTCATATAAAACATGCAATAGAAATAAACACAATTAATGACAATGAAGTCGTCTCATTGTTAACAGGAAAGTATATGTATTTTGTGAGAAATAAAACTTTTCACGGAGAAAAGGTTGACTCATCCTTTAGACTTTCAGTGAATAAAGAAGATAATGAATTAAAATTTTTGAACAGTATTTTAGAGCCTTACCTAATTGACTTGATAAACGCCAATGACATATACTGACAGAAGAAAAACGCCCTATAACAAGCGCTTGACTCAAAGTCAAGTAACCTACTTATTTAAACATTCCACCTAGCACCAACTTTTTTCCTCCATTGCTGTAATCCCTTACAAAATCAATATGTAGAGCATCCATTTTCCCCAAAAATCCTTATATTTGCCCCAATATCAGGATGTTGAAAAACAAACAGCAAGTACATCAAACAACTAAAATTAAAAGACAACCTCCATGAGTGAAGATCATAAAAGAATTCTGGAACAACAATTGTGGAATATAGCCAACACCCTGCGCGGCAAGATGAATGCCGATGAGTTTCGGGATTATATCCTTGGGTTTATTTTTTATAAGTATCTGAGTGAAAAGATGGAACTTTTTGCCAATGAGATACTCCAACAGGATCATCTGAAGTTCAGAGAGATAACGCCCAAACTGGCTGAATATAGTGAATATATGGATGCCATCCGGGAGGAAGCCATAGAAAAACTGGGCTATTTTCTTAAACCTGAAGAACTTTTTAGTGAAGTGGCCAAGCGGGGCATGGGGAATAATGAGGATACAGACCAGTTTGAGGAGATTGATCCCGAAAAGAGTCGGCACAACTTCATACTCGAAGATCTGCAAAAGATACTAATCAATATTCAGTTGAGTACGATGGGTACCGAAAGTGAAGATGATTTTGACAATCTTTTCGAAGATATGGACCTGAATAGTACCAAATTGGGCAAAAATCCTGATGATCGGAATGCCATCATTGCTAAGGTGTTGTCTCACCTGGATAAAATAGATTTTGGTCTGGAAGATACGGAATCGGATGTATTAGGTGATTCGTATGAATATCTGATCTCACAGTTTGCCAGCGGTGCCGGAAAAAAAGCAGGTGAATTTTATACTCCGCAGCAGGTTTCAAAGATCTTGGCATTGATCGTCACAACAGGTAAAACCAAACTCAAATCTGCCTATGACCCTACATCCGGATCAGGATCGCTTTTGCTGCGCATAGCCAAGGTGGTGAGTGATGTGGCTATGTTTTACGGGCAGGAAATGAACCGTACTACTTACAACCTATGCAGGATGAATATGATACTGCACGGGGTACATTACAGACGCTTTGACATCAGACAGGAAGATACCCTGGAGCGACCCCTGCACATGGGTATGACCTTTGAAGCGATTGTGTCCAATCCGCCTTTTTCGGCGCAGTGGAGTGCCAATCCTGTACATTTGTCAGATGATCGGTTTAGTCAGTACGGTAGATTAGCACCGGGCAGTAAGGCAGATTTTGCTTTTGTACAGCACATGATACATCATCTTGCTGAAAATGGTACCATGGCCATCGTACTGCCACATGGTGCACTATTCCGTGGTGGTGCGGAGCAACATATCCGTAAGTTTCTGATAGAAAGTAAAAACTACCTTGATGCAGTGATCGGTCTGCCTGCTAATATATTTTATGGTACGAGTATTCCGACGTGTATCCTGGTTTTTAAGAAGTGCAGAGAAAATCCTGATGATATTCTGTTTATTGATGCGAGCAATGATTACGAAAAGGTAAAAACCCAAAACGTTTTAAGGGATGAACACATCGATAAAATCATAGATACCTATCGCAACAGGACAGAGATAGAAAAATATAGCAAAAGGGCATCCCTTACTGAAATAGCTGACAATGATTACAATCTCAATATTCCAAGGTATGTAGATACCTTTGAAGCAGAAGACGAGATAGATATAGATGCCATTGCAGAAGAGATCAAGGCGATTGATGAACAAATGCAAGTAACTGATCAGACGATTTTACAATATTGTACAGAATTGGGTATAGCGACACCTTTTTAAAAATTAATGCCATGAAAACAGAAGAAATTCAAGAACTATTTAGTCAATTTGAGGCGGCAGCATCAGAATTAGAAGGCATAGAATGCTGGAGTGCACGTGAGCTGCAACTTTTACTAGGGTATAGTAAATGGGAAAATTTTGAGAAAGTAATTCAAAAAGCCAAAGATGCATGTAAAAATGCAGGAGAAAAAGTGGAATATCATTTTCCTGACGTCAGGAAGATGATAACAAAAGGTAAAGGTGCACAAGATGAGATAAATGATATACTTCTTACGAGATATGCGTGTTATTTAATTGCTCAGAATGGAGATAGCAGAAAACAACAAATAGCCTTTGCACAAAATTACTTTGCAGTCCAAACCCGCAGAGCAGAACTCGTGGAACAAAGACTGCTCGAAAATGAACGTGTCAAAGCCAGAGAGAAATTAAGCCAAACCGAAAACCAATTGTCAGGTATATTGTACGAACGTGGTGTAGATAGTCAAGGCTTTGGAGTAATCAGAAGCAAAGGTGACCAGGCATTGTTTAGGCTGAACACACAAATGTTAAAAAGAAAAATGGGAGTACCTGTCACCAGACCAGTTGCTGATTTTTTACCCACCATTAGCATTAAGGCAAAAGACCTTGCCGCTGAAATGACTGGGTTAAATGTGCAAAGCAAGGACCTGAAAGGACAAGCAAAAATAGAAAAAGAACATATTGACAATAATAAGGCTGTAAGGGAAATGCTAACCAAACGAGGGATTGTACCTGAAAACTTGCCTGCAGCTGAAGATGTGAAAAAGCTACAGCGAAAATTGGATAGTGAAGAGAAAAAAGTATTGAAGGATGTCAAAAAGAAAAAATAATGGAAATGCAAATGAATATACCACAATTGCGTTTTCCTGAATTTTCAGGTAAATGGGAAAAAAAGAAGTTGGGGGAAGTATTTGAATTCAAAGTTACTAATTCATTTTCAAGAGATAATTTAAATTATGATTCGGGAGTAGTAAAAAATATACATTACGGTGATATTCACACAAAATTTCAAACATTATTTGATATTACTAAAGAAGTAGTACCATTTATTAATGATGAAATGAATGTTAATAGAATAGCAGATGATTTTTACTGTCAGGAAGGTGATATAATATTTGCTGATGCTTCTGAAGATTTAAATGATGTTGGTAAAAGTATTGAAATATTGAATCTAAACAATGAAAAGTTACTTTCTGGTTTACACACTCTTTTAGCAAGGCCAAGAAAATCTTTATTTTTCATAGGTTTTGGTGGTTATTTGTTTAAATCAAATAATGTAAGATTACAAATACAAAAGGAGGCTCAAGGCTCAAAAGTACTCAGTATAAGCACTGGGAGAATATCAAACATATCTATAAATTTCCCTTCTCTCCCCGAACAACAAAAAATAGCATCGTTCTTGACTACTGTGGATGAAAAGCTGCAAGCCCTTAAGAAGAAAAAAGCCCTGTTGGAGCAATACAAAAAAGGGGTGATACAAAAGATCTTTAGTCAGCAATTGCGATTTAAGGCTGATGATGGGAGTGAGTTTCCGGAATGGGAAGTGAAGAAGTTTTCTGAATTTATTAAACTCTATAGAGGTAGCTCCCCAAGACCAATAAATAAATATATTACAAAATCAGAGAATGGTATCAATTGGATAAAAATTGGTGATATGAAATCGGTTGATAATAATTTAATAGAAAAAGTTTCAGAAAAGATTACGTTAGAAGGTGCATTACATTCAAGAAAAGTTGAAATTGGAGAACTAATACTTGCTAATTCCATGAGTTTTGGAAAGACATATCAGTTAAATATTTCTGGGTGTATCTATGACGGATGGTTTGTTTTAAGAGAATATGAAATAAATTTCAACAAGACTTTTTTATTACAGTTGCTGAATTCTGATTATTTACAAAAGCAATATAAAATCCTTTCAACTGGTGGTGTTGTACAAAATATTAGCAGTGAAATTGTGTATAGTACGAATTTATTTAAACCTTCCCTTCCTGAACAAACCAAAATCGCCAATTTCCTTTCTGCCATTGATGAAAAGATACAAATGGTACAAGGTCAGGTAGATAAAATGGAAGTCTGGAAGAAAGGATTGTTGCAAAAGATGTTTGTGTGATGGTCCGGATTGCGATTTATTTGATATGAGTTGAGGGTAGAAGTGAACCATTGGTGACTTTAGTGTGACTTTTGGTATAAAAAATATATTTTTATAAAAATATTTTATAAATTATTGTTAAATTATCTTTTTAGATACAAAAAAACAGTACCTTTGCGTCATTAACGGGGGATTTGTTAATTTATTCATAACAACAAATCTGATAAAGAAACATGAACAACCTAATAGAAGATTTAAAAAGGTATTTTGAAACCACATCGAGAGAAAAGGTTTTAGAAAATTGGGCAAAGTCTGAATGCTTTGATGAGATTGGACCGACCATGGATGAGTTCCTTCAAATTACCAATAAGCACTTTAAAGTAAAATCAGAAGACCCTATAGAGGTATGTAAGATAAATAAAAATGAATTTGGCCTGAAGTTTTCTTCAGGCTTTTTTTTTACATAATAAAATTGGAAGTATGCAACCAGCTGCGTTTTCGTTAGAAAATTATCAATTTGACAAAGTCAGTATTGATTTAGAAAACCATCTATCTAAAGAATTAGCCTTGGATTTTAACACGTCTGGGGTTTACTTTTCAGATACATTAAAGTATGAGCTTACATTTCTTGTCTCATTATTTAATGATGACTCAGAAAAAACATTTGTTAAAGTCAGATGTAAAGGAATTTTTGTGTTTGAAAATCTGAATTCTTTTGAGGACATACCAGATTATTTTTATAAAAACAGCATAGCCATATTATTTCCTTATTTAAGGGCGTATCTTAGTTTAGTCACAACTCAGGCCAATGTATGCATATTCCGGTCAAACTGAACCATCGATTCCGGTCCAAACTGAGCCACCTATTCCGGAGCAAAGTGAACCACCTTTGAGGATGATCTGACGGGTTAAAAATTTAAATTTTTTCTAC
>JALHLK010000078.1 GCA_022844565.1 Saprospiraceae bacterium
AATCCATATCAGATGATAGCAGCGGATGCAGATGGAGACGAGGCGGTCCGGGTGAACGATATCGTGACATTGAGAAAAATGATCTTGGGTATTACAGACAAAATCGAAGATATGCCAAGCTGGAGATTTATCGATGCAAGTGATAGGATGGAGAACGGTCCATGGCCATTCCGAGAAGTGATAAGCCACGGAGCATTGACGGAGACCACTATTAATAACAACTTCATAGGCGTAAAACTTGGTGATGTAGACGGTACAGCGAGTGCCAATGCAGTAAGCAAATCTACACAACCTAGAAGCACAGGTGTCAGACTAAGTGTAGAAGATAGGGCAATGAAAGCAGGTGAAGAGGTAGAAATATCGTTTGCAGCAGAACAGTTCAACGAAGTACACGGTATGCAGCTGACGCTAAGTCACGAAGGAATGGAGTTAATAAGCATAGACGGTAGAGCGATAGAAATGACAGCAGACCACGTAGGAAAAGTAAGCAAAGACAAAACTACGATGAGTTGGGCATCTGCAAATGGCACAACTGTAGCCCAAGGCAGTGAAGTGATGCGAATGACATTCAGAGCTACGAAAGCACTGCAATTATCAAATGTACTCCAGATCACAAGTGAAATGACAGGAGCAGAAGCATATGTAGGTGCAGACATGGAGCGAAGCGCAATCGTATTAGAAGTACGAAGCGACGTTCGGCCGTACGTCTTCAACGTGAGCCAAAACGAACCAAACCCATGGAAGGCAAGTACAGTGATCAACTACACATTACCACAAGCAGGAGCAGTGAAATTGACAGTCCTTGACGTAACCGGTAAAATCATACGGACGTATGACGCTAAAGGCGAAGCCGGACAAAATCAAGCGACGATCACGCGTGAGCAACTCAACGGAGCAGCAGGTATCTTGATCTACAAAGTTGAATCAGGAGCATTCAGCGCACAAAGAAAAATGATAATAATAGAATAAATATAAATAATAGCTTAACATACAAAGAATGAGACAGATCATATTTTTAATTTTTGTAGTAATGGGTTTAAACGGTATCATAGCCCAATCAGGCATCAATACCAATACCCCTGATCAATCAGCGATCCTAGATGTATTTTCTACCAATAAGGGATTTTTACCACCACGTCTCACAACAGCACAAAGGAATGCAATAGCTACCCCAGCTGTAGGATTGACGATATACAATACTACGGACAATTGTTTGCAGTGGTGGAATGGTACGATTTGGTACGATGGGTGTGGTAATTGTGGAAATCAAGTGACCTTTATGTACAATGGCAGTTCTGTGACCTATGGTATAGTTGCACGGGCATATGGAGGTACTATAGGGACAAAATGTTGGTTAGACCGTAACCTTGGTGCTACCCAGGTAGCAACAAGTAGTGTAGATGAAGCATCATATGGAGATCTCTTTCAGTGGGGCCGAGGTGCTGACGGGCATCAGTTGAGGACTTCTACATTGACAGCTTTGGGCGCTACAGTAGATAATGATACTCCACCTCATGGCGATTTTATAATCGTAGAGAATATAGGTGATCGCGACTGGCGATCTCCACAAAATGACAATCTTTGGCAGGGTGAGAGCGGGATCAACAATCCATGCCCGAGTGGGTATCGGGTACCAACAGAAGAAGAATTAAATGCGGAAAGAGCAAGTTGGGGTAGTAACAACGCTGCTGGAGCTTTTGCCTCAACGCTTAAGTGGCCCTTACCGGGTACCCGCGACGGCATACTTGGTGTATTCGTCAACGGCGGTGCCAACAGTGCCGTTTGGAGTAGTTCAGTTAACAATATAAATTCTCGCTTCCTCTTCTTCAGTAGCAGCAGTGCCAACATGCAAGACTTCGCTCGAGTACAAGGACTTTCAGTTCGTTGCATTAAGGATTGATAGGGAGTAGAAAGTTTGAAAGTTTATAAAGTCAAAAGTTAATAAAGTTTAAAACAATGGAAGTGACGTACCTCCTAAGCGGGAGTTGAAAGTTTGGAAAGTGTGAAGGAGATAGGAAAACGGAGATTAGAGGAAGAAGATTGGGAAAAGTTTTGAGATTAAAAGTTATGGTTCATGATTTTACATAAAAACTTTGGTTAATAATATACAATATAGATATTAATAATAAAATAAAGAATTAAACCAAGAATTACTTGATAGTAAACAAGCATAAAAAAATGAGACAAACCATAATTTTCTTACTCCTAATAATGGGCTTGAATGACCTCATAGCCCAATCAGGTATTAATACGACTACCCCAGAGCAATCAGCGATCTTGGATGTATATTCTACCAATAAGGGTTTTTTGCCACCCCGACTTACAACAGCCCAAAGGGATGCTATTGCTTCCCCAGCTGTAGGATTGATGATATACAATACGACGGTAAATTGTTTGCAGTGGTATAATGGTACTTGGTATGATGGATGTGGTAATAATTTCATATGTGGAACTCCGGTTACATTCATGTACAATGGCAGTTCGGTGACCTATGGTACAGTGGAACGAGCTTATGGAGGCATTGTGGGGACGAAATGTTGGTTGGACCGCAATTTGGGCGCCACTCAGGTAGCTACTAGCAGTACCAATGCAGCGTCTTATGGTGATCTATTTCAGTGGGGTCGTGGTGCTGACGGGCATCAAGTTAGGACATCAGGAACTACAGAGGTTCAGTCTGCCACGGATAGTCCAGGTCATGGTGATTTTATATATGAGGACGAATTTACACGTGACTGGCGTTCTCCGCAAAATGACAATCTTTGGCAAGGCGTTAACGGAATCAACAATTCATGCCCGAATGGGTTTCGGCTACCCACGGTTGATGAGTTAATAGCTGAATTAGCCAGTTGGGACCCCAATTTCAATGCTGCCGGTGCTTTTGCCTCACCGCTTAAATTGCCCTTGGCGGGAGCCCGCGCCAGTGTCAATGGTCTGCTCACCGAAGTCGGTACCATCGGCTTCTATTGGAGTAGTACGGTGAGTGGTCAAAGTTCCCTCGGCCTCTTGTTCAATGGGAGCGCTGTTGTCGTGAACCCCTACTTTCGAGCTAGCGCTTTCTCAGTTCGTTGCATTAAGAATTGATAGGGGTTGAAAGTTTATAAAGTCAAAAGTTAATAAAGTTTAAAACAATGGAAGTGAGGTACCTCCTAAGCGGGAGTTGAAAGTTTGGAAAGTGTGAAGGAGATAGGAATACGGAGATTAGAGGAAGAAGATTGGGAAAATTTTGGAGTTTAAAAGTTATGGTTCATGATTTTACATAACAACTTTGGTTAATAATATACGATATAGATATTAATAATAAAATAAAGAATAAAACCAAGAATTACTTGATAGTAAACAAACATAAAAAAATGAGACAAACCATAATTTTATTACTCCTAATAATGGGCTTGAATGACCTCATAGCCCAATCAGGTATCAATACAACTACCCCAGATCAATCAGCGATCTTGGATGTATATTCTACCAATAAGGGCTTTTTACCCCCACGTCTTACAACCGAACAAAGAGATGCTATCGCAATTCCTGCCGCGGGATTGATGATATACAATACGACAGTCAATTGTTTGCAGTGGTATAATGGTTCGTATTGGTATGATGGGTGCACAACTCAATTTGAGAATTTAATTAATCAATATCCCGGAGGAACAGTATTTTGTGAATCAGGTCCCACCGCAATAGTGGATGTTACCAATCCTACAACAAATAGGGTATGGATGGATCGTAATCTTGGTGCAAGTCAAGCGGCTACAAGCAGCACGGATGCTGCCTCTTATGGGGATTTATACCAGTGGGGCCGTGGTGCAGATGGGCATCAATGTCGAACATCTAATATTTCGGAACTTAACGCTACTGTTGACATGGACTCACCTGGCCATGGCGATTTTATAATCGTTAACACAAGTGATAGCGACTGGCGTTCTCCGCAAAATGACAATTTATGGCAGATTGGTAGTCAGATCAACAATCCATGCCCTAATGGGTATCGGGTACCATCTGAAGCAGAGTTAAGTGTTGAATTTATGAGTTGGAGCAGCAACGACGCTACTGGTGCTTTTGCTTCATCATTGAAGCTTCCAGTTGCAGGCTATCGAGAATACGAAGATGCCTCCCTTAGCGAAGTGGGCTCCAAAGGCTCCTACCAGTCAAGTAGCTTTATTCCTAACTATAATTTATCCCTCTACTTCGGCAGTGACTTCGTCGAAATTTACGAGGACTATCGTGGGTACGGAAGCTCTATTCGCTGTATAAAGGAGGATTTTATAGGCTCGATAGGCGGCATAGGTTGTGAAGCCTCTATCCAAACTGGCACAATAAACTTCGAAGTAGTGAGTGGCCTGTCATCCTTAGTACCTTATACAGGTGGCAATGGCGGATTACATTTCGGTCAGATAGTTACATCTACGGGAGTGACTGGATTGACGGCTACTTTGGCTCCTGGATCATTTGCATTTGGAGATGGGGATTTGAATTTTGACATTAGTGGTACCCCTGCAAGTACTGGTACAGCCAGCTTTGCCTTAAATATAGGTGGGCAGATGTGTCAATTAGAGATAACTGTCAATTCTGCTCCGATTAATTGCAATATATCCCACCCAACTACCATTGTAGATGTAATAAACCCTACAACAGGTAGGACATGGATGGACAGAAACCTAGGGGCAACTCGTGCTTCTACCAGTTCTACGGATGATCAGTCATATGGTTCATTGTTTCAATGGGGTCGTGGTGCAGATGGCCATCAGTGTGTCAACCGTTATAGTGGTGATGGGGTTATTACTTCGGGTACTACAATCACTCTTAGCTCTACAGATACACCGGAAAATTACCTGTTTATAATTGACAGTGGTGATTGGAGATCTGCACAAAAAGACAATTTATGGCAAGGCGTCAATGGAGTAAACAATCCGTGCCCGAGTGGGTATCGGATACCAACAGAAATTGAATGGACTAACGAGCGGGATAGCTGGGATGGTGTTTTAGATAACATGTTTCCTGATGCTACCAACAACGCTGATGGTGCTTTTGCCTCTCCATTGATGTTGTCCATGGCGGGCGACCGCGACCTCGTAGATGGATCGATCATTAATATCGGTATAGTCGGCAACTATTGGAGCAGTACGGTGAGTAGTTCGTCAGCTAGACTTTTCCATTTCGATGTCAACACCTTTGCCAAAATGTTTACCGAAGCTCGAGCAACAGGGGCCTCAGTTCGTTGCATTAAGAATTGATAGGAGTTGAAAGTTTATAAAGTCAAAAGTTAATAAAGTTTAAAACAATGGAAGTGACGTCCCTCCTAAGCGGGAGTTGAAAGTTTGGATAGTGTGAAGGAGATAGGAATACGGAGATTAGAAGAAGAAAGTTAGGAAAAGTTTTGAGTTTAAAAGTTATGGTTCATGATTTTACATAAAAACTTTGGTTAATAATATACAATATAGATATTAATAATAAAATAAAGAATTAAACCAAGAATTATTTGATAGTAAACAAACATAAAAAAATGAGACAAACCATAATTTTCTTACTCCTAATAATGGGCTTGAATGACCTCATAGCCCAATCAGGTATCAATACGACTACCCCCGATCAATCAGCCATCCTAGATGTATTTTCCACCAATAAGGGCTTTTTGCCTCCTAGACTCACAACTGCACAAAGGGACGCTATCGCTGCTCCTGCTGCGGGATTGATGATATACAATACGACAGTCAATTGTTTGCAGTGGTGGAATGGTGCTGTGTGGTATGATGGATGTGGAAATAATTTTGTCTGCGGTACAGAAACGGTGACTTTTATGTACAATGGCAGTTCTGTGACCTATGGTACCGTGGAACGTGCTTATGGAGGCACTGTGGGGACGAAATGTTGGTTGGACCGCAATTTGGGGGCCACAGCTGTTACGAGTACTGCTCGTTCTGCTTACGCAGATGATGCAGCTTACGAAGCAGCAGAAAGTGCTTCATTTGGTGATCTTTTCCAGTGGGGTCGGGGTGCTGATGGGCATCAATCACGTACCAGTTTAATTCATAATACTAGCTTTGCTAGTACAGCTGCACCCAATGCTGGTAATGGTTGGGATGGGTTATTCATAACCGCAGGCACATCACCTTTTGATTGGCTCAGTACTCAGGATGACAACCTATGGCAGATTGGTAGCCAGATCAACAATCCATGCCCTAGTGGGTTTCGTGTACCAACACAAGAAGAATTAAATGCGGAAAGAGTAAGTTGGATTAGTAACAACGCTGACGGTGCTTTTGCCTCACCGCTTAAGTTACCCATGGCGGGCGTCCGCTTCACTATCGGTGGTTTGGTCCTCGCTGTCGGCACTGAAGGCGGCTATTGGAGTAGTTCGGTTAGTTCGGTTATCAGTACGGATGCTCGCAGCCTTTTCTTCAATAGCAGCACGACCAACATGTTCTCCATCGGTAAAGCAAACGGGAACTCTGTTCGTTGCATTAAGGACTAGCCCTGAGCGTAGGCGAAGGACCAGCCCTGAGCGAAGTCGAAGGGTGACACTTTACTATGGAAAGTTTGAAACAAGCGAAGCGAAGTCCCGTCTAAGCGGAAGGGAAAAGTTTATAAAGTTGAAAGTTTATAAAGTTGAAAGTGAATAAAGTAGAAAGGTTGGGAGTTTGGAAAGTGAAAAGGTTGGGAGTTTGGAAAGTGGAAAGTTTGGAAAGTGGAAAGTTTGACGGAGTTCGGAAGAAGAATGATGGAAAAAGTTAGAAGGATTAAAAGTGATCGTTCAAGATTTTCCTTAACGACTGTGGGGGATAATATGCAAGCTAAATTATAGATGTTAATAATAAAATAAAGAATAAAACCAAGAATTACTTGATAGTAAACAAACATGCAAAAAATGAGACAAATCATTATTTTAATTTTAGCCGTAATTGGCTTGAATGGTATTGTAGCCCAATCAGGCATCAATACCACTACTCCAGATCCATCAGCGATCTTAGATGTATATTCTACCAATAAGGGGTTTTTGCCTCCACGTCTTACCACAGCACAAAGGGACGCTATAGCTACCCCAGCTGCAGGATTGATGATATACAATAAGACAGTCAGGTGTTTGCAGTGGTGGAATGGTACTGAGTGGTATGATGGATGTGGTAATAATTTTGTCTGCGGTACATCTACTGTCACATTCACCTACAATGGCAGTACTTTGACCTATGGTACAGTGGAACGTGCTTATGGAGGCACTGTGGGGACGAAATGTTGGTTGGACCGCAATTTGGGGGCCACAGCTGTTACGAGTGCTGCTCGTTCTACTTATGCAGATGATGCAGCTTACGAAGCAGCAGAAAGTGCTTCATTTGGTGATCTTTTCCAGTGGGGTCGGGGTGCTGATGGGCATCAAGCACGTACCAGTTTAATTTATAATACTAGCGAAGCTAGTACCGCTGAACCCAATGCTGGTAATGCTTGGGATGGGTTATTCATACCCACAAGCACATCACCTTTTGATTGGCTCTTTCCTCAGGATGTCAACCTATGGCAGATTGGTAGCCAGATCAACAATCCATGCCCTAGTGGGTATCGTGTACCAACAGAAGAAGAATTAAATGCGGAAAGAGTAAGTTGGAGTAGTAACAACGCTGACGGAGCTTTTGACTCACCGCTTAAGTTGCCCATGGCGGGCGGCCGCGCCTCCAGCAATGGTTCGCTCATCTCTGTTTCTGCTCTCGGCTTCTATTGGAGCAGTTCGTTTGGCAGTGACAGGTCACGCTACCTCTCCTTCAGTAGTAGCAATACCAACATCACCCCCACCGCTCGAGCAGCCGGCTTCTCTGTTCGTTGCCTTAAGGATTGATAGGGAGTGGAGAGTTTGAAACAAGCGAAGCGAAGTCCCGCCTATGCGGGAGTGAAAATTTGAAGAATATGGGAGGAAAACGAAAGGAAAAAGTTAGAAGGTTTAAAAGTGATCGTTCATGATTTTACTTATCAACTTTGGTAAATTATATAAAATCTACATAAAGATTATATTAATAGAATAAAGTTTCTAATTTTTAAAATTTGTGAATTTGGAGCTTTTAGACATTTCGTAGTATACTCAATAACAGAATAAAAACAAGAAATAATTAGATAAATAACTAAACATATAAAAAAATGAAACAGTTCATAATTTTATTTTTCCTCATAATAGGTTTAAATAGCATCATAGCCCAATCAGGCATCAATACCAATACCCCAGATACATCAGCTATCCTAGATGTATTTTCTACTAATATGGGATTTTTGCCCCCACGTCTTACAACTGCACAAAGGGATGCTATAGCTACCCCAGCTGAAGGATTGACGATATACAATACGACGGTTAATTGTTTGCAGTGGTGGAATGGTTCGTATTGGTATGATGGATGTACAAACCAAATGGATAATTTAATTAATCTATACCCTGCTGGTACCGTATTTTGCGAATCAGGCCCTACTGAGATTGTAAATGTTACCAATCCTATGACTGGTGAGATCTGGATGGATCGTAATCTTGGTGCTAGTCGAGCGGCTACAAGTAGTACGGATTTTCTTGCCTACGGTAGTATGTACCAATGGGGTCGTTTTTCTGACGGACACCAGTGTATTAATTGGTCATCATCAACCGCATCAGATGGTGCTGAGCAAAGCAATATAACATTTACCCAATCTGCCACGGATACACCGGAAAATGGCAAGTTTATTCTTGGAGAAGACTGGCGCTCTACACCAAATCACAATTTATGGCAGGGAGTAAGTGGGATCAACAATCCATGCCCAAGTGGGTATCGGTTACCTACTGAAACGGAACTAAACAATGAACGCTTAAGTTGGGTACTAGCACCTATAAATAGCACAAACAACGCTGCCGGTGCCTTTGCCTCTCCGCTTAAGTTGCCCGTGGCGGGCGACCGCAGTTTCGTCGCTGGTCAGCTCTCCGATGCCGGTATTGATGGCTATTATTGGAGCAGTACAGTGAGTGGTAACGATGCCCGTTACCTCGTCTCCGGTAGTGGCATTGCGGTTCCGTTCACAGTCCCTCGAGCAAGAGGTGCATCTGTTCGTTGCATTAAGGACTAGCCCTGAGCGGAGTCGAAGGGTGACACTTTACTATGGAAAGTTTATAAAGTTGAAAGTTTGAAACAAGCAAGAAGAAGTCCAGCCTAAGCGGGAGTAGAAAGTTTAAAGAGTGAAAAATTTGTAAAGTAGAAAGGTTGAAAGTCAAAAGTTTGGAAAGTGGAAAGTTTGACGGAGATCGGAGAAAGAAGGTTGGAAAAAGTTAGAAGGATTAAAAGTGATCGTTCATGATTTTACACAACTTTGGTAAATAATATAAAATCTGCATAAAGATTATACTAATAGAATAAAGAATATAATTTTTAAAATTTGTACATTTGGAGCTTTTAGACATTTCGTAATACACTCAAAAACAGAATAAAAACAAGAAAAAATTAGAAAAAGAACTAAACATACAAAAAGTGAGGCAAATCATAATTTTAATTTTAGTAGTAATGGGCTTCAATGGTATCACAGCCCAATCAGGCATCAATACCAATACCCCAGATACATCAGCTATCCTAGATGTATTTTCTACTAATAAGGGATTTTTGCCACCACGTCTTACAAATGCACAAAGGGATGCTATCGCTACTCCAGCTGCAGGATTGATGATATACAATACGACAGTCAATTGTTTGCAGTGGTGGAATGGTAATGTGTGGCATGATGGATGTGGAAATAATTTTGTCTGCGGTACAGCAACGGTGACTTTTATGTACAAAGGCAGTTCTGTGACCTATGGTACAGTGGAACGCGCTTATGGAGGCACTGTGGGGACGAAATGTTGGTTGGACCGCAATTTGGGGGCCACAGCTGTTACGAGTACTGCTCGTTCGGCTTATCCAGATGATGCAGCTTACGAAGCAGCAGAAAGTGCTTCATTTGGTGATCTTTTCCAGTGGGGTCGGGGTGCTGATGGGCATCAGGCACGTACCAGTTTAATTCATAATACTAGTCTTGCTAATACCGCTGCACCCAATGCTGGTAATGCTTGGGATGGGTTATTCATAACCGCAGGGACATCACCTTTTGATTGGCTCAGTACTCAGGATGGCAACCTATGGCAGATTGGTAGCCTGATCAACAATCCATGCCCTAGTGGATACCGACTACCTACAAATGTTGAGTTAGAGGCAGAAAGAGCGAGTTGGGCCCCCAATGTCAACGCTGACGGTGCTTTTGCCTCACCGCTTAAGTTGCCCATGGCGGGCTACCGCTTCGGTGGCGATGGCTCGCTCATCAATGTCAGTACTGAAGGCTTCTATTGGAGCAGTACGGTTAGCGGTCCCCTTTCACCCCTCCTCGTCATCGGCAGTAGCAATGCCAGCGTGAACGCCCTCACTCGATCATACGGCTTCTCTGTTCGTTGCCTTAAGGATTGATAGGGAGGGAGTGGAAAGTTTGAAACAAGTTAAGCGAAGTCCCGCCTAAGCGGGAGTTGAAAGTTTGGAAAATTTGAAGAAGATCGGAGGAAAACGGAAGGAAAAAGTTTAAAGGATTAAAAGTGATTGTTCATGATTTTACACACCTTTGGTTGGCAATATACATGCAGAATATAGATAATACTAATAGAATAAAGTTTCTAATTTTTAAAATTTGTACATTTGGAGCTTTTAGACATTTCGGAGTATACTCAATAACAGAATAAATACAAAAAAAATTAGATAAATAACTAAACATACTAAAAATGAGGCAAATCATAATTTTAATTTTAGTAGTAATAGGCTTCAATGGTATCACAGCCCAATCTGGCATCAATACCAATACCCCAGATACATCAGCTATCCTAGATGTATTTTCTACCAATAAGGGATTTTTGCCCCCACGTCTTACAAATGCACAAAGGGATGCTATCGCTACTCCAGCTGCAGGATTGATGATATACAATACGACAGTCAATTGTTTGCAGTGGTGGAATGGTTTGTATTGGTATGATGGGTGTGGTAATTTCACTTGCGGAAAACCAGTGACCTTTATGTACAATGGCAGTAATGTGACTTATGGTACCGTGATGAGTTCGGGCAAATGCTGGATGGATCGCAATCTGGGTGCCACAGCTGTTACGAGTACTGCTCGTTCTGCTTATGCAGAATTTGCAGATGCCGCTTACGAAGCAGCAGAAAGTGCTTCATTTGGTGATCTTTTCCAGTGGGGTCGGGGTGCTGATGGGCATCAATCACGTACCAGTTTAATTCATAATACTAGCCTTGCTAGTACCGCTGCACCCAATGCTGGTAATGCTTGGGATGGGTTATTCATAACTACAGGCACATCACCTTTTGATTGGCTCAATACTCAGGATGCCAACCTATGGCAGATTGTTAGCCTGATCAACAATCCATGCCCTAGTGGGTTTCGGGTACCAACGGTAGAAGAATTGGAGGCGGAAAAAGTAAGTTGGAGTAGTAACAATGCTGACGGAGCTTTTGCCTCACCGCTTAAGTTGCCCATGGCGGGCGACCGCGTCAGCAACGGTGGTTTGCTCGGCAGTGGTGGTTCTCTCGGCCGCTATTGGAGCAGTGCAGTTAGTAGCCCGGATGCGCGCAGCCTCAGCTTCAATAGCAGCTTTGCCAGCACCATGTTCGTCTCCGCTCGAGCAACCGGCTTCTCTGTTCGTTGCATTAAGGATTGATCCCGTTGGATGTTAATCTTACTGGATTGACCCTTTTTACTCTGAGCGAAGTCGAAGGGTGATTAGCGAAGCGATTTGACAATTTTTACCCTGAGCTTGTCGAAGGGTTGACACTTCAACTCCCTGTTCCGCAGGGCGGGTAGTTTGAAATACCGAGAAGCGGTATATTTTTTAAAAATCATGACCTTAAAAGAAAAAATAAATCATAGTGCTAATACCAAATGAACATACAAATTAGTCCAATAAAAGTTGTCTTTTTTATTGATTCTTCTTCAAAAAATAGTTCCGTAGCTCAGGCTATGCAACGATTTTTTTCATCGACTTAATAAAAAATCCATTCTTTTATTTTGGACTAATTTGTAAACTCATTTGGTATAAATTATCGCAGTTTATGCTTTTTAAGGAGGGTTTTTTATTTTAACCCAAAATCCGCGTTAAAAATGAACTGCATAAAAATCTGACTTCATATTTGTCATCGTTCTCAATTTTATGTCCTCGATGTAGCTTGGGCTACACCTGCGGGATAAAATTTCCGAGCAATGCCAACTATTTTGTCATATATTCATTCGAATAAAGTCTAATGCGGAATTTGGGTTTAAAGTATATTACAAATTGTAATTTTATAAACCTTGGTAATAAACAAGATGCAGCGCTTCGAATTATTTATTAACAGCGGGTTTCAACACGCTGTTGCAAACAAAATAAAAGTTAAGAGCTGTAGGCTCGGCCCATATCAAAAGCTAGTTTAATTGGTAAATAAAGTCGAAGTATTACATAGTCCTAATAAAGCAAATTTTAATGGTAGAGGCCACTTTAAAATTACCCAAAAAGTTATAAAATCACTCACTTTATGACGGTAAAGTTTAGTTTGTTAAGATCATTCTTTTGGCTAATCTCCATCTATGGCTGGGGCAAAATTAGCCAAAAGTGAGGGAGGCAAAAGACCTTTTTTACTATGGCCCTACCCTTAAGGGATGCAAAAAGATTCATGTTAAAATTAGTATTTGTTTAATGTAAGAGCATTCTTTTGGCTAATCTCCCTTTAACACCTAAGGTGTCAATCCAACTTGCTTTAGGGCATGAGGCAAAATTAGTCAAAAGTATTGCAAAAAGTAAACTACGACGAAGCTAAGAAAACGATCATACTTGTGTAAAATTAAAAAATGACACTATAAAAGGACTTTATGTAAGGGAATATTAACCATAAATAAAATTTTATTCCGTAATTCCGTAATTCCGTAATTAGTACATATGTTTTATTTTCGTAATTTATAAATTAATCATTATGAAAATTTAAGATTCTTTCTCAGTTTTTATTTTTTACTATCTTTATTAGGAATAATTGAGAAACTTAAATTACATAAATAGTGTGAATTTTTTTTTCTTAATATACAATATTTTTTTTTACATAATCCTTTGTTAATGAGTATTGTTGGATATCTTTGTTTTTAATTTTACTCTTTTTAATTTATAACCAATTTGGCAAAGGTCCAAAAAAATATTTTATCATGAAAATAGAACTAACTCATTCTAAGATTTCTTTGTACAAATTTGTTTTTATTGTTGTTGCTTCATTAGCAAATAATGCGTTGTTTTCACAAACCATATGGAACAATGATGTTAACATAGTTAATCCTTATTCTGATAATGAGGACTCAACTATTGTTCTCAATTCGGGCAACGTGCAGATTTCTAACGGCACAACCTATACTTTTGGGCCTCTTAATACTTTATTTAGAGTTAATGGTATTTGGAACGGTGCAGCAGGAATAGGTTCTACCCAATTCTTCACTGGAATTGGTGAGAATACGATAACAGGTAGTAGTCGACCTCATTTTTTTAATTTAGATTTTGGTCCAAACGTAACTACCATGAATATAACTAGAGGAATTTTTGTTAGAAATCAATTAAATTTCCAAAACGGAATTACGATCACTAATAGAACTTTTAATCACGATGGATCTATTCATTTCGATAGTGGGGGCCAGTCCTTGGGTGATTTTTCAGATACAAGACATGTCAATGGTTATGTATCAAAAACTGGTAATGATAACTTTACATTTCATGTCGGTAGCGGCACAGATTATAGACCATTATCGATCTCTAACTTGGGAGAAGGAGGAATTTATTCTGCCGCATGGATTGCGGGTGATCCTACAAATTCAGTTGATCCTAGCGATCCAATTGCCTCCCAATTTCATCCTGTTACATCCCTTGGACCCAATATTGTTTCTGTTTTTACAGGTGGGCAATGGGATTGGGAACCCATAAGTGTAGTATATGAGAGCATGGTTATCAGGGTTTCTATACCTGATATCACAGCATTCGCATCAAGTGCCTCAATTGTTAGATTAGTAGGATGGAATGGAACAGAGTGGATCAGAATTGGTAATAGTGGGGCCACGGGACTAATTGAGGGAAGTGAACTTGAAGGGACTTTCTCACTTAATGATATATCTGCTATTGGTATCGGCATATTTTGTGATCCAGGTATTCAAATAGAGTGTATAGGAGAAATCAATTTTAGTGTTGACATAAATTGTGAAATACCGAATTTAGAATCAGCTCTATTTGGTGGCCAATATGCACCAGAATGTTTTACCTATCAAATCTACACACTAGGAGGTGCTGTTGTGAATGTAAATAATATCAAAGCTTACATTGGCCAAAAATTAAAGTATGAAATTATCTCAAAAAATAGTGGAAACAAATGTTGGGGCTATCTCAATATTGAAGACAAATTACCACCAGTGATCGTAGGCCCTCCAGATATAACCGTATCATGTCTAGCTACTCCATTGGATGATATAGGAAACCCAAGTACGGAAGTCACTGGCGGCATTCCTATTGTCACAGGTGCATGCTCTCCAGCTACCGTGTTAGGTTACAGAGACAATACAGTAACAATGGTATGTAGAGAAGACAATTTAGTCATCAAAAAAATTGAAAGAGTTTTCACAATAGTTAATATCTCGGGTATTCTAGCCACCTACACACAAAACATCACCGTCGAGGCTGTGGATTTAAATGATGAAAACTTTAACTGTCCAAATCCTTTAGTTACCATTAGTTGTGATGAAGATGATTCTCCGAGCTCAATAGCTGCAATAACGGGAGATAGTACCAATGCGTGGCCGTATTACATAGAAGATTTCAGCGGTAATATGCAAGATGACATGACAATGGGCATAATTTCATTTTTACCAGAAAACAAATCAGTCTGCAATGTGATAGCAGCATATGTAGATACAGAACTGTCGGTATGTAAGGCAAACTGCAAGGGTACTGTAAAAATTCATAGAAAATGGACCATATTAGACTGGTGTCAAGGAGAAAGTAGGACATGCCATCAGATTATCAAGAAGAAAGATGAGGAAGCACCATCAATTACGGTGTCTAGCCCTTCTACAC
>JALHLK010000079.1:0-1094 GCA_022844565.1 Saprospiraceae bacterium
TGATCTCCATTTTGTAAATCATCATCTGTGTCCATATTGTCATCTGGTGTAGAGGCTCTTCCTAATGTATCATTGAAAGCGATCTCTACATAATAATCTCCTGCTAATAAGCTATCGAACAAGTAGTTACCACTTGCATTGGTCAGCACACTATCTAACTGTGTTCCTCCTGAGGTAAATAATCTTACCCGTATGCCACTAATGCCATTATCTGTCGCGTCTTTAATACCATTGTCGTTATTATCTACAAATACTGTACTTCCTACGCTTACACATTGTGTTACCGTTACTGTTACTGTATCCGTGCAACCATCCACAGTGTAAACAAAATTATATGCTCCCTCAGCATCTATTCCAAAGTTTACAGTTGCCATACCTCCTGTACCTGGTATTATCGTAGCTCCAACTGGATTTGGAGGACTTGCTTGTGCTGACCACATCCCAGCTGCACCAGATCCTATCAGTGTCACAGGGTATCCTGCACATATTGTTTGATTATTTCCCGCGTTTGGCTTAGCTGTAATATTTAACTCAACTTCATTACTATTTCTGTTACAAGCTATTGGACTTGATACTGTATATCTCCTTCTAAATTGATAACTGCCTACAGATAACATACCTGTTGTATAGTTTTGTCCATCGTTGGTTCCTGATGCTGCATTCCAGCCTCCTCCATTGATGTTCACTTCCCACAAATAGGTTCCCCCTGCTGGCGTCGCTGGTGCTCCGTTTATTGTAGTTCCACTAAATGGTGTACAAACCGGACTTGTTGGAGCCGTTATCGTATTACTCGCTATTGGGCAAGTACAATTTGGTAGTGTTATCTCTACCGTTCTATCTATAAAACAGTTATCATCACTTGCATTGTATATTCTTACTGTGTAAAATCCTGCCGTTCCTATATTATTTACAATCACGCCCCCCATTGGAATCTCTGTAATTGAAGCGGGTATCGCACCTACAGCCGTAAAGCTATTTCCAGTAGAATATTGATATCGCTCACCTGCTGTAAACGCATTTATTGTAATCGATCCATTGCTTTGGGATGTCTCGCCTAAACATGTTGGATTGGACGGTGTGGCTGTGGCCGTTGG
>JALHLK010000079.1:1104-13675 GCA_022844565.1 Saprospiraceae bacterium
TTTCCAGTAGAATATTGATATCGCTCACCTGCTGTAAACGCATTTATTGTAATCGATCCATTGCTTTGGGATGTCTCGCCTAAACATGTTGGATTGGACGGTGTGGCTGTGGCCGTTGGTTGTGCATTTACTACCAAGTCTACAACATTGCTATTCGTGTTACATGCTATTGGAGTTGTAATTGTGTATCTCCTTCTAAATTGATAACTGCCTACAGATAACATACCTGTTGTATAGTTTTGTCCATCGTTGGTTCCTGATGCTGCATTCCAGCCTCCACCATTGATGTTAACTTCCCACAAATAGGTTCCTCCTGCTGGCGTTGCTGCTGCTCCGTTTATTGTAGTTCCACTAAATGGTGTACAAACCGGACTTGATGGAGCTGTTATCGTATTACTCGCTATTGGGCAAGTACAATTTGGTAGTGTTATCTCTACCGTTCTATCTATAAAACAGTTATCATCACTTGCATTGTATATTCTTACTGTGTAAAATCCTGCCGTTCCTATATTATTTACAATCACGCCCCCCATTGGAATCTCTGTAATTGAAGCGGGTATCGCACCTACAGCCGTAAAGCTATTTCCAGTAGAATATTGATATCGCTCACCTGCTGTAAACGCATTTATTGTAATCGATCCATTGCTTTGGGATGTCTCGCCTAAACATGTTGGATTGGACGGTGTGGCTGTGGCCGTTGGATTTATACATGTAGGACAATTATCTCCAATGGTTAGTGTAACACAATTACTTGTATCAGCACATGTGCCAGTATTACAAGGCGAAACCCTAGCTATGACTCTATAATAAGTCGTATCTGAAACTGGCCCTGGATTATATATTGCAGCTGTGGCACCAACAATATCTGCAAAACCAGCAATACAAGATACGGTACTGCTTTGCCATTGGTAAGATATCGTAGCTCCCATAGTAGTAGTACTAGCAGGAGTCGGAACTGTAAATGCTACTGGATCATCAGTAGGACAAACTATGGCATCTCCAGCGATTACAGGTGCAGTGATATTGGCAATACTTACTCTTACTGTGATCGTAAATGCATCGCATTGACTATTGGGACCTGTCCCTAAGTTTGTTAATGTAAATGAACCACATGCATTTGCTCCAGTTATATTAAAAGAATTGTTACAATTATTAAAGGTCATTCCACTATTTCCTGCCGCAGGAGCCCAAGTACCGCCACATATGATACCATTGTTCTCACAGTTAATAACTTCCGAAAGAAATACTCTTTCACTTGCATCTGGCACTACATTACAAAAATCGAGATTGATTATAGAATTACTTGGCACCGGACAACACTCTCTTACTATACCTACACCTTTTGGAGAGCCTTGTAGGGGATTACCCACATTGAATGTGTTTAATTGCACCAAATTTCTATCAAAAACACTCAAACAGTTTTCATTACTACCAACATACAACTTTTGAGCTGATTGACTATACACAATACCTCTTGCGCCCCAAAAATCTGCTTGACCGTTTGATAAATTGGGTCCACCATTATTGTTATCATTAATGATTCCAATTTCATTTCCTGAAGCATCATATTTCCTAATGTTAGGACTACTAGCACTACCACTACTATTTTGATCAGTGATAACATACCAATTTCCATCTTCATCTTTTGTAAAGCCGATACAACCACCTTGATTAAGGTCTATATGCAATGCACCACTGTTGGCGACCGTGGCAGGCAAGGTGAATAAAGAAGGATCGATTAATCCTCGATACATTTCCCCACTTTGAGCTAAGATATACCAATGTGTATCATCCATATGAAAACCCCAAGCAGTTGGGCTAATATTAGCAGATGTTATTTGCATAACACCTACTAAAGTACCATCACAAAGGTCATACATGTTTATACCTCTGTTGGGTGTTGTGTTTTTATAGGTGTATAAATAACCATTTTTGGAACCATAGTTTGTTGTTACATAGTCCTTAGGTATGAAAGTAGGGTCCAAAATATTACCATCACAGTCAAATTGTACTATATTTCCAGTCCCAACTTTGTCTGCAACATATAAATTACCATTATTATCAGCGGCCACACCATGGGGAGATTCGGTAGATGCATTTGGACCGAACCATGGTTTTCCAATCTCGGTGACACCTCCGTCAGCATTCACCCTAAACTTATGTATTTGGGAAAGGTCAGCATCATTGACATAAAGATAATCTGTACAATTACATGAAGTAACACAATTATTCGTTTGTCTTAATGTGTCTATTATATCCGTAAAGCAAGCATCATCGCCATTAAAAATTCTCACTGTATATACCTGACCAACCGAAGTTGGAGGATTAGGGAGAGTAGAAGTGAGTGTAAAAGGAAGTGTTCCAATCGGGGTAGCAGTAGCATAATTAGGGCCTGTGTATGTGCTACCGATAGAAAAACCTGCCCGGTCTCCAAGTAAAACATTTGATAAAATCAAACGTCCATCACTATTAGGCACTGAATTAGTACAACTCGGAGAAAGTGGGCTAAGATTTGCTGTAGGCGTAGTCAACGTATACGTAACTTCGAGACGCGCACGTTGAGTAATTTCGCGTAAAGCGGTGCCAGATGGTCGCCTAAAAATAAAATTAAGCCTATTATTCGGCTCCCAACCTGATCTGTTTACGATCTCCTGCACAATGGATGATAAATCAGGTGTTTGAATTACCTGATTTGCCCAGCTTGTAGTGCCTATAGCCCAAGGAACTACAGCAGTAGTCGCTGGTCGGCTTGTAACATTAAAATCAGCCCCATCAAAAATAGGTGCACTATCTTGATCATCACCATGAATATTCAAAGTAAGATTGCCAGATGTCGTACTTGTTGAAGCAGTAAAGAAAATAGAAGCAGATACAATTGTAGCACCTTGAGGTATTCCTTGGGCTTTAAATCCAATTCCAACCGTTTGTTGAATGGAACCGTTTTGACCAAATCTTGGCGTTCCCCTTCTGTATTGTACTGTTCCGGTACCACCACCACTTATCTCTTCTTCTGCAATTTGTACTAAATTTTGCACAGTTAGTACATTCTGCGTTGCACATTGAGCTTGTACATTCTGAGCTGAAATAAATAAACTGAGCAATGGCAGAAGATAAACAATCCTTAAGAATTTATAACTCGTCAAACTAGACTTTAAATAATTAGGATAAAAACCCACTTCTGAAAATTGAATAAAAAATAAGTGAGATTTTGTAAATAAATTTTTCATACAGACACCTGTTTTATGATTGCGAAAGACAATAAGGATGCAAAAGTCAGACCTTTTATGAAAATTTTAAGTAGGATTATTCTACTCTACTAATAGTTTTTTTACGATATTTTAATTTTTCATTTATTAAATATTAATATACTAATCAATTAATTAAATATAATCTTAATGAGTAATTTATTTAAATAGGTTCTTAGATATTTTACTATATTTAACCTACAAAATAACTACAAATGGAAAAATTTACTTGAATTATCTTTAGCCCGTCTAAAGTTTATTTTTGTGCTTTTATTCATTGAAAAAACATTTTAGCTATTATAAAAATAATCCCACATTGGACAATTAAAAATGAAATTTTGGTAGAACAAAATATTTAAGAAGACCAAAACGGGTATCATACAAAAAAACCATAAATAAAATATAAACTAAATTTTCTAAATTAAAATTCAAAAAAATGTCAACGCAATTCAAATTTTTTCTAGTATTTTTACTTTTAATCGGATATCAAAATTTACATGCCCAAAAATCTATTGAGAACAACGGTCTCGTAGTTATGGAGGTTGAAACCGCTCCATTAATAGGAGCATGGGAACGTAGAACCAATATTTCAGGATTTTCAGGCACTGCATTTTATTATGGAACTGTTGACAACTTTGGTGAAGGAGGGAATCATATTCTTAACTATAAAATATCTGTAACCACTCCAGGAGTGTATCAATTAAACATAAGGAGTAGAATCGCGTCTGGTTCATCAAGTACAGACGCAAATGATCAATATGTTAGAATGTTGGATGGAAATAGTCAATTGTTAGCACCTGTTTGGAATGATAACTATGCCACCGGTACTTGGTATAAATTTTATCAAAACAAATTGAGTAGTTGGGCATGGCAAACATCTAACAAAGATAATCATCCAAGATCATTGTCTTGGAATCTGACACCAGGTGATTATTGGATTCAAATAAGCATGAGGTCTAATGGATGTGCAGTAGATAAAATAGCTCTTTGGAATAAGGCACGCTATGATTATTCTCCTGAAACTGGTAATCCATCTTCAGGACAAATTACATCATTAAACTCATTACCTACTTCTGCAATTGTAAATGACCCAAATCCCATGCCTACAACCCCCTCCGACGGCCCTTTTCCTCATTTCACGGGTCGAAGATTTGATAAAACTACTGATATACTTATAGCACAATTTGATAATAAACCAGACGCAGACGATATTCAATCACAAGCAGCTTTGGGAAGTATACTTGCTCATCCATCTTATAGTGATGTAAACTACTATGCAGTTGCAGGTGCTTATGGAACTCAATCAGGGAGCTATATTAACTCAAATAGCTTATTTACTATGGCTTTTGGCACACAAAATGTAAAATGGACGGATGCTCACAATGACAGAACAAATTCAATAAATAGAATCATAGCTAAAGTAAAACCTGTATTACAGGCAGGAGGTATGGTCTGGGTACAAGAAGCCGGTCAATCAGATGTTACTGCAGACTGGGTTGCAGCCTTAATATCACAAGGTATACCAACCGCTACTATAAAAAGTAATGTTGTCGTGGTACAGCATAGTAAATGGAATGAAAATGCGACTACTACTGCAAAACTAACTTATATCAGATCAATGACAACTTATGCTAGCATAGATGATGGAAATGTTGATTTTGGTGTATATAATCAAGAAAGGCAAAAACGCCAATTTCCTACTCCTGGTTATGAATCCCTTGCTACAAACTGGATGACCGAAGTAAAGAGTGCGTCTAACCATAATTCAAAGGCCAAACAACTTTGGACAGAAGCTGATAGAATTATTGTGGCCTCTGGTTTTAAAGCGAGTTATTCTTCTATTCCTAAAGGGGGAGTTGACTTTTCTGATTGTGTAGAAAATTGGTATATTTTGAATTTAGGCGTTCAAGGTAATAGTATAAGAGCTTTTTGGGATAATTTTGTAGTAAATGCTCCAGCAGCTAGTAATTATCTACTCACTACAAACGCTTCAATCGGTGGAACAGTATCAAATGGAGGTACTTACGCCAATGGAAGTGTAGTAAGTTTGACAGCTACGGCTAATAGTGGTTTTGTTTTCACAGGTTGGAGCGGTGATTTATCTGGGACTTCTAACCCTGTAAGTATTACAATGAACAGTAATAAAACTGTGACTGCAACCTTTGCACCAATCACATATACCTTATCTACTAATGCTACAGCTGGAGGATTGGTGAGTTCAGGAGGTATACTTACTATTGGAACAGTGGTTACAATAACGGCTACGCCAAATAACGGTTTCATATTTACGGGATGGAGCGGTGATCTTTCAGGTTCTACAAACCCAACTACCATCACTATGAATAGCAATAAAACAGTAACCGCAAATTTCACACCTATAACATATACCTTGGCAACATCAGCACCTCCAGGTGGATCAGTAAGCCCAGGAGGAACATATTCTTCAGGAACCGTTGTGAGTTTGGCAGCGACTCCTGACAATGGCTTTAGGTTTACAGGTTGGAGTGGAGACTTATCAGGCACCTCCAATCCAGCAAATATTGCGATGAACAGCAATAAAAATATAACTGCCAATTTCGTTGCTATTCCAAATTATACTTTATCTACTAATGCTATAAGTGGTGGTACTGTTACTTCTGGAGGAGTTTATCAAGAAGGTACTATAATTTCTTTGACAGCAACTCCTGACAATGGCTTTAGGTTTACGGGTTGGTCGGGTGATCTTTCTGGTTCTCAAAATCCTTCCTCTCTAACCATGAATAGTCATAAAACGGTTACTGCTAACTTCGTAGCTATTCCAAATTATACTTTAACCACTAATGCAACAAGTGGCGGTACTGTTACCTCTGGAGGTGTGTATCAAGAAGGTACTTTAATTTATTTAACAGCGACTCCTGACAATGGTTTTAGATTTACAGGTTGGTCAGGTGATCTTTCTGGTGCTCAAAATCCGGCTTCTATTACCATGAATAGTAATAAAACGGTTACAGCAAATTTCGTTGCGATTCCAAATTATACTTTATCTACTAATGCTACAAGTGGTGGATCTGTAACCTCTGGAGGAGTTTATGAAGAAGGTAGGATAATTTCTTTGATAGCAACTCCTGACAACGGTTTTAGGTTTACGGGTTGGTCGGGTGATCTTTCTGGATCTCAAAATCCTGCCTCTATTACCATGAATAGTCATAAAACGGTTACTGCTAACTTCGTAGCTATTCCAAATTATACTTTATCTACTAATGCTACAAGTGGTGGATCTGTAACCTCTGGAGGAATATATCAAGAAGGTACTATAATTTCTTTGACGGCTACTCCTGACAATGGCTTTAGGTTTACAGGTTGGTCGAGTGATCTTTCCGGGTCTCAAAATCCATCCTCTATTACCATGAACAGTGATAAAACGGTTACAGCTAATTTCGTTGCGATTCCAAATTATACTTTATCTACAAATACCACAAGTGGTGGTACCGTTACTTCTGGAGGAGTGTATCAAGAAGGTACTATAATTTCTTTGACAGCGACTCCTGACAATGGTTTTAGGTTTACAGGTTGGTCGGGTAATCTTTCTGGATCTCAAAATCCGGCTTCTATTACCATGAATAGTAATAAAACGGTTACAGCCAATTTTGCTCCTATAACCTATGTTTTAACTACTTCAGCAACTGCCGGTGGTAGTGTGACCGCTGGAGGAACCTATTCAAGTGGATCAGTTGTGAGCTTAACTGCCACACCAAATAGTGGATTCATATTTACGGGCTGGAGCGGCAGTTTATCAGGAACAACTAATCCTATTAATATTACCATGAACAGTAATAAATCCGTAACAGCCAATTTTAGTCCTATCAGCGCTCCTTCAGTAACAGCCCTAACTAACTGGGTAGCCGGGACTAATAATCCTAAAGTCAATGGAAGCAATAGACTAATGGTCGTAATGGTAATGGGCGAGAAAACAGGTTCTGGCACCCTTTCTGCATCGGTTACTTATGGTGGAAGAACAATGAGGAAACAAGTAGAAAGAAACTTCTTTAGTACTAATACGAGTCATGCCTCTATATTTACGCTTAATGAGGCTGATGTAAACTTAGCAACAAATGGTAATATATCCGTGTCATGGAACACATTGCCAAAAGGATCAGCCATTTACAGTGTTTTATTGGCCAATGTTGATCAGGTAGGCACCTTATTTAGCTCTGCAACGAATGGTCTAAATGGAAGAACTGTTTCAACGAGCACCTCATTAGTAACATCGCCTGGAGACATGGTTTTATTGAATGGTACGACAGGAACGAGTGGCACAGTGACTTTTGACAATGGCTTTAGAAAAATGTTTGAATCTAACTCAACCTTCGGGGATGGTGTTGGAGGCTTTAAAATTGCAACAGGTGCCAACGAAACACCCAAATTTACTCAATCAGGCTCTGCAAGAATGGTAATTTGTGGTTTAGTTGTGAAAAAATCAAATACATCAGTGATACAGGATAATAGTCTTTTTGAAAGAAGCAAGACTGAAGATGAAATACAATTATTTCCTAATCCCACGGCAGATAAAATTACGATACGATCAAATGAAAGTTTCGATAGAGAAATAACAATAATTAATAGTTTGGGCCAAGTTGTTTATTCAATTAATTCAGAAGAATCAAACATAAATATTGATCTAAAAACTATCAATTCGCTAAAAGGAACTTACTACGTTAAAATATCAGCAAATAATTATGTAAAAACTCATAAGATATTGGTTGAATAACAGATTTAATAAATTTACCAAAGCGGGTTAATTCATTTTTAAATCAAAAATTGACAGGTGAAAGAAATGAAGTTTTTTTTCAGAAATATTCAACAAATTTAAGAATCTTAAGCTTAATATGTTCTTCCCTCCTAAAAGTTATTCTAATTGTTATATTCATAAGACACTGCTCTTGGCTTAATTTTTTAATTGCTATTTTTTAATCAGAAGTAAATAAGAAAGTGAATTAACTAGTTTTAAGTATTTAATATATTTGCAGTTTTTATTTTTATTTAAATTTAAGTCCATCATTCATTACTTTTTTAAGAAAGTATTATGTGAATAATTTTTATTTTGCAGACAATTGTATTAAGAATAACATGAAAATTAAAATTATTATACCTTTAATTCTTTCAATCATTATTTCTTTAGATAGCTATTGTCAAAGAAATGTAAAAATTAATCATTATGTCGAAGATAAACTTCCTATTTCATATATTTCTACCTTAATTTTTGATAAAAATGACCGATTAATAATTGGAACACCAAGTGGCTTATTCTGTTACAATGGACTCAATTATATACCTATCACAACTGTAGGATTATATCCTAGAATTTCCTATTCATTCCATGATCATTTAGGTCAAACCTTTGTTATAGACGCTAAGAATAACATACACAAAATAACTTCCGAATCAATCCCAAATACACAATTTATTAATGAGTTCATGCCAGGTGTACGCTGGGAGCTTATGTTTTATGGATCTCAAAATTTTAAAAATTTTAATAATAATAAAATAGTTTATTACTTCGAATCAAAATATAAAGAGGTTAAAGATGATGAAAGATATTTCAATTTTATTGTTGACAAAAATTTGATTATACCTTCAAAAACAAACAAATGGTATTCAACAGATAGTCTAGGTAAAGTAAATGTCATCAAAACAAGACTTCCTTATGACATCAACATAGATGGTTTAATTTTCTACGGCAGTAGTTCAACTTATCTATTGTATGATGATCATATTTATCAATTAAAATTATACAACAATGAATTAAGTATTAAAACAATTTTAAATAATGTAGGTCTGGATAAAAAAAAAGATGCATTAAATTGTGGAGTCTATAATGAATACATAAACAAGTTTTACTTTGGTAGCACCCTATATGGACTTTACGAGGTCATACCCGCTCTATTTACAAGCATAAATCATGATATAGCTGATGTAAACTCAAATAAAAAACATATTTCATATTACAGCCAAGTAGCGTTAGATACCAACAAAATACTTATTAATAACTCTTTTATTCAAAATAGCAATGGCTCAATAGAATGGATAAATTCAAAAAAACCTTTTATTCGTGCCTTAAATTTTAAAGACAAAAACGAATATATATATTACTCAAATCAAAATGAATTAATTCAAATTAATAATTTTGGTAAAAAAGTCAATAAGTGGCTATTTCCAGGAAATAAACATCTTTTGTCTATGACACAACTCAACAATGATCAATTTATTACATGTAGTGAAGATTCAATATTTGTCTTCGATAAAAAACATGAAAATCCAATAGATAAATTAAGTTTTGGTACTAGAATTAATGAATTAATAAATTATATCCATTATTTAAAAGAAAATGATGAGTTAATTGTTTTAACTAATCAAAGAATTATTCGGTGGAGTATGAAAAACAAAAAACTCTCACCTTTCTCAAATTTAAAGGGGGACTTCAGGATCTTTAAAGAATTAAAACCGAATCTGTATTTTATTGGAAGTTATGGCTCAGGATATTACATAATGACAAACCAAAAAATCTATAAAATGCCGCTTGATGTAAAACAAAATTTACTTTATGCCCATACAGCATTAATAGATAAGAATAATTTTGTTTGGATTTCGACAAATAATGGGCTTTATCAATTAAGTTTTACAGATATTCTAAATAGGATAGAAGGTCAAAATAATACTATCTACTATTATCTGCATAATAAAAATCATGGTTTTAAGAATAACGAATTTAATGGAGGTTGTCAAACTCCTGCTTTAGTTTTAAAAAATGGAAATATGAGTTTCAGTTCTATAAACGGACTCGTGCAATTTAATCCAGTTGCGATCAAAACTATATTTCCAAGTAAACCTCCAGCCATTACAGAAATCTTAGTGGAAGGGAAAATAATTGAGCCTATCAATAATATATTAAAATTAAATAAAGATGATAACAAGATAATTATCAATACAAATATAACATATTTTGGTGATAAATCAAACCTCAATATTGAGTATAAAATTAGAGGCCTTAAAGATAAATGGGCAAAATTAAATGAGGACAAAAATATCATTATCGAATATTTACCTCATGGAGAGTTTTTCATTGATCTAAGAGCAAAGTGTGGATTTGGTCAAAATGATTTTTTAAGTTCTTCTTTAAAAATTGTCAAACCATCACACTTTTATGAGACTGATTTGTTCAAATTAATGTTGTTTTTTCTATTTATTTGTTCTCTTTTTTTTATTTATTATCTGACACGTTACTTTAATAAATTACAAAAAAATAAATTAAATAAAATAATAAAAGATCAGACTAATACATTGTCGGAATTAAACACAAGTTTAAAGCAACAATTGAGTTATAATGAATTGTTTCAATCTATGTTGTTGCATGACCTCTTTGGCCCTACCAGATTTATAAAAGAAAATAGCGCACTAATTTCATCCAATTGGTTTAGCTTCTCCGAAGATCTTAGGGTTAAAAACATTAGACTTATTTCAGAAACTTCTGGCAAAATCTATTATTTAATTAGTGATATCTTAAATTTTTTATCAAATAAACAAACTGATATTAAAAGCTCAAAATTTAAGGTTTTTGACGAATTGAGTAGTGTCAAAGATTTCTTTCAAAGCAACCAAAAGATATATGATAAAAAAATAAAAATTATAATAGACTGTCAAGAAGACCTAACCATAAGTATTAACAAGGTTATTTTCAGTGCAATAATTAGAAATTTACTTGCAAACAGTATAACGCACAGCGATAGTGGAAATGTTACTTTATATTGTTTTGAAAATGATGATCATTCTATTGTATTTGGTTGTAAAGATGAAGGCTACGGAATGGATCCTGAAATTATTGCCAACATAGAAGGAGATAACTATGTAGCTAATGATATTAGGAAAGATAGCTTCAAACTAGGCTACATTATTATAAAGAATTTACTTAAAATTATAAATGGAAAAATAAATATAAAGTCTAAATTAAATTTTGGCACTGATGTAAGCATCGAAGTCAAAAATTGATTTCAAGCTTAGTAAATTGAAAGGTACACATTTAGTATGTTAACAGAAGGACACCAATACAGAAGATACAATAATGCTAAAATTAATGAAACTATAATTAACTAGTTTATTCCATATACCTTTGCCAAATTGCTAAGATCAAGTAAATTTTTAACTCCTACTTTTTCTAATATTTTAAGTTTATAAGTTCCGATTGTAGATGAATGTAAATTTGTATAATTTGAAATTTCCTTCGAACCCATTCCTTGTAAAAAAAGACGCATGATTTCTAGTTCACGTTCAGTTAGTGTTTCAAAAGGATTCATGACCTTTTTTGCAGAAAAAATATTCTCAGCCAGATAATTCTTATAATGTTTAGAAACATACGTACCATCATTCAAAATTAATTCTACAGCTTCCATAAGTTCCTCATTTAAAGCACTTTTACTCAAAAATCCTTTACATCCTAGGTTTAAAAATGGCTTAGTATATATTTCATCAGAACTCATACTATATACTAATATTTTTTGTTTAGGATTTTCTTTTAAAATTTGCTTACAAAACTCCAGCGAATCCATATTAGGTATATTAACGTCAACGATAAGCAGATCAAATTTTGAACTACTAAAATCTGAAAAAAACATCTTTTCATTGCTACAAAAACTCAATTTATATGGTTTGTTGTAAAAAGTAACTAATAACTCTATACCGGAAAAGACGATCTCGTGGTCATCTAGTATTAAAATATTTGAAAAATTTGTCATGTGAATTTTGAAAAATGCAAACCTAGTAATTAAATCAAAACAAAATTATATTTTTATCTAGTTTTTTACCTACAAATTTCATAGTTTTATAACTATTATTTGACTTTAAAGCTTCTCTTGACTCAAACATTCTGTCTACGCTTTAGCCAATTGAATTAAGCGAAGTAAATTATCTATTGAAATAAGAGCGGTGTGTTAGATTGATTAAGAGTTAAAGGCAATCAATTGGGAGTAAGATAATTGTGACCGTAAAGTAAAGAAATCATAAGCGACAACGTTTGTCAAAGATAATAATAAATTAATTAATCCTGGATGGTGGTTTGCCATTTTCTCAATATTCACAATGAGGACAATGGGCATTTTCCTTCAGAACAATTTCCTGCAGAACAATGAGGTAATGGGCAATTTGAACATTAGATTATTTGAACATTAAACCATTTTAAAAATTAAGTAGGAGACAAAGGTAATAGATTTCAGTAAGAAAAAGTATAACCTTTGTCGTCCTCTCACACCACCGTATGTACTTACGTGTACGGCGATTTCTTTAGGTGGATTTGTGAA
>JALHLK010000080.1 GCA_022844565.1 Saprospiraceae bacterium
AACAAAAGACATTCTTTTAAAGTTGGCTCACTACATTTCGATCCTTAGGTGCAAAACTTTCTAGTATTTATAGGGCTTTCAGCTCGCATATCTATGATTAGCTGTCAAACTCAAGAAAAAACAAAGGAGAAAAGACAACATAAGTTTTTATTAAAGTCATTTTAATTTGTTAGCTCTCTCTATTCAATAACCCTACTCCTATTAACCCAATAGGCAACTCCCAAATTAGGTATCCAAGCCATCCATGCAATAATTGTATAAGATAGAATATAATTATCTGTGAAAATATAAGAAATGGGCACCCATAGTCTAAGCGAAACAGCTGATAAACAGCAAGCATAACTATACGTCATTAACTTTTGATGCAGGGTTATTTGCCTTCTTTTTATACTCAAAAAGCCCATGAGGGTCGTATAAAAATAAATACAAGCAACTAAAATAAATCCAATTGCCGGCAACCATCCACCGGTGGCAAAAAAACCTATGTAAAATCCTGATATTGCACAAATCAGGGAGTTGATTATGTAAACTTTGCCTATACGACGATGCCATACTGTAAATTTATTTTGGATTCGTTTGCTAAACTGAGTCCACCCAATTAATATTGCTAGTCCTCCAAATATCATATGGATGTACAAGAATATCCACCAAGCTTGGCTTCTTAATACTTCAGGCTGTTTAAGTTCTAAATAACCTTCAGCAACTCCATTTATCAAATATGAGATAGGAATATAACCCACCAAAATTGCTAACATTACGGTAACAACCCAAAAAACTTTTTTCATTTTGAGAGACTTAATTTGTAAAAAATAAAATATTTGAATTATTTGCGGCTTACAAGAGCACTCCAACTTGCCAACCTAACCACATTTTATGGTTTCTTCCAGACCCTTCGTGGGAATACACAGAATTTTTAATAGAATTGGCAATGTGGCCATTGATCGATCCATTGGGATTGTACCAAAAATGATTTACGGTAAGTCCAGTTTTTATTCCAAACCGCTTGAAAGGTTGCCATGAAATGCCTAACAACACCTTATTGGTCATATTAAAGGTCCAGTCTCGGAGGTCATCCAAGTTGTTAGTACTTCTGGTTGTGGCATCAAATTCTAAATTCCACTTTTTGCTCACTGGGATTGAAGACCCAAAACCGCCACCTGATTGTACAAATCTGTTATTGCGATCATCAATATTGACACCCCCAAAATAAAAAAAATGCAATGGTGCCCAACCTGACCTGTATCCCAAAGTATAGGTGCCTATATCATCCCTTGCGATTTCTGCCTTCGTGTATCCATTTTTGATATAGTTGACTAATCCAAGTGAAAATCCTTTTTCTATTTTGTTTGTTATATTTATTAAGCCAATCTGTAATCCTCTCAATGTATCAGCAATATTTAATACGCCTGATATTTGAATACCATCAATATTTCTAGCCCTATTTAATACACCAGCTATCTGAATGACCGTTGAATTTGTATCAGTATTGTTTATCACTCCACTTATCTGTATACCATCCACACTTTTTGCATGGTTTATGACGCCTGTCACTTGAATACCGTCTACCTCACGAGCATTTTGTAATACACCAGCGATCTGTACGCCAACCATTTTATCGTGTACATAATTATATACACCAGCGACCTGGACTCCATCAAAACTTTTGCCTACACCGTTCATTATTCCTCCGACTTGCACACCTATCACATCGTCTTTTACGAAATTTAAAACACCTGCCACTTGCGTACCATAGACGTCACCAGCATCAAAATTGTAAACCCCTCCGATTTCTACTCCTTTTAAGCCCTTTGCGTGCCCGCCTATGATATTGATGGAAAGATTATTGATTGTATTGAACGATAGTAATTTATTCGTACTTATGGGAGGTAATAAAGTCAATGAAATCCTATTAAATATGGTATCTGAAATATTTCTTAAGTTAACAAATTTTTGTTTTTTAGTTTCCCAAAATCTTTCAAAATAGCTAGGTTCAATCAACGTTGGAGTAGGTATAGGTTCAGCTTCCGATTTACTACCAACTACTATTTCTCTCTGTGGTAGTTTTTCAAATTCTTCAATACTCTCTCTGGGGAAATTTTTCATTTGGATATTAAATTGTTGACTTTTTGAAGCTATCAAAACCACAGTTGTATCAATAAATCCAGATTTAGCCACACTGATTATGAGTTGTTTGTTATTTTTTGGTATTTTCAATTTAAATCTACCATTTGCATCTGTATTAACTAAGGTTTTTTGCTGCTTAAGATACACACTTGCTTCTTTCAATGGCACACCATTATCTAGATCGTAGATCGCACCATTTAGGAATACTTCTTTGGGTTCTTCCCGTTCTGCAGGCCTGACAATCAAGTACTTTTCATTTAAGAAAATTTGAACACTTAGTTCATTTTCTAAAATAGGAATAACTGATTTAAGCGGTTGAGCATTTACTTTGATACTCATCCTTTGGTTATCGTTAAAAATACTATAAGAGAATATGGCTCCAGTTTGTTTTTGAATGGAGGCAAATACAATAGCAGCTTTTTCATTTTGGTGATTTAGCGTTACAGGTTTTTGCATAATGTCCTGGGCCTGCAGTTGGAAGCCAAGAATGCAAAATATTAAAAAAGAGATTCGTATAATTATTGACATGGCTTTCCTTCTATTTTATATTGATTGTTTTGATATTGATATTTAAATCCAGTGGATTGGGCTATCACATTAATAATGGTAGCCACTTCTTCATCAAAAAATTGGGTAGTTATGGTACAATCTCCTATTTTTTGTGGTATCAACTCTACACGTATCTCATAATTTTCTTCTAATATTTTTACAATGTCTGACAATTTGGTATTCTTAAAGTCAAATTTCAAAACCTTAGTATTGATATCTGTGATGATCTTCTTTTCAGATTTTATATACCATGCTTTTTCTCCTGCTTTGATGATCAACTCATGGCCATGTTCATCATACAGCCTAACAATACCTTCATTCACTACCACGTAAATTGTGTCCGAGTCTGGTTGATTTTCTACTGTAAAAGCGGTACCAATATCTTCAATAAACACGTCATCCGCTTTTACAATGAATGGATGTTGGCCTTCATGTTCTACTCTAAAATCAGCCTTCCCTTCTAAACTTAGTGTCCTATTGGTCTTCCCAAATCCTTCTGCCAAGGTAATTTTACTATTCGGCATAACATCTACTGTGCTCTTATCTTTTAGAATTGTTTGCTTATTTTCTTTATTAGCAATGATTTGTGAACTATTTTCAGAAAGATTAAAAAATGTATAAACCAACAATAATCCACCAACAAATACGGCTGCCAAACCCATCCAAATTTTCTTAAAACTTTGCTTTGGTTGAATTGACTTTTCAATGGTTTGCCATGCTAGATTCTTATTTGGTATATGTATTTTGCGATCATAGGCTAATTGATATGTTCGCTGCATTTGTTCGAAATAGATGCTGTTTTCAGAAGAAATCAACTTCCATTGCTCGACACTTAGAGCCTCTTCAGGACTAGCTTCTCCACAAAGATATTTTACGATCACGTCATCATTTATAGTAAACTCGTGTTTCATTACATAAAGCTTGAAATTGTTAAAATAATAAGGTTCAAATACTCAACCAAGGCATTTCTCATGGTCTTTAGCGCTTTACCCATTTGATTTTCAATTGTCTTAGGAGATAGACCAAGAGCTTGTGCGATTTCATTGTACTTAAGACCATCCTGACGGCTCATTAAGAAAATTTTTCTACATTGTTCGGGTAGACTTTCTGTTGTCATTTTGATCTTTTCCGCCACTTCTTTTATTATAATCGGGTCACTCTCTACCGAAGCCTCTGGATAGACAGCTATATCTTGATATTTTCGTACTACTTTTTCATGTTTTATCCTATTGAGACATTTAAAAGAGACACTTTTGTATAAATAGGCTTGTAGAGATGTATGAATTTGTAGTTTATCTCTTTGTTGCCAAAGATCTACAAATACATTCTGTAATATGTCTTCAACCTCTTCTTTTTCGCTGATCATCGTATTACAATATCTGAAAAGACCTTCGTAATAATCGCGAAAAACTTCTTCAAACTTTGCCTTATTGATGGTAACAATTTGTTGCATTTTTATGACACTAGTTTCTGCTTGCTCTTCATTATTGTTCTCAGATTTGATCATGCGATTTACTTGTATTTTTGGCTTATCCATTTGAATGAATAAATCTCTTTCTAATGCAAAGTTACTCATTTTAATTACAGTTTATAACTTTGCCAACACCATCGATTCTTGAGATTATGTTAGGATTACCCTTATAACACACCTTCCCTGATCCATCAATATCCACGTCTAGTACTTCAGTACAATGTACATTTGCAGTTGAATTTCCATCAATTTTTAGATTCATGCTTTTTACCACAAAATTGTGACAATTGAGCGTACTGTTCCCATCCACATTAATGCTCATTTTATTGGCTTTGCCATTCAGTTCTAGTTTAGCATTTCCATCTACATTCATTGATAATTCCTCCACATCCATCACCAAATCTGTGTCCGCATTTCCATCTACTTCAATGAGAAATGATTTATTGAGATTCGATAATTTTTCCCGCGAAAAAATTTTCCCATTCCCATCTATGTCGATTTCTTTCAGACCAGGTACAATCATCGTAATTTTTACTTCACTGGATCGAATGATACAATTATCTCTTAATCTAAGCCTCCATTCTCCATTTACAACTATTGATCGTTTTTCTAAGTCTCTGATCATGTCCTCCTTACCTTCTACGATTGTTTTTTGGACATCGCCATTCATTAATTCAATGTGGCAAGGAATGTCAACATCCAAGGATGTAAATTTTTCAACTTGAATTTCTTTTTTTGTGTCCTCTCCATTGTAACAGTCTAGTACATTTTCGATTCCACAACTTGAAACTATCATAGCACCAAACATTCCAATTATTATTTTTTTCATCATGTTTTTTTTGATTTAAAATATTGCAGGCCATTAACTTGCGGTTTAGGCCTGCAAGAACAATCATTTATTAATTATCTATTCTTAAAAAGTCGCCTTTCATATTGAATTCAAGGTCAATACCATTGTTTAATTGAATTTGCTGATTTCGATCATCTAACTCCCAATCTGTGATGAAGTTATTAGGATAATTAGTTTTAACATATTCAAGTAATTTGGCTGGGATTACGCTATTTGGTAATTGCCCAACACCATCAATATCAATGACTTCTCTCTTCCTATTGAACTCTAAACTCACATTGTCAGAAAGTATGACATCATAAGTTTTTATCAAACCATCTTTATCTTTTATCACTTGGGCGATAGAGTTATTTGGAAAATGTTTGGAGATAAACGAGGTGATTTCATTAGGCAGGTCTGTTGATGGGATAATGGATTCTTTGTCGCAACTTGTTAATGAAATAGTAAAAAGTGCAGTCACTACTGAAGATTTAAAAAATACTTTTCTGTTCATTTTAATTAGTTTTAATTTATTAATAAATGTTTTATGTTTATTTTGGAGTGCCCTTTCAGGTCGGGCTATCCGCTTTACTCCCTAAGGTCGTGCTCGCTTCTATCCCTCACTCGATTTTTTTTAGAATTCTACTTTATAAGAAAGGATGGGAACAAATGGCATCATGGTCCACTCTGTTATTTTATCATTATTGACATCATAAGTGATACCACCCACATTTCGACTATTCGTCGCATTCATCAAGTCAAGCGATAGCGTAGATGTGAAATTGTTCTTATTTCTTTTGTACTTTACACCTACATCGAGCTTATAAAAATCTTTTAATTGGACACTAAAAGGATTGGTTTCATCTCTTATCAATTTCTTTTCAATTCGAGATGCAGCTCTGTCTATTGGTGTGTCCCATTGGCCACCCACCCATGCATTTTTAAGGTTAACACCGAAGATATTTCTTTTTTTCTTTCCTACTACCCACTCTTTACCGACCGTAGCTACAAGACTTCTTCCCGCATTGTACCGAGTATTTGTCCAATCAAGTGATGGAGTTTTGTACTTAGAATCGAAAATTGATCCTGTCAAAATATAGTACCAATTTTTATGCAAAAATCTTTCTAAAGTGAGTTCAAGCCCTAGATTTCTTCCTTTACCTTCACTCACCAATTCAAAATCAGGGAATAAAAAGTCTTGATTAACAATTGCATAGTTTTTATTATCTCCAGTACCTACAGGGATGTTATTCAAAGCTTGGTAATATGCCTCAGACTTTAGTCTTGTATGACTATTGATGGCTAGATTGTACGTAAAAACTAAGTGGTGGGCTTTGGTAAAGTCCAGATCTTCGTTCATGGATTCTCCCTCATTGGATTTTACAAAATAGACAATCAAAGGTTGGATTTGACTATGTTGACCATAAGCAAAGGACAAACTGGAGGTTTTATTTAAATTGTATTGGATATTTCCTCTTGGCTCTAACACTTGTTTGTTATTCAATAAGAAATTTGAATAGTGCAAGCCCAGATTCGTTGACCATTTTTCATTGATTCTATATTGCAATTGGCTATAAGCTCTTGCCATCAAAGCACCATCATTTTTGTTGATTAAATTTATGAATTGTGACTCTGTCTGATATTGGTCAAATTGCGTATCATAAGTGAGATAATCGAAGTAAGTACCACTTCTTAAGGTCATTTTTTTGTTGAGTTTCTGGGTATAGCTTATCGCGGTTGAAAGCTTGTCATTGGTATTGTTGATATTGTATTTGCTGAAATAATGATGATTGGGATATTGGGTCGTCACAAATTCATCGAACTCGGCAAGAGTGCGAGAGAATGCAAAGGTTGCAGACAGAAAGCCATTCTTACGAACTGATGAGGTAAGCTTGAGTCCATTGGTAGATAAATTACTGACGAATTTCAACTTCCCAAAATGATCCAATGCTCCCGAGTCTTCATTCAAATCTTCTAAATTTTCAGATATATTTTGGTTGCTCCATCCACTTATCCCGAATAATGAAAGATTTGTCTTTTTAGTTAATGGCAAATAAATATTGTAAGACAAGTCACTGTAATTTAAGACACCGCTAAGGTTTACACCTAACTTGTCAATAAGTGAAAGGGTTGAGTAACGGTAGTTAACTAAGTAAGATCCTTTGTATTTCTTGCTCAGCGGTCCTTCCACAGCAGCTTCTAAGCCTAGGAAACCAGCTTTAAATGTAAATTCTGTTTTTTCATTATTGCCTTTTCTTAATTTTATATCAAATACTCCACCTATGGCGTTGCCGTATTCTGCCGAGAAAGCACCTGTCGAAAAATCAGAATTGGCTAAAACCTGCGAAGACAAAACGGATACCCCTCCACCCGAGGAAGCTACATCCCCGAAGTGATTGGGATTCGGTATGTCGATTCCCTCCATACGGTACAGAAGTCCAGAAGGATTATTGCCTCTGATAGACACATAATTACTCCCATCATTGGTCGCTACTACTCCTGCAAAAGACTGTACCATACGCGCAGGATCATCTACTGCCCCTGCAAACTTATTACTTTCTTCAACCGAAAATGTACGGGTACTTGCATAAGACATGGTATTTACCGCTCTATTTTTTTCAGCATCAGCTATTATGACGACTTCATCCAATGCTTTAATATCTTCACGCATCCCGATATTGATGACTAATTCTTTACCACTTGTAACTTCTACTAAGGCAGAAAAATTTTCGTAGCCAAGATAGGTCACTTTTATTGTTTGCCTACCGAGATTCAACCCTTCTATCCTAAAAGAACCATTTGCATCCGTAACAGATGACAGATGTTCATATTGCTGCACATAGCATAACGCTCCAATTAGAGGCTCTTGTGTGATGGCATCTGTCACCACACCTCTCATCGAGTACTTTTTAATGTCTTGTGCTTCACTAGTCACGATCAAAAAGCACATTAACACCAACATATGCCAAAATTTGTTTTTCATTTTCTTCATTTAATACTAGTAAGAAAACAAAGCAGCAAGATACCCCTATGCCAAAGTAATATTTTTTTTGATGTTATTGAGTTTGAACATAAAATAATGAATATCAAATTATTAAAACAAGTATTAACAACCTATTTTATCAATTTTGTTAGTGAACTTTACTTTTTAGTTTATAAATTTAGTATCTAAAAGTTCGCGGTAAATCATATAAGTTACATCACTTTCTAAAATTGTCTGTAATTTTGAGTCTTCTTAATTAGTAAAGTCAGAACTATTATGCTCTTAAGCCCTTATCAGTTTACTTGGCCGAATGATTTTCTTAAACTTAAGGAGACTTTTATCTCTAACATACACACTCAAGATGTGATCATTGAGCATGTAGGAAGCACAAGTATAGAAAACATATCAGCAAAACCCATTATTGATATAGATATCGCTTATGAGCACAATTCAACATTCTTTCAAATTAAGGCGGATTTAGAAAATCTTGGCTATGCTCACAATGGCAATCAAGGCATTGAAGGAAGAGAGGTTTTTAAACGAAAGATATTAAGCAAACTTAATCCTATTCTAGACTCTATCCCACACCATTTATATCTTTGCAATTCTAAAAATGATGAATACATCAGACATATTGTCTTTAGAGATTACTTAAGGGCTAATACCGATGCACGAATAGAATACGAAAGGCTAAAAACTTCTATTGCTGCAAATTCAAATCATGATAAAAAGCAATATGCATTGCTAAAAGAAGATTTGGCCAAACCTTTTGTAGAAAAAATAATTTCCAAGGCAAAACTTGGATGATGAAAAGTCTCTAAATAGTAAATCTATGGTATCAACACCTCTTTTCCAATCTCATCTAGTCTATCTCTCTCATTGATTGGCACCAATCTTCTTGTTTTCATATCAAAAAATGTTAGTTTTCTGAAAGTCTCCTCAGATCTTTTGATCATATCTTCAGCTTCTCGTCTCTCTAAATCGTCCTCAACCATAGCATTACACGTAATAATAGCATTTTCATGTTGGTCAAGTATGTAATACAACTGAGCTAAATTGTACAACGCTGCCATTCTTAGTCTTCTATCATCTTTGTTGCCACTTCTCTTTAGTTTTTTCTCCAATTTGGTAAAATAATCCAAGATGGGTTCTAAGTCTTCTGCCACTTCATCAATTGGGAGATTGTACCTAGTTTTATCTAGAATGACTTTCATGGCGTCTGTGGCATTTTTAAACATTGTAAACTCAGGATGTTTGTCTGAAGACAACTTTTTGAATGCCAATCGTGCTCTACCAGGTGTGAATCCATATTCATTATTCAACTGACTCTCGACGATAGAAGGTAGGTCATTAAGGTATTGATTTTCATGATTTCTTGCCTCCCTACGTGCATTATCTGAATACTCTTTTGATGCTTTTTCAGCAGTAAGATGTTCGTTAGTGGAATAAAAATATTGTCTACTCATATCCCCTCTAAAGGAAAGTGGTTTTGTGCCACCATTTGATTCTACTACCTTTTTATTGACTTTACTGAGAAAAGGATTATTTGCCTCTTCTTGCATCTTCTTTTGTTCCTTTTTGTTATCTTTTGCTTTCTCTTGTCTTTTTAAATTCTGAAGGTAATTTGCATATGAATTTTCAGGACCATAAACATACAGTTCTGATCTACCCGTATTATTTACGCTAACTTTATAGTAAAAAGTAGTACCTGTGACTTTACCATCCTTATCCTTGGTTTCAACTTTTCGATTACTATTATTAGCCAATCCGAAATCCATACCCCTCACCGTAAATTTTATTTCTAATGCTGCATTCTTTGGTTCTGCTACGTTTTCCCAACCATAAAGCCTTAAGGTTTGTGGAAGATTAACAACATTTTGGGAGTTTGTACCCGTAGTTGATATAAAGAATGTTCGATTCGAAACTTCAATGTTTTGATTTGGCAGATTAGCATAATTATAATCCAACCTAAGATTATCAACATCAGCCTTTTGTGCAGATATAACTAAATGAGCAGAAACTAATAATAGTAAAGTTAATTTTTTCATTTTCGTTCATTGTTGTGAATGTCAAAGGTAATAAGATCAAATTATTTAGTTGACATTATTAAAGCTATTTTTATTGTGATCCATTAAGTTAATAAGTATTAGCCATAACCCTTCATACTCACAATCCAACACCATCAATGCGCCTCCAACCAATTATCACCTACTCCCATATCCACTAAAATCGGAACTTTTAAACCTGGTAACGCATTTTGCATACATTCTTTTACTACACCCTTTACCTCTTCTAATTCTGGTTTGTAAACATCAAAAACCAATTCATCGTGTACTTGCAAAATCAACCTTGACTTAAAAGATCGCTCATTAAATGCAGCATGAACAGATATCATTGCTTTTTTGATCATATCAGCAGCGGTACCTTGTATGGGGGTATTGATAGCGATACGCTCTGCACCAGTTCGTGCCAAAGCATTTCGTGAGTTAATATCGCGTAGCACCCTTTTTCTGCCCATCAATGTCTGTACATAACCATTCTCTCTAGCAAATTCTACGGTTTCGTCCATATAGTTTTTTAGGCCACTAAATTGCTTAAAGTAATTGGCTATCAAATCGGTAGCTTCTGACCGAGGAATCCCCAATTGTCTTGATAAATTTGTAGCTCCTGCACCATAAGTAATGGAGAAGTTCACTGTTTTGGCATTTCTACGTTGTGTACTATCCACCTCATCGTATCCGACACCATATACTTTTGCTGCCGTCGCTTTGTGAAAGTCATTTCCATCGATAAAGGCACTCAACATCGCTTCATCCTTCGAGATTTCGGCAATAATCCTTAATTCTATTTGAGAGTAGTCGGCTGCAAGTAGAACATAATCTTGATCACGAGGTAAAAAAGCCTTTCTGATTTCTCTTCCTGCATCATTTTTGATGGGTATATTTTGTAAATTTGGATTTTCACTACTCAATCTACCTGTTGCAGCTCGAGCTTGGTTGAAGTTGGAATGGATTCTACCATCCCTCGGATTGATCATCAATGGAAGTGCATCAACGTAGGTTGACTTTAATTTTGAAAATTTACGATGCTCTAAAATGTCAGCAACAATTTTATTTTCTAAAGCTAAATCATTGAGCTTTTCCACATCGGTAGAATATTGACCCGAGCTCGTCTTTTTACCTTTATAAGGGATTTGCATTCTATCAAATAGGATTTCACCCACCTGTTTTGGACTAGAAATATTAAAGTCTGTACCCGCTTGCCTAAAAATAAGTCTTTCTACATCATAGATCATTTTTTCTAAAACTTTAGAATAGTCTTGAAGAAAATTGGCATCAACCCTCACACCTTCATACTCCATATCTCGCAATACATTGACCAAAGGTGCTTCGATATCTTGATACAAATCATAGACATTCATCTCGTCAACCATCTTCTTTAAAACAGGTTTCAAAGCCAAAGTTAAATCAGCATCTTCACATGCATAATCTACCACTTTTTCTAACTTCACATCACGCATGGTAAATTGGCTCTTACCTTTTCCGATTAAATCTTCTATAGGTATCATCTTATAATTGAGGTAGGACTCCGTGAGATAATCCAACTTATGTCGTAAATCTGGCTCACATAAATAATGCAAAATCATGGTATCAAAGTAAGGTCCTTTCATTTCTACTCCATACCATTTCATCATGGTGGCATCGTACTTTATATTTTGGCCAACCCACAATTTATCCGTTCTTTCTAGTAAAGATTTAAATTCAGCTACTACAGCCCGCGCTTCTTCCTGATTTTCTGGGATAGGGACATATGTTCCTTCTCCCTCTTTAATAGAAAAGACCATCCCTACCAATTCAGCTATATGTGCATCAACCCCAGTAGTTTCTGTATCAAAGCTGATAATTTCCGCCTGGCCAATTTTTGCAATAAGTTCAGCTCTTTCTTCCTTAGTAGCAGCTAATTGATAGTTATGCTTCCTTGTTAAGATGCTTTCATTAGCAATAGCATATTTTTCACCTTCTATTTGTGGAGCAGATTGTATGGTAGCAATCGGTCCTTGATTAAATAAATCACCTTGTACAAATCTAGGTTGTGTACCACTATTTGTTGATGATGCTTGGTATTGCTCACCTAAGATTTGCTCAGCAAGGGTACGGAATTCCAATTCCTTAAAAATCTCTGTCAAGGCTTGTCGATCCATTGGGTCGATCTGATATTTTTTAGCATCAAATTGTATAGGAACTTCCAAATTGATAGTGGCAAGACGTTTGGAAAGTAATGCTTGATCTGCAAACTCTACCAATCTTTCACCATTTTTACCCTTTATATTTTTGGCATTCGCTAAAACATTTTCTAGTGTTCCGTATTCCTTTAGTAATGTGACTGCTGTTTTTGGGCCAATGCCAGGCACTCCTGGTATATTATCTACACTATCCCCAATTAAGCCAAGCGAATCGACTACTTGCATCACATTATCAATCTCCCAAGTTTCTTTTATTTCCTTTTCGCCTAATATATCGATCCCATTACCTTGCCTTGAAGGTTTGTACATAAAGATATTTTCAGACACCAACTGTCCATAATCCTTATCCGGTGTAACCATATATACTTTAAAACCTTCTTTTTCTGCCTGCTTTGACACCGTACCGATCACATCATCTGCCTCATAATTTGTAACCATGATCATGGGGATATGAAATCCCTCAAGTATCTTCTTTACGATCGGTATAGCTTTACCGATATCTTCGGGCTGTGCGTCTCTATTTGCCTTGTATGCAGGATAATATTCGTGTCTAAAAGTACCTCCACTCGGATCAAAAGCTACTGCTATATGACTGGGTTTTTCATTAGATATCAAATCCCAAAGCGTGCGTACAAATCCAGTAATGGCTGAGGTATTGACACCTTTAGAATTGATCAATGGCCTATTGATAAAAGCAAAGTGCGCTCTATACACTAAAGCATGACCATCTAACAAAAACAATTTTTTTTCTGACATTTTTCATTATTTATCGTGATAAAGGTAAACAGAATTCCTTTATAAATAAGATTTACTATTGAAACTTTTTTTAAGGATTGAAGTTTTAAAAGAAAAATATTGTGTTATGAATTTTAAAAAATTATACAATTGGTTGTCGAAAAAATTTCAAATACCTAACTTTCACTTGTTAAGATTTATTACTAAAGAAAGCTTTGACTACCTTAATAAAAAGCAAAAGGACTTCAATTCAAAAAATAAACTATTGAGTCTATATCAAAGCTAGATTGTATAATAATAGTTTAAGGGAACGGAATAGTTCATTAAAGTGTGTCTATTTGGTTAATAAATAATTTTTATTTTTTTTTCGACAGATTTTGGAAACTACAACTTGTAAACGACTAGTATATTTTATGGAGAATCTGTCAAG
>JALHLK010000081.1 GCA_022844565.1 Saprospiraceae bacterium
CTCCGTGAGGCGGTTTGGTACCTCCGCTTGTACAGCGATACCGATGGGCCTACCATCATCTTTTATACAACATTGATAAATCTATACAACGGATTTATCATTCACAGCACACCTTAAGAAAGCGGGAGCTAAACACATTGCAAACTTACTGCCATGAAGCTCAGTGAGTGTTAGCTATTATTTTCACATTATTTGTCTTATTTCATTATTTAAAATTGCAAACTCTGCAAGATACTCAAATGCTGGTTTGGAAAGTAATTTACCTTGACTGTTCATTACTTCAATAAAAGTCTCTTTTTGTCCACTTACTAAAATATCTTCTTTTTCATTTTCTTTACATTTTATATAAATTGTTTCACTAATTGGTGCATGAGCAAAACCATTTCTAATACTTGATATTTTTCTAATTTTATCTATTATTTTGTTATCAATTCCGGGAATATTACTTAATATTCTTAGTTTGCTTCCAATATCAATAATTGAACTGTGAAGAACTATAACTTCAAATTCTTTATTTTTTTCAGGTTTAAAGTATTCAACAATAATTTTATTTATTCTCAATTCTATTTGATAAAACCTATCAATAACCCATCCTCTTGCTTCTTGAACATTTAATTCCCTTAGTTCTTTTTTATTTAAATTTTCCATATTCTTACAAATAAGTTTGTATTGTCTTTTTAAAATTCTAATTAATTTCTACATTTTTTTTCATAAAGTTAATAGGTTTTTTATTATTTTGTCTATTCATTAAAATATAGCCTCACCCCCGCACTACTAAGTCTGTCCAAATACGAAAAGCTATTTGAAGTTTGCAACTTCAAACTACTATTAGTTTTACTGCCAATTCCATTCATTTAGTTATTTTCTTTAAAAGACAAAATTTTATATTAATCAAAAAACATAATGTTTACGGGTAAAGGTCAACTATATTCTTTTTCATGATAATAGTTTCTATAACTCGAATAAGGATAATCCTGAGGAAAATCGACATAACTAGCCCTTACTGGATTATAATGAATGTAGTTTAGTTTTTGTTGAGCAAATCTAGATTGCACAATTATTTTAGGTCTACTATTTTGTTGCCAAACCTGATAATCTGGATTTTTCGAATTTAGCTTTGCATGATATTTAAACACCATTTGCATCCATTCTCTTCTACTTTCTTTATTACTTTCATTTACCCATTTTATTATTTCTTTTGAAGTGTATTTTTTAAAATCTCTTATAATATCTGATAAGCCTATTTCTAAATTATTTGCCCTGACAATCAAATGTATATGATTGGTCATGATCACATATCCATAAATTAGCAATCCTTTATTCTCACAGCAAAATTTTAAAGAATCAATTATTATTTGTTTTGTTTCTTTCCTAGTAAACACATCTACCCAACCAACTACTGTAAATGAGAGGAAATATAAGCCATGTTGATCTATAATTTTGTAAACTGTATCTGCCATTTGGTAATAGTACGATAATGCTTACTTTTTGAAGTATAAATTTAAGTTTTTATATTACAAATGTAATTGAAAATTATGTTATTAAGCTGTTGGTCTAAAAATTTTATTGAAGCTTTTCAATAATTGAAAATTCTAAAAATGCTAAATGATTATTATATTTATAAATGAATTGGCAAAGCAGATATGCTAATAGTGATTTGAAGTTGCAAACTTCAAATAGCAAGGTATAAAATCCCAATCTTACTTTACTAAAGCCTTTAAAAAGGAGTTTGGGAAGACGCCGGCAAGGTATGTGCATGATCATGTGCATAGTGTGACATAAAACAAAAGTAGTAACTCTAACATCAAAATCACCTGATTAACACAAAAGAACAAATAATTTGTACTTTACAGTTAATCCATCTCTATTTTATTACTTTCCTTTGACCATATAATTATACAGATGGTTAAAAACATTTTTTTAATACTTTATGGGGTATTGTGTTCCTACAATTTGGCAGGACAACACCACACAATTGTGGTAGAAAGTGAGTACTTTTTTAAACAAGACTCGATTCAAATAAGGAAATGGGAGATCATAGAAGATGGGAAAGGTACGGCTACATCGTCAAATAAAAAGTATATCCAATGTCTACCTGACAGCAGAGTAACCCACGATGATAAATTGATAAGTGGAGTGAATTTCACGGACACACCAGGGAAATTAGCCATTTTAAGTTATAAGGTGTCTATCCCATATCCTGGTCGGTATTATGTATGGGCAAGTGCTTTCTCCACAGGAAGTGAAGATAACGGTGTACATGTCGGCATAAATGGCACATGGCCTGATACTGGCAAAAAAATACAATGGTGTGTTGGTAAAAATAAATGGACATGGTCAGGGGCTCAACGGACCCAAAAGAATCATTGTGGAGAGAAACATCTAATCTACCTTGATATTCCTACAAGTGGAGAGCATATCGTACAGTTTTCTATGCGGGAAGATGGAGTGGCTTTGGACAGATTTTTATTGACCACAGATATCAGCTATGATCCAAATATTCATATCAAAAGAAAGGATATATACATCAGAGACCCTTTTATTTATGCTAATGCTCTTGATACGACTTACTACATGTTTTCTTCTGCAAGAGATAAAGATAGTTTGAGAGGTGTAATTGTGTATAAAAGTAAAGACCTAGAAAATTGGACACACCCTGCCTACGTATTCAAACTCGAAGCAGGATGGTGGCCTGACCATAATCACGGAGTTTGGGCACCCGAAGTACATCAGTACAATGGTAAATATTATCTCTTCGCAACCTTCACCAATAAAAATATCACCCTAAAAGCAAAGGATAAAAATGCTAAAACCGCATTGAGAGGCACTTCAATTCTTGTTTCAGATGCTTTGGGAGGTCCTTATGTTCCAATTCAAAACAGTCCACATACACCTAAAGATTGGATGGCATTGGATGGTACACTTTTTATTGAAAATAATGATCCATACCTTGTCTTTTGTCGGGAATGGGTACAGGTGAATAATGGGACTTTTGAGTTTCAAAAACTAACCCCCAATTTAGAAAAAACGATGGGCAAGCCCAAAACCATGTTTAAAGCTGGAGATGCTCAATGGACAAAATCATTTGTAGATAAGAAAAATTGGAATACATACGGTACTGTATCGGATGGAGCATGGTTTTATCGATCTAAAAATGGTGACTTATTGATGTTGTGGTCAAGTTTTGGGGAGGCTGGTTACGCGGTAGGTCTCGCTAAATCAAGTAATGGCAGACTTAATGGCAAATGGAAACAGTTACCTACACTCTACACCAATGATGGTGGTCACCCGATGATTTTTAAGACTTTTGAAGGGAAGATGATTTTATCGATTCATCAACCCAATAAGGGCGACATCAGAGCTAAATTCATAGAAATAGAAGAAAAAGATAATTTGCTCATCTTAGGAAAAGAGCTGTAAATGAGAATTAAAAGCTTGTTGATTCTATTTTTGATATCCCACTTTTTTGTTTACAGCCAAGAAAGACCTAACATACTTTTTATCATTGCAGACGATGCCGGTCTGGACTTAAGTGCATACGGTTGTAAATGGGTAAAAAGTCCAGGTTTTGACGAAGTAGCTAAAAAAGGTGTACTGTTTAATAATGCCTATACACCTAATGCAAAATGTGCTCCTTCTCGATCTACTATTTTAACAGGGAGAAACCCTTGGCAATTAGACGCTGCTATGAATCATTGGATCTATTTCCCAGACTACTTCAAAGTATTCCCAGAAGTGCTCCATGAAAATGGATATACGATCGGCTTTACTGGCAAGGGCTATGCTCCCGGTAAAGTCTTGTGGCAAGATGGCTCTCCAAGGCAATTGCTCATCAAGCAATACAATGAGAAAAAGTTAACGCCTCCCACAGCGCACATTTCAAAAAATGATTACACATCCAATTTTGAAGATTTTTTGGATAAATCATATGCTCAAAAGCCTTGGTTTTTTTGGATGGGTTTTGAAGAGCCGCATCGAGCGTATGAGTATAAGAGTGGAATCACAAAAGGTGGTAAAACACCTGAAATGATCGATAAAGTACCCGCTTATTATCCAGATGTGCTAGAATCCAGAATTGATCTACTGGATTATGCTATGGAAATAGAATATATGGATAGCCATATTGTAAAAACGCTAGAAACTTTAAAAAAGAAAAACCTTCTTGACAACACATTGATCGTTGTAACATCTGACCATGGTATGCCTTTCCCAAGAGTAAAAGGTAATCAGTATGAAAATGCTAACCACATTCCAATGGCTATCATGTGGCAAGGAAAAATTAAAAACACCAATAGAACAATCAATGACTATGTCAATTTTACTGATTTAGCTCCCACCTTTTTAGAAGTTGCACGCATATCTGAGAAGAAATCTGGGATGAGACCTATCCAGGGAAAAAGTATTCTACCATTACTATTTTCTAATAAATCTGGCCAAATTGATCCAAAAAGAAACTATCAGCTCGTTGGTCAAGAACGTCACGACTTTGGCAGACCTAATGACGAGGGCTATCCAGTCAGAGGTTTGCATAAAAATGGGTGGCTAGTGATGAAGAATTATGAACCAACCAGATGGCCAGCATGCAACCCAGAGACTGGATATTTAAACTGCGATGGCGGAGCTATAAAAACGATGCTACTACAAGACCGAAGAGAAGGCAAAAATATAGACTATTGGAAACTAAGCTTTGGAAAAAGACCCACAATCGAATTTTATGATTTAAAAAAAGACAAAGATTGTGTCAATAATTTAGCCAACAACCCAAAGTACATAAAGCTTGTAAATTCGATGATTTCAGAAATGGAGTCCAAATTAAAAGAAGAAGGCGACCTCAGAATGATTGGCTACGGTCATCTCTATGAGCAATATCCTGGAGCTGAAATAAACAACTTTTACGAGAGATTTATGAAAGGAGAAAAGTTCAAACTAGGCTGGGTGAATGAATCCGATTTTGAGAAAGAAATTATAATAGATTAAAAAATAATGTATGAAAATAAAGATTTTAATTTTAATGTTGAGCTTTGGTTACAGAGTTGTGGCTCAAAAATCAATAAACAATAGAGTAAATGACAGAACATTTCCATCTGTATTTCAAGCGTGGTATGGTATAGATATGCCAGAAAAATATCCCACCAAAACCCTAAAACAGCGATTAGATTTAGCTGCAAAGCACGACTTACTATGGGAAGAACCATTAAGTCAACTTGGTGAGAAGGTAGACTTGATACTGGGCTTAGTGTGGGATCATGAAAATCATGGTTTGGCTACCTCCTTCACCAAAGAATCTCTTGAACAAGCAAGAAAAAATAAAGAATACCTACTCAAAAAGAATCCAAATATGGTCCTTCTTTTTGAAATAAGATGGAGAGATGCTCCTTCTACCTTCTTACCAGAAAACAGTGAATGGTGGAAACGAAATGATAAAGGCGAAATCGTAAAAGGTTGGCTCGGTGGATGGGTTCCTTTTTACCTTTTAAATTATGATAACGAAGCATTCCAAGATAATGTGGCTAGACAAGCAAAAGTGGCTTTAGAGTCGGGTATCTATGACGGGATTATGTTGGACTGGAGTGGTCATGAGCAAATCGCTAGAAAAATTAGAAAAGCCATAGGTCCCAAAGGATTGATTATAGTCAACCTTCATGACGATATCGAAGATGCCAAAAATTTTAAAGATGTCATCAATGGCTCATTTATGGAGTTAAATCCCCGAGACGAAAGTTCTAATACAGCGAATGGTGGAAAAGAGGAGCGCAATTTAAGATCTTGGGATAAGATCAGAGATGCGCTAGTTTGGTTTGAAAAAGAATTTCAAAAACCTATAGTCAATTGCCTTGAAGTATGGGGTGATAGAAAAGATTTAGCTCGGATGAGGGCTACTACAACATTAGGATTAACACATTCAAACGGTTATGTCCTATTTGGTGACCCTAATCCGCTACCAACACCTGATCATTACCACGATTGGTACCCATTTTGGGATGCCGAATTAGGTAAACCAAAACGTGAAATGATCAAACTTGATAATGGAGCCGTTAAAAGAGATTTTGACAAAGGAATTGTGGTCTACAATCATTATAAAAATGGAAAGGTCTTTTTGAAATTTAAAAAACCGATGAAAAGTGCAAGTACTGGTAAGGTATCAAAATCCTTTTCCATCGATGATAGAGACGGTGATATTTTCTTATATGCAAATAAATAAACTAAAATGAACAATATTAATCTAGATACACTTGATATCATAGCCTTCATTGGTTACATTGTAGTACTCACATTGATAGGTCTTTGGTATGGGAGGAAATCTAGCACAGATTCCAATTCTTCAGATGATTATTTCCTTGCTGGTAAAAGTCTCCCGTGGTATGTAGTAGGCTCATCGTATATTGCCGCTAACATCAGTACAGAACATTTCATTGGTCTGGTTGGAGCAGCAGTAATTTACGGTATTTGTGTGGCTACGGGAGAATGGAGCACCGTCATAGCTTTTACTTTTTTAATTTGGCTTTTTATACCCTATTTATTGACATCCAAGGTCTTGACTACACCGGAGTTTTTAGAAAAGAGATTTAATCCAAAATTAAGGTTGATCTTTTCTGTGGTGTCAATTATTGCCAATGTTTTTGCATTTATGGGGCCCGTTATTTATGGGGGTGCACTTATTTTGATCGAGTTTTTCCCAATTTCCCCATTATTAGCTTGTATCATTATCGGAATAAGCACAGGGGGCATTGCTATATGGGGAGGACTAAAGAGCGTGGCTTTTATGGATCTTCTTACGATTATCATTATGATTGGTGGAGGGCTGGCAGTTACTTACTTTGGGCTTCAATATTTGGGTAATGGGGATGGTTTAGTCCGTGGTTTTGCCAAAATGATTGAGGTTAATAAAGGGCAAGCAGGATGGTCGGCTGATTGGGTGAACACCAATACTCCAAATATTTTGAAAGGATCTTCAGCCGGTGATGCGTATAATAGATTATCTGTGATCCAACCGCTCAACCACTATTCTAATCCGTGGACCCATTGGGTGTTTTCGTTCTTTTACATAGGTCTGTGGTACACCGTGATCAATCAAACCATGATACAAAAAGTATTTGCGGCCAAGGACATGTATCATGCTAGAATGGGGATGGTCTTTGCCAGCTTTTTAAAGCTCTTGTTGCCTGTAATCGTAGTAATTCCAGGTCTGATATACTTTGCTATGAAACCAGATTTTTTAGTAAACGAAAGTTGGAAAGACATGAGTGATTCTGCCAATAAGACGTACATTGTCATGGTCAATCAATTGGTCCCTACTTTTATGAAGGGTATTCTCTTGGCAGCGCTTTTTGGTGCCATCCAATCGACCGTTAGTGCAGTGCTCAATTCGACATCGACCCTTTTTACCTTAGATATTTATAAAATGTATTTTGCTAAAAATGAAAATGATAGTAAATATGTCAAAGTGGGAAAAATCACAGGTGTCATATTTTTAGGCTTAAGTATAGTTTTTGCATTTATCTTAGCTACAGTGACCAAAGTTAATCTTTTTATTTTGATACAAGCGTTGTATACTTTTATTGCACCTCCATTTTCAGCGATATTTTTATTGGGTATCTTATGGGAAAGGGTCAATGGCAAGGATGCTTTAATTACGGTAATAGCTTCATTTGCCATGGCTGGATTTTTAAAATATCTCGAGTTTGGTCCTTTGGCAAATAGTACATCTGACTTTGCTAATATGATCAAGCCATTTGCTAATCAGGGTCTGATCACTTGGTTATTTGCTATGTTGGTTTGTACAATAAGTGCATTTATTACACCTCCAGCTTTACCAGCACAAACAGGAGATGGTTTGATTTTTACGATTAATTCTAATGCGCTTACTGAAGGTTTAGGCGATACTTGGTATAAAAGTGTGGTGTTTTGGTGGGCTGTATGTTTTGTATTATTGGTAATTATCGTTTTAACGTTTTCTATATTTTTATAAAATTTTATGAATAAATCATTTAAATACAAACATGGTGAGTGGGCACCTAAACCTCCCATGGGTTGGAATAGTTGGGATTGTTTTTGTGTCACAATAACTGAACAAGAATTTTTAGCCAATGCAAATTATGTTGCAAAGCATCTGAAACCATTCGGTTGGGAATATGTCGTCTTGGATTTAGCATGGTACGCTGATATCTCCGTAGATCACCACTCGTATAAGAATGTCAATATCCCACAAAATATTGATGAATACGGTCGCCTAATACCGTGTCCTCACAAATTCCCCTCTTCTAAAAACGGTGTAGGATTAAAATTTATAACAGATTATGTACATAGCTTAGGTCTAAAAATGGGATTGCACATCATGAGAGGGATCCCAGTACAAGCAGTACAGCAAAAAACACCCGTAAAAAACACCAACCTAACTGCTGACCAAATAAGCTACCCTAAAGAAAGCTGCCCATGGTTCAACAGCTTAAATACATTAGATTTTTCTAAAGAAGGAGCACAAGAATATTACAACTCTATTTTTGAATTGTATGCTTCATGGGGTATAGATTACATCAAAGCCGATGACGTAAATTCATGGCATGAAGTGAACAATAGTGATGGCTCGCCAACGGGTGTAGGGTCACCTTATCGGATTGATGATATAGAAGGTATACGAAATGCAATCGATCAGTGTGGTAGACCCATGGTATTAAGTTTATCACCGGGAGGCCCCGAAACAACTTTGATCAATCATCTAAGAAAAAACTCCAATCTTTGGAGAATCTCTGCAGATTTTTGGGATGAGTGGGGATCTTTGATCAAGCAGATGGATAGATGTGCTAATTGGGCACCATTCATTACTGAGGGGCATTGGCCTGATGCCGATATGTTGCCTCTAGGATATATGCCAAGAGGTGAGTCAGGTGGACAGCAAAGATGGACTAACTTTAATCCTACGGAGCAAAAAACACTAATGAGTGTATGGTGTATGTTCAGGTCACCGCTGATGTTTGGCGGTAATTGTATTCAAAATAACGACTTCACCTTGGGTCTACTGACCAATGAAAAAGTGATAGAAATCAATCAAAATAGCACCAATAATCAAGAGATATTTAGAAATTCAAATTGGAGGGTATGGACTGCAAATCACAAAGATAAAGAGCTTACCTATTTTGCCTTTATTAATGTCTCTGAAGAGGATTTGCTTTTTGATCAAAACTTAGTCGATCTATCCCAATATCATACAAAAGAAGATCTATGGAATAATGAAATCATTGCTGACTTAAGTAAAGTAAGTGTGAAAAAGCATGGCGTTTTATTACTATCTTGTCAATAAATAGTTTATCATGAAAAAACTTATCCTTTTATTTTTATTCGGTAGTTTTGTTTGCATTTTATCAGCACAAAAATGGCAACCTTTATTTGATGGTAAATCATTAGAAGGATGGACAAAATATCTTGGTGTGCCACACAAAAGTGTAGATCTACCCAATGAAAGAGATGCCAAAGGTAATTTTTTAAAACCACTTGAATTTGATACCGACCCATTAAGTGTATTCAATGTGATCGACTTGGATGGTAAGCCTGTAATTTATGTCACTGGGCAAGTTTTTGGTGTAATTCAGACAAAAGATTCCTTTGAAAATTATCACATTAAAGTGAATTTCAAATGGGGTAATAAAAAATGGCCTCCACGTGAAAATATGGTACGTGATGCAGGTTTATTGTATCATATTTGCGATTTACCAAAAAACAATATCCCATGGCCTGCAGCTCAGGAAAGCCAAATCCAAGAAGGTGACTGCGGTGATTATTGGCCAACAGGAGAGGTTTTTATGGATATTCCAGCAATAAAATCCGACACTTCAAAATTTTGGGTCTACGCTCCAGGTGCCCCTTTTAGAACTACTTTTTACTCCACAAAAATGGAAGAAAGGCGCATCATCAAAGCCAAAGATCATGAAAAAGCTTTTGGAAAATGGAATACGATGGAAGTCATTTGCTGGGGCAACCAAAGCGTACATTTAGTAAATGGCAAGGTAGTCATGAGATTATATAACTCACAAAAAAATGAAAATGGTAAGAAAGTGCCACTTACCAAAGGACCTATAGCATTACAATCAGAAGGTGCAGAGGTTTATTATTCAGACGTATACATCAAGCAACTAAATAAAAAACCAAAATATTTTAAATGAAAAAATTGTTACTCATAACTTCATTGGTCGTTTTATTATCTAACTGCACAAAGAAAAATTATTTTACTTATCAAAATCCCATTTCTAGTGGCATAGACACCAATGGTTTGAGAGATTGTCACGTATTTTTTGATAATGGCTCTTGGTATATGACGGGTACTTCTTATCCTCATTGGCAGCGCGAAGAAGTTGATGGCAATTTAAATAAAGGCGTAGTTTTGTACAAGTCAAAAGATTTGCTCAATTGGCAATTTATAAAGTACATAGTGGAAAAAGGTGATCAATCGAAGTGGTATCACCGCAGATTTTGGGCACCAGAAATTCAAAAAATACAAGGGAAATATTATGCTCTATTCAATTGTAGCAATCCAGAGATTGGGTATCCAGGACAACATGCAGGTTACGCGGTGTCAGATCAATTAGAAGGCCCCTACTCTATTGTTACTGAAAAAGCTCCTTTAGTTACTGGAAACGATTTGACATTTTTTGAAGATACCGACAAGAAGGTTTGGGCATTTTGGAATCGCGGACGGGAATTTGGTATCGGTTTTGCACAAATTGACTTAAATACTGGTAAGTTACTGACTCAACCAACCACTGCCATCAAACCCGCAAAAGTGGATTTTGAAATACTACCTAATGGAGATACTACAAAAGTACCAAATTACGATGGTCGCCCTATCCCTAAAGTAAACAAGTATTATGATTGGGATGCTATTGGAATAGAAGGAGCGTATGTGATCAAAGAAAATAATAAGTATTATCTTTTCTATTCGAGTTGGACAAGGGGATACGAGATTGGCTATGCAACAGCAGATAAAATCACTGGACCGTGGACGAAATTCGAAAACAATCCTATTTACGGGGCACAAAGTAAATCCGCTTGTGAAAAAAATAATATTCAATATAGTGGAGATGAAAAAAGCCCTTTTAACCAAGTAGGTCATAATCAGATTTTCAAAGGTCCTGACGGTAGAAACTGGCTGAGTTGCCACGGGATTTTAAAGGCTAATGAGGGTAAGCAACCAAAACCTTTTTTAGTTATTGATCCAACAAACTTTGACAAAAATGGGAATATTACGGTCAATGGACCTACGTATGAAATTATTAAGATCAAGTTTTAATAACTCATATTTTTAGAGCATCATCGTTATAAATCCAATTTTTCCAATAATAAATTAATTTATAATGAGTGAATTATAACTTTCAATATAAAGTCACCACCATTAACTTATCAACATACTTTTATTACTAAAAACTTATCAGGTAAGAAAAGAAATTAACTAGTTTTACACGAGTTTTTAAATATATCCTTATCTTTTCTGGCTATAACTAATAAAACTTTTCTAATATAAATATATGAAAATCGATAATGATAAGTAAACCTAGAAAATATGTCATATTGAAAGATTTTGACCTGAAGATAACAGCTACTATTTTGTTATGCTTTACCACAGCACTACCAGCATTTTTACAAAGTACCATAAACGGACGTGTCTTAGATTCATTGTCTTCCAATCCTATGGAATATGTTGTTGTGGTTGGGTATAATGCTGAAAATGAAATATTAGAAAGTGTAAGTACGGATTCTTTGGGAAAATTTTCATTTAAAAATGCAAAAATTCAATCCATAGAGGCTCAATTTCTTGGATTTCTCAAAAAAAGAACTTTATTGAGTAATTTAGTAGTAGATAATTTTACAATTTTATTAAAACCTAGTGCTGCGTCTAATTAAAGATTCAAATTAAAATCGGGTATTTATTGCTCATTTTGTTCCTTGCTAAGTCCGTTGTAAATGACCAAGATATCTTTACAGATTCTTTATTTCTCTTT
>JALHLK010000082.1 GCA_022844565.1 Saprospiraceae bacterium
AGCTCGATATTCCAAATCCGCAGAACTTAAATTTGGGTACTCATTTAAATCTGTAAAATGTATGCTTTCATGTTTTAAATAAGAAACTTTAAATTTTTCTGAATTTAAATCATAAGCGCCTTTGTTACAGTAAAGCGTTGTAGAATCTTTTGTAGCCCATCCCCCCACAGTTGAGGAACCAAAAGTAGCATAATCGTCATAGCCGTTTATATGATAACTTTCAATAAATACAACTGTAGTTTTGATAGTTTCTTTGGGCAAAATCACATCATACTTTTCTGTATTTTCTTTATTCCAAATAATTAACTCTTGAAAACCATTTCGAAAGTTAAAATTCACTTTAAATCCTTGGCTTTCAATTACTCTTTTTAATTCGGAGTCATTCTTTATAGTTTTAGACAAACTATCTATAGTTAATACTGTCAATTTATTTGAAATCAAATATTTTGTAATGTTCTTATAGAGCGTAGAATCAGTTCTGTTTTTTGGGTTCTCTTTTATGAGTTCTTCTCTCCAATAATTGCGGTAGATAATTGAAATATCATTTATGATTTTATTTTTAGATGTATTCTCAATTATTTCATCATTTGAAATAAAACGAGCATACATTTTCTTTTTAAACTCTTGATACTTATAGTTTACTATAGGATTGGAAAGGCTTTTTATTTCTTCCATTTTATTTAGAACATAATGTATTTCCCCAGCTCCAGATTTTATTTTTAAATCTAGGAGAGTTTGTTTATCATTTTCAAAGTTATAAGTTCCATATGCGAAAAGAATAATTAAAACTCCAGTTATAATCAAAATAATATTTCTTTTTTTTATCTTCAATTTTCTAATTTTATTTTTTTGGATAAATATTCTAAATTTTTAAACTTCAGTAAGTGTGGTAAATCAAGTCTTTTTTCGAGAGACAGGAAGAATTGTTGCTAACTCTTAGGAATATCTAAGAATCAGCCCCTACAAAGATAAAGTATTCTTACAATACATAAAAGCAGATTTGTAGATATATAAGTTGGACGAACCTTATATGGGATTTGCTTTAGGTTAGCGATTGAGAGTTTAAATATTTTTTTTGGCATTTCTATTTGGATATTAGACGATGGTCTTGATCATCAAATGGCTTTAGTTTTTAGTTTTTGTGTCAAAAAGGAGAGTTGGTCAGGTTTTAGTGAGATTTGTTCTTATTTTTGCTTGGGGAATCAATAGATATCCTTGGCCTCATAGAAGCAGGTGTCAATTGACAATTGACGAAGTATTGACCCAAAAGTTGCCGATATCTTTGACCCCCTAAATGACGGAAGTTGACCCCCTAAAATAACGGTCAATACCATTGTGAAAAGACTACTGTTTTATTGGCTTTGGCTAATACCATGTAAAAGCAGATATACGAATAGAGAATGTAGGGTGCAAACTTGATTTAACAACTTTGGGGTTGGGGAGGGGAGATAAGATTTGGGTAGTGGAGGCAAAATTAGGTCAGCGGGGATTTAACCATTCAATACTAACCCTTAATCCTTATAATCAGCTCCTCAAAGCATTTCGCTACATCATATTCATTAGGGATTGGTCTATATGCTAAAGCGGATAGTTCAGTTTGATATTTTTCTGTTAGTTGTTTCCAAATGGTTGAAAAATCCAGCACCAAGGGAGATTCTGAAATTGATTTAGACCGCCAGCCCAACGGCTCTTCAAACACGGCTCTATCATGTTGCAGAATGGTATCAAATTGTTTTTTAAACAAATCTGATGCAACAAACTCAATACATTCAGGATTCTTCATCAAGTAATACAAATCATAAAAGTGTCTTATCTTTTCTGATATACTTTCAACTATATTTTCCTCAAATGAAAATCTAATTAATGACACCATCTTTTCCATTAGTGTTTGTTCTTTGCTCAATACATTTACTTCAAAGGATTGGAGGTTGTATTGCTCAATGTATTTTCTATTGCTTGTTTGCGTCAGAAAATCAAACACCATGCTCTGAATGGTAAGTCGCTGATAAGGGAAAGGATTAGCAAACGAGTTTATTTCAATAATGAGTTTGTTATTTGCATTGCCTTTTTCAGTTGTAAGATATTCAAAAACAGATTTTCTAAATCTTGAACCTTTACTTGTTACACCGTCCATTTGCAACTCTTTTAAATCGGACGTGATTTCTTTTTCAATAGTGCGAATGATGGTTTTGATTTCGTTACCTGTTTTTCCCTTGTCATTTATTATGGCAATATCTACATCCTCCGAAAATCGCTCTATCAACTTATATCCTTTTGATAGTGATGTACCTCCTTTAAAAACGGATTCTTCAATATATTTACTATTTGCCAATCGACTTAATACCAATGTTATCCAGTAATCTTTTTCTACAAACTCCAACTTAATATCTAAGTGCTGTGATGCAGCTCTCAATGTGTTCGAAAATAATTTTATATCGTGGTGTAGCTTCATATTATATTCCATTTTTCGGTGGTGGATAACGCTTTGGTAGCACCTGTTAGCTTATACTTAGTAATTGGGTTCAATGATTTGAAAAGTGCTTCTGTTGCTTTGCCTTGTTGTAATTGCTCTAGAAAGGCACCTAATAAAGCCCTTGTGGCTGGAGGATATTTTAAAGCTAAGCGAACCAATGTCTTGATTCTTATATCTGTAAAGTTTTTGATAATGGCTAAAAACCGTTTACAGGAAGTTTCAACATTCGCATCAGGTATTTTTTTGATATAGCGAATGGCATCCAGCAACTGCAACAAAGGTATATTCTCTTTGGTGATGGTGTTTTTTTGTTTTATAAAAGCAATGGTATAACTGTCTCTTTTAAAATTGGGGCGAACCTGATTTTTCCCGATTTGTATGGTATTGCTTACCTGTGTGGTTAAGCCTAACTGATTATACATGCTGTAACCCGTGAGATAGCCTGTTATTTTTCCGTTTTCTTCCAATAAGTCTTTCACTACTTGTGCCTGATTGGGTTGAAGGTTGCCAAATGGGCTATTTTCGGGTTTGTAGTATTTTCCTTTCGACAGTTTGGCTATCCTGCCAGAAGCTACCATGCGATTCAGAGCTTTTATCACTGCTTCTTTTTGGTTCACCCCAAGTGTAAAATCAGCATAGGTGAATACATATCCCTTGGGCAGTCTATCTATGGTAAATGATATATATTCAGTTGTTTTCATTCTTTTAATATTGTGCAAAGATAAGTTATTTGTCCAGTTTATTAGCAAATAAACTGGACATTTTTAAATTTGATTCAATGGTGACTATTGACGAAGTATTGACCCAGTAGATGACGATATCTTTGGCCCGCTAAATGACGGAAGCTGACCCCCTAAAATAGAGGTCAATATTATTGTGAAAAAACTACTATTTTATTGACTTTGGATAATACCATGCAAAAGCAAATATACGAATAGAGAATGTAAGGTGCAAACTTGCTTTAGTGACTTTGGGGTTGGTGAGGGGAGATAAGCTTTGGGTAGTGGAGGCAGATTTAGGGCAGTGGGGTTTGTTTTCACCTGCCCCAATCTATATTTTTTTTATTTGGTTACTAGTGATTAATAATCAAAAGTACTCAAATCTCATTAGATACTGAAGACATTATAAAATTAATGGTGTTTTGCAATTTAGTTTTTACTGAAGTGTGGTCCGTAGGTTTATTATCCGCTTCAAAAATATTTTGTACATATTTACATATAGTTTTTGCAACTTCTTTATCCGCATCTTCAGATATTAGTTTAACTACATATTCAGCATGTTGGTTTGGAAATGATGATTTGTAGGGCACCATATATCTTTTAGCAATTTCATTTATTAATCTCATTCCATTCCTGAATCCTGCTGCTTTAACTACTACATCTTCACATATCACAGTACCAGCCCAGTCTTGGCTTTCTGCTTTAATGTGTGAGTTTACTAATCCTTTTCCGAAAACAGAATTTATCCTATATAACCCTTGATTATTAGAAGTGAATTGACCTTCTATCAAAAATAATTCATCAATTACAATTGCCCCTCTTAAAGGAAAATTATATAAAATATTAGTCCAAGTAAATTTATAAACAGCTTTTATGAATTCTTCAAAGTCGTTTTCACTATCATCATTTGTATAAAACACAACAGTGTCAGATATATTAAGACAATTTATTTTCGAATTTGAAATATTATTTACTGTTCTTCCGCTCGTTTCAATAAAACTATCATTTCCCAAAGCTTGTTCAATATTTCTTAATATATGTTCTGATCTCTTTAAATGATGCTTTGAATCGTTATTTAGAATAAATTCTTTGTAGCCTAAAAAGTCAAAGTATCCTATAAATTTTTTCACTGTACTATTATTTCAATTATTTAACCTAGATATTTTTTTTTGATACTCCTAATGGTCATTACTTTGGGGATAATTCATCAATCTTCTTTTTAAATAAAGAAAATTTATCATAAAACTCCATTGCAGCTTTGTTATTACTAAAGATGAATTGATCTATGATTGTGCCTTGAATCAAAATTTTAATAATTCCATATTCAAAAATTGGGATTTGATAATTATTTGAAAATCTTCGATCTGGGCTGCCATTTTTATTAACTCTTTTCCAAGTATAATTCAACAATAAACTGTCATCTGGCTTAAATTCTTCTTCAACAAAGTTAGTTGGAACATATTCAATTTCAAAATCTTTGTAATCAATGATTTTAATTTTATCTTTTTGATAGAATAACAACAAAAAAGAAGGATATATGTAATAATTTCTATCCTCTGAACTATTAAATATAAAAGCTTTGTATTTTGATTTTATTTCAATTGATTTATTATCAATAATTAATACCTTTTTACGGTCGTAAACAAAATTATATGCTGCTCGTGATTGATAGCTGTTTTCCCATTGTAAATTTGTAACGTTCCAAATAAATTTTGTCTGGCTCAACCGTTGATAAGATCTAACTGCATCCTCATATTTCTCTGAAACCTCATTATCAAAATCAATATCTACATTTACATAACAGTTCTCAAGTAATACCGTCAATCTCTCTAAAGTGTTTTTTTGATTATCAACATCTTCTTTTAATTCAATCAAAAAACGTTTATTTATAATTTCGAACATTAAAATATAACTTAGAGTTAATTTAAATTTCGAAATTATAATTATCCTTTTGAGTTTTTTTATGTCATTTTTTAATTCCTCCCTCTCTTTTCTTGCTAAATGAATAGCTTCTATAATCCCATATTTATCTTGACTTGATATTTCAGCAAAATCAAATTGCTCAAGATCATTAGAATTGAAAGGTAAAATATTGTCTACTATTAAGTTAGTATCATTATTCTCTTCATTTTTATTTTCAAAAATTTTTTTTCTTTGGTACAGACCAATACCAGGTATGCTGGTATTCAAATAGATTCCATCTTGCTTAAAAGTTAGACTCGCTCCTTTTGTTCCAATTGAAGTACTAATACCTTTTTGACTAAAATTTAAATGTACGCCTGGTATTAACTTAACTCTTCTTCTAAAATTCCATGCCATACGAATTATATAAGTTTAAAACAAAATTAAACAAAAGCCATAACCTTTTGTCAAATATTCTTTATTATTAATATTTTCTATTGATTAATTTTTTCCAACAATAAATTACCTTTCTCTAAATGCTAAGAATTCAGAACTATTATGAGTATTCATTCAATTTAATGGATTCTTAACTGTATTCAGGTAAATTGAACTAGTGATAATTTTTTCAAGTTTAGTAATCTTTTTATAGGATAGCAAAACAATCTATAAATTGAACCTAAATAAATAAAGCAATGGTTGCCCATTGGTAGCCTCACTCTAATAGTACAAAAAGCTAATGAATTTTATTTTTCATTTAGTTTCTTAAAAGCTTCATTTGTGTTCCGTGTATTTCGTTCTATATCAATAAAAACTTGTATTAAGTTTGAAAATGCAAGAAACAGCAACGATATTAAAAAACTAATAACCAATGATATAAAACCAATTAAGCCTTGGTCTTGACCAATTAAAAAAAGGAATAATCCAAAACCTATAATTATCATAACTTTGCCAAGAATAGAAATTATTTTTGTGACTGTTTTCAATGCATTATAATTGCTTTCTTGATGATTATTTACTGCAAAATTAGATTCTGTTTTGGCATGTTCCATTTGTAATGATTGTGAATCTTTTAATGTAGCCTTCAGTGTTTCAAGATCTGAATAAACTATACGATCGAATTCATTCTTTTGCTCCGAAGTCATATCTCTTTTTTGCAAATGAAGCAATAAAGCTTCATACCACTCTCTGTCTATTGATTCGGGTGAGATTTTCCCAATTCGAAACTTCTCTAGTAATTCCGAAATCGGTTTTTTAGAATAAAAATCGTCAAATTTACTCATTTGTAATATTTTTATGTGTTTGTTTTACTTATTTGGTATTTAAAAAAAATGATACTTTATTAAATGTCTATTTTTCAATTATGGCTTCATGATTTTTTCTTTTTTAATAATTTCAATTACATCCATATAATTACAGCCATAATAATCTTTATTAATTTGTTTTAAACAATCTTATATTTTATTTTAATGTTCATAATTTTCAATTTCAGAAATGCTGGGCAGAATATGTTTAAATAAATCTTCAGCATAGTCAAAATTAATAGGTGAAATTCCTGAATACAAAGTTGCTTCATTATTAGTTCTTATTAACTTTACTTCCATTTGCAAAATTGAAAGTGGATTATACTTTGTAAATCCTGAATTATATGAAATAGTGATAGATATTATAAAAATCTCATTTTCAAAGGGATGAAAATATTTTTTTTCAAATGTATCACGTTTGTCACTTTCTCTTGTTTGAGTGAATTCGTTTTGCCTTAGATATTCTGCTATATTAAATTTCATAAATTTATAATTTCTTTTTTAAATTGAGATAACGGTTGCACTCACGTATACCGCCGCTTGCGTTGGCTTTGCGGGTTGGACTTTGACGGCGGTTGGCGTTGAGTGCATTGTTCTCGGACTTTCATTTTTATTATTTTGGGCTAAATATTTATAATGTCTTTCAGTTTTAATTCAGGTAAATCTTCCACGTTAATAAATCGAACTATCCATTTTGAAATAGACTTTTCAGACCATTCAGAGATTATAGAACTAAGTAACTCTTCCTTATTAGTATTTTCATCAACATCGTTTGAGACAAAAATAATGATTGGATTTGTTATTGCCTTTGGATAGGCTTTTAGAGCATTGCCAATTTTCTGAAATGTATCCCTTACAAGTCGTTTATCTATCTTCTTTACATACTTTACCTCAACGATTGCGTCTTTGTGGAGATTTATTCCTTCTGTACTATTGTTTATTCTCTCTAATATTATATCAAACTCTTGGTGGTTGATTTTATAGTTCGAGTGGACGTTGTACTTGTCAGAATATTCTTGCTTAAATTTTTCAGCAATCATTGCTTCAACGAGCAAATAATTTGAAATAGACAAGTTTTTTTCTGCTATACTTAGAGTAGGTTCGCTTTTCTCAATTTCTTTCCTTTTGTTCTCAATTACCTCAGTTTGTGAGAGTTTTTCGCCTTCTTTTCTAATTTTACTTTCTTCTGCTTTAAGTTTTGCTTCTTCTGCTATGGTTTTATTCAACTCGCTAAGTAATTTATTATCCTCAACAACTTGTCTTTTTCGCCAATTCTTTATTCCAATAATTGTAAGAATTATTCCAGTCAAAATACTTCCAATTGAAATGTATGGTATAGCCGCCACAAGTTTTTGAATGTATCCCTGTCTTGAATTTATTATTTCTTGTGCAATTGGGGTTAGCGATGTCAAATCATCATTTTTTATGAGTAAGTCAAAACTCTCCTTCATATAAAGATAAGGCAGTAAAACTCCCAATGCTATAAATATCAGTCCTATCGAAACTGAAAAACGGTTAAAATCTCCGTATTGTGCTTTTTCTATCATAATATTTTTAGTTTTTAGTTTCCGAGAACTTGGTAATACACCCACCCCCTTTCCTCTCTAATCAAATATAACACTTTGATTATCAATTAATATTAAATATATTTAAATACGAAAGTCCCCATACTCTCGGGTTTACCCGTTAATTTACGTCTATTAACGAAAATTCAGCCTATTACCTATGCAAATATACAGCGATCAATTCTCATTTTCTAAAAAATAATCTAGAATCATACCCTTTCACCATACTTTAGTTCTTAACACATGAAAAATACAACCACTTTGTACTCTTCTATTATTTAGATCTTTCTATTTCTTCTTTGATAACACCTCCATCATCTTCTTCGCCCCTTCATTCCCCGGCTCCAACGCATACGCCTTATTATACTGCTCCAGCGCTAAATCACGTTGATTATTTTTGTAATAAGCTTCGCCCAAACTGTCGTGGGCATTGGCAGATGTAGGGAATTGATCTGTATTTAATTTGAATATTTTAATTGCGGCAGCAAGGTCTCCATTGGTCATATAGTGATATCCTATATTGTTTAAGCTATTTTCTAATCCGTGGGTGTTATAAGCGTCTTTGTTGCCCGAAAGAATATGTTTGAATTGTGCTATTCCTTCGTCAATGGATGTCTTTTTTATTAATCTTAATAATTCAATGTGTGCTACGGGTTTGGGCAATGGTGATTGGATATCGTATAAAATAGGAAGAATAGTATTGGAGATACCGACCAAATCATCGCCTCTCATTCCTGCCCTCGTATTGTCGAGCAGAACGATCAAAATGCTGTCTTCAGGTATTCGTGCCATGTAACTAGAATATCCAGTAAGACCTCCATCGTGGCTGATGAGGGTGACGTCTTTATTGGTGCCAAGATGGTTTTTTATAGGGTTTACTGCTACACCATAGCCGTAATTTGGGTGATATTTGGTGTACATTAGTTTCTTGTTTTCGGCATTTAAGAGTTGATCAGTGTAGAATGATTGATCCCATAAATTTAAATCTTCAACGGTACTGTACATTGCACCAGCAGAGTATGCGAAGATTTTGGGGTTAATACTTTGCGCTGCAATGTAATCTCCCATATACAAATAGTGACCGTTGGCTAAATTGGTGATGACTTGGCCAGGATATTCTACTCCAGAATTTACCATCCCCAAAACATCAAATATTCTTTCCTGCAAAACGGTTTCATACTGCTTTTTTGTGATCGATTCGATGATCATGCCTAAAATGTAGTACCCTGTATTGCAATAGCTAATATTTTTGCCAGGTTCAAAAAGCAAACTATCTTTAAAGTATTTCAGTGCAAAATCTTTTGGTTGTAGCTCTTCTTGTTCCATGACAGGGGTAGTGTGGTCGGTATAATTTGGCAAGCCTGAGGTCATGCTCAATAAGTGATGTATGGTGATTTTACTGCCAGTATTCTTATGATACCAAGGAAGATGGGTACTAATTTTGTCGTCCAATCGTAATTTACCCTCCCGCTTTAATTGCAAGATGAGCAAAGCTGTAAATTGTTTGGTTAAAGAGCCAATTCTAAATTTTGTTGATGGGGTGTTGTCTATATTCCAAGCGAAATTCGCCTTGCCATAACTTTTTTTGAGCACTTCTTTCCCGTTTTTTGCAATCAATACACTTCCATTGAATAAGTCGAATTGATGGTATGCAGAGAGTACTTCATCTATCTTTTGTGCTTTTTCATTCTCCGTTGGATGCTCCCTAAATGTGAAACTCTTATGCACTATTTTCCAATTACCTTGATACTTAAGAATTAAAAAATAGTCGGTAAAAATTCGCCAATTGGGTATTTCGATTTCTACCTTGGCCATAGCGGCATCTTTTTCGATGTCGATAGAAATGATTTTGCCTTTTCTACTATTTTTTTCGCCCGATTTGATGTTGGCTATGTATTCTTTGCCACTCCAAATTCTGAAGCTATCTTGTCTTACAAAATATAGATTAAAATCGGGGTGAAAGGCTTTTTTCAGTCTTTCGGGTTGCCCGTTTGCGGTACCTTCGATGTAATCCATCAAGATTTCTCTAATTTGGTCTATGTCAGATTTTGTATTGATAGCGTTTGGTGCGCTAGGATTGGGTTTTATCAAATTGACTACTTCATTTGCTACTTTTGCAGCAGAGCTTGGGTCTTGTCCCGTTACGATATTTGTCATTGGTAAAACCACGAATGCGATAAACGCAATTTTTAATGTGTTCATACTTCAAAATTTATTTTTCTGCAAAGATGAAGTATTGGGTTTTAAGACAGGTGTTTAGCTATAGTGTAGTAGTGCGGATTGATAGATTTGGACTAATTTGACTCCATTTTTTGATATTCTGAAGGTGTTATTCCTGTGAATTTCTTAAAAGTGGCAAAAAAAGTAGATTTCGAATTGAAGCCACTGTCATAACCTATACTTTCTATCGTATGATTGGTTTGATTTTTTAGCAGTTCTTTGGCTTTTTCAACCCGATATTCATTGATAAAATTTGTGAAAGAGAGCCCTAGTTTTTCATTAAGGTATTGTGATAAAAGATGTTTTGATATTTTCAATTCTTTTGCTGTATCATCGAGTGTCAAATTTGGATTGAGGTAAAGTTCTTTTTCTTTGAGTAACGTAATTTTGTGCTTTATTTCTTCATGCGTTTGCTCATCAATTTCTTTGTTTTTGTACTTTTCTTTTTCTTCAAAAAACGTAGACGATTGTCTATTTTTAAACACAAAAAGCAAGATGATAAGGTACAATACAAAGGTAAATGATAATGCTCCGAGTATATACGAAGTATAAGCTACCGTGCTGTAAGCCAACCATATGATCGCAACACCCACATAGATACTGAGCAACCAAACATGTGCATTTTTTAGCTTTTCTTTTTCTTTAATTTTTTTAAAAATGGGGAAGATATATTTGATAGAAAGTACAATGTATATCAGCCATTGTAAATAAATACCTTTCACAATCCATCTACTCCAAGTCTCTTTATGCTCCACATAAGGATACATCAACCCCAAAAGTGTAATGCCTAGTAAGTAAGGAAGAATATGAATGACCCAATTGATCTTCTCCTGATGGGTCTGAGATTTTATATAAAGATAAAGAAAGGGTCCTATCAATAAGCAGGCAGAAAGTCCAATCTGAATAAAAATGTTGGATAGCTGAGGGTTAAAATAAAAAAATACAGACTTAATTATTCTGATGCTGAGTGTAAGCAGTAAAAATGCTAGGAAGTAATTGGTGAACTTTTTCTTACGTGCATTGAAGGCAAAATAAGCGGAAAGCACTAAGCCATTGAATGCTCCTAAGGCACTGAAAAAAAAGAGCATTTGATTAGTCATTATCTTTTTATACGTAAACAAAGATAAGGAATTTTGTCTTTTTGTTTTACCATTTTCTAAATTAAAGTTGAATTTCCGAAATTCTAAACCTAATAATCATTTTACAATTGGTAACAGCTGATTTAAGTTTGCAACTTAAATCAAATATCATTATGTCTGCAAAGGTTGAATTTTTACTGCAAATTTAGGATAGGAAGATAAATCAGAAGATTATAGTCTTTTTACGAATTATTAACCTACTAAATGACAGTAGTTGACCCCTAGAATAAAGGTCAATACTATTTTCAAACTACTAATAATTTACCGATTTTGGCTAGTAACAAGCAAAAGCATACATACTAATAGAGAAAGCAAGTTGCAAACTTGCTTTAGCAAGTTTGGGGTTGGTATGGGGAGATAAGCTTTGGTTAGGAGGGGCAAAGTCGAGTAGGCAAAGCCATTTCAGACTAAGCCTCTCACAGAACCGTGCTTGAAAGTCTCCCCTCACACGGCTCTTGACATACAAATCTCCTTAATTTCTTAGCACCCAATGG
>JALHLK010000083.1 GCA_022844565.1 Saprospiraceae bacterium
GGTTTGAATACTGCTGCTAAAAGCCGTATTCGGTAGGCCTACTACCATCATAATTACAATTACAGATATATTCTAAGCTATCTTTATAGCTTTATCTTATCTTCGTGACACAATAGGTGGCCAATGCAGTGTTACTTCGACAGGTGCAAATCCTTACACAGTAAACATCAGCGTTACCCCAACGTCGTTAATTAAACCAATTCCTTGCCCAAGCGTAAATACGGGTGGGTATAATTACAATCTCACATTAAATTATACTGTAACTTTTACAGGTACTAACCCACCCCCTAATTTATATGCCAATCGAGTAGAGTTTAAATGCGGGACCAGCGTACATGGAATAAGCATATCTACAACTCCTACAACGAATACCTCAATCAACACAACAACAAATCCTTGGCGTCCAGCAACTGATTGCGAAACCTCTACTGTCATTTCACTGAATTGTACTACCTACGATATTATTCTAAATGGGCCTGATATTCCAAATCAAACTATAACGTGTAACGCAGTTTTACCAATTAATTTAATAAAATTCAGTGGAGGATTTACTCAAAATGAAAATAATGTCTATTTAAATTGGTCAACAGCCAGCGAAGAAAATGGCAGCCATTTCGATATATTAAGGTCTGAAGATGGTGTAAATTTTCAAAAAATTGGTCAAATTGAATCTCAGCAAAACGCTCGGATCGAAAATGAATATAAATTTGTTGATGGTAATTTCAATGATGCCATAATCTATTATTATCAATTAAAAATGGTTGACTTGGATGAATCTTATAAAATGTCAGACATTGTTAGTGTGCAAGTAGTCAATAAAGATTTATTTCAAGTAATGGCAACTCCTAATCCAAGTGAAAATGGTATTTTCAACCTATTCATTCCTTTAGAATTGGCAAAAGAAAATAAAAACATAGCTGTTTATAGCCAAAATATGCAATTGATACTTGATCAAAAAATCAATAATGGTACTGCCAAACTTGATTTGTCTAATCATGCTAACGGAATATACTTCCTAAAAGTGGGGAGTACTGTGACCAAGCTGGTTAAAACAAACTAGGAAGTAAGTTGATTTAGGATTTATAAATCCACAAATTGGCTTAAATAATTTCTAGATATCCGAAGTGATGTCATAATATCCTCTTGACTTCCTTCAAATGCTTTGTCTTCTACCTCTATACATACAGGCCCTCTGTATCTCACATCGGTTAAGGCACTGAAGAATTTGCCCCAATTTACATCCCCAAATCCTGGTAGTTTTGGGGAGTGGTACTCTAAAGGATTAGCCATAATACCTACCTTATCTAACTTGTCTTGATACACTTTTGCATCTTTAAGATGAATATGGTGCAGTCTATCTGTATAATCATAAATAGGTTTGATATAATCCATTTGCTGCCACACCAGATGTGATGGATCATAATTAAGTCCAAAATTTTTACTCGGTATAATGTCAAACATGATATCCCATATCTTTGGAGTAGTGGCCAAGTTTTTACCACCAGGCCATTCATCATTTGTAAAAAACATGGGACAATTTTCAATTCCAATATTAACATTGTGATCTTCGGCTAACTTGATAATATCTGGCCAAACGCTACTAAATAATTTGATGTTTTCATCAAGGTTTTGGGCAGGGTTTCTACCAATAAACGTATTGACCCTTGTGATCCCTAATTTATGCGCAGCGAGGATAACTTTTTTGATGTGATTTTGATAAAAAGTTGCCTTCTCCTTGTCGGGATCTAAAGGATTGGGGTAGTATCCTAAACCTGAAATGTAAACACCCGTATTTTTAACCAAATCACTTATCATGTCGACCTCATGTACATTCAAATTATCCACGTCAACATGGGTGACACCTGCATACCTCCTCTCTGCCTTACCAAGAGGCCAACACATGACTTCGACACATTTAAATTTTTCATTAGATGCTGTTGTTAAGACTTCTTTTAAGGTGAAGTCTGCTAAAATTGCACTTACAAATCCGAGATCAAGCATACTCTTTTATTTAATTTCATCCTTCAAATATGCACCCAATTTAGATTATTTCAAGTTTTTTTCAACCTTATTTGATTAATCGAATCATTTTTTATAGTTTTATGCATCAAATGGTTATCAAAATGAAATATAAATCAAACAGACGTCAATTTATTAAAAGTAGTTCATTAGCAGCACTCGGACTAAGTATTGTACCAAGTAAAGTTATAAGTGGTCTTGGCTACACTGCTCCCAGTGATTTGCTCAATGTAGCTGCTGTCGGTGTAGGAGGTATGGGAAGAGGTAAACTCAAAAACATGGCAAAAGCAATCAATGTAGTAGGATTAGCGGATGTAGATTGGAAATATGCTATGCCCACTTTTGAAGAATATCCAAATGCAAAGCGATATAAAGATTATAGAACGATGTTTTCTGAAATAGGTAAAGATATCGATGCTGTTTTGGTCGCTACACCTGATCATACGCATGCAATTGTAGCTGCTGATGCGATGACCATGGGTAAACACGTCTATGTCGAAAAACCCTTGACACATTCGGTCTCTGAATCAAGACTTCTTACTCAAATGGCTGATAAATATCAAGTTGCCACTCAAATGGGGAATCAAGGTAGCTCCTCTGAAGATATACGTAAAATATGCGAATGGATTTGGAATGGTGAGATAGGTGAAGTCAAAGAAGTACACTGCTGGACAAATAGACCAATATGGCCACAAGGATTAGAAAGACCTGCAATGGCAATGGAAGTGCCTGACACATTGGATTGGGACTTGTTCCTAGGACCAGCAGCTTCCCGCCCATATCATGAAATATACACTCCATGGAATTGGAGAGGATGGTGGGATTTTGGTACAGGAGCATTGGGCGACATGGCTTGTCATATTATGGATAATGCATATCTGGCATTAAAGCTAAAATATCCTACCAAAGTGCAAGCCACATCTACTACATTAAATACGGAATCTCCACCTCAAGCAGAAACAGTCCAGTTTACATTTCCAGCGCGAGCTAAAGATCCTAAAATAAAAATTAAATTTCCAGAAGTAAAATTGTCATGGTATGACGGAGGAATTAAACCACCTAGACCAGCAAAGATGCCAGCTGAGTTTGTAATGGGAGACTCGGGTGGTGGAACTATGTTCATTGGATCAAAAGACATTTTAGTGGCAGGAGTCTATTCGTCTAAACCACAATTGGTATCAGGGAGAGTACCAAACAGCCCTAAAACACTTCCGAGAGTAAAAGAAGGTCTGAATCATGAAACCGATTGGGTACGAGCTTGTAAAGAGAATGCAGCTACACGTATTCAAACGAGTTCTAACTTTGCAGTTTCTGGTCCTTTTAATGAGATTGTTGTGATGGGTGTACTTGCTACAAGATTGCAAGGGTTAAACAAAGAATTAATTTGGGATGGTCCAAATATGCAATTTTCTAATATTAAGGATACAGAAGAATTTAATGTCATCACGACCAATCAATTTGCGATGGTAGATGGTAAACCAAAATGGAATACCAAGAGAATCAAATTGAATGCACAACAGGCAGCTAAGGAGTATATTAGTAGGACGTATAGAGAGGGATGGAAGTTGCCAAGTTTGTAGGTAAGGGATTAGGTTTTAGAAGTTAGGGGTTAGATATTAGGTTTTAGAATTGGAAATGGCTAGTAATCTTATGCGTTGAAGCACTAAAGACCTAAATCGCCAAAGACTAAGCCGAAGATGTTGGGAAAGTTAAGTTTTGAGGTTAACAAGGTTAAGTTTTGAACTAGGGGTTAGGTTTTAGAGATAAAAATTGCTAACGATCTTATAAGCTAAAACGCTAAAGACCAAATAAGTGAAGCGAAATCCCGTCAGAAAGGGAGACCGTCACCCAAAGACCAGTTAAAAAGGCTAATTATCTAATGCGCAAAATCCCAAAACGCTAAAGACCAAATAAGCGAAGCGAAATCCCGTCAAAACGGGAGACCATTACCCAAAGACCAACTATCTAATGCGTAAAAAAGCCAAAACGCCAAATAAATGTTACCCTTTATCATCTAAAATCTAGCACATACTCAAAACAAAAAACCGTCTGACTTCCTCTTGTCGTACAATTGCTTATTGAATGAATAGTATTTTGCGGGTCTGTGTGAAACTTCGGTTTGAAATTCTTTAATGTCACTGAGAATGCCTAAGCTAAGGAGTTTTCTTCTGAAATTTCGTTTATCTAGCTTAATTTGAAGGATTACTTCGTAGAGTTCTTGTAGTTGATTGATTGTAAATTTCTTTGGTAGAAGGTTAAAGCCTACTGGTCGATCCTTGATTTGGTCCCTTAGTTGGGTGATACATTTTTCTAATATTTGATTGTGATCAAAAGCGAGTATAAAGTTTTCATTCAAGTTGATCCAATTTAGTTCTTTGGTATTGGAAGATTCTGCCCTTTGATACTCATCCAGTTTAATCAATGAAAAATAAGCAATAGAAACAACTCTTCCCAATGGATGTCTGTCTATATTGGTGAAAGTATGCACTTGCTCAAAATACAAATTTTTAAAACCAGTTTTTTCTATGATGATACGGTTTACTGCTTGATCAGAGTTTTCATCAGGCCTGACCAAATCACCTACCAAAGAAGGTAAGCCTTCATAAGGTGGCATATTACACTTGATAGTTCCAACATAAAGATCAGCATCTGTGTAACCAAAAATAACACAGTCAACAGATAATGCAGCCTTATAATCATTATTTATTTGACTTAACCAAGTGTTTATATTTTCTGACAATTGAATTAATTTTGGTCCTTAAATCCCAGTTATTTAGTTGTTCCAAATTTAGTAATAGCCCAAGTACCTGCCATAAATAAAGGTAACGCTACCATCCCACCTATCAAACCTACGATAAATTCAGATATTAGACCAGGTAATTGAGTAGGCAACAAATGATGTATAGCGTCAATATTGTGAATAAAAATACCTCCAGCGACCAATAATAATGCAAGCGTTCCAACTACACTCAAAAGTCTTATAATCATAGGTAATAATCGTATAAAGCCATTACCTAAAGATATTAAGAGCTTGTTTCCATTTGATTTACTGATGAGCATTAATCCAAAATCGTCCATTCGAACTATGAGGGCCACAAATCCATAGACCCCTATTGTAGCAACTAATGCGACGAAACTAACGGTTAAAATCTGAATTGAAAGACTTTTGTCCAAAACAGTGCCAAGTGCAATAATCACTATTTCTACGGATAGAATAAAATCTGTAGTGACTGCGGATTTTATTTTATCCTTTTCATTGTCGGTGATTTCAATATTGCGGTCAGTACCATTTTCTACTTTTTTATGAAAAAACGCCTCATAAATCTTATGAACACCTTCATAGGCTAAGTAGAACCCACCAATGATAAGGATATACTTTATCGCTACAGGGAGCAAAAAACTGAGTAAAAAAACTACTGGAAGAATTATGATCTTATTGATGAAAGATCCTTTTGTTATGGCCCACAATACGGGTAATTCTCTAGATGCAACGAATCCTGTTGCCTTTTCTGCATTTACCGCAAGATCGTCTCCAAGTATTCCAGCAGTTTTTTTGGTTGCAAGCTTACTCATCATTACGACGTCGTCCATAAGGACAGCGATATCATCTAGTATTGCAAAGATTCCTGATGCCATAAATTTATTATTTTTGCTGCAAAAATACGTAGTTGTATGCTAAATGCCTCTTATGTTGGTATTATTTTGAAAAATCAAACAATAAAAATCCAATACTAACATCTTTACAAAAATGTATCTTTGTGTTTCTCACATTAAAATGAAAAAGATGAAAGTAAAAGTGAATATATCTAAAATACGAACGGTCAATGAATTGGATTCTTATTGGACCAATGAGGATTTTATAGAGCTTTTGGATAGGATGAATATGCCTGACGCTGATAAGTTAAATCCAACAGAGTTAAAAGATTTACTCTATATGGCAATCACAGATTTTGATCCTGCAGAGGCTGCAGAAATTATTTTGACTTATAAATTAGGCGAAAGGCTCACACCTGGCCAAATACAAAACTTATCTCATGAATTTTTGGAAGAAAGAGTTGCTGAGCAGTATGCTGATCCTTCTTTTCATTATGATTTATTCAATATCAATCAATTACTCTTTAAAGCGTTTAATGGCACTTTTCCAAATACTGAGGCATCCATCATATTGCTTGAATTGACAGATGCTGATGGAAATAAAATAGAAGTAAACAAAGAAATTCTTACCAAAGCATTAGCTGAAAGTCTGAGTGACCATAGTTTGATCAAAAGGCTTTTTGAAGATCAGCTTAATGGTGTTGAAGATTTTGGCGATGCTGAAAAGATCATTTGGACTTTTAAATCGAAAGGAGAAAATATATACGAGATTATTACATCAAAATATTGGGTTGAAAAAGATGATTTGGAGCAAAATGAGTACGAAGTAACCATTAAGTTTCATGAAGGTGAAGATGATTAAATTACGATGCTCTTATTCTTTGATTATTAGCTGACTATTTGGAGGTAAAAGTAGATGTACACCCGAGTAGCACCGAAGAGACTTTATGGTAATCGCACTCAAAGTTGGTAATGATATTGGAGTTGGTGATGAATTAATTACCATGTGGTGGCAAGACTGTGGAAGTGTGTACTTATTCCAATTGTTCCTATTTTGCCAAATGCCGTTAATACCTGTCCAAGTAAGTGTGTCACTGGTCGTTAGCGTGATGTTTTGAATTAATTGCATACCAGCATCATTATTGGTATTAAAAGGGGTGATTGCTAAGGAATGTTGTGGGGCGTTTGGTATCCAATCAATTATTACGGTGGTATCAGTTGCTTGGTGCGGTTGGATCGATCCACCAGTGATATTCCATTGAAACGAACTCGAAAACTTGGATTTGATGGTGTAGGATTGTGAAACTACCGGAGTACATACAAAATGATTTCCGTCAAGACTTGAAATAGTTGGTACAATAAATTCGTGAGCTCCAATGTCTTTACCCATTCCCAATGGACCTAAATTCCCATCAAAATCTTGATGAAATGTAGTAAGTGTACCAGCATCTCTTGCAGGACTTGAGACTTGTAAACTAAAATTTTCTAGTCCTAGGTTGATAAAACTTGGATTTTGTCCTATAACTGCGTTAGTTTCTGTGACTGGTAAATTAGGTGTCGAAGCTGATGGATTGGTATGTCTGAACCACAAATTGTTGGAAAAAGTGAATGTAGAAGGTGCGGTATTTGAGCCAACATTGACATGGGTGCTGATATTGCCATAATATACGATGTTATTGATAAAAGTGTTTTGTCCACAGGGTAAAAATCTTGCTGGGTCAACGGTTTCTTGTAAAATTCTAGCTATCCAATTAGTGGGATTTATGATTGTGTTATTGACTACATTTACTCTTACGGCACCTACATAAGCAATTGCGGCAGTACTCCCTATGATAATATTGGCATAAACATCGATATCAGCAGCTTCAAAAGGTGCATTTAATGGTCTAAAAAATTCTAAACCAGTACTACCGCCAAGATTGAGCGTCCTTTGACCGCCATTTTTAAATTTATTCCTTTTTATGGTGATGTACTGGGTACCTCCTTTGGCTTGAATACAATTTGACCCCATGTTTTCAAAAACACATTGTTCGATAGTACCCGAATGGCATCCTACCATGTCCAACCCACTTCCTCCAGCTGAACCATTCAGAAAAGTGCAATTATAAATTAGAAAATCATCAACGCCAGACATTTTCAACAAATCGTTATTGCCACTCGCATTCATATTTCTAAAAATACAATTATGAAATTCTATATGATGTGTTGGTGTATCAAAGGTCCCTCCATCATCTATGTTCAAACCATTACCCGTTTGCCCTTGAAGCGTGATGTTTTGAATCTTGATATAAGATACATCAGAAAAATGAAAAGCTTGACTACCTCCTTGAAAGATTACAGTCTGGAGGTCGACGCCAATAAAGTAAATGTAAGCGGTGCTTGTTCCATGTCGATTACTGATGAAATTTCCTCCCGCATAAGTATTTGGAAAAATGAATACAGTATCACCAGGTTGAGCTACATTGGCAGCGGCTGCAGGAGAAGTATATGTTTTACCTGGTCCTACCTCTCGCCTTGTCGCCATAAGGTCATGCGAAGTCGAGAAAATATATATGATAATGAATGTGACAATCCGATATCGCATAAAATTTAGGTTACTTTTAATTCAAAGGTATACCAAATTTCAGGGACAAAACACTCTTTTGATAAAATTCAGTGTAAATATGGGAACTATTTACAATAATAATTCATGGATTTTACGGGTATATTCTAAATATTGGTCTACTTCTACAAAAGGCCTGAAAGGCTTATGCTATTGAAAATACTATATTTATAGGCTATAAGTTGTTTGATTCTGATTTAAAAAGAACAATTTTGGGGTACATCACTGTGATAACTGAAGCAATGAGAAGTACATTAAACTCAACCCCATTTCTTCCACCTCCCACTACATACCAACCATCCTTAATGTGCAACATAAATATGCCAACTACTAGAATACAAATGTTTATCCACCCAATTGGCTTCAAAAATTTGTTTACTACAATGCTTATGCATAAAGCTACATGAGATAATTTGATCAACCAAGCTAGGTAAATACCAACGGGAGCAAATCCAACCTGATCTAAATACATTTTACCAAAATTGTTGACATCACCAGTAACAATGCTTGGAATGCCATGCATAACGAAGACTGCAATTAAAGCTATTTTTAAAAATAGAAAGTGGTTGAGTGATTTCATTTCTTAATTTTTTATCTAAATGAATATTAATTTAAAAATTATACAGAAGTGTAAAAATAGGTTACAACTTTTCTAAATTGCTTAACTTAAGTTAATTTTCGCGCTCAACTAAATTATTGTAATTTTAGGAAGTCCCCATCAATAATCAGCAATTTTACACCATCTTTAGAAATTGATCTGTGTGAACTCAAGTCATCAGAGACAATATAAGTCATGCCTTGATTTAGCGTAAATATCTCGCCACTTTCGAGTTCGCTTTCAAATGCTCCTTCTAGACAGTGGACGATGTGTCCTTTCTGACACCAGTGATCTGCTAAATACCCCGCTGAATATTCAACGATTCTCACGCGCATTTTATCATAATGCAAAGTTTGCCAAAATGAAGTTCCAGTTTCTCCTAAGTGTTCTGTTTTTTCAATTTTTGACCAGTCAATAGTATGAAAAGAAATGTTACTCATTATAAGATTAATTTAAAAATATCAAATATATCAAAATCAAATATAAAATTAAAATAATTGAGAATTGAAAATGAGCCGTGAATAATGTGTGATTCACAACGCTCATTCAAGTTATCAAAAATTTACTGAAGTTTCGGACTTGTTTTCAATGTTCAAATATTCAAATATTAGAAATTTTCAAATGTTGAGAATCATAATCAAAAAAAAGAAATATCTCTTTATTTAAAAGGGCATAGCTCTATAAGTTGTTTTACAAAACCAAAATGAGAACAATTTGCAATGCGTATTATAAGCCAAAATTGAAAAATAAACACGATCTTGGCTGGATATAGATATTTATAATCAGCCAATATATATATATTTGTTTGATTTTGTCTGGTTATAAAATGAATAAATGTGCAAATCAAATCAAACAAGCACTTAATATTATTGCCGTAGAGAGCGAAGTATCATCATGGAGAATATTAGATCCAGAGCGAGGCGCACAAATTGATATGATTATCAGAAGAGCGGATCGAATTGATCATGTAGTAGAAATGAAATTTAGTAGGGAGGATTTTCAAATTACTAAAGACTACGCGATGATTTTGCGGAATAAATTGGCAAGGTATGCCGAACAAAATCCTAGGAGAATACTATTTTTGACTATGATTACTTCTTTTGGTGTCTTTGAAAATAAATATAGTAGTGAACTGGTCCAAAACCAGATAGCGTTAAAACAATTGTTTGTAAAAGATTATAAACTTTAGCGCTCCGTAATGATCTAAAAATATTCAATCTTGGCTAGATATAAAATGCTATAGTCAGCCAACCAAAATCGATAAAAATATTTGATTTTGGCTGGTTATAAGTATCAAGAGTGAACTATGTTCTTCATTATCATTCTAGTATTCCGTCTAAATAAAAAATTAAATAATTTGTGGCTCTTTTTGAATATCTCTTCGTTAAAAAGCCTCGCTGAACTAGCCAGTTCAACTACGTTTTTCGTCTTGATCTGTCCAAAAATAACTCACAACCTAATTTAAAAAATTATCTAGACGCAGCACTAGTGCTGCGTCTAATTAAAGATTCAAATTAAAATCGGGTATTTATTGCTCATTTTGTTCCTTGCTAAGTCCGTTGTAAATGACCAAGATATCTTTACAGATTCTTT
>JALHLK010000084.1 GCA_022844565.1 Saprospiraceae bacterium
GCAGTTAACATCTCCAAAGAATCGATAGGCGTCTGTGGATTGGAAACGATACCCTCCAGTAATTGTTGGAAATGATCGCCCATGCGCCCGATCGTGCTTTCTTCGAACAGATCGCTGCAATACTCTATACTAACGGCTAAACCAGAACGCGTTTCTTCAGCATATAGGGTTAAATCAAATTGAGAGGTTTTTTTTCCATAAGGTATATTTATGAAATCCATCTCTTCTAATGTAACCTGAGAGGCTTCTGGCGTATTTTGCAGCACAAACATTACCTGAAACACAGCACTTCTACTTAAATCGCGGCTTTTCTCAACCTGCTCTACAACTTTTTCAAACGGTGCATCAGCATGTTTATAAGTTTCAAGCGTGGTAGTCTTCACTTGGGCAAGTAATTCAAGAAAAGTCGGACTATTGCTCAAGTCATTTCGCAATGCAAGGGTATTCACAAAAAAACCTACCAAGGGTTCAATTTCCTTTAACGTCCTTCCTGCAGTCGGCGTGCCGACACAAATATCTGACTGCCCACTATACCTGTACAAAAGCACATTGAAAGCGGATAGAAGCGTCATAAACATAGTCGTTTCCTCTTTCCTGCACAGTTTATGCAGGTGATCACATGTGTTCTGACTCACATTTAAATGTATCAACCCGCCTTTTGAACTCTGAACGATTGGTCGTGGATAATCGGTCGGCAAATTCAGTGGTACCACGCCTGATAATTTCCTTTCCCAATAATTAAGTTTATTATTTAACACCTTTCCAGCAAGATTCTGCCGTTGCCATAATGCAAAATCTGCATATTGAATTGTAATGGGCTCTAGTGATGCTTGCATTCCATGGAGATTTGAATTGTAAAACTTCACAAACTCTCTGATAAAGATTGATTGAGACCATCCATCGAAAGCAATATGGTGAATAACTAGCACCATCAGGTATTCATTTTCATCTAAACGGAAAAGTTTCACTCTGAGCATATGATCGCTCGACAGATCAAACGGGGCGTAACATTCCTCTATTGCAACGGCTAATAACTCGTCCTCTTGCTTATGCCTTGCATCAATAACCGTTAATGACCAGTTATCTTTAGGATTGATCTTCTGAGTAGGAGTTCCATCCTCGTCTGTTAAAAAAACTGTTCGGAGTACCTCATGTCGATTAATCATTTGCTGGAAGGAAAATTCTAAAAAATTTATTTTAACATTTCCTTTCAGGCGAACCATTGTGGGCATGTTATAATTAACGCTACCCTGGAGCGTGTCAATAAACCAAAGGCGCTCCTGAGAAAACGACAACGGGATATTGCTTGGCCTGGCTCCGCGAGATATCTCAGGTAAATATTTTCCCTTTTCCTGCTTGTCAATAAAATCAGCAAGCAATTTCAATGTAGGCTTTGTAAAAATATCATCGATATCAATCTCTACCTCAAATTCCCTTTTGGTTTCTAGCACCACGCGAATGGCTAACAATGAATGTCCGCCAAGATCGAAGAAATTAGCTTCTTGTCGAATCTGATTTGAATCTATGCCTAACACTTTTGACCATATCTCTGCAAGCTTCTCCTCGCTGGGGTTGTTGAAATCAAAATTGACGTCTACAACCATAATGTTAGGATTGGGCAATTTATACGCATCGATCTTACCGTTTAAAGACAATGGCAACTCATCAATCTGAACCATTGCAGCCGGTACCATATGGTCTGGCAGATTAGCTTTTAAAAAAAAGTCAACATTTTCTCTATCCAGAATTCCGTCTGTTACCACGTAAGCCACAAGTCTCTTTTCATCGCCAGTTTGTTTCACGATTACAGCGCACTGCTTAATCCCTAGGTAATTCATCAATACATTTTCAATTTCGCTAGGCTCTACGCGATAGCCTCGGATCTTGATTTGATTATCGACTCTTCCTAAATATTGCAAAACTCCATCGCTCCTCCATTTGGCCAAATCTCCAGTCTTATACAGCCGATCGTTTTTATTAAACGGATTTGCCAAAAATTTCTGCGCTGTTAATTCTGGATTATTTAAATAGCCAAGCGCTACACCATTGCCACCAACATATAATTCTCCAATTGCACCGAGCGGAATAAATTCCAAGTTTTCAGAAAAAATGTAGGCAGTGGAATTAGCAATAGGTCGTCCAATGGGGATATCATCAAAGTATTCTTCCTGTATCTGAAATGTTGAAGAAAATGTTGTGTTTTCGGTTGGACCATAACCATTCACAATCGTAACTGATGGATTAACGGAACGCATCAGGTTAACGTGCCTGGTTGAAAGTGCCTCACCACCCACAATCAAATACTGAAGGTTTCGCAGAACATGAATATCTTCATCGATCATGCGGTTAAAGTATGACGAAGTCATCCACATCATATCAATGCCGTTGCTATTGATCAACTCTGCCAGAGAGGACGGCATCAAAAGTTTATCTTTTTCAGCAAGATATAACGTCATGCCATTTAATAAACTTCCCCAAATTTCAAAGGTCGAAGCATCGAATTCTATTGCACCAGTTTGCAACAATTTGGTGCCTGCTTTAAAGGGTACAAAAGTATTTCCCTTAACAAGGCGTGCGACATTCTTATGTGAAACGAGAACACCTTTGGGTCTGCCTGTCGAGCCTGAGGTGAACATCACGTAAGCTGGATCCTCAGGGTTACAATTGCTGATAGGTGATCCGCCCGAAATCCCGGGCAACGTACGCTTGTCGTGCTGAAATTTAGCGCGTGACAAAACACTATCAAGCTGAAGGCGCTTATCTACGTGTAATATCGCATCGTACCGAAACTTTGTTAACTCATTAGAAATCGTGAATATCTTGGAAGAGATATTCACGTCATTAAATGGAAAATCAAACTTAAGGTCAGTCCAGAAATTTCTCGATAAGAACAATTCCTGGCTCCAATCTGTTTTTGTTTTAAACCCGAAACCCGAGTGATTGAGTTTAAAGGTTTCGAATTCCTCCTGCAAACTATTTCTAAGATCTTCGTCCATGATATCTCCCATGAATATCAGGCCTTGGGGCTTCATCAAGCTCAAAGCTTTTGCAATAACTCTTCGGAGATAGTTATGTCCATCAAAGCATTGTATTACGCTATTGATGATCACAATGTCGAAATCACCTTCGTCCAATTGATCAATCTGATCAGCTTCCAGTCTTCTTTGACGGATATTCTGATGCCCTTCTTTTTGAATACGCAGTTCATTTTTAGCAAGGATACTTCCGGAAAGATCGGTTCCGTAGTAAAATGAAACTTTTGGAGCAATCCGAAACATCGATATACCTGAGGCACATCCAATTTCCAAAACACGGGTGTAGGCCTCAAGAAAGGGTTCTAACTTTCGCAATACGTTATCCCCGTATTCGTCCATTTCTTCCTGCGAAAGCGGAAAACCAGTATAACTGCTGTTCCACCCACCACCCGTAACTTCATCAATTGACTCGCGTCCAATGAATTCCCATAGTTGAATGCTATTTAATTCACTTTTGACCTCTTTTTCTTCATAAACATTCAGGCTATCAATGCATAAATAATAGTTAAGATTATCACACCGCCATTGTAGGCGATTAAGAGCTTTAATATTTTTTTTGTCCCCGATAAGTACGCGTGCTGCTGTGTCTCTTATCATAGTTACAATTCGCGTTTCTGGGTAAGATGTGGAGATGGGAAAATATACTCCCCCTGCCTTCAGTATACCTAAGATTGAAATAATTAAATTTTCGCTTTTTGACTGATAAAGCCCAACGATTTCATTGGGTTTTAGATTGCATGTTTCAAGCAGATAGTGAGCAACTTGATTGGAGCTATCCTCCAATTCCCGATAAGTTACTTGCACCTGCTCGTAGGCTAATGCAATATTGTTTGGAGTTCTATCAGTCTGTTCTGAAAAAAGTCTGTGAATGCTTTTGTCGAATGGATATGCGACACCGGTATTATTGAACTCCTTCACCAACTTATTTTTTTCCTCTTTCGTAAGGATATTTATTTCATTGAGAAAAATATCAGGATTTTGAATTACTGATCTTAAGGTGTTTCGAAAATGGAGTTCCATCCGCTGCATCGTATCTCGGCCGAAAATCTCGCTATAATACTCGAATTTAATATGAATTTTACCATCTCTTTCACGAACGATGATGTTCATATCAAACTTCGCAGTCATCTTGTCATATAAACTTTCTTGATTAGTCCTAATGTCATTTTCTTTATCAGTGTGAACTATTCCATGAGTACGTGAGGACTCATCAAAGTTCTGAACAACCATGTTAATATCAAACAACGGATTATTTCTCGAGGGATCTCTTTTAAGATTTAGTTTCTCAATTATGCTGTCAAATTGTACGTCTTGATTTTCAAATGCTGTGATGCTTGCTTCAACAACCTCTTTAAGAAAATCTATATAACGTTTATTTCCACGAGGGCGATTACGCATGGCCAGTGTATTTACAAACATCCCGGCAATACGTTGCAAATCGACTAAGGGGCGTCCGGCTATCCCTGTTCCAATAACAATATCTTCCTGACCGGTGTATTTGTAAAACAGTACATTTAACAAAGCGAGAATGTTCATGTATAAAGTTGCACCACATCTTGTTCCCAGGGCCTTAAGTTCAACAACGTCAGAACCTTCAATGGTGAACTCATGGACATCTCCAAGAAAAGTAAAAACTGAAGGGCGTTTGAAGTCCGCTAAGAAATCTAGTCTTGGAATCTCTCCAGAGTACAATTCTAACCAGTATTGCTCCTGTTTGGCAATATGTCCGGTTGTAGGAAGTTTGTTTTGCCATTCTGAAAAATCCTTGTACTGGTAATTCAATGAAGGCAACTCCTCTCCTTTCAAAATAGAAAAAAAATCTTCTTCAATGATGACACTTGTCATTCCATCTGAAATGATGTGGTGCATATCAACGACTAAGACATGATATCTTCTGTCTACATGAATCAAACAGGCCCGTAATAAAATATCACTCGCTAAATTGAATGGCCGAATATATTCTTTTATGATCCTATTTAATGAAGTTTCATCAGAATCAAAGCAATCAACCTTGAATTCAATCTCTTTACTGATTCGTTGAACAGGATCTCCGTTAATGACTACAAACGATGTTCTAAATATCTCATGGCGCTCTACCAGTTTCTGAAATACGCTCTCAAGTTTTTCAATCGGCACATTAATATCCAACTTTATCACTAGCGGCATATTATAACTAATGCTCGATGTGTCCATTTCCTGAACAAAATACAAACGCTTTTGAGCTGAGGATAAAGGATAATACTCCTTAGCTTCTGCAATCTCCAATGGTGGATAATTTAGGACTGAAGACTTTACTGACTTTATAAGGCTAATAAATTCTTGCTTCCTATCCTTTATAATCGCAATTTGCTCATCTGTAACACTTCCTTCAGGAAAATCGATTTCCAGATCGTCATCAACTACCCTGAAATAAACCCCCTTACTATTAAAATTAAGCAGCAATTCATTAATGCTCATATCCTAAGCTTTTGTCGTTGAGTAATATTACTGGCTTGATTAGTCTCCTGCAAAACAAAATTTGATCTTATCAGATTCGCAATATTCTCGATGGTTGGATTGATGAATATGCTCTTCAGCGAAAGCCTCACATTAAAAACTTTATCAATTCTTGAAATTAACATTGTGGCTCGCAAGGAATGCCCACCCAATTCGAAGAAATTATTGCGTACTCCAATCTTAAGGGCATCAATCCCTAAGATTTCTGACCAAATTGCTAAAATGTTTTCTTCAATGTCATTGCGAGGTCCTATAAATTCATTACTAGAAAGGTGTGAAACATCCGGATTCGGTAGCGCCTTCTTGTCTACCTTACCATTTAGTGTCAGCGGTAAGTTTTCAACTATGATAATAGCTGCAGGAATCATGTAATCAGGCAGACTGGTTTTGAGGTGGTCCAATATTTTTCTTTTGTCCGCTTCTCCATGAGGTGATACGTACGCAATTAATCTTTTGACATCCTGCTCAGTATTTCCGGCCACAACCACGCACTGCTTAACAGTAGGCAATCGTAGCAGTGCAACTTCAATCTCTCCTAACTCAATTCTGTATCCACGGACCTTTACCTGTTCGTCAATTCTTCCGAAGTAGTCAAGGCTACCATCTGATTTCCACTTGCCAAGATCACCGGTTTTGTAAAGAAACGATCCGCGTGTTCCGATGTTATTCGGAGTAAATTTATGGTAGGTGAGTTCCGGATTGTTTAGATACCCTCTCCCAACACCCACACCTGATACAACGATTTCACCCTTAACGCCAATCGGACAAAGCGCCATGTATTCATTGACTATAGCTATATTAAGATTTTGTACGACCTTTCCAATAGGTACAAAATCATCAGTGGGGCAAGTCTCAAATATTGCATGAGTGATATCGTCTGATGCTTCCGTGGGTCCGTACGCATTCACCAAAGGAGTTCCGGGGAACAAATTGAACCAGGTAGATACAAGATTCTTTGGCAACGCTTCACCTGTAACAATCAGATATGAAAGTTTATTAAATTCCTCCAACACGTTAGATTTCCGAATCTCTTCAAGTAGAGCAGCAAGGTATGACGGCACTACTTCAAGAATATTGACATTGTCTCTTTCAATCTGTCCGATAAAATTTTCTACATCAAGAATTTCATCATTGCTGTAAATAACAACACGACCACCAACCATCAAAGGACTTAGTAATTGCCAGATCGAAATATCGAACATTTGGGAGGCGTTCTGTGCCACAATGCTTCCGTAATCCAATCCCAAGTCATTTATTTTAGCATAAAGGTGATTCAGCATACCCTGATGCTCAATCATAACCCCTTTAGGCATTCCTGTTGACCCTGAAGTATAAATGACGTACGAGAGATCCTTGGGTGATCGTGGTGTTCGTTCTGTTAGTGCGGATTGGGATTCGATATCTGCTCTGTCATAAATCTGACATATATGTTTTTCTAATCGCCATTGTTTATTTAATTCATCCTTCCTGATCACGAAATCTAGAGAAATAAGATTACCTATCTCGGTCAAAGGCAATTGGTTCGCATAACACAAATCTTCTGATAGAATCAATATCCTTGCTGCACAATCATAAAGCATCTTGTTTTTTCTCTCGTCCGGATAAGTTGCATCTATTGGAACATAGACACCGCCGACTTTAAATATGCCAATCAGAGAAACCAAAAGTTCAATAGATCGGTGGTATATCACAGGAACCATGTCTTCAGTTCTGACATTTAGGTTCTTCAACAGATTTGCCAACTGCTCAGCCTTGTGGTTTAATTCGCGATAAGTGAGTTGATCGCTACCAAATTTAACTGCAATATTGTTTGGTGTCGATCTAACCTGATCCTCAAATATGTCTAAAAACACTTTCTGACGCGGATAGTCGACATAAGTATTGTTAAATTCCTTAAATATTTGTTGCTCCTCGCGACTAGTAAGGACTTTCAATTCATTAATTCCAGCATTCGGGTTTGATACAATTGAATTCAGGAGTTCCTTATAATGCTCGATTATTCTTTGAATTGTCGATAAGGAAAACAATTCGCTACAATACTCAACCCCAATGGCCAATCCATTTGGCATCTCATCGACACTAAAACTCAATTCGAATTTAGATGTAAATTGATTTAATGGAAAATGTGAGAAATGCAAATTATCAATGATAACCGGAGATGCTGCCGGGGTATTCTCCAAATTAAACATTACTTGAAATATCGGGCTCCGGCTCATGTCTCTGGTCCTCTCAATTTTTTCTACAATTTTTTCAAAAGGCATATCCTGATGTGCATTAGCTTCAAGCGTAGAGGATTTTACGTCATGAAGTAAATTTTTGAAAGTCGGGTTTCCCGAAAGATTTGTTCGAATTGCAAGTGTATTAACAAAAAGACCGATAACGTCCTCTAACTCTTTATGTGTACGACCAGCAATTGGAACGCCAACACAGATATCATTCTGGCCACTATGACGGTAAAGTAAAACCTTAAACGCCGTTAGCAAAGTAATGAAAAGCGTGACACCTTCTTTAGCAGACAAAGTTCTTAATTTTGCGCTGACATCTTTATCAATAGAAAAAGCAATGGCATTGCCATTTGTGCTTTGAATAGCCGGCCTGGGGTAATCTAAAGGCAGGTCTATTGGCTCTACTCCTGTCAGTTTTTGTTCCCAGTACTGTAACTTTTTGATTAAAAAATCATCTGAAAATTGTTCCCTTTGCCAAACGGCAAAGTCGGCGTATTGAATTGCCAGAGGCCTTAAGATTGGTTTTCGATTCGATACATTTGCTTGGTACAACTCTGTTATTTCATTAACGAACAGTGACTGTGACCAACCATCTGACGCAATGTGATGGGTAACAAGGATTAAGAGATGAACGTCGGAAGACAACCTTAACAATCGACAACGTAACATTTTATCAGTTGACAAATCAAAAGGACGTTGAAGTACTTCCTTAACATATCGGATCAAATTTTCATTGTTGCCAATCTCTGAGTTTGAAAAATTCTGAAAGGAATCATATTCAAGATTCCAGTTTCCCGGTTCTAAAATTTCCTGAAACACTTGCCCATCATCCTCACGAAACACGATGCGAAACACTTCATGGCGATCTATCACCTGTTGCAGAGACTTTTCAAGTAAGTTAATGTCCAACTTACCTTCAATCTTGAGAATGACTGGAATGTGATAATTCGCGCTACCCTGAAGCAAATCTATAAACCACAACCTCTCCTGCGCGAAAGACAAAGGAAATTTGTTCTTAGATAGTCGTCCAACTCTCTCTATTTTTTTTACGTGAGTATTAATTGATTTGAAGTCAGCTTCGTCACCGTTTAAGAATTCAATTATTTCCTCCCTTCTTCTCCTTAAATTCAAAAAGAATTCAGGGTCAAGATCAAACTCATTATTCGTTGAATATTTTAATTTTTTATCTTCCAAAAAGATGTGTATACCTCTTTTTTCTGCTTCTAAAAGTAGGTCTATGACTTGCTTTTTTTTTAACTTCATTGCCATATTTTTTTCGAATAGGATTTACAATTCAAAAACATTTGACCGAGTTTTCTCCTTGGTCTTAAGCATTAAAAATTTTAAGTAATCTCCGAGTTCTTCAATACAAGGAAATTCAAAAAAGACCTTGATAGGTAAATTCAACGAAAACTTGTCTCTAATTGCTATTTGAATCCTAACCATTAGTAGAGAATGCCCTCCGATCTCAAAGAAGTTATCGTAGATGCCAACCTGTTCCAATCCCAAAAGCTCACACCAGATAGCCGATAGCGATCGCTCTATCTCATTACGTGCTCCTACATATGAAGGTGATG
>JALHLK010000085.1 GCA_022844565.1 Saprospiraceae bacterium
TGCTATTTCAGCTTTAGTTGCTTATCAAACCTTTGAAAAAAAACCAAGCATCAAAATCAAGCACGAACTTGACTCTTTTAAACCCTTTTTGACAGCAGCTTAAACATTATTCACGTTAATTATATTGAAGAAAAAGAATTGTGGTATGATAATCTTCAATTTTCGATTTATCTTTCAGAAGGAGCAGAGCAAAAAGTGTTTTTCAACGCTCAACAAAATAAAGTCACTAAGTTTAATGATGGTATTTTCTACGTCAATTGGACTCAGTATTTTGAGAGTATCATCATTCATAATATACTTTTTTCAGAAACGGCCTATGATTTTTCAGGGTTTTTGATGATCAATAAAACACTTTATGCTGTTGTCGAGCAAAATTATATTGAGCCAACTGAAAAAACAGAGATAAAGGCTATTCAAGATCTTATGTACTCAAAAGGATTTAGTTTAAAAAGAAGAAACGACTATGTTCATCATGAACTTGGGTTGATTATTGAGGACTTGCATGAAGAAAATGTCTTGGTAAATAACGAATTACTATATTTTATAGATACTGTAATATACCTTAAATGATAAAAACTACAATCATTAAACCTTATCAACTTTTTGCTGACTTAGCCGAGAAACAAAAGAAAAATAAAGCAAATATTCGTAAGGTTACCTTAGAAGAGGCTCGACGTTTGGTAGCTTGGCTTAAAGATACTGGAGAAGAGAAAAGGACGAGGGATAACTAACAAATGTCACAACCAAGATTAGATCGCACAAAATTTAAAGCAAGTAAATTAGAAGATCAAGAAAATGATCGAGACTACTGGTTAGCTAAATCACCACAAGAAAGACTTGGAGCGGCTTGGTATCTTATTTGTAGTGCTTACGGGCTTGAATACAGAAGTGATCACAAACTGGATAGAACGGTCTTTAGTATGAAGAAAAGAGAATGAACTCAATTTATTTAAAAGGTTTAGATAGTTAAAAAAGGTTAAGAAAGTTAAGAATATCAAATGCAGGAATTTGGGTTTGAAAAATTGATTGTTTGGAAAGAGTCAAAAAATCTTTGTTTGTTAATTTATGATCTCACTAATACTTTCCCAAGCAAAGAAAAATTTGGCATTACTCTACAAATTAGAAAAGCAGCTTTTTTTGTACCAAATAATATCGCCGAGGGAGTGTCAAGACATTCAAACAAAGACAAAACACGTTTTTTAGATATTCCCTACGGCAGCTTAATGGAGGTCATAAATTGCTTAATTATTTCGTATGAATTGAAATATTTAATTGAGGATAATTACCTGTCATTGAGAAAAAAAATTAGTTCAATCAGCTACTTACTTACCAAACTCAAAAACTCATTCGAATAATTATAAACCATAACCTTGCCCCTTAACCTCCCTTAACTTTTAAACTTAACTTCCCATAACCTTGCCCACTAACCTCAAAATCTTTCACAAAAATAAATAGAAAAAATATCATGAACATACTCATCACAGGCGGAGCAGGCTTCATAGGTAGCCATGTCGTTAGGAGATTTGTCAATCAATATCCTGACTATACGATCGTAAACTTTGATTTATTAACCTATGCGGGGAATCTTGAAAATATCAAGGACATAGAAGGAGCACCAAATTACCACTTCGTAAAAGGTGATATTCAATCTGAAGAAGATGTGACAAGTGCTTTGACAAAATATGACATCAATGGCATTATCCATTTAGCAGCGGAATCACATGTAGATCGATCGATTACTGATCCTTTGGTCTTTGTAAAAACCAATGTCTTAGGAACATCTAATCTTCTATTTTGTGCAAAAAAGTACTGGGGAAATGATTTTGAAGGAAAGAAATTCTATCATGTTTCTACGGATGAGGTGTATGGATCCTTAGAAATGGGAGGTGGATTTTTTACGGAAACCACAGCTTATGACCCACGTAGTCCATACAGCGCAAGTAAAGCAAGTAGCGATCATATGGTTATGGCGTTTTTCCACACGTATCATTTTCCTGTGGTCATGAGCAATTGTTCGAATAATTATGGGCCAAATCACTTTCCAGAAAAGCTTATACCGCTTATGATTCATAACATCATTCAGAAAAAACCACTTCCTGTGTATGGAAAAGGTGAGAATGTAAGAGATTGGCTACACGTGAAAGATCATGCTCGTGCCATCGATACTATTTTTCACAAAGGCAAATTGGGAGAAAACTATAATGTAGGTGGACATAATGAGTGGAAAAATATTGACTTAGTATACCTGCTTTGCAATATTATGGATGAAAAATTAGGAAGAAAGGCTGGAGAAAGTGCGGAGTTGATCACATATGTTACGGATAGAGCAGGTCACGATCTAAGATATGCCATAGATGCATCAAAAATAGAGAAAGACTTGGGTTGGTTACCAGAATATACTTTTGAATCTGGATTGGCCGAAACAGTAGATTGGTATCTACAAAATCAAGAATGGTTAGACCATGTGACATCTGGTGCATATCGCGCCTATTACCAGCAACAGTACGCTATGTAATTGGGCTTTGGTTGGACGCTATACGCTCAATGCACATTTCTTTTATCCTTTTATTGACTTCGACTTGATTAGAAAGATAAAAAGAAAACTCCTCTTCTGTAAAAAAACCGCATATCATACCCATTAGAAAACGTGCTTTTTGAGGATTTTTATTATAAAAAGTTGTAACATAGGTTCTCCGCTCATCTAAGTGGATAATTTTAGTGAGTTTAGGCATTTCTAAGTTACTGTACAAACAGATTTTATCATTGAGCATTTTTAGAATAGGCCTTAAAGTTGTATTTTGAAAGGCTTGGCTAGGGGTCAAATCATTTGTAGGTAGTCCTAAAACTGGTCTGATAGAAAGGAGTGTATTTGAAATCACGTTTAATAAAGTTAAGTTATTCAGAATAGGAACTAAGATTTAGCAATAAATGTTTAGAGATAAAAGTCCATATTTAGCAAGAAAAGATTTGAAATAAGGTATATAATCATTCACTCAAGTGAGAATAACGGAAGAAGAAAAGGTAAAAATTAAAAGTATCATCAATAAAGCGCATCCTCACGCTAAGATTTATTTATTTGGAAGTAGGACTGATGATAGTAAACGAGGTGGTGATATTGATATTCTTATTTTGGATGAAGAAAAAATAAGTTTTGAAGAAAAACTAGACATCATTGTTGATTTAAACATTGAAATAGGTGAACAAAAATACGATGTTGTGACCTTTGGTAATCAAGAACACAGTGCTTTCAAAAGTCATATATTAAATACTGCAATACTTCTTTAATGAAGACATTAAAAGATATACTAATTGACGAAACTCCTTTATTTGAAAAGAGTATTCAACAATTTACAGAAATTTACGAAGATGTAAAAGAGATTAATCTTAAAGAAGAATTGGTGAAAGCAGAACTTTACCTTTTAGATACCTATTCAGCACGTTTTGCGAGATGTGTCGATATTTATGAAAACAAGATTCTAAAAACCATTGCAACCATTGTAGATGGCAAATACATGACAGCATTAGACCTTTTTAACAAAATGGAACAATTAAATGTGATTAGTAATGCGAGAAGTTTTTACAAAATAAAACAACTCCGCAATAGAATTGTCCACGAATATGCAGAAAAGGATTGGCTTCTTATCGTGGAAGCAGCAATAAAATACGCCCCTACTATTTTAGAAAGTTATGACACAACTAAAGGGTATTGCAATAAATTGATAGCTGATAAAACAATAGATTAGTGCTCCATCCAGATAAAGACCTTAATTAAATGTCGTTCTTTTTCCAAATCTCTGCGTTAAAAATTCTCAACGTAGCGGTGCTATTGTAGTAGTAGCTGTGTCACGGAGGCCACAGTTCCGTGCTAAAATCGTTTGCGACGATTTCTTAACTCACTTCATCTTGATATTTGAAAAAATTACTTCCATTATAATTTAAGTCTTTATCTAGAAGCAGCACAAGACGAATGATTTTATTTTTCTCCACAATTTTAATGCTTATTTTTATTACTTTATCAGGTATCCATATTTATTGGGCATTAGGTGGTAAATGGGGAGCAGATGAAGCTATTCCATCAATAAAAGGGGATAAAAAAGTATTTGAGCCAGGACCTATTGCAACACTCATAGTAGCATTCGGTCTGTTATGCTTTGCAGCAATTGTTTATTTTAATGCTTTTGATTCAGGAGTTAAGTCCAATTGGTTCTTCAATATAATTCAAACAAAAGGTTTATGGCTCATCGTAATTATGTTTTTATTAAGGGCCATTGGCGAGTTTAAATACGTGGGATTTTTCAAAAAGGTAAAAGATACTTCTTTTGGAAAAGCGGATACTCAAATATTTACACCACTCTGTCTTGGTATTAGTGTAATTTCATTTGTACTCATTATTATAAAAAATTGATCAACTAGTACAATAAAACCATTAAAGTAGTCACCAACTATCTATAATTGAAGAACCACAACAATCAAATGGATAACATGAAATATTACGCCCACCCAACTGCAGTCATCGACGAAGGTTGCGAAATAGGTGAAGGTACAAAAATATGGCACTTCAGCCACATCATGCCAGGAGCTATTATTGGTAAAAATTGTAACATTGGCCAAAATGTGGTGATTTCGCCAGATGTAGTATTGGGCAACAATGTAAAAGTACAAAACAATGTTAGTATCTATACCGGAGTAATCTGCGAAGATGATGTATTCCTTGGTCCTAGCTGTGTTTTTACCAATGTGATCAATCCCCGCAGTGCCGTAAACCGCAAGAATGAATATGCCAAAACAATCGTAAAAAGAGGCGTAAGTATCGGTGCTAATGCAACCATCGTTTGTGGTAATGACCTTGGAGAGTATTGTTTTATTGGTGCTGGGACAGTGATTACAAAATATGTTCCTCCCTATGCGCTCATTGTAGGAAATCCAGGTAGGCAAATTGGATGGATGAGCGAATATGGACATCGATTGGAGTTTGACACAAATGGTCAAGCTATTTGTGAAGAGTCAGGGGAAAAATACACCTTAATAGATAGTAAGGTAAGCAAAAGTAATAAAACCTAAAAGATAGAACTACTATGATCCAAATGGTCGACCTCAAAGGTCAATATCTAAAAATAAAGTCAGAAATTGATGTCGCAATCCAAGAAGTAATCGACACAACGGCATTTATCAACGGCCCTGCTGTAAAGGAATTTGCAACGGCCATGCAAGACTACCACCAAGTAAAGCATGTCATACCGTGTGCAAATGGTACCGATGCTCTGCAAATAGCCATGATGGCCCTTGATCTGCAACCAGGAGATGAAGTAATAGTCCCTGCATTTACCTATGTTGCCACAGCAGAAGTGATTGCTTTACTCCATCTTAAACCCATAATGGTAGATGTAGACCCTGATACATTTAATATAACTGCTGACATCATTTCCAAAGCGATAACACCTAAAACCAAAGCAATAGTACCAGTACACCTTTTTGGTCAATGCACAGATATGGAGCCAATCATAGAGTTAGCTAAAAATCATAACCTTTTTGTTATAGAGGATACAGCACAAGCCATAGGTGCTGACTATACTTTTGCAGATGGCACATCCCAAAAAGCGGGATGTATAAGCCAAATCGGTACCACCTCTTTTTTTCCTTCTAAAAATTTAGGTTGTTATGGAGATGGAGGTGCCATCTATACCAATGACGACGATCTTGCCAAAAAGATAAACATGATTGCTAATCACGGACAAAGCAAGAAATATTATCATGAAGTCGTCGGATGTAACAGTAGATTAGACACACTTCAAGCAGCTATTTTGAATGTAAAATTGAAGTATCTTGACACCTATGCTCAAGCCCGAAGGCAATGTGCAGAAAATTATGATAGGGCTTTCTTAGGTATAAAAGAACTTCAAATCCCAAAAAGACAATACAATTCTACCCACGTATTCCATCAATACACGCTTCAAGTTAAAGAAGGAAAAAGAGATGCACTTAAGTCATATTTAGAGCTACAAGGTGTCCCATCGATGATCTATTACCCTGTACCGCTTTATAAACAAGTTGCTTTTAAGAAATATGTGACTGATGGATTTGCCCTACCAATCACCGAACAGTTGTGTCAAGATGTACTGTCCCTCCCTATTCACACAGAGATGGATGATGAGTCTCAAAAATTTATTATTGAAGCAGTCCAAAACTTCTTTATTGAAAACTAAATTTTCATAAAAAGCATTTCATAAATTGTGAAGCATAAAACATGAAAATAAATCTACAGACCATCTATGCCAATTTTTTGTTTAAGCTTACACTTCACGAATTAAAAAAGTAGACATTAGTTTAGTATTTGTGCAAGAGTATTTAAACTGAAGTCATAAAACCATCAATAAATCTTAAGTGGTACGATCGACATTTACCGAAACCCATCAACTTAGAGCAAAAAGATCTATCTAAACAAGAATCAATCTATTTCTTACATGATGTATATTTAAACAACTATTTAAAGCTGTATAATTAAAGCATTGAACAAACTACTAAACAACCCTTTCTTTAATGCGATCAAGAACATCCAGAGTATTCTTGATGCCGACCAGAAGAGAAGGTCTTTGATTATGATTGGGCTATTGTTTGTCAATGCTCTTTTTGATGTATTTGGTATTGCTACTATACTGCCCTTGGTAAATGCTGCCCTCGACCCTGAGTCTGTTCAAACGGCTTGGTATCTAAAAATCCCCTATGATTTTATTGGAGTTGAGGATCATATCACCTTTATGTTTATACTCTCGGTAATCATATTCTTTGTATTTGTAATTAAAAACCTAGTCAGTATTTTTATATTTTATATTCAAGCAAAGTTTAGCTTTAACATTTCTCAGCGGCTGTCACAAAATATGTTTAAGCATTACTATGAGCAAGGATTTCTTTATATTTCAAATACAGAAAGTGGGAAGAAAAACTATGATGTCATCACTATACCGTATTACTTTTCCGTAAGTTATTTATTGGAAACCCTTCTTTTAGCAACAGAAATTTTAGTATTACTCATTATATTTATAGCAATTTTATTTACAAATCCAAGTGCGTTAATCATATTGTTATTAGTCATTTTTCCAGTTTTTTTGGGTGTGTATTTACTTACTAAAAACAAAACAAAAGCTATAGGGGACCAACGAAATAACCTTTATCCTATGGCCACTTCAGCTTTATTTGATAGTTTTAATGCATACGTAGATGTAAAGCTAGCTAATAAAGAAAACTATTTTTATGATAACTTCAGGTTTGTCCAGCGTGAAATTAATGATTTGGATGCAAGACAACAAGGAATTTATGGTAAAATACATCAAAGAATAAATGACGTTGTGTTAGGACTGGCATTAATGGGTATTTTTGCATTTGCATATATTTTTAGAGAAAGTAGTAGTGAGGTATTTGCATTACTTACTGTGTTTGGTTTGGCCGCATATCGATTTCTTCCCTCAGTAAATAGAATTATGGGTTCTGCGCTTACTTTAAAAAACATAAGTTATGTGATAAATGAACTGAAGCCGATAGCGGATAAAAACTTTGCAGAGTTCAAAAATGTAGAAAAACTTAAAATAAAAGAAAAAATTCGTTTCGACAATGTCAATTATCATTATCCAGGCTCAGATGTGACCATCCTAAAAGATTTATCAATGGAAATAAAAGTGGGGGAGACAGTTGGCATAATAGGATCATCAGGCTCTGGCAAAACGACCTTCTTAAATCTTTTTTTGAGGCTCCTCAAAGAAACATCTGGCAATATTAAAGTCGATGGTATACCAATAAATGAGGTTAATAATGCCTCTTTCCAAAAAACCATAGGGTATGTCCAACAATCTGTTTATATCAAAAATGGTACTTTAAAGGAAAATGTCGCCTTTGGGGAATATGATCATGAAGTGGATGAGCTTAGGCTAAATAAAGCAATAAAAGATGCGATGCTTAAAGATTTTGTCAATAATCACTCTGCTGGTGTGATGATGCCTTTAGGAGAAAATGGTGTAATGCTATCAGGTGGTCAGAGGCAACGAATAGGTATTGCCAGAGCGTTGTACAAAGATGCAGAAATCCTTCTTTTTGATGAGGCAACCTCCGCTTTAGACCCAGAAACAGAGAAAGCGATTGTGGCCACAATATACAATCTTACTAAACTAAATAAAACCATCGTAATTGTAGCGCATAGAGTAACCACTTTAGAAATGTGTGATCGGATATATGATTTGAAAGATGGATCGGTAAATGGCATTTATACTTACGAACAAGTAATTAATAAAGTTCAAAATTTAGTGAACTAGTGCTCCGTCTAAATAATTTTTTAAATTAAGTTGTGAGCTATTTTTGGATAGATCAAGGCAAAAAATGTAGCTGAACTGGGTAGTTCAGCGAGGCTTTTTAACGAAGAGATATCCA
>JALHLK010000086.1 GCA_022844565.1 Saprospiraceae bacterium
ATTGATGGTGCTTCCTCATCTTTCTTCTTGATAATCTGATGGCATGTCCTACTTTCTCCTTGACACCAGTCTAATATGGTCCATTTTCTATGAATTTTTACAGTACCCTTGCAATTGGTCTTACATACCGACAGTTCTGTATCTGTATACGTTGCTATGACATTACATAAGGATTTATTTGCTGGTAAATATGATAATATAGGCTCAAATATTAAGGGATCGAGACTGACAATTTGAAACCCTTCCAAATAACGAGGCCACGCATCCGTACTATCTCCCGTTATTGCAGCTATTGAACTTGGAGAATCATCGTCATCACAACTAATGGTAACTATAGGATTTGGGCATAGAAAATTTTCATCATTTAAATCCACAGCCTCGACGGTGATGTTTTGTGTGTAGGTGGCAATAATACCCGAGATATTAACTATTGTGAAAACTCTTTCAATTTTTTTGATGACTAAATTGTCTTCTCCACATACCATTGTTACTGTATTGTCTTTGTAACCTAACACGGTAGCTGGAGAGCATCCACCTGTGACAGTAGGAATGCCAGTAAGTAAGGTACTTGGGTTACCTATATCATCCAAAGGAGTAGCTAGGCATGATATGGTTATATCTGGAGGGCCTACGATCACTGGTGGAAATTTATCTTCGATGTTGATGTAACCCCAGCAGCTGTTTTCATTAAAAGTTGAGATTACTTCATACTTTAGTTTTTGACCAATATATGCTTTTATATTGCTGGTATCCACGACGGCCCCATTCTGTGTTAATAATCTAAAAGCATGAACTCCTGGGTTATAATTTGGCCCGATGAGTGTAGTACCTAGGTTTGTTGCTTTACAGTCTCCACTTAGACTATAATTGATTTCACCTATACAAGTCAAAGTTCCATTGTCAAAGAAACTTAGACTTAATTCGGCCAAACAGCCACTTACACTCCTCACCTCCACTCTATAAACACCTGGATTTAAAAAAGTATTGGTTGCTTGGTCAGGGTTTGTACCCCCATTCCATAAATAAGTTCCCCCACCAGAAACAGTTGCAGAAAAATTAACTAGATTAGTATCAATGATTCCCAAAATACCACTGCCTTGAAGAATATTGAATATACCCCCATTAAAATTTTGAACAAAACCAGAGTTATTGGTGATGGTGCTTTCTCCAGATGCATTTTCATTGATACATCCTGAATTAACAAAGGTTGAGTCAAGTCCCCCATTATTATTAATGATGCTATTGGAAACTATATCAATTTTTGCATCACAAGATAGATTTTGAAATATTCCAAAATTCGAAATACCTTCTGACCCGACAGTATTATTTGGACCTAAAGCAATAGTGCCTTCATTGATAAATTTGGGCAAAGACATAAATAAAAAGTTGGCTATACTACGTATCATCCTTAGGTCTGGATCTCCATTAAGAATCCCAACATCTGTCGAGTTATCAATTTGAATATGTCCACCAAATACATTTTTAAAAGTGCCTTCGTTAAGAATACCATATTGTCCTATCGATTCATTTGCTCCAAGAAATAATAACGAGCCATTAGTAAAACAAGCCTCACTACCATTTTTTATAGCTGAAATTAAAGAACTATCAATCTCAATAGTGCCGTCAGGATTATTGAAAATACCTGCATTATAAATACCGTAATCACCAAGGTTAGTAACAGGCCAAAAGAACATATCACCACAATTATTGATGGTACCTTGATTAAACAATCCTGTAGTAAAAATTTGAGCACTACGTAAAGATCCTCTGATAGCAGGTGGATTTGTATTTAAAGAAAACTCACCAAAACCATTGATAACTAATGCACCATTAAAATTTATGAAAAGTCTTGCCCCTTCTTGAATATGTAAAGATTTCACCATTTGTACTTCCTTTCTATTAATTGTAGGTTGATTAGTAGAAGGAGGAATAACGACGTCATCGCTCTCATTAGGCACAATATTTGTACTCCAATTCATTGGATTAGACCAAAGTGTATCTGCACTTCCATTCCATGTAATTTGTGCAAAAATTGAATTAGCCAAGAAAAGGAAAAATAAAATGAAATAGATTTTGGTATTACAAAAAGCTATTTTTGGCATTTTACTTGACCGTTTTTTAATGGAATTGTTTTGTATCATGAGTATTTGGTATAATCAAAGGATAAAGATAAACAAGTATTTGAATTTCATTTGGTTAAATAGTGATATTTTTAAACTATTAATCTGCTAAATGCAGCAATCAAACACATTAAATAAAATTATAATGAGTATAAAAATGATAATGAGTAACTTAATATGAAGTTTAAAAACTAAATAACTGCCTTTTACAATTCCAAATAGTTACATTGCAATATGACCTGATGATAAATCAAGAAATACTTAATTTATTAAAATATGAAAAACTAACTAAAGTTGAGGTGCTCCTTCATTTGGCTCAACAAAATACATTTCAATTTCGCCTAAGTTTTTAGCATATATTTTACCTCGATGGGTACATTCAAATCTATCTTTTACAAGGTCGTAAACAGCTTGAGAAACATTCACCTTATTAGGATGACTGTTTGATTCCATTCTACTTGCGATATTGACAGTACTACCCCAAATATCGTAAATATATTTTTTCTTGCCTACTACACCAGCCACCAAATGTCCTACGTGTACACCAATTCTTAGATTCCAAGGTTCTTTACCACTTTTGACTCTTTCAATGTTGTCATTTTGCATAAATGCAATCATTTCATGGCCTGCTTGTATCATTCTGAATGTGTGATCTTCACTTTCGTTAGGAATACCTCCTGCGCACATGTAAGCATCACCAATTGTTTTAATTTTTTCAAGACCGTATTTACCCATTATATCATCAAAAGCACCTATACATTTGTTAAGATGTGCTACCAATTCTTGAGCAGTATTATTTTCTGATATGACTGTGAAATCTACAAAATCACTGAACAAAACGGACACATTATCATAATCTCGAGCTTCTGCTTTACCTGTTTCTTGTAATTCTTTTGCTATTTCTGCTGGCAATGTATTAAGTAGGAGGCGTTCGATCTCATCCTTTTGTTGATCTAATAATCTATTGGTCCGCACTTTTCTGAGGTAATTACGATAAAGGTTGATCGTAATAAATAGAATCAATAAAGCTCCTATTAAAAAGGCGTTTTTTGCTAATCTTTGTCTTTTCAATGCAGCTTCCTGCAATTCCTTATCCTTAGTCAATAAATTTATTTCACCCTGCTTCTTTTCAAGATCAAATTCAAATTGTAGGCTACCTAACTTCTTATCAGTTTCATTGTTATATAATGTGTCTTTAATTGCTGCATATTTGGTTTGATATAAAAAAGCAGATTTATAGTCGTTAATATAATTATAACCAAGAGCCATTGATTCATAAATTTCCTTAAGTTCTTGTGAAAAACTTGAGGATACTGCGATTCCTTCTGCTCTCTTAAAATACTCTAATGCTTTTATCAAACTACCATTTTTAATAGCCGCATTCCCTAACTCCTTAAGTGATTGGACAATATCCAAAGATCCATTAAGTTTTTCGCTTATTTTTAAAGCTCTATTATGGTAAGAAATAGCTAAGTTATACTTTTTATTTTTTTGATGAACCTTACCAATATAATTATAAACATAAGGGCTATTCTCTGAGTTATTGAAGGCTTTTACAGACTGATTAAAATATACTACAGCTAAAGAATCTTTACCTGTTTTAAAATAAAATTCGCCAAGATTTACTGCAGCGGTACCAATTGAATTATTGTCCTTGAGTTCTTCGCTTAAAGCCAAAGCCTTTTCAAAGTATGGTTGTGCCTTTTCCCTTTCCTTTGGGTTAATTTTTCTTTGATATACACCACCAATATTGTTTAGTGCTGACAAAATTCGTAGTTTATCTCCCGTTTTTTCACCCAACTTAAGAGATTGCAAATAATGATCCAATGCATTTGCATCGTCACCTTCATCAAAGTAAATTGCACCAATATTATTTAAGATATTAGCTTCTCCAACTAAATCACCCTTAGTTTTATAAATCTCTAATGATCTTTCATAATAATCTAAGGCATCTGCATTTTGACCTTGATAATAATGAGCAATGCCAATGTTTTTTAACGCTATTGCTGCACCATTTAAATAATTGACAGAATCAGCATATCTAAAAGCTTCCTGTCCATAAATAATTGATTTTTCTGGTGATTCACCAAAATTATCCCTGCTCAGTTGAATTAGGCGATTTACTTCTACCGAATCTGACACCGATACCACTCCCTTTCCACTTTGTGAAAATATTGAATAGGATACGATTAATAAGAAAGCAGATAGATAGTTTTTTACTTGCATTGCTCAAAGTTATATCAATAAACTTAAAAATAAAAATAAAAATAAAATTTTTAACGATTTGATAGTAGTGGTTTTAAAAAAAATACTCAGAAGTAGAAAATTGATTTGAAATTAAAGTCAATTTGCAATTGTATATTTTAAGATACAACTTATACATTTCAACCAATATCCATCTTCAAATCTCTACTTCTAAGTAATTATTACCCTCAACTTACTTATTTATTATCATCTTTTGATAATGTCTCTCTCCTGCTTTTTCAATCATGATTAAATAAACACCAGTTTTGAACATATCTCCTGAAACATCGAAGTTTACTTTTTCAGTTCCTTTTTCAACGAAATTATTAATCAGTTTTCTGCCCTGTAAATCATAAATATTTAATCGGCCATCTTCATCCATTCCATTTATAAAAATAGTTATATCATTATGAGCTGGAATAGGAAAGACTTTCAAGCCAAATTCAGAATTTCTTAACTTTGATTCCCTCGTTTCTAAACTTGTATTATTAAAAGCAGTCTCACAAGAAGGTGGCACATTATTTACAAAAATAGTAGAGCAAACTGGGTTAGTAAATAAGTCAGGAGCAGTCCAAGCATATAAAGTTGGAATTTCTGTACTTCTTTCATAAACCTTATTAGCATCATATAAGCTATTGTCAGGTGCTGTGCCAATAATTTCAATACTCTGAACAAAAGCGCTTTGCTTCAAGTTTTGAGGTGTAAGGTAGCTTATTGGATTGTCAAAAACACTACCTCCAAGTGGTAAAATGTAACTATCACATGAAGCAGGAGAGTCAAAGTTATAATTAGCAACTAAATTTGGAGTTGAAGGAATCAAGTTACTTGTTAGATTACAAATAATTTCACTGCTATTGAGAGCTCTATTAAATATTCTTATTTCATCAAATTTACCACGAAAATGTTCATTCCCTGTATATTGATTACCAACTATAAATATATTGGCATCAAGTCCAATTGGCACTGGAGAACCTATTAACGAACCTGTAGAACGAACTAATTCACCATCCAAATAAAAATGAGTGTTGTTGCCCGCCTCGTCTCGAACTAGCGCATAATTGTGCCATTTATTATCTTGAGGAAAAGGTACATTGGTGTCTAAAGAATCACCCATAGTCATTTCGTTATCAACAACATCAGGCTGTACTGCAAGGATTTCGTAAACATAATTACAAGCTCCTCCACCAAATCTAATTCCACTAATTCTTTTCATTTCACTTGGATGAATATCAAGAGCAAGAATATGACTTTGATTATTTGAGTGGCCTCCAAAAGGCTCTACGTTAAATACAACGTTATCACGTAAATAGAATGCAGGATCCCAAAATGAAGTAAAGGTTGAGCCTCCTATTACCATCGGAGTACCATTATCGAGAAGTATAGTTTTAGCAACATCACCGTTCTCATCCAATATTTCAAAACTGGATGCTCCACTATCAAAACCTCCATGAACTATAAAAATCTCTGGCCCTTCACCTGTATAGATTTTTTCATCAAATAAAGCTGTGTGATTAACACCTACAGGATCCGCGCAATCTTGAAAAACAGTCCCAAGATCGAAGTCACCCAATACCGCAAGAGCTTCGGCTTTTGTTATGGAATTTTTACCAAAGTCCCAAAATCTATTTGCATCACCCCCTATTACTGGGTTTGCCGTTAAAGAAGATAATACCAATTTTGATTTTATAAAATCACTTGTATCAGAGGTAACATTGATGGGCGTTTCTGAAGTCTGAATAGTGTAAGATATATCTATCAAGTTTCTTCCATCCCGCGTTGCAGCAGTCACAGCTCCTATGGTCGGCCCCTCGAATCCTATAAAAGCTTCATTTCCAATATATAGATTTCTACCTTGTGATACCATCTTTCTACTTCCTTCCTGAAGAACTTCCTGTTTTGCCCAAAATGATAAAGTGTATGGTCCAGATGCTGGCACAAGCCCTGCCCGGCCATCCAACTTCTGATCTATGCCATTTAGTCTTACGCCTAAGCCTTGTGGTCCAAATCCTTGTAATACTGGTTGAATTCCTGAAAGTTGTACCTTACAATCATTCGTGCCATTTAATATAACAAAGAAAGTAAATCGATCGTCAAAACTTGGATTTTCACCAGGTAAAGTATCTCTGTACTGCCATGAAAAGTTAGTAGAAGATAGCGAAGTAACTTCTAAAGTATAATCCAAACCTGCTGTAAGAGATACTGGAGTGCTAAAATTCGCAAGACTAAATGTTGAATTTGTGGAATCCAAAGGTGTTCCTGACGTACCTATTCCTTGATAAATCTTAAACTTCTTATTATTTGTAGAAGAAAAATTTAAAATTCCATATTGTATACTGGTCAACTCAATATTCACAGTAGGTTTAAATGATTGCCAATTAGTTGCAATAATTAATTGGCTAGGGCACGATCCAGGTTCCAAAACGTGCGGAGCAATACTTATTGTATTACTTGTTGGTACTTGGATCTCGGATGTGCATGATGTGAAACCATGTTGAAAAACAGTGACATTAAAGCTGCATGTTGTCCCCGTTGGTATATGACTATAAACAACTGAATTAATACCACAAGGAAAAGTTGATCCGCTAGCCAGCCCAGATGTTAAAGTCATATTTAATTGATTAGTATTACAGACATTAGCAACTGTAGGTTGACTATAGTTAACAATAGAACCAGATACGGGTCCAACCACCTCAATATTGTCTGGGCATAATACGATCGGTTCCGGATTGACTGTCACAGTAAATGCACAAGTATTCGTACCTCCATCTAAACCTAAATATTCATAAATAACTTCTGTGTCGCCTACGGGAAACGGATCTGTTTGCCCCGGGCCTTGAGTTAAATTTCCAGTTACTGGCCCACATGCATCCGACCATGTTGGTAAAAGATAATTAACAACTTTAGTACATAAATTAGGATCTACATTTGTGGTTATATCACTTGGACAAGAAATTACGGTTGGGCTTGGTGGAATAATTCTTACTGTAAAACTACATGTTCGACTTGCACCCAATGCATCAGTAACACTATAATTAACTGTTGTTGTTCCTACAGGAAATACTCCTGAGTTTTGATCGGGTGAGACAAGCAGTCTGTTTGGTCCTGCATTTGAAAATTCAAGAATATAATGATTTTGAAAAACAAGATAAGAGTCATTCCATTGTGTCCCATCTCCAGCGCCCAAAAGAACAACATGTTCCTGCCCAAAATCGTTATTGGGTTCTGAATTTGCCCAATTGGTATAAGATACTGGCTCGCCATTTGCCCAGACAAAGTTTCCTTCTGAATCAATGTCATTAAGACCAATCCAAACAACTGTATTATTTGGTATTCTTTGTGCAATAAAAAGGTTTTCAGCTTCAGATGATATAGTTACCAAATGCCCCCCTCTGGCTTCGGCCTCTGATTTAGCATCCACCCACAATGCCGGACTATCGGATCGATAATATGCACTACCGTTATGCACACCTAAATAAGTAAATCCCGGAATCACTTTGGCAACAATCGGTCCACAAGGTGTCGATGCCTGTAATGGTAGATTGACTACTGCAGAGCATACTCCTGCTGCTACATTTATTATGGTGTCCAAAGGACAAGTAAAAGTTGAATTGTCTAACACTGTCACGGTTTGAGTACAAGATGAAGAATTTCCTGCAGCATCAGTTACTGTCCATGAAATTGTAGTATTACCAACAGGGTAAACACCTGAGGCATCTGATGTCCCATTTTGATCATTGATGGCAATTGGTGCAGCTGTAAGACCATTTACCCA
>JALHLK010000087.1 GCA_022844565.1 Saprospiraceae bacterium
ATCCGGGTTACGTCCGGGTTCAAATCAGGGTTACGTCCAGGTTACGTCTGGGTTACTCCCAGGTTCAAATCAAGGTACCGTTCACATATGAATAACTTTCATCGTATATTAATGAATGTTTTTCTAAATAAATGTAAATTTGCACTCTTTATTAAAATGTCTAAAGTCATTTAACCATACAAGTATTCATTTGGGTTTTCATGTTGTTTATTTTGACAAACAAATAGAGCCTATAGAAACTTAGGGTTAATAATGGAATGGAATCCAAACGAATTTTTTCGTGCCTCTATTTATAGACACACAGAGGAAGTTGATTGGCAACCTTGCACGCAAGCAATGATTCGAGAGCTTGCACTAAGTGCTGAGTTTGACATTGACTTCATTGGACTTCGAGGACCAGCGCCACTGCTTCTTAAAAATCCAGATGTGTCGTCTTTGTTGGGACAAGCACATGGTATTCTTTTTAAACGTTGCAGTCTAAAAATTGCCCGTTTTCATTATTTCAAGAGGTGTCTGGTATTTGCCAAAATTGGTAAAGTCATATTTTATCACTAACATGTATAAGGAGAGTTTCTTTTTGGAGTACCAATAAGCACCAGTGGCCAAATCTTTTGTTCTAACGAGGATTACATTGTAAACACTGATGTTGATAATACTGAATTTGTTACAGAAGTTATTGCAACAACAGATCCTCAACAAGATGATGTTGGCATTCCAAGCGAACCATCACTTGAAGATATACGAAGAGAAATCAACCAACGGTTGTCAGGTTTAATGCACGAACAATTAACCAAACAAGAAATTCTAAATGAGTTAATGATCATAATGGGAGAGAGAAACATTATTTGTTTCAGTTACGGTCAGAAACACAAAGAAGATGACGGTGGGTTTGAATTATACGAACGACTGGGTAATGCTTTTGCTTTAGATCTTGCAGTTGGAATGCAGGTTTCTCATTGTGACATGTTTTTAGTGGCCAACAGTGAGCGGGCACCGGCAATGAGAAATGCGTATCCATTCCTCCTTTCACTCAAAGCTTGTAACTTACTGATTCCTTCATCAAATAATTTTGTGGAGGATAGCTATAGATTAATCGTCTATAACAATTGTCACCATATCAAAAAGCACATGAGTTATCGGTTAAAAGCACCGTTACTTGATTTTTTGCCCGGGTTCCAGCAAACGTTAACAAGTATATCCGCATTTGTACAGCGACACTTGATCAACAACATCCGCTACCGTAGTGCATTGAGGATAGAAGGATACTTTAGTTACAGCAATGGTGGTATTAACAGCATAAAAGAAAAATTAATGTCGTATTTATACAATCGCTGCTACCCATTGTACGCTACACAGGAGGTTGTGGAAAACAAGCTGGTTGATATGATAAATACACTACACACTGCACTGTTGCTCTTCTCAACGGAGAACTATTCATCCTGGTATTCTCTGTTGGAGCTTTATTACCAGTTTGTAGTAGCTGTGTTCTGCACTGAGCGACTCTCGCTGCAATTTCAAAATGATCACATGGCTTTTAAGTTAGATGGGGGTTTATTTCAACTAATGTCCCATCAATTAACGTACTTGGCTATGGATATTGTGACTCCAGATGTACTAAACAAGCATATGCTTTTATTCAGATCTGTTGATGGTCTCATGCTGTTTTCTTATATGCTGTTTTATCGAGAAATTACTGTATCACCGGAAAACGTTGTTAATATTCTCAGTGGTGGGATCAACTTGCTGTCAGATTTTGTTGGTTCTAATTTGTCGGAGGTAGTTCCAAGTAATTATAAGCCCATAGTAAAAAACGGGCTAGGGGAATTTTTGGAAACATACGTAGCATCAAAGTTGCGACCACTAACAAAAAGAACAATCAAATTATTTTTAGAAATCTCTGCTTCAAACGAAGTTCTTTTTAAAGAATTGTCATCTGTATTTCTAAACTCAAATCTTGTCTTCAAAACGGGTAATATGTACTACAGATTGGATCGAAAAGCAAAGTTATCCTCGTATGAAGAATTTCTATTGAAGCTCAAACAGATCCACTTTGAGATAGCCAAAAAGCTTTACCTAGCATTTGTGGCAAAGAAGCTAAACAGCAGTCACGAACACTATAATTTCATTACTATGTGTGATAATTTAAACGACGCTGCAGGAAGAGAAGCTAGAGGACACAAAGATAAACTGCCTGTTATCAGTGGAAATCAATCTAAGGTATTCATTATCAAAAATCTTGACAAAGACATGTTATTTAGATGCTTGTATGCCACAGTTCCAGTGAACGATCTTCAAACTCAACGGGTGCACCTACCAAACTTCTTTAGCGGCTTTCAAGATCTTGTTAACTTTTTAGGATTTGCAGCTATTATTTCGTACTACTGCAGTGACAGCGATTATACGGGAATACGTTTATCCAAAGCTCCGAAATTGGAATATTTGAGAGAAAAGATTACAGGTTTGATAAGCGCAATTGGTTCCTCTAAACAGTACAAATCAGCTACGTTGTTGCTGGCAACTGGTGCTTTCATGGCTCAGTATCGATATAGAGGAAGGGAAATAATGTTTTCTGATCTTATTAAAATTGACTTATCTGTAAGTCACGTTACCTTTTCTAGCTTTCTACCGGAAGTTGAGAGACTGTGCTTGGTTGAAGCAATACCCGGTGATATTACTTCTAGTTCAATGCTATTATCTAATCAAATTGTTGTTGATATTCCCAATGCCGAGTGCAGTACACCCGTTAGTTCCAAAGACAGTGATCATGTGATTTTGCAGTCTGAACAAACGGAAATAATGATATATAGTCCAACATCAAATCAAAGTGAAGAAGGAAATTTTAGTCAAATAGGTGTCACCACATATCTCTCACATAAAGATAATATTAATAGCAATAAGCAATACAGAGAAATTGTCCTCAGCAATCTTGCAGATGTGCCATCTATCAATGACAATTATTCTTCGTTTGTTGCAAATACAGAAACAACAGGGGGAGAACCAGAGAGCGCATCTCAAACTGAAGGGTTAGATTTAAATGGTATATTCAGTAATTATAGGATACCAATTCCGTCAATACCTGCTACAGAGACTATTCCATGTACTAATCTTGTACAATCAGTTGCCGATAATATTGAAAATGAAAACAAACTTCTTACATCTGGCAAACGTCAAAAGGTCGATGAAGACTGCTCACTTTCTGGTAGTAGAGAGGGTTCCCAAAGTGAACAGTCATTAATTCCTTCGTCTGGCAACAGAAAGTTCAACCAACCAATCATTTCACCTCCGAGCCGAACTTTACAAGAAACTAATTCAACAAACAATCTTGTAAAAGAAGAGGAAGGCGTGGTTCTCAAAGAAATAGTACATGACAGCAGCAAACACAACATTTCCTTAAATTTGACATCAGAGAGGCAGATTGAGGCTAATAATTCAGTGTACAGAGACCTCAGTCCTTTGACAAAGCCTTCTAGATCTCCGTATAAAATTACTGCTAATCCAACAGTTGTTACAGAAGCTGAGTTCTGGCAACTGCTTGAACGACATAGCGTTTTGAGACATCATGTTGCGACATTTCGTGGATTGGGAATAGACATTGCCTGCTTAATAGAGTTTGATTCGACTTCATTAATTCAATATTTGGAAAATGATTTGTCGCTAAGCAGGATAGTGGCTGCATCTATTCACAATTTCTTTAAACAGTACAAGATACTATAACGAAAATAAAGTAAATTTGAAACTATACAATTTCTTAAGTCAACTTTGGGAAAATTATTATAAGTGGTACGAGCTCCAATGTTCCACTGACTCTGAAAAATCTTTGGAATGCAGCTCTAGGTTTAGTTCTATTATCTGTTGTATGCTGCAGTCATTCAAGCATCAGCTCTTCCAGCGTAGAAGAACCGGACAGCACCTATCAACTATCTGTTTCTGGCCGTATGACTGTAAACTGCAAAGATAAAAGGCGTTGTGTTGCTCAATTTAATGATTATAATTTAGGATTTTTCGATAGACCAGATTTCAGTGATTGCTTATCACGCTCCTTCTCATTCGAGCATTTGAACCATATTGTTGTTTACGGATCTTTTGAATACAAGTTGGCTAATGTGCAGAAATTACTGAGCCTTGTTGGGTGGACGTTTCCAAGGCTTGCTGAATGTAATAAGGCTGAAAATATAACTGCTTTCGCTGAACAGCTGAATATGTGTTTCTCTTTCATCGCTTCCGTTGGGGCATTGGAGCTGGGTCCCTACACCCAAGCTTTGGAGTTGGTAGCCAACAGCAAGAGTATTTATTACGTAAAGTTCAATAGCCTTCCGCCCTCTCTTTTCTCTGAAGTAAATGATATTTTCAGCGGCAAAAACAAAAATATTCTGATGGCAAAGCTGGGAGGAGATCAGTCCGTTGACTCTAACGATCTTGCGATGCTCGACGCAAAGAAATGGATGGACTTGGAAGATCTTGAATTGGAAATGGATATGAAAACTGAAGATGTTTTGTTCGCTGCCCTTAACAACTTCTTGAATGGCTACAAATTATACAAAATTAAATTATCTGTGAAAATTCCAAGTTTAAGCGATCTTCTTAGTCTGATGTCCCATATGACTGAGATATCAGCCAATTTGAAAGATGTTACATTAACGGTAACTGTCCCTGATATGAATGGTTTAAAGCCATTTCATACAGAACATTACGTTAGTGAAATGTTGACTGCATTTGTTGGGATCATAAGGGAAAATTCAAATTTGACTTCATTTTCTGTGCTCTTAAAAAGTGCACGTAAAACACCTGTCCTGTTTTCATATGATCACAAGCTTTTTGGACAATCTACGATAAGAGCGAATGTGGAAAATGACGAATCTTTTGAAATCCCACAAGATGTCATGGTTTGGTTGACAGTCAACAATGTTATATTTGAATACAATGAAAATTTGATGGTTATTTCGACAAAAGTACAAGAAATGCGTTTCGATCCTCAAAGCTCAGATTCCAAATTATTATTGAAGCAAATCAGCGCTACACCTGACAAATCAGTATACATTGCTAAAAAACTTATCTTGCCTACATTGACGAAGGAAGGCATTGAAGGTGCAGGGCAGATCACAGAAATGTTGAAATCCATCACTGAACTATCAATAGAAATAATGAGCGCGCAAAACATCCCTTCTATTGCTCAGTTATTGACGTTGATTTCTAACCAACCACAAATTAAAAATATTCAAATTGGGTCCCTTTCTGTGTCTCCATCTGAAATGACTGCAATGTTTTCCATGTTTAACTCATCAGCCCAGCCATTGTCCATTAACGTAGTAGAAGGTGATTTCAAAATTGCCAATGAAATTGAGTTGAGAGATGGAAAAGCAGAGTTTTTCAAGGAAATTGCCACAATTTTTAATGCAGTTGATAATCTGTCTTTAACTGTCAAATCACCAAGGCTGTTCCACAGGACTTATGTAGCTACGTTCATTCCTCCCAAAAACAGTGATCCGGACTACAGAATAACGGAGACTTCCTTTACGTTAGAGCATGCTGTCCAGAATTTTGTTGGAGTAACTAAAAGAAATTGCAGCTTTACTTTAGACGATGTGATTTCTGTGGATTTTGACAAACGGACCGCTACAACTGCAAACTCACCGCTTTTTTTGATTCTAGGCAGAAAATTGAAGCGAACAAGGGAGATTTCACTGTTACATTTGGAATCAATGAATAAAAACACTCCTTTTTATCCCATAATTGCTGCTGATCCACCGTTGCTAGCACCACTCTGCCGCACTCAGCCACCAATGAAGCATTTTTGTCGCTTAACAATAATTTTGGCTTTCCTGTTGTTAACTGCAGTAGAATGTTCCCAGACGCCAAAGGCTCTAGAAGAAATGAAGTGTAATATTTGTTCAGAAGGAATTTGCTGCAGTGCTATCAAAATGGATTCCAAAGGACACAAAGCTCATCAACAGTGTCTTTATAAATATTTGGATTCAACACAAACCATGAATTGTCCTACATGTAGCACTTCTATTAAAAAAAGTGCCTTAAAACAATATATTTCTCAAATGGCATGCACTCAAATTGTCAGAGCAGTTGACATTTGTACTCAATATTCATTGACCAGTACTTTGCGGCAGTTTATTGCAGTCAACTGCTCAGCTGTAAACATAGAAATGAATGATAAAATTATATTTTTATTAACAGCACTGTTGAAGGACAGATTGGGACTTGTCAAGTATTGGGTAAGGGAATTGAAGGTACCAGTCAATGTCATATTGCCTTGCAAATCCTCACTCCTGTTCCTCGCAAGGTCTGTTGAAGTGTTGAGATTCCTCTTGGAAACAGTCGGTAAAAATCATACGATAATTAATTTGCCAAATTCAAGAAATTTAACGCTTTTGCACCATGTTTTGACTTTTCAACGTTTAGATATGGTAAAATTGCTGATTGAATATGGAGCAAGCGTCCCTTCAGATATACTAATTTATATTATAAATCACAGTTCTTTAGAAATCTTCAATTATTTTGTAATCGATCTTAAAATAGATTGGATAAATTTACCGATTGATATGGAACATCCCTTCTCAACAGCTGTTAAAGCAAAAAAAATGGAATTTATCAGAGCCATGATGACTGCTCAGAACTTTGACGTATCCAAATTCCATAATTTACCGCTATTAAATTTAATTTGTTCGACAAATGATGAAGAATCATTAAATATTGTAAAATTCTTTGTCGAACATGGATTCGATACAAATTTTGTTGATCCAATTACAAAGTCTACGCCTCTTCTAGTGTCAGCATTTGCAAAGAACCTTTCACTTACAAAATATTTGGTCGAAAATGAATTTTGTTCGGCAAATGTTAATTTTATGCCAAATGAAGCAAATTCTACACCGCTCTTGTTCTCTGTTGTTCGAAATGATGTACAATCAGCAAAGTTCTTACTTGAACACAAAGCAGATCCAAATTTATCAAAATCTAATTTAAATTCAGTAACTCCATTGTTATTTGCAATTGCATTGGAACAAACCGAGATGGTGGATGCTCTGTTGGAGTACGAAGCTGATGTAAATGCAGTTCCCAACCCGTCCCCTGAGCTGCTGAAGGAGTTCATGGAATTTGCAGAGCGATCAGGCAGTATAACCCATATGTTATTAAGTAAGAAAAATTACCATCAATTTTATGGAATTTCAAAATCATCTGGAGTCTTTCTATTGACTTTTGTGCTGGACCATGGCAAAGTCTCTGTTCCTCGTATATGCCCGTTAGTTGTGGCTTTTATATCGAGGCGCTTAGATGTCTTCTTTAAACTAGTTGAGAAGGG
>JALHLK010000088.1 GCA_022844565.1 Saprospiraceae bacterium
TACCATTGGGTGCTAAGAAATTAAGGAGATTTGTATGTCAAGAGCCGTGTGAGGGGAGACTTTCAAGCACGGTTCTGTGAGAGGCTTAGTCTGAAATGGCTTTGCCTACTCGACTTTACTCTAATTCCCCCGAACAGCTGTTTTAATTTTAAATTTTAAAACTTATGCCGTCCTTGCGGTACTTTCTATTAGTCTATCTGCTAATCTATGTCTTAGGTACTTGATGTTAGGGATTAGATTTTTAGAAGAATGATTTTTAGATGTTAGATTTTATAGCTGCGTTGGTATTCTAAGCTTTTTTGATTTGTCTAGATTATAAGAGCAAAGATGCATAGGAGCAAAGGAGCATAGGTGGAAAAAGCAAATGTATAGGCTGCAAAGTTTGTAAAGATTATTTCCGAGATAAGAGCAGTCCCGAAAAACAAAGGAATCGGAAGATTGAACTCACGTTTTCCAGCTAATAGCTAATCGCCAACAACTATCTTTCCCTTCTCCTTCAATATCCTGATCACCTCCTCCTCTGTGATACTATTAATATTGGCAATAAGAGGGATAGCTATGCCATTGTCGTATGATTTTCCGACTGTTTCGATAGTTTTTTTGAGGATACCGATTTGTTCGCCTTCGATTTTTCCTTCGATTTTTCCTTTTTCAATAAATTTATCTAATGTACTCATAATATCTTTATTTATAGGACTAGAAATAGTTTTTACTAATTTAATAATCTCGTCTGCGCTATGCTTATGAACTGAAAATTTATAAACAAAAACCAATGAAATAAAGTTCCTTTCATGTGGTGCAAATTTACGCAATGAAGCTATGCGGTTCAATCTATTTATAAACTCTTTGGTGTCCACAGACCTATCATGGCCAGAAATAGCAATCAGAAGCATCGCATCTGTGATATCTTCTAATTGTTCTTTGGTCAGAGAGTTTATGGCAAAAAATATAAAATCATAAGTTGGGATATATTGCTGAATAGCATCAGGATAATCACTAAAAAGTTCTCTTAGAGAAGGAACCGTCCAGGGTGCCTTGTCTTGGTAATATATCAAAGGTATAATCGGCCTAATGCTCTGTTTATTGTTTAGTTCTTTAATCCACTGGCTAAATATATAATTCCCTACCTGTACTAAAACAAATTTGTCCGGACGTGACTTGTGTTCAAAAAGTAGTGATATCAACAAATTATTTTCACCATTCTTTAGGCGGAATTGAAAAAGAAGGTCAGAAAAGAACTCCTGCAGATCCTTTGTAATATAGGTACCACCTAAAATAGTCATAGAATCAAAATCTAAAACCTCTTTCAAAGCTGGAGGCAGAAATTTATCAAAATAAGCCTTAGCGATTTCAGGTCGGGAGTACGTGTCCCGAACGATTTTATCATGTTTATTGTGGATATCGTCTTTCATGAAGGTAAAGATAAAAGTTAAAACTAGTGTATAAAAAGATTCTTTAGGAAATTTCATTCGACCTCTCCGACATCGCCATAAATTGGTCCTACACCACAAGAAGCCCCCAAAACCTTGAAGAATTCCAAATCTATCTCTCTCTTTATCCTAAGTTTGCCAAAAAATCTCAAGTCAAACAGCTGTTTTTTTATAGGGATTAGATTTTAGGTAGTATGACACCTCATGAAATACGTTGACAGGTTGATCACCTAAAGCCTAAAGATGCTAATAACTTTCATTTTAATAATGTAGAGTAGTCGTGACTTTTGACCCTGCTGATCAGCTGTCTCACTGGCATAAGTCTACCCCAATTATGATTTAAAGTGCTCTATAATATTGAAAAACACGCTTGATTAGAGATAAATTTCCAAAATTGCGAGGATAATAATGTTTTTGTAAGAAAACAAAGTCGATATCACAGCTTCTAATGATCTATGTCATCTCTTTGTGAAGCTATTTTTTATATAATTGCAATTGAATATTTTGCCTGATTTTCTGAATTTTAAGCATTTACATAAAATTAATATGAATAGTGAAAGCAAATTTAATGTACTTCAGCAACAGTTTATTGAACAATATGAGGAATTATTTCAAAATAGACTTGCTAAAAAAACAGTAGTTGTAATACCAAGTCTAACACTTGATAGTGAGATTTTATCAAAAATAAGTGGCCATTGCTACTATGAGGAAAGAATGCTCTGTTTGTTGTTGCTACTCAAAATGCCTGAGACTAGAGTTACTTTTGTCACGTCTTTGCCAGTATCTGGATTAATAATTGATTATTACCTCCATATGTTACCAGGTATTACCCCTTTACATGCTCGAAACAGATTGACTTTACTAAGTTGCTTTGATTCAGGAAATGAACCTTTGACAGAAAAAATACTTAAAAGACCACGACTTATTCAGCGGATCAAAGACAGCATTCATGACAATAAAGTCGCTCATATAGCTTTTTTCAATATTACAGAGTCTGAAAAGAAGTTGACAGAAAAATTGGGTATTCCTGTTTATGGTTGTGATCCAGCCCTCAATTATCTTGGTTCAAAAAGCGGAGGAAGAAAATTATTTAAAAAATGTAATGTGCCAGTACCATCTGGATTTGAAGATTTATATACTCAAGATGATTTAATAAAGGCATTAGCAGAACTATACATTGCCAATCCATCTTTAGAAAAAGCAGTGGTCAAGATAAATGAAGGATTTTCTGGTGATGGAAATGCTATTTTCAATTATACTGATATGCCTTCAGAAAAAGATCAGGTGCTTGTTGTGATCAAGGCTAATTTCAAAAAAAACTTGAAAATAGTAGCTAGTAATCTTAAGTATTCAAAATTTATAAACAAATTTATGATCGAAGGAGGAATAGTGGAGGAATTTGTTCATGGGGATAAAGTCACATCACCTTCTGTACAATGCAGAATAAATCCTTTAGGAGAAGTAAGCATTATTTCAACCCATGACCAAGTGTTGTCGGGCGAAAGTAATCAAGTATTTTCTGGAGCAATTTTTCCTGCTGATAAAGAATATTCAAGAGAAATTTCAGACTTATCTTATGCTATTGCTACGGAAATGAAAAATTTAGGTGTATTGGGAAGATTCGCCATAGACTTTATGAGTGTCAAATCGGGCAATCAATGGTTGCATTTTGCTATTGAGATCAATTTAAGGAAGGGTGGTACTACACATCCTTATCTTATGCTTCAATTTTTGACAGATGGAAAATATGATAGGGAGAGCGGTTATTACCACCTTAAAGATGGTCAAGTAAGGTATTACTACGCTACAGATAATTTGGTAAACGAAGCTTATATCGGATTGACCCCACTAGATCTATTAGATATTGTCATGTATCATGGACTTCATTATGATCATACCAAGGAAGAGGGAGTAATGTTTCATTTGATAAGTGCTCTTTCTCAATACGGTAAAATTGGTTTAGTAAGCATAGGTTCAAGTCATGAAAGGGCTTTTTCGTTTTATAAGCAAGTTGTAGAAGTTCTTGATATGGAAACATCTAATTCCCCGCTGTCGTAAGTTTGTCCAAATTCCCTGTGAACAGCTGTTTTTTTATAGGGATTAGATTTTAGGTAGTAGATTTTAGATTTTTCAATAATCAATTTATAAGGCTAGTCCTTCCTTACCCTATTTAATCCTATTATGACCTAGATATTCGGTACAATTAACAATTAACCATTAACAACTAACCATTAATAATTATCTTTCCCTTCTCCTTCAATATCCTGATTACCTCCTTCTCTGTTATGCTGCTAATATTGGCTATAAGAGGAATAGCTATGCCATTGTCGTATGATTTTATGACGGTTTCGATTGTTTTTTCGATTTTCCCTTCGATTTTCCCTTCGATTTTCCCTTTTTCAATAAATTTATCTAAAGTACTCATGATATCATCATTTATAGGCCTTGAAATAGTTTTAACCATATTTATTATCTCATCAGCGCTATGTGAAAACACTGAAAACTTATAAACAAAAACCAGTTTAAAAAAGTTCCTTTCGTGCGGATCGAACTTTTTAAGGGAAGCTATACGCTCCACTCTTTTTATGAACTCTTTAGTGTCTACAGTCATATCGTGCCCTGAAATAGCAATGAGAAGCATGGCGTCTGTGATATCTTCCAATTGGTGCTTGGTCAACGAATTGATGGCAAAGAATATAAAATCGTAGGTTGGGATGTATTGCTGTATAGACTCTGGATATTCACTGAAGAGTTCTCTAAGTGTAGGAACTGACCATTTAGTTTTGCCTTGGTAGTAAATTAGGGGAATAATGGGTTTAATTCGCTGCTTAGCGTTTAACTCTTTAGTCCATTGGTTAAATATGTAATGCCCTACCTGTATCAGTACATGTTTGTCCTGACGTGACTTGTGTTCAAATAGAAGTGACACCACCAATTTCTTATTACTGTCATTGAGTTTGAATTGAAAAAGTAGATCAGCAAAGTATTCTTGCAAATCTTCTGTTATATAAGTACCCTCTAAAATGGTCATAGAATCTATATCAATAACTGCTTTTAAGTCAGCTGGCAGAAACTCCTTGAAATAGGCTTTGGCAATTTCAGGTCGGGAGTACGTGTCCCGTACAATTTTATCGTGTTTATTGTGGATATCGTCTTTCATCACGGTAAAGATAAAAGTTACAATTAGTATATAAAAAGATTCTTTATGAAATTTAAAACCACCTCTCCGCCATAGCCATCACCTGGTCCAACACCACGCTGCCCCTAATCTATCGAAGAATTCCAAATCTACGTCTCCCCTTATCCTAAGTTTGCCAAAAATATCAAATCAAAAAGCTATTTTTTTTATAGGAATTAGATTTTAGGTGGTAGATTTTAGATTTTTCAATAATCAATTTATAAGACTAGTCTTTCCTTACCCTATTTATCCTATCATGACCTAGATATTCGGTATTGGATTTTAGAGTTAGATTTTATTATAATTCAATTGTTTGCTTTACTTCGATCTTTAGTCAGTCACATAAATATCTTAAGGGCTAAAGGAAGGCAAAAAAAGAATTGGGTTTCAATAATTGAAATTTGAAAACTCGGGACAATTCTTTTTGCTCACCACCCTTGAGGGTTGGGGTAAAGTAAGCAAAAAGCAAAATGATAAAGGCTTTTTTGTTTTACCCCGACTCTAAAGAAAGCCAAAAAAGGATTGGGCGTAATTATTGCATAGGTAGTAAAGATTGTATAGATCGCAAAGTTGGCATAGATAGCACAGATTGTAAAGGTTGCATTGGTATCAAAGATTGTATAAACAAAAAATAATCTGGGTTTAAAATACGTTTATGTGATTTTTTAATTCAGCAGTCGTCTTCACAACATTACTTTAACTAAATACAAATTATCATGTATCTACAGATTAACGAAATCGCAAGTACCCCTTTAAACCTGATGGCTAAAGTTTCAACATTAGCTTTTGAATATGGCCCAAAATTGATCGGAGCCATCGCTGTTTACTTAATTGGTTCTGTTATGATAGGATGGGTTTCCAAGGCCTTTTCATCGATTCTCAATGCTCGCAAAGTTGACCCCTCGTTGCAATCTTTTCTTTCCTCTTTTGTGAGTATCATGCTCAAAATTTTATTGTTGCTCACCGTTTTTGGTATGTTAGGAGTTAATCTTACAGCTTTTGGTGCCATCCTTGCAGGTCTTGCTGTCGGTGTAGGAGCTGCATTAAATGGTACATTGGGTAATTTTGCTGGTGGAGTTATGATGTTGTTGTTCAAACCATTTAAGGTGGGAGATCTCATCGAAGCTCAAGGCCATGTTGGAAATGTAACGGAGCTGGGTATATTCAATACTTTTTTACTAACACAGGAGAATAAAACGGTGATTCTTGCTAATGGTGCAGTTTCTACAGGCACTATTGTAAACTACACTACACACGGAAATTTAAGAGTTGATCTTTCGATGGCCATCGATCCCTCAGTCAAAATAGAAGATGCACGCAGAGTAGCTATCGAAGCCATGAAAGCAATGCCAGAAGTACTCGACCATCCAGCACCTGAAGTGAGTGTGCTTAAAGTTGGTGATGGTATGACTACACTTGCCATTCGACCTTATACAGCACAACAAGATTATTGGACAGTGTATTTTGGTGCTCAGGAGGCCGTAAAAAACGCATTTGATACTTATGGAATCTATGCTCCAATACCTCATAGAGTGATTATCAATAAGTAATTTTTTCGAAAGGGTTAAAACCTTGTTTATTTAGATGGTTATTACTACGGGTAACTACTTCCTATTTTAGTACAAACAAAAACTTTTAACAATAAATCAATTGCATTACGCTAAAGATTGTAATTTTGAATAAATTTTTAATAATGAAAATAAAGAGGTTTTTAGTTACGGTTTTTGTTTTAATACTTTGTTCAAGTCTATTTGGCCAACAAAATGAAGTCTTAAGTCAGAGTAGATTGAAAAATAAATTGATGATAGAAAAGGATACTAATGGACTTAAATCTGTGTTTTGCACGGATCTTTTATATATCCACAGTAGTGGCAAAGTTGATGATCTAGCTTCGATTTTAGCAACAGTAGGTGGAAAAGATATCAAAATATTACGACAGGATCTTCGAAATGAAAAAATTAGAATTCAAAAAAATATTGCTATTTTGACGGGTATCTTGGCCTTTAAATCTCAAAACAAAGAAAACATTTCTGAATACGATTTGATCATCACGGAAGTTTGGAAAAAGGAAAAGAAAAAATGGCTATTATGGACTCGCCATGCAACTAGTGCTGCGTCTAATTAAAAAAATAAAAGAAGAAAAACATATATTGGATATTTAAATATTACAAATTAATATAATATGTTTGTGGCTAAATATTAAAAATCAAAATCTATGTCACG
>JALHLK010000089.1 GCA_022844565.1 Saprospiraceae bacterium
GTTAAAATATCGAACTACCGATTAAGTTATCCACGGAGTTATTCACAAATAAATTGATGGCTTATAATTTCAGAAAATTCTAAGAAAAGAGGTAGTCGTGCAACAGCTACTTTTGTTGGTGGCTGTTTGGCCTACAGGCAATTCATTTTATTTTTAATTTGTCTGTCCGTTTTACATAATCCAATAATATTCGAAAAAACTCAGCTGGTTGTTCTTCCAATATTTCATGTCCACATTTTTCAATCACATGTGTCTCACTTAGTTTTAGACTCTCCTTTTGCAAATAGAATGTTGATTCACCTTGGTCATCCTGTCGACCATAAACTATTAGTGCTGGCGTCTTTAGTTTTTTTAATTTATCTGTGATATCATATTTGGAGTCAATAATCTCCTTGTCGATGAAAGGTATTACCTGAAAATTGAAGTCATAGAATGCCTTTTCGTACATTGGTCTAGATACCTTACTTCTGTCATAGTACATGGCACGTACATGAAAAAGAATGAATTCTTTATAAGCCTTTACTTCCTTGCAGGCCGGGTCAGCAATTTTAAGAGAGTCAAGTTCTTTTTCAGTTTTGGTACCAAATATTTTTTGGAGGTTATTCATTGAGTCAATTTCAACTAGTGACCGTCTCGAAAATTGATTGTCGTATAGCACATTCCATAGTTTGTAAGAAGGCGGCCCTGCACAAATAAGAATTAGATTGTAGACAAAATTTGGATATTTAGCTGCATAATCCATTGCTAGGGATCCTCCCCATGAAATACCTAACAGCGCTATTTTTTTATCTCCTCTGGCTCTCCGTAACAATTCCAAATCTTGTGTGTAATTGTCAATTTTTATAGTACTCTCATTGATTGGAATATTTTTTGACATTCCAGTGCCTCGTTGGTGAACTAGAATGCAGGTATAAAAAGATTTCAAGCTATCAACTATTTGTCGATATGGATGTTCTGGAGCCTCACCTGGTCCGCCTGATAAAATGTAAAGTGCAGGTCCTTTACCATACTCTTCGTAGTATAATTTTAAGGAGCCATTATTAAAACTCTTGAGATTTTGACCTAAAGAAAGGGAATAAGTCACCACTGAAATGATTGAAAATAAAATGTATTTTCTCATCTGACCACTTTTAATGTTTGTCGCTAAGTACTTTTCGTCCAATTGTGATTTATTTTTAAAGTTCAATTAGTTGACATCACCGTGCCAGCCAAATTGCCACCAACGTGAGTGCATAAGGCGTGGCGGTTTTCGAAGCCGCGTCCTATCCACGGGTGTGAACGAAATTAAGAAAATACTTTTAATACCTTGATGTCCCACCGCCATGACTTATGCACATTGTTGTAGCTCGTGCGCGTCAACCGTTCTTCTTCTTGGTTTCACTTATTCTTCTTATCAGTCCAAGATCAAACCCAATTATTGCTCCTATCATCGGTAGAAAAAATGCAAAATAAGTTACCCAGTAGCTATTCAATTTGTCAGCATGGAAGAAAGTCAAATAGTACAATATCAGTAGTCCCAAAAATAGTCCACCAATACTCTGGCAAAAAAACCTAATAAAATTCTTCTGTCCGTCTTTCGCTTTCAAATATTTGTAGCCGTCATAACCAATTCCTGTCTGCATACCAATATATCCACCAAACACTGTCAATTGAATACTGTAAAACATGTCCACATGATTTCCTTTAAGTTCACCGTACAGAGTTGTCAATAGTGCAGTAACGATTACACCGCCTAATCCAAATATTAGTCCCATGAGAACTTGTCCCGAAATCAGTCCAAATTTTTGATACTTGTTCATGGTCTTATTTGTCCAGCGCATGAGCTACAACGTTTGGCTATTTGCAGTGGCTGGCTTTTGAAAACATATTTGTCCACCGTGACCAAACGTAATAGCGAAGATAAAACTTTTTACCTACACGTCACCCAGCCATTGCAAATAGCTGCTGTTACCGCCTGTGCCCCTTCCCCCGTGTCGGTTGAAACAAAATTGTCAAATATTGTCCGACTCTTTTTGTTGTTTGCTTTAAATATTTTGTTCTCAATCCACCGTATAGCGCGTGGCGGCAACTGTGGGAACTTTGGAGGATTACACTAATCAGAACAAGTATTTTAGTTGGGATAATTTGAAGCACTCTTGGCATAGCCTTGGTTTTTGCGGTGGGATGCGTGGCTGTGGCAAGTGTGCTGTAAAAGTAGGATCCCTTACCTTCTGTGGAGCCAAAATCTGAGGAGGTTGTAGACTGAATTATTTCGATTTATCGGTCTATTAATATCAAATTGAAATTGTATAGCCTGCCATTTAATATTGAAAAGCTGAAATCCGTTTTGATTTGTGACATGCTGATTAAACTTATTTACTGCGATAGCGAGATTGTTGGTAGCCGCGACAACACTATCTCTCATTGTGTTGATAAGTTGAGGATTTTGATTTATTATAAAAAGGCTTTCGTTCTGATCGACAGCTCGCCACTGTTTTATTACTCCAACCCAGAATCTTTGACCAGTAGCACAATTGATTGTAAAGAGAGTTAAAGCGTGTTGCTCATCGTTTGCCCTAAAGTTTTTATGGATACCTTCTAAATATCCATAATGATACTTCAGTCCATCTTTGTTTGATAAAATTAATTGGTCGGAACATAACCACTCCTCAAATCCAAATCCGAAATCAAATTCATGAACACCTAGATTTCTTGATTTCCCGTTTGGGCCAGAGGGTTGATTCCAGTTCAGTGTGTTATACGAAAGCCTTGCGTAAATCACTTTTGAGTTTATTTGTAATAATTGGTAAGTTAGAGGAAATGTTTTGAAATGTAAATGAATTTACGCTTCTATATATTTTTTGTGCTGGTCTATTGCAGGCTCGATGTAAGTGGTCAAATTCAACGCATCGCAATAATAGATTTTGAGAATACTTCCGGCATCGTCAAGTATAATGGGCTAGGCAAGGCGCTAGGAAGTATGTTGATTAGCGACATAGAATCAAATGTGTCTCCCAAAAGAATTCAACTTGTTGAGCGAAGTCAAATAAATAAAATTTTAGCTGAGCAGAGTTTTCAAAAAACACCAAATGTCGATGACAAAACAGCAGTCGATTTTGGTAAGATACTGGGTGTAAAGTTTATTCTTGTAGGTGATGTTTTTGTTTTGAATGAAAGTATTGTTATAAATGCTCGGCTGGTTGACACTGAAACGGCTGGAATTATTTTAGCTGAGAGAATCGAAGGTAGTTTAACTCAATGGCTCGCTCTCAAAACTAGTTTAGCGAAGGCTATAGCTATCAAGCTCAATCTGCCCTTTCAAGGTCCTACTATGGATGATACGGAACTTAATCCTGCAAGCATTTTAACGTTCTCACAAGCCGTCACCGATGCTGACAAAGGAAATTTTGAAAAGGCTAGTCAGATTATTGAAACTCTAGAGCAATTTGAAACTAATTTCTCATACTTAATTGACCTGAAAGACGAGATTGAGAAACTAAAGAAGCAGGTTGAGGAAAACACTAAATCTATAAGGGTATTAGAAAAGTCAGGAGGAAAAATTATTAATGCAACTACTTACGAGGAACTTATCCATAATTACTATTATCCGCTAAATAATATTTCAGAAAAGGCAACCATCATTCTTGAAATACAGGCAAAATATCCTGAAAAGTATGATCGGTTTCTATCCAATGTGAAGGATATTGATTGGTGGCCAACTTGGGATGGAAAATCTGATTACCAAAGCCAAACTTTTGAAATTAATAGAATCAGATATAATCAGTGGATCAATTTGTTGAATGGAGATGAAGGCTTGCTCGTTAAGAAGCTTTTGTTCTCAAAACTCATGATGAATTTTCTTGATTTTTCATTTTACAAATTAACAAGAGATAAAACGTTCGAAATAAGGAATAATAATGATTTGAATAACTTAATTAAGGCCTTCAGTGGGTGGAATAATCTATTAATTGAGGTGGCCCCTGAGAATAGTGCTCGATATAAAGAGCTAATTAGTACATATGTTAAGTACGAATTGTACTACACCTTAAGAAGTTATCTTATTCATTTTGGTAAAGAAGATAAAGCAGATATATCCACTCTGGATGTTTTACAAAAGAATGATTTTACTAAGAATGATTTCCTTTTAATAGAAAAGAATTTATCCATGACCATTCTACCTATAGATAAAAATGATCACTACTATGTGGATTTTATCTGTGACATAGTTATAAGAAATTATGCTTTAAGTTATTCTGGTGAGAGTCTTAAAGAAATGAAACAATACTGTCTTATTAATTCGGTTTTTGTAAATGAAGTTAATAGTGGAAACGGAATAAAGATACCTGAAGTTGATGGTCTTCAAACTAGTCATCTTTTGGAGAAGTTTTCGTCAGTAAAACTCTACCTTCCCGCAACTGGTATTAATTCATTGAATAGTTGTACAGAGATTGGAGTTGATCCATGGGGGATTCCAGAGGATACTATTGAATATTATTGTATTCCGAATGATTATGTATTTCAAATGTTAAGGAGGGGGCTTTTTGACCTAAGTAGAACTGTGACAATTTGGGTTAAACCAAAAGAGAAAGCTTCCTGTCCTAAGAACAGTCAGATTTATTATGTCTTAGTAAATATTTCTCAGTAGCAAGTATGAAAAAGGTCTTTTTATCTGCAATTCAGGTCGCATCCATAATAGGAACGCTTGGCGGCTTTGTCGCTGATGTACTAACTCCGCTTTTTCCTTTCTCTGGTTATTTATTTTGGCTCTGTTTAGCTATTGTGGTTGGTTCTTTTACTATATGGTTTGTCAAGTATAAAAAAGGAAGGAAAAGAAATGACCGTACTCTGCTTTATGAAAATTTGCCCTTTAAAATAATGTCATTCTCACTCTTCTCTTTGCCGATAATTTTCATGTTCTATTACCTTAATTTGAATGCAAAGGGAGATTCTGGATTTTTGGGTGGAAATTATGACGTAATAGCAAAGATGCAAAACACATTGTTTAGTATACGCAGCGATATTCAAAAGGTAGATACCAAAGTTGATGAAGCAAATAAAACGTTAAATGAAATTAAGGATGTTATAAAGAGTGATTCTGAAATTAAAAATCTGAGCACAACGGAAGATTACTCAATTGTCCAGGACTTGAATAGAAAAACCAAAAGTATTGATGCGAAGAGACTTGCCGTAATTTATTTTGAAAATTCCTCGGAAGATAAAAATCTAGATAAGTTAAGTAAGGGGTTAGCTAGTATGCTTATCACAGATTTATCCTCCGTAGATATGCTTATAGTTGTGGAAAGAGATAGGATTGAAGAGATAATCGAGGAGCAGAAACTATCAAAAACAAAGGGCTTTGATCCAACAACCGCTGCTAAAATTGGTAAACTGTTAGGTGTGGAAATGATACTTACAGGAACTTATTTTGAACTGTTAGGTAGTCTACGTATTGACTCCAGAATAATTGATGTTGAAACAGCCAAGATACTTCACACTTCAGGTGTCGAAGGTGATGTTTCTAATTTCTTCAAGCTGGAGAAACAAATGGTTTGGAAAATCATAAAATCGCTCGATCTTAAATTAGGAGTAGAGGAAAGTAAGAATTTAGAAGAAGCCGAAAATTCTAAGGGAATTGATTTTATGACTGCTAATAAATTTTCTTTGGCTCTTGAGGCTTACGATAACAAGAATAATGTTAAGGCCTCAACATTGATTGTACAAATTTTGAATCAGTATCCAGACTTCAAGCCGGCAATTGAAATTGAGAAAAAGATTAGACTTAATCTACCATAATGTTTTCATGTTTGGTGCGCTGGCGATTTGGCTCTTGCCATTGCTTTGGTGCCGCGCTGGGTTTGCGCGGCTATGGCATGTGCCATTTGCGCGGGGGGTGATAATCTCTCCAAGTTGCCAGCGCGAGGCATTATTGTTTCAGTCAGTCGTTACCTTTTGAAACATGCAGTTATCCACAAGGAGAATCTGTTTTAGTAGACTGTCACCCGTTAAAGTCTTTTATTTTTTCCTTTCAGCGGAACCGAGTCTTTATCGTTTACTCTGTCATTGTCCGCGTAGTGAGGGGCATTGGCGGTAACGTTTGTGTTTGCGCAGTGGTGGGCTTTCGAAGCCGCGTCTTGTCCACGTTGGCAAACTTTATAAAATAAATATAACCTCATACCTTGATGTCACGCCACCATTGCGCAAACATTTTGTGTATGTTGCACAACTACTTTATAAATATAAGAATGAAATTTATCTTTGGTCATGCAAGGACGAAAATCATTCGAAGAGAAACTGTTCACCAATTTCCAGCTATCTGATCG
>JALHLK010000090.1 GCA_022844565.1 Saprospiraceae bacterium
GCAGTGTGTCATAAACTACTCAGGCAAGCTTTTGCAGTAGTCAAAAATAAAACACAGTATAAAACAGAACTTTCTTTTGCATGAAATCTATCTACTATTTGGATTTTAACACAGTTCATCCCGGGCGAGGTAATCAATATTTAGAAACAGCGAGCCACGTTAATCCGAGACCCGGGATCCCGTCATACAAAGTCATTTATTTATCATCATGCACTATACCATTAACTCCGCTTCAATAGCTTTGATTCTTGAATCAAGCGCCTCATTCACCTTATTAAAATCTGCTTTCGAATTAAGCGTGGCAAATAAGCTGATATAGAATTTTATTTTTGGCTCAGTACCCGAAGGTCGCACCGAGATTTTGCTGCCATCTTCCGTGTAAAATTGAATAACATCCGAGGCCGGCAAAGCAATAGCGGTTGTCGATGAAGTAATCAGATTTTTCTCAACCCTGGTTTTATAGTCCAATGCCCGAACTACTTTCTGCCCGCCAATTTGATCGGGAGGCTGGTTCCTGAACTTCTGCATCATATTCTTTATTTCTTGTTCTCCTTGCGCACCTTTACGCACCAGGTTAACAAGCCCTTCCTTGTAAAAGCCAAAGTCTACATACATCTGAAGTAGCCAATCGTATAGGGTTTGACCTTCATCTTTTGCCGAGGCTGCAAGGGCTGCAAAAAATGCGCAGGCGGAGACCGCATCTTTATCGCGCACAAAATCGCCCACCATGTAGCCATAACTTTCTTCTCCGGCTGCAATGAATTTTTTCTTGCCCTCCATCTGGCCCATTAATTCAGCTATGTATTTGAAGCCTGTCAAAGTATTGTAACAATCTACACCCAGCTTTTTGGCAATGGTGTCCACCAACTCTGTGGTAACAATAGTTTTAGCGATGTAACCATTTTTCTTTTCATCGGCAGTGAGATTTTTCATGATAAACCACATCATCAGACTAAACGCCTGGTTGCCATTGAGCAAAAAGAACTCGCCAGTATTATCCTTAATGCCAATGCCAACCCGATCGGCATCGGGGTCGGTGGCCATTACCAATTCTGCCTTTGCTTCCCTCGCTTTCAATAAGGCCAACTCCATCGCGGCTTTTTCTTCCGGGTTGGGAGAATGGACGGTAGGAAAGTTACCATCCGGTTTTTGTTGCTCCTCAACAATGATTATGTTCTTGAATCCTAAACGGGTTAAACATTCAGGAACCATCGTGCCACCAGTGCCGTGTAAACCTGAAAAGACTATGGGAATATTTTGCTGACGCTTTATGCTTCCTTTGGAAGGAATCAATTTGATTACTTCTTGGTAGTAAGCTTCTTCCACCTCCTTTCCAATCAAAATTATTTTTGATGGGTCGGATGTAAACTTTATGTTCTCAAAACCACCGATAGAATTAACTTCCTGAATTACATTTTTATCGTGCGGGGGAACTAGTTGAGCGCCATCCGCCCAATAGGCTTTGTAACCATTATATTCTTTAGGATTGTGTGAGGCAGTAATCACCAGACCGGATTGACATTTAAGGTGTCGAATGGCAAAAGAAAGGAGTGGAGTAGGCCTAAGTTCCGGAAATAAATAAACGGTTATTCCATTGGCTGAGAATATATCGGCTGCAGTTTGGGCAAAGTACTTACTCTTGTTCCTGCAGTCATAGGCAATGGCAACTTTAATCGCTCCTGAAACTGACTTAGTAAGATAATTGGCAAGGCCCTGGGTCGCGGCTCCAACGGTATATTGATTCATGCAGTTTGAACCAACACCCATGATGCCCCGCAATCCCCCGGTTCCGAACTCAAGATCCTTATAAAAACTGTCGATCAGTAACTTTGGGTTGTCCTGACGGAGCAGGTTTTGAATTTCAACTTTGGTCTTTTGGTCGATGGCCGGGCTTTGAAGCCATGCGTTTGCCCGTTGGGTAGCAAGATTTAATAATTCGTTCATGGTAATTATGCCATATTAAAAACTTTGTTTCAGATTGTCCGTTTACCGGAACAAATATAAAATCTATTATGTCAGGAAATGGCAGTTTGTGAATTTATCATTCTGTTAAAATTGCTTTAGCCATTCTATGTTGTTTAAACTAAAATTATTTACACATGAAAATGAAAATTATTGTTGGCGTGATCCTAAGTTTCGCATCAACTTTTGCGATAGCGCAAGAGTTTAAAGTAGTTACTGTGGTTGAGTCTATTGTGCCAGGTGGGCTTGGCCGTTCCCGTATGATTGAAGAAAAACAAGACATCAATCACAAAGACCTGACAACCGAGCGCACGGATGGAGGTAAGAGCGACCAGGGCGATGTCAAACGTTCTGATATTAAAATTGACAACTTTAGCGAAACTAAATTGCTTAATTTTTATAGTATTGCAGGTATCAACTTTCAGAACATTGCTTCTAACGATGCGGTAATCTCATCCAAAATTAACGATATGATTAAGGAAGGATGGGATTTGGTTTTTGTTTCTAGTGCAGTAGAAAGTGATGGTGGAAAAAGTGATGGGGTGGGTATTTTTATTACCCGCTTATACTTCAAAAAGTAGTTTAACCGGATAGTAAAGAAAGCTGCTGTTTTTTATAGCAGCTTTCTTTCGTTTAAAGATTCCCTCGAAGCCCTTGTTCCAGTTCGATCGCTTCAAAAAGTGCTTTGAAGTTACCCTTACCAAAAGATTTGGCTCCATTGCGTTCAATAATTTCAAAGAATAGGGTAGGTCGGTCTTGAACGGGTTTCGTGAAGATCTGCAATAAGTACCCTTCTTCATCCCGGTCAATAAGAATATTAAGTTTCTTTAATGCCTGCAGGTCTTCGTTGATGTGTCCAACCCGGTCCAGCACATCATCATAATAGATATCCGGAACTCTTAAAAATTCTACACCCCGTTTTCTTAATTCACCCACAGTAAAAATTATATCATCCGTAGCGATGGCAATGTGTTGCACTCCCGCCCCATGATAAAAGTCAAGGTATTCTTCAATCTGCGATTTCTTTTTGCCAGCGGCTGGTTCATTGATTGGAAACTTGATATACCCGTTGCCATTGGAAACTACTTTGCTCATGAGGGCGCTGTATTCTGTTGAAATATCCTTGTCATCAAAGGTGATAAGCAGTTTGAACCCCATCACATGCTCGTAAAAATCTACCCATCGATTCATCTGGCCCAGTTCCACATTGCCAACGCAATGGTCAACATACTTTAGTCCGATGGGGATAGATTGTACTGAACTTTTCATCGCTTTGTAGCCGGGCATAAAGGCACCCTGGTAGGCAGATCTTTCCACAAAGGTGTGAATAGTCTCTCCATAGGTTTTTATGGAAGCAACAACAACTTTACCAAATTCATCCTGGAGGGTTTTAGGTTCACTGGCAACTTCAGCACCCCGCGAAACTGTTTCATGAAAAGATTTTGTTGCATCATCCACCCACAAGGCAAGTACCTTTACCCCATCGCCATGTCTTTTTACATGTTCGCTGATGGAAGACTCGGGTTGCAGACTTGAGGTTAAGATAAATCGAATCTTTTCTTGTTGCATGACATACGATGCACGATCGCGCACACCTGTCTCCGGACCTGCATAGGCAATAAGTTCAAACCCCATGCAATGCTGATAGAACAAGGCTGCTTGTTTGGCATTTCCGACATAAAACTCAATGTGGTCGGTGCCGTTAATGGGTAGAAAATCTGGATTCATGAGTGGTTGTGTTGATCTGTCAAAATTAATCATTCCTGCAGTTTTAATTTAGCCTGCATTTCTATAATCTTGATGAAATTTTGGATTATGGACGTAAAGGAACTTGATAAAGCGATACAGGAAATAGCCTTGCGCAGAAATGCTTTAAAGAAAATTGATTACAATAACCCTAAATACGATGATCTGGAGGAGGAACTACATGATCTGGAAGATTCACTTCATGTAAAGTTTGGAGAATATCTGGAAGATGTTTTGCAAGATGTACACGATAAATATTGCCCTGATACAGATGTTTTATATCCTATCGCCTACCTGGCAAAATCGTATTCAATTAGCGACAAGAATGAGTATTCAGTGGCAACCAGTGAAGGCGTTTTCGTTGAAGTAGATTCCATTCCCGGCAAGGATACGAAACTCGTAATTGTACCAAATCCGATACGGGTAATCTTAAACGTAGGGCAGGATCATCAACAAATCGTTTGGACGGCCAAATAGAATCAATAGCCTAACTTTTCTCTCACTTTAGTAAGCATGGCGCGGGCCAATGAGCGTGCTTTGGCTTCACTTATCTCAAGTTTCTTTTCCAGCTCGGGCAGGTTGCTCATATAGAAAGTAAATGCTTCGCGCTCTCTGGCGTATTTCTGAAGAATCAGTTCATAGAGCTCTTGCTTGGCATGGCCGTAGCCAAAGTTTCCAGCCAGATATTTTTCTCTTAATGCGGCTGTCTGTTCTGGAGTTCCGAGTAATTTATAAATAGCATACACATTGTCTGTATCCGGATTTTTCGGAGCCTCCATCGGAGTGCTGTCTGTTACAATCGACATCACTTGCTTCCGCAATTCTTTATCAGGAAGAAAGATATCAAGAATATTTCCATAGGATTTACTCATCTTTTGTCCGTCTGTACCGGGCACAGTCATTACTTCTTCTTCAATCTTAGCTTCTGGTAGTACAAAGGTTTCTCCATACTGGTTGTTAAAAGAACTTGCGATATCACGGGCCATTTCCAGATGCTGTCGTTGATCCTTTCCAACCGGTACAAAATCAGCATCGTATAAAATAATGTCTGCTGTCATCAATACGGGATAGGTGAAAAGTCCCGCATTTACATCGGCAAGCCTGTCAGACTTTTCTTTAAACGAATGCGCATTGGCTAGCATGGGGAAAGGAGCGAAGCAGTTTAAGTACCAGGCTAGTTCACATACTTCCGGGATGCGACTTTGGCGGTAGAGTAAATTCTTCTCGACATCAAATCCAAAGGCAAGCCAGGCAGCTGCCACCGCTTGCACATTAGACACCCGAAGTTTTGCGTCTTTAATTGATGTAAGTGAGTGCAGGTCGGCAATAAAAAAGAAGGATTCATTGCCAGGGTTTTGAGATAATTTGATTGCAGGGATGATGGCCCCGAGCAAATTACCGAGGTGTGGCCGGCCGCTACTTTGTATTCCGGTTAAAATTCTTGCCATAGAAATGCAAATAAATGGAAGTATTGTGAAAAAGCACTTGTAAGGTGGGCATAAAGTTTAACTGCAGGTTGTTTTAATTTCAGATGTGACTAGTAAAAAGTAACTTTGTGCAAATGAGATCCACCTTCTTATTTCTTGTATTTTTAATTCTTGGGAACCAAGGTTTTGCCCAATTGGCAGAACCGCTTTTCTTCAAAGAGAAGATCCATGACTTCGGTGAAATTATTGAAGCTGACGGTGCTGTTGAGTTTGAATTTACATTTACAAATAGCAGTGTGCGTCCGGTTAAAATTCTTTCCGTTCAGGCTTCCTGCGGTTGCACAACCCCGGGCTGGTCTGCCGAACCTGTTGCCGTAGGAAAAACCGGCTTCATAAAGGCTAGTTTCGACCCGAAATCAAGACCCGGATATTTCAATAAATCACTAACGGTAACTACCGATCTTGATAAAGCTCCCATCGTACTTCAGATAAAAGGCAGCGTTGTGGATAAACGAACGGCAACCGATAGATCGCTATCGGCTGTCAATGGAAATTTAAGACTCAAGAATAATTCTTTTAACCTCGGAAAAATTTATGTTAACAAGCCCGCTGTCACGCAGGAGTTTGAAATTATGAATGCTGGCCCGGTAAAATTTGACTTTATTAAAGTAGAAACACCGGCCTACATAAAGATTGAAACACCCGTCTCTTTAAAACCAGCCGAGCGGTGGGAGATTAAAGTAACTTACGATGCGAAGCTGCGCAATCAATATGGTTTTCTGTCTGATAAAATTGATGTGCATACTACGGACAGCATGAATCCAATCAAATCCTTTTCTGTTTACGCAACGGCAGAAGAATATTTTCCGCTGCTAACGGCAGCAGAGCAAGCCAAGGCTCCTTCATTGCTAATCTCCACGTATGCGATTGAT
>JALHLK010000091.1:0-4136 GCA_022844565.1 Saprospiraceae bacterium
GTATCAACTCCATAAGTTACTTCAAAATTTTCTGCAATCAGTGCACCTGGTATGATCAAGTGAAAACCTACATCATATCCAGTAATCATATTTATTGATTTTAATTCGTCACCAATGGTAACAGAATCTGCTGAGCCAGCCACATCGGTAGAATCTATGATAATACCTACATTACTATTACTAATTTCTGTAGAATCTTCTCCTACTGTGGAGGAATTGACTATAGCACGACTATTGACTAAGGCACGACTATTTGTGATGGTTGGCACCCCATTTACTAATGCACGACTATTCACGATGGCACGGCTATTGACCAATGCACGACTATTGACTAATGCTCTACTGTTTACCAATGCGCGACTATTGACCAATGCACGGCTATTGACCAATGCTCGGCTACTTGTGAGGGTTGACTCATTAGGATCCTCCGCATAATCTAAAAAGGTTGAAACTGCTAAGTCAAAAACTCTTGTGGTATCAGGCGGGAGATTATTGACAAGTGCTCTACTGTTTACCAGGGCACGACTGTTGACAAGTGCTCTACTATTAATCAACATGGCTAAATTAACCAATGCACGACTATTGATCAGGACGGAGTCTCCGTTGACCAATGCACGACTATTGACCAGGGCTCTGCTATTCACCAATGCACGACTGTTAACGAGTGCTCGAGAATCTACTAAAGCCAATACATTATCCACCAATTGAGCTTCATGTTGTAAATTGATAGAATCAAGTATCCCTATGCTATCAAATAAATTAGCGGTTGGGTCTAATTCATAATCAAATTCTATATTGTCAATTTTATCGCCATACTCAAGTGTTTTCCTTTTAGGCTTTATAAATAGTGGTAATTTTTTTACATCGAGTATTCCTTCTACAAATATATATGTATAGAGCTCATTTTGCCTTACATCTGCTGCTGTAATTGGATTTGTAGGAATAATTCTGTACTTATTGACGGAGGAATTTGTGGTTGCGGTTGAAGTTATAACTAAATTATTTAGCTTTAAACTATCTAGGGTTAAATTCGTAGAATCAAGTCGTATCCCGTCAACGCTTACTGAGAAGGTAAATAAAGGATTATTTTCGCCAAATTTTCGTGTTTTATTGTCTACTACTACTCTGACTATTTTCTTAGGTGGACCAAAAAGGCCTAGCGTATCGGAGGCACCTCCATCTAACTGAGTTACTGAAATAGGATCATTTTCTAAATATACGATAGGATTTGTATCAGTATATGGAGGTATAATTGCTCTAGCTAGGGTATCTCCCGATACCTCCGTGTCCAATTCCTGCCCATTAAACAATATCTTTGTACCAGGAGTCAAGTTTTCTCCTCTAATCTCTATACGAGAACCTGGCACATAATTACTATCGCCTACTGAATTTACCACTTTGATGGTAGGCTTTGGATTGGCAAAAGACCGTATCATATCATCTGCACGAAGTAAACCTGCTCCCGAAACAATTGGCCCATCACTCATAGGTGTTGAAGCGGCTTTCATAATGATTCTGATCGAATCATTGCTGATCTGAGTCATTGAAAATTTTTGTTTTGCCTCTATTAACAAAGCTGCCGCTGCAGCAATGTGTGGTGCTGCCGCTGAGGTTCCAAAGAAATTAGGGAACGAGTCATTATCGATATTAACACCTCCTAATCTTACTGTGGTGTTAACTCCATTTGGGGCAGAAATATCAGGCTTATTTCTATTTTGACCATTTACTAATACACCTCCTCTTGAAGAAAATGATGCTGCTGTAGGAACTCCACCAAATGCAGGCGTATTCAAATAAAGTACAGCCCCGACACTGATCGCACCAGCTGCATTAGCTTGACCTACAATGGTTCCGGCATTTGCATTCGGATCTTCAATGACTCCTTCTCCTCTGAATATGATGTACTTAAACCTGACATTTGCTCCAGAAGCCTTACTCACAATGATATTTGTAGTAGTAGAATCACTCACATTGAATGGTAGAACTTCTATAGGGTCTCCTCCAATATTGTTTCTATTAAAACCAAATAAAGGTGTGCCATCATTACTTGAGAGCCAAATATCTAAGTCCGTTTGTGTGCCAGAATTACCCTTCAATGAATAGACATCATCATCCCATTGCAAGACAATTGTATATGTACCTGGTACTAATTTAAGTCTTTGGTATACTGAACTTCCAAAATTATGTGCTTGACCGAATGTGCCAGAAGGTGCAGGTGCAGGGGAAAATATGCCTTCATAAGATTTAGTACCAAAATTACCTGCTGCTGATACATACGTAACCCCTAAAGCATTGACTGTATTTACAGCCTGTGCTACCACTCCATCTCTATAAAATGGCTCTGTAATATACGATACATCATCTACGATAACTTTGCTACCACTGGCTGCTAATTGTTTAATACCTTCTGCAAAATCACCCGCACTTATAAATCCCGTCCTAAATGCTAGACTGGCTTTTGGTGCCACATCATGAATAATTTGAAGCATGGCTCGACCTTCGTCTGTTCTTGTGCCTAGTGGATATTCTAAAGCGATCTGTACAGGGGTTAAATTATTATTTGGATTTCCTATACCAGGTAAATCACCATTTATAACATCAGCAAGTGCAGGATTATTTCGTATAGTATTGTAGCTATCCGAGATTACCCCGATTGTCACCCCTTGGCCACCCAGGTCATATCCACTTTTTACCAAATCTGCTCTGAGGGCAGTATCACCGCGACTCGTAACAATACCTGATTTGGTCAATGGCTCGTATAAAGGTCTTGAATATCTTAAAATTGTAATTTGTTCATTAAGTTCGGCTAATTTAGAAATTGGAAACAAGCCAGTTATAATCAATGAACTATCTCCATTACTAATCACATTAATTAGCCCATTATTTAAAAGATAAGTCAACAATTCATCTTCTTTTCCAACAATTGCAATTGCTTCAATGGTTACATAAGGAATATTATTAACCGTATCAATTCTGAAAATATTATTATCTGGAATGCTTGTGATTGGTCCAACATTCACTGATAGCTGAGTCAATTCTGAACCAATAAGGTCATTTATTTTACCTGTTTCAGGAGCTGGATAGTATGGAGTGATTTTGTTTGGTTCGAAGATCAAAGGTTCATATTTGATTTCCGCATTTTTTTCAATATAGACTAAATTTCCTCCCCAAATTGCTCCTGTTACTTTTGTCGTAGGTGCATTGCCTGTGGATTTAATTTTGATTTTACCATACGGTACCCATAATGTACCTAACCAATTACTACCACTATTGCCAGATCCATTAGAAAGGAAAAAAGCATTTAAATTATCATCATTATCATTAGCAGTAGTAAGTGGAGAATGAATTTCAGTAAAGATTCTATTCGGACCACCACCATTTATCGTGGTAACGGTGACATTTTTTAAGTTAATTCTGCTACTGACAAATATTCTAAAATTTCCCTCAGATTGATTTTGAAAATCAAAAACTATGTTAACCTTACTATTCCCAGAATTAGTGATAGATTTGAATACGTATGTACCAACTCCACTAAGGGTTAACGTTTGGTTATTTGTCAATACTACATCTTTATATGCTCCTGGAGTGACAGTCTGATTACCAATCTTATTTTGAGTACCTTCTTCAAAATCATTAATGATGGGTAAAAAGGGAAAAGTAGGTAAACTTAATACTTCATTTGTCCTTCCGAGAGAAGGGTTTGGACCCGAGTAAGTTGCACCGATGCTTTGTTTTACTGATCCGATGATTGAGCCTGGCGTTGATAAATTTATTTTACCATTGATCACCAAATTACCGTTTATGTTTATATCTTTTGCACCATTTAGGATATTGACATTCTGGTTTAAATAATTATTTGCAGTAATATTTCCATTGATGGTCAATTCTTTATCTAAATCAATTTTGCCTCGGCCAAATATATTGGCATCAATAAGTGATGCGTTTTTAAAGTAAATGTTTTCTTTACTACCTACATTTCCAATTCCCATATTTGTACTTGGGAGAACTTTTATCTCAGAAGCAAGTTTGAGATCTTTGACACTATAAATGGCAAAGTCTCTAATCGACAATTGTTGACTCTGTGTATTTGCATTAATGGATAATAATAAAATTAAATAAAATATTGAATTTTGGAT
>JALHLK010000091.1:4236-5385 GCA_022844565.1 Saprospiraceae bacterium
TAACTTATTATAGCACTTAACAAATCAGTAAAAGGAAATCATTGATGAATCCAAAAAAAAAATTCATTTTTAATACAAGCTTTGCTCTTTCACCACGCATATCATAATCAATCTGTCAATTGCTAAAAATTGATTCCACTTATGAGATAAATCTTTTTAGACTTTTTATAAATAAACAACTTCATCCATAATAAAATATCATACCATTAATTAAAATTTATATTAATGATATGATATTTAATTGTTTACATATATAGAATATTTATATTATCTACTTATCATCATTTTTTGATATAGACGTTCTCCAGCTTTATCTACCATGATTAAATACATTCCGTTGGTAAGTTCATTCACTGCAATATCAATTGTTAACTTTTCTGTACCTGCATAAACTTTTCGGCCTAATACTTTTTTGCCCTGCATATCAAAAATAATCAATTCTGCATCCTGATCCAATCCATTTAGTACCATCGTCACATCACTTTGGGCCGGATTTGGATACATCGTTACGATAAAATTACCATTGTTAGTTTTAAATGGTGCTACGCGGTTTTCTAAGATCGTTTCATTAAATGAAGAGGTAATCGTCAGAGTCCCATCGGTTTTGGATATGTTATAACCTCCTGTATTTTTAACTGTAATAGTAATAGGGTAAGTACCTGCAGGAGAACTTGTTGTGGCTGTAGTACTTATAAAAATGGATGGTGTCGCTGTTGGTTGTACTATAACAACTGCAAATGCCCGACTTGGATCATTTATAGGATTTCTTTCCGGATTATTACATCCATTATCCCATGCTACATTCAGTGAAATATAGTAAACACCAGGTTGTGTTGGAGCGTTAAAGGTTCTATTTAATGCTCCTCCACCTGAACCAGTTCCCGTAACATTATTACAATCATTCCAAACATTTCCAAAACCTTCTGCATTTGCCATTCCAAAGTAGGCCTGTGAAAAACAACCTGGGCATCCATTTGCAGGAATTGGTGGATTATAAATCCATGTCCAGCTTCCGGTTAAAGTAATAGACTGGCCAGGTGTTGCAAAAAATACATTACTAGTATTATTCAATTTTATATTGGTAAAAGTATAGTCTCTGGCAAGATTGTCTATAAATTGTTTAGGAGAGCTAGGTGTAATCAAATCAGG
>JALHLK010000092.1 GCA_022844565.1 Saprospiraceae bacterium
AGTAGCAATAGCATCCCTTTGGGCAGTAGTAAGACGAGGAGGCAAAAAACCCTTATTGGTAGAATATACATCTAAGATCGCTGATGTATCCGGGGTAGTGGTATTGATTCCTGATTGGGCTATGATAGCTTGAAAGCAAACTACTACAAAGATTAAAATTATGGTTGGTCTCATTTTGTACAACTATATTTTATATTGATTATTTCTTAATTTTCCAATTACTTTTTTTTATTATTTTTTCTTTTTGTGTTTTGAAATCTTAATAGAACATTTTACAAAAGTAAAATTAATTTAGCAAAACTCTTATTTCATAATCCATATATTTTATCTCCTTAACTTTTAAATTTATAGCCTTTTCTCTGATTTCTACCACAATAAATTTAGTAACGGTAGGTTTGAAGTGTCAAATTATCAAATATAATTGATTGTCAGTTCTGTTAGATTGTCAACCTGCGGGATCAATCCTTAATGCAACGAACAGAGCACCCATTCGATCGAGAGCTATTGACCCAATTGGAATCGGTACTTTCGAAGAAGAGGACACGAATGCCACGAGAACCTGTACTGATAACTGTACCGCTCCAATAGAAGCCGTAGGTATCTACGTTAAAAAGTGAAGCATCACTGAATAATCGGTAGCCTCCCATAGACAACTTAAGTGCAGAGGCAAAAGCACCTGCTTCATTGTTACTGTTCCAACTTGTTCTTTCTGCATTTAATTCCCCTTCTGTTGGCACCCGAAACCCACTCGGGCATGGATTGTTTATACTGCTTATTCCTTGCCATAAGTTGTGGTTTTTTGTAGATCGCCAATCTTCAAATGCTATGATAAAATCACCATGACCTGGATTGTCAGTTACAGATTGAATGTTTATAGTACCTGAAGACCTCCCTTGATGGCTATCATCACCACGTCCCCACTGAAATAGATCGCCATAAGAGGTCTCATCGGTACTACTCGTCGCTACCTGACTTGCACCTAAATTTCGGTCCAACCATCATTTTTTTCCCAAGGTACCTCCATAATCACGTTCCACCGTACCATAGGTCACAGTACTACCATTATAAATAAAGGTTACTGGAGAGCCACATGTAAAATTACCACACCCGTCATACCACACAGTTCCATTCCACCACTGCAAACAATTGACTGTCGTATTGTATATCATCAGTCCTGCAGTAGGATTAGCGATAGCATTCCTTTGTTCAGTTGTAAGTCGTGGGGGCAAAAATCCCTTATTGGTAGAAAACACATCTAAGATCGCTGATGTATCAGGGTTATTGGTATTGATGCCTGATTGGGCTATGATACCATTGAAGCTTGTTAATATAAAAATTAAAATTATGATCTGTCTCATTTTTTGTACCTTTACTTACTATTGATTATTTCTTGATTTATCCTATATTCTATTAATTAATATTTATATTTAGCTTACATACTTTTAACCTAATTTGTTAAGACACATCATGAACGATCACTTTTAATCCTTCTAACTTTCACCTTCCGTTTTCCTCCTATCTTCTTCAAATTTTCCAAACTTTCAACTCCCACATAGGCGGGACTTCGCTTCGCTTGTTTCAAACTTTCAACTCCCTATCAATCCTTAAGACAACGAACAGAGAATCCGACCGCCCGAACGCGGGTGCGCATGCTGGCAACGCCACTACTGAAGAGGAGGTTGCGAGCAGGCGCGCTGCTAACTGTACTGCTCCAATAGTTGCCGTTAGTACCGACATTGTTGAGCGAACCATTGCTGTTGTTGCGGATGCCCGCCATGGGCAATAAAACATATCTTTTACACATCATAAAACAAAATATCATTTTACAACTGATTGCTCCTGAATCCACATTTTTGCAAATACAAAAAGCGGACGATATGTTAGGATTAAATGCTGCACACTTCATACGTTTTGTTTTTCATTCTTTCGTATGAACTCCGGCAGTGTATTTTTGCCATGAAGCCAATTGCTTCGACAATTCTTCTACTTGTATATTTAAAGCCACAAACCCTTTCATTCCTATTACTTTTAAATCCTTACAAATGCGAAGTAGTAAACGAACAACTTCTACATTTTGCCTTGCCTGATCTATATATTGCTCACGATTGTCTTTTTTGCTTTTATTTGCTTTGTAAATATTTATGAGCATGTCTGTTGTCTCATTTTTCAATCTTTCGCCCATCGTATATTTATATTCTCTTGAGAAAATAGCTGTACGCTCGTAGGTCTGTATGAGCAAATCATACCCTAATTTGTAAACTGGTAGTTCGGTGAAAAGTGCCATTGCCAAAAATCTTCGTTAATTAATACTTTTTTAAAATTTCGGTCCACAAGATAAAAATCATAAAATCGTTGAATAAGTTTGTCCAACATTGACTTTCTGAGCTTGAATGAATTGGTATGTTGCATACACCCTAAATAAGAATTTATTGTTGCTCTAATATCGCATAACTGTTGCCAGGTAAATTGGGGGACAACTGCCATAACCTTATTTATTTCTTGTATTGCTTGATAGAAATTGTTTTTAGTCCGATTGCCAATGTATGTACGATGCGGCTTTATGATTTGACCTAAAAAAGGGATACCTTCATTTACTGATTTTAAAACTATTTTGTTTGGGTGGATTTTGAGTTGAAAGTGAGAAAGTAGAAAGTTGGAAAGCTCTGGAATGATGCCCTCCAAATAAGACTTATCGTTATGGACAAATAGCATATCATCTACATATCTGCCATAATATTTTATGTTTAATACTTTCTTTACAAAATGATCAAAGTCGTTCATATACACATTGCCAAATACTTGAGAGGTTAAATTGCCTATTGGCAAACCTGTATTTGTTGGATAATTAAACAAGCTCTTGGATGGAGGTAAACCATCCCAATCTGATTTACTTCCTTTGATGCGGCAATTTTCAGCGACACTATTGAAAATTGTCTGTGTTATCAAGTATATCAATGTTTCTCCGCTAATGCCTAAAAAACTATTTTTATGTTGGGGTAGCATCTGAATAACTTTCTCGTACAATATTTCATGATTCATATTCATAAAATAGGCTTCAATATCCAATTTTAAAAAGTACGCATCTTTTGTAAAATCCTGAGTACACGAACCCATAAAACCTTTTGCTCTATTGATACCAAATAATGTTCCTTTGCCAACTCTGCAACTGTACGTATCATGAATGAGTTTGCGGTCTATAAGGGGATAAATACATCGGTAGATAAAGTGATGTATTACCCTGTCGGTAAAATCAGCAGCAAATATCTCACGCATCACCGGCTTTTTAATAATGAAAGCTACACAAGGTTTGGGTGAATATTTTCGCTCATAAATTGCTGTAGCTAATGCATGTAAGTTTGTTTCTTGGTTGAGCTCAAAAGCCAGTTGATTATGCGTATTGCGTTTGTTTTTGCGGGCTTGCAAATACGATAAATGCAACTGATAAAGAAGGTGCTCAAATGTTTCCATTGTTTTTTTCCAACCGTTGTACTTCAAATTTTAAATCCTGTATAAAACCAAGTCCTTGCATAGGTGTGCTGTTTGCCAAATCAAAATTTTTTATCATTGATATTATCACATCTGTATAGGTTGAGTGCTGATAAGGTGTAGCCGGCTCTTTTACTACACCGATATATCCTTCTTGTATGGTCTTTTTCCATGTTTCATAATCTTTTTTTGTACCCATATCGTTAAGCAAAAAAACTATATTTCCTTCGTTCTCTTCAAAACCATTTGCTCCAATTTTTTCTGAAATATGTGCTAAACTCAAATTACCGTTCTCCGCTTCACTCACTGGAAAACCAACACTGTACACATCTTCTCCCACGCTTTTTACGTATTTTGAACTGACCTTGTAATTTTTTACCCTATTTACAAACACCATAGCATTTTGGTTATAACACTTGTAAAAAAGCCCTTCCTTAAATAGGGTGAGGTATTTATTGCTTTTTGCCAATTCAATTTTCTCTACAATAGTCATTATAAGGTATGTTTTTAAAAAAAAACCGACCGCTACGCGGTATTTCATCTATGCCACCCTACGGGACGGCATAGACAAGTGTCAAAGTATCAAATCGCTTCGCTAATCAAAGGGTCAACCCTTCGACTCCGCTAAAGCTGCGCTCAGGGCTAATCCTTAAGACAACGAACAGAGAGCCCGAGCGCCCGATTGTTGGCGTTCATGTTGGCACTGCCACTACCGAAGCCGAGGCCGCGAGCAGGCGTGCTGCTAACTGTACTGCTCCAATAGAAGCCGATAGTACCGACACCGTCGAGCGAACCAAAGCCGTTGAGGCGGACGCCCGCCATGGGCAACTTAAGCGGTGAGTCAAAAGCACCAGCAGCGTTGATTGTACTATTTATAGGATCTTGTTCCCAACTTGCTCTTTCAGCATTTAACTCTAGGGCTGTTGGTAACCGATACCCACTTGGGCATGGATTGTTTACTCCATTAACGCCTTGCCATAAATTGTCGTCTTGTGCAGATCTCCAATCACCACTGCCTATAATAAATAACCCATCCCAATCATTACCAACATTGGGTGTAGCCGTAGTAGCTAATGTATTGGTCTCTCTATTCTGTTCTGTGCCATCTGATCTTGTTGCGGTTGTCCTATTAATACACTGATGACCATCACCTCCTCGACCCCATTGGTACAAACTACCATATGCCAGAAAATCTGTACTGTTTGTAGCCGCTTGACTTGCACCCAAATTACGATCCATCCATGTCTCCCCAGTCACAGGATTGGTAACATCTACAATCGCCGTAGGTCCTGACCCGCAAAATACCGTACCTGCTGGATATTGAGATATTAATGCCTGCGTTGTACAGCCATCATACCAATACGTACCATTCCACCACTGCAAACAATTGACTGTCGTATTGTATATCATCAATCCCGCAGCTGGAGTAGCTATAGCATCCCTTTGTGCATTTGTGAGACGTGGAGGTAAAAATCCCTTATTAGTAGAATATACATCCAAGATGGCTGATGGGTCTGGGGTAGTGGTATTGATGCCAGATTGGGCTATAATACCATTGAAGGCCATTACGGCTAAAATTAAAATTATGATCTGTCTCATTTTTTAGTAAGTTTAGTTATTTATCTGATTTTTTCTTGTTTTTATTCTGTTATTGAATATACTACAAAATGTTTAAAAGCTCCAAAAGTAAAAATTTTAAAAATTATATTCTTTATTCTATTAGTATAATCTTTATGTAGATTTTATATTATACCAAATGAACATACAGATTAGTCCAATAAAAGTTGTCTTTTTTATTGATTCTTCTTCAAAAAATAGTTCCGTAGCTTAGGCTATGCAACGATTTTTTTCATCG
>JALHLK010000093.1 GCA_022844565.1 Saprospiraceae bacterium
TGGAAACTACAGGGCATGAGATCATAAAATCGGTGCACCCACACCCTACCATGAGTGAGGCAATTATGGAAGCTGCTGCCGCTGCATATGGTGAAGTGATTCACTTATAACCTATAATAATATTAGTACCTCAAATCCCCCGAATCGGGGGATTTTTTTATGTCTGGAAAATAAGTGGGTTACTTATGGTGCTGCCAATCAATTCAACTATCAAAAGGCCTTATTGGTCGGAATTTTAAAGCCTTCTTACAAAAAGCAACTCCGGTTAATTAGTAATTGAAGTAATATTTAGTATATTTATATTAAAATGATCTAAATCAGTTAGTTATGAAAATGATTCCGATGAAATTTTATCATAACCGGGCCCGCACTCTGGTCTCACTTGTGGTTATTTGTTTCGTAGTTTACTTTGTAATCAGATTCATTGTTGAATTCTAAATCTTGAAAGCTCATCGCAGGAATAACACCATTATGCCTGTTAATGGCTATTTCCAAAGAGCAAGAGTATTTGGGTACTTATTATTGGCCGCAGGATTAGCTACCCTCATCTATTATCTCTATCAGTATTTTACCAACAGCGAAGGACTCAATTAATCAGATAACCTTCGCAGGTTTGGTCATTTCCATATCCACTAGAAGCGGAAAATAAATTCCTCCAGCAATCGTTTTAGGATTGCTATGCAAAAACTATCCATAAGGTTATTCTATTGTCTGTTGGTGTCCTCCGTTCCATGGCTATCGAACGCACAAAACACAATTTTGGGCGACAGAAATTCAGATGAGTCTGAAGTAAAAGCAAGTAGTGCAAAACGTGCTCACCTTTCATCGAAGCGACAAAAGATTTTATTAAAGAAAGCAAAGGTTAAACATACTGCGCAGTACGAATTCTATGCCCGTATTGAACAGGTAGCCAAGGATAAACAACGGATGCTCAAAAAAATGGCCACACCTCAATACGCGAATCCATCCTACTTTGGCCACAAACGCCCGCCAAAAAGAAACCCTGTTTACAAGATGAAATACTGCAAAGAGTGCGGCATCAGACACTGATGTCTTGATCACTCTGATTCTGTGTTTATTAAATGTGAATCAGAAAAGGTAATTTCGTTCTTTACCGAACGAATATTGTGAATATCGCCCAATACATCGAGCATACGAATCTCAGTCCAACTTTGACAATTCAATCGATTGATCAGTTGGTAAATGAAGCAAGGGAGTATGGCTTCTTAGGTGTATGTGTACCGCCATTTTGGGTAAAGCGTGCTCAGCGCGAAATCGGCAAAGACAAAATTTTGCTTGTAACGGTAGCCGGCTTTCCACTGGGCTATAACATGACTGAGACAAAACTTGATGAAATTAAAAGGGCCATAGACAACGGTGCTGATGAGGTTGATGTAGTTTGGAATATTTCATCATTTAAAACGGGAATACCGTGGACGAAAATTGAAATCGCCAAATGCAGTAAACTGGCACACGATCATGATAAGGTTCTCAAGGTCATTATTGAAACCGCTTACCTTACTGATGTAGAGATTGTGGAAGCCAGTAAACTTTGTGCCGATGCCGGAGCAGACTTTGTAAAAACTTCAACCGGGTTCGCGCCAACAGGTGCAAAAGTGGAGCACATAAAATTAATGCGGCAGTCTGTTCCAACAGAAGTGGGTATTAAAGCATCCGGTGGAATTAAGACCCTGGAGCAAGCCTTTCAACTTATTGAGGCCGGGGCCGATCGGCTTGGCACCTCCTCCGGTATTTCAATTGTTAATTCAAATCAAGCATAAGACACCACACATGAGTAAAAGTTTAAGTAATCTTTTCCCGGATCAAAGTAATATTCCTGCTTCCGTTGCGCTTCCGGCATACATGGAACAGCGTGAGTATTTATTGGATGGTAAAATGATAACATGGCATGGCGATATGAGCCCTGTAGCCAGTCCGGTTTTTGTTCAGGATGGAAATGAACTGAAACAACAAATCATTGGTAGCACGCCTTTGCTCACTTCTAAGGAAGCTCTGGAAGCATTGAATGCAGCTGTGCGTGCGTATGACCAAGGTCATGGTGTATGGCCATTAATGTCGGTAGCTGAGCGTATTGGTCATGTGGAGAGTTTCCTCGTAAAAATGCGCGAGCAGCGAAATGAGGTTGTAAACCTGTTGATGTGGGAGATTGGCAAATCCCAAAAAGATTCTGAAAAGGAATTTGATCGCACCTGTGACTACATACTCGATACTATAAACTCTTTAAAAGAATTAGATCGTAAATCTTCAGGGTTTGTAAATGAACAAGGTATTATGGCACAGATCAGGAGAGTGCCGTTGGGAGTTGCATTATGTATGGGCCCCTATAATTATCCGTTGAACGAGACATTCAGTACGTTGTTCCCCGCGTTGATTATGGGTAATACCGTAGTGTTTAAGCCTGCCAAGTATGGGGTATTATTAATCCGTCCTCTGCTCAAAGCCTTTCAGGAATGTTTTCCAGCAGGAGTAATTAATATCATTTATGGGCGGGGCCGCGAAACCGTTGGCTCGCTTATGGAAACTGGTAAGGTGGATGTATTTGCGTTTATTGGGACAAACAAAGGTGCTAACGAATTAAAAAAACTCCACCCTAAACCTCATCGGCTAAAATCCATTTTAGGATTAGATGCAAAAAATCCAGCCATCATTTTACGTGATGCAGATGTAAACAATGCAGTAAGTGAATGTGTATTGGGCTCCCTTTCTTTTAACGGGCAGCGATGTACTGCTTTAAAAATTCTGTTTGTTCATAAGAGTATTGTGGATGAATTTACAAAGAAGCTTTGCGATGAAATTGCAAAACTTAAACCAGGCATGCCTTGGGATGCGGGTGTAGGATTAACTCCCTTACCTGAGCCGGGTAAAACTGATTACCTGACAAAACTTGTTGAGGATGCAAAACAACATGGCGCCAAAGTTATGAACGCTAATGGCGGACAATCGCTTCATACATTTTTCTACCCGGCTGTCTTGTATCCAGTTAATAACAAAATGAAGGTTTATTACGAGGAGCAATTTGGTCCGGTGGTGCCGATTGTTCCTTTTGAAAGTGAGGATGAAGCCATTGAATACGTACTCAACTCAAACTTTGGCCAGCAACTAAGTTTGTTTGGCAAAGATTCAAAATCAATTGCTCGTATGATTGATGCGTTTTCTAGTCAGGTGGGCCGTATCAATTTGAATACACAATGTCAGCGGGGACCAGATAATTTTCCCTTTAATGGTAGGAAAGATTCAGCGGAAGGCACGTTGTCAGTAGCCGATGCGCTACGGGTTTTCTCCATTCGCACATTAGTGGCAACAAAAAGTACTGACGACAATAAAAAAATTATCAGTACAATAATCCAAAATAGAGAGTCTGTCTTTTTAAGTACGGATTATATTTTTTAATGTAGCCGTATAATTGAGATTCTAGTGGAGGTAAGGCACTTCAAAATTATTGTTTCTGGAAAGGTACAGGGAGTATTCTATCGTTCTTCTGCTAAAGAAAAGGCAGATGAGTGGGGTGTTCGTGGATTTGTGCGCAATGAAAAAAACGGTGATGTCTACATCGAAGCGGAGGCACCGGAAGAAGTAGTTTATAAGTTTATTAAGTGGTGCAATCAAGGACCTATACGCGCCAAGGTTGATAAAATCGATGCAAAACCAGGAGGGATTGTGGGGTATACCCAATTTGAAATACTGCGCTAATTGTGCTGCAAATTATTTGCGTGCTTCTACGCTCTGATTCCAATCGTAAACCCGATCGCTGATTTCGATCAACAGGTTCGGATCTTTTTCCAGGGCGTTGCCAATCACAATAAGGTCAGCGCCTGCTTCGAGTGCCGCAAAAGCTTTCTGACTTGAATTAATCCCGCCACCAACAATCAAAGGCACACTTACTGATTTGCGCACCGCATTAATCATCTTTGGGCTGATCTCACGTTCGGCACCACTACCCGCATCGAGATAAATTAATTTTAATCCCAACATTTCGCCTGCCAGAGCTGTACAGGCTGCTAATGAATATTTGTCTTCCGGTATTGGCGTGGTATTACTGATATAGGCTACCGAGGTTGTTTTGCCTGAATTGATCAACAAATATCCGGTAGGCATAATCTCTAGTCTATTATTTTTCAAGATCGGGGCGGCTACTACATGCTGGCCGATGAGTAAATCTGGATTCCTTCCAGAGATCAATGATAAAAAAAGAATCGCATCAGCCGAAGGATCGATTTGCAGCGAACTCCCGGGAAATAAAATAACCGGCAGTGAAACATTTTCTTTGATCTGCTTTACTACCTCAGAAAGATTAGCGGTGGTTACCAAACTTCCACCAACAAAGAAGAAATCAACACAATTCTCTGTAGCTAAGCGCAAGAGCGTGTTCAACCGTGAGGGATCTTCAATCTTATCGGGGTCAACAAGGACCGCAATAGATTTTTTGCCGAGACGTTGGCGATCCTGAAGTGTGTCGAGAATCTTCATTCTTTCGTCTTTCGGTTACTTAGGTATTCGGCAAGTTTGTCTTTGGCAATGTCTAATAGAACAAGCGTTGCCTGGCTTACCACACGGTCGCCCAATTGCGAAAGGAACGAGGGTGGTGAATAAGCATTCTGATCGTTTTCGAGAACCTCTTCATTTTCTTCGCCTACTATTTTTGATTTGACTTTTTTACTTTTCTTTTTAGAAGACCCACCGCCCAGTTGACTGGCGATCAGATACGTGATCGCTAATGTACCTCCGATAATTAATGCATTCTTTACTACCTGTTCTGTTTTATCAGACATCGCCTTCACTTCCTTTTGAAGCTCATGTTTATGCCGCTCAGACGTTTCAATAAGTCTTTTCTTATCCGGATCCTGAGTTTCCAATAATTCCATG
>JALHLK010000094.1 GCA_022844565.1 Saprospiraceae bacterium
GAGGCGGTTTGGTACCTCCGCTTGTACAGCGATACCGATGGGCCTACCATCATCTTTTATACAACATTGATAAATCTATACAACGGATTTATCATTCACAGCACACCTTAGGACAGCGAATCATACTGAAGCAATCAAAATCAATCTAACCCATTTTACATTAAAATAAATCATAATAAGTCCTAAGCATAAAACAATATAATGACATAAATCATTTAACCAAAAGATTGAGATCATTATTAAATTCATAGTAAAATTAGATTTTGCAGGATGAATTCAAAAAGGTATTAATTACGTAAAATAAATTAATTGAGATGAATAAATATACTTCAACACAACTCAACTTACTTGTAATTGTTCGGGTAATGATAGGTTGGCATTTTTTATATGAGGGTATCGTCAAATACTACAACCCTAATTGGACCGCAGCTGGGTTTTTAACCAATTCAGAAGGTATTTTTGCACCAATCTTCAAAAACCTAGGTCAAAATGCTTCTATGATAGGTACAATTGACAATCTTAACATTATGCTTCAGATTGTTATTGGTTTATGTTTGATTTTAGGTCTATTTACTAGGGTGAGTGCGTGGTTAGGAATCCTTTTACTTAGTATGTACTACTTAGCTCTTCCTCCATTTCCAACGCTCAGTACACCTTCTGGCATTGGCAGTTACCTCATTGTAGATAGAAACCTTATCGAAATATTCACTTTAGCAATAATCATTGTTTTCCCGACCAGCCATATTATAGGGTTGGAGAGGTTTTTCAAGTTGGCAAGAATGAATAAAAGTAATACTACACAAATACAAGCATAATCAAAAATAAATCAATTTATTTAAATATAAAAAACTTAAATATGAACTCAGGGGATAATAAAATAGATAGAAGAGATGTACTGAAAGGTTTAGCCACACTGCCTGTTTTAGGTATTCTTGGGGCGAGTGTGATAGCGAAAAAAAATCACGCAGAAAAGCAAAAGGCTATTATACTTAATGAATTAAACATTGAAGCAGCCCTTCCTCCCCCTATAGGTCTTATGGAAGGTGATCCTATCCGTCTAGGCATTATTGGCTATGGCATACGTGGAGAACAATTGGTACAGGCTGCAGGCTTTGCATCTAAAAGATGGTTGATTGCTATGAAAGAAGAAAGTTCCAAAAACAGCAAAGACACTCGACTTCAAGATTTTTTAGATCAAGAAAATCTAAACGTTGTTTTTACTGCTGTTTGTGATGTATTTGACATTAAGGCAGAAGAAGCCATTGAAGCAGTAACTACAGAACAAAATCAACCAACGAGATACAGAAATTTTAAAGATCTTATCAACAGCCCTGATGTAGATGCCGTCATTATAGCAACACCCGATCATTGGCATGCACCAATGGCCATAGAGGCACTAAAAGCTGGAAAACATGTGTACTGCGAAAAACCTATGACACATAATCTGGCTGAGACATTAGAATTGTATCAAGTGGCTAAAAGTTCTCCCAAAAAATTTATGGTAGGCCATCAACACCGTCAAACTTTGAGTTTTAAAACAGCCCAAAATGTTATAAACAAAAAGATACTTGGACATATTAACATGGTCCAAGCCAATACCAATAGAAATAGTGATAATGGAGCATGGCAATATGATATTCATGAAAAGGCAAGTCCTGAAACCATTGATTGGCAACAATTTTTAGGTAATGCTCCACAAATTCCATTTAATCAAGAGCACTTTTTTAGGTGGAGAAAATGGTGGGCTTATGGCAGTGGTTTAACTGGAGACTTATTGGTCCATGATTATGATCGCATCAATTGTGTTTTAAAAATGGGAATCCCAAAATATGTAGTTGCCTCAGGTGGTATTTATACACACAGAGATGGTAGAAATGTTCCTGATGTTATTCAAGTAGCAATGGAGTTTCCTGAATATTTTAATGGATCAAGTCAAGAAAATGAAAAAGAAAAGGGGATGTCTTTTTTATACAGTGCAACACTAGGTAATCAATATCACCGATCAACGCTATTGATGGGGCACGACGCTACCATGCAACTAGATGGACACACTCTTGAAATATATCCTGACCCCGAATCGACCCGTTTTGAAAAACTATTGGCAGATGGCACAGTAGACCCGGATTTACCCTTATACATTTATGATCCACGACGAAATCAAGTGGATGGTGTGACTTCTGCAACAGCCAAATACTTTGATAAAAAAGGTCTTTTATATACTTATGTGGATGGCAAGCGCGTAGATTCTACGAATCTTCACATCAAAGAATGGCTTAGTGCTATAAGAAACGATACTCCTATAAGTTGTGGCATACAAGAAGGCTTTGAAGAGGCTATCACTGCTTTAATGGGCACTGTGTCGATACGTAGCGGACAAAGGGTAGAATGGGACCACGAAAACCTTAAAATTGTAGGTATGACTGTAGAAGAAGCTGATAAAATCATGCTGGCTTGATAATCGAATACATGGAATAGTACCTAAAAATCTAAAATAGGATTCGTGATAACTTGTCTCGGCCCTGGTCGAGAAGTGTTTCAAATACAATTTACTCCATTTTGCCAAGACAGGAAAATCAGACACTTAACTAAGGACTTAATAAACTAGTAATAGATACATTACTTTTTAATTCATTTTACTTTCTTTTAACGCGCAGGATATTTATCCAATAATTTACAAAAGTTAATCCATGACTACAACCCTTTTTTGCCTTCCTTTAGGATCGAGACAAAGCAAAAAAGCTTATAAACTTTCTAATAATGTAAAAAAGCTAACTTTAAATAATCTAAAATCTATTTCCAAAAACATCATATTTATGCAAAAATCATAACTTTTTATTGGTTTAAAAAAGTTATGAGTTCTTCTTTAGAAATACATAGCTGCTGTGCAACATCATTTAAAATTTTTGCAAGCAATCCAACTTTTATAGGATCGTGATTGGGTATGGTAATGTGATACTCTTGTCCCTCGAACGTTCTTGTTAATCTAATATGACTACCTTTCTGTCTTGAAACAATATACCCAAGTTGTGAAAACTTCTTTACTAAGCTAGAACCTGACTCATCTCTTGACAACCTCATGCAGTCAAAACTTCATCTTTGACGAAATGCATTGTAATAATTCTCTTTAAATCGTCATCAAAGTGACACGAAACTGCTTCAATGATATTTTTCTTTAAAGAATTCCAATCTTCTGCTTCTGTAAAAATTGATAGTCCGACAGCTTCAGCTTCAAAGCCACCATCAATAGATTCATTGATTACGAAAATAATTTCTTGCATTTTTTACTATTTCATTACAAAGATAGATGATTCTTAAATAATTATGTTGGATGACTGAAAAGAAAATTCAATAATTCCTGAATTCAATTTCTAAATTCATTGCTTTTTTGGCTCTCTAAAGCTAGTAAAATAACCATCCAACACTGAAAGGTAGAGGTAAAGCAAAAAAGCATTTATCATTTTGCTCACTTTTCCATAGCAGCTAGTGGTTTAGAAGGTTAAGTGGACGTTAAGAAAGGTTAAGTTTTTTTTACAATTGCTATCTTTTTAGACAATCCTTTTTTGCCTTCCTTTAGGATCGAGGCAAAGCAAAAAAGCTTTGAATACCAATGCATCTATAAAATCTATCATATATAAATCCCCTCTTCTAAAAATCAAATTCCTAAAATCTAATCCCTTTAAAAAACAGCTGTTTCGAAGGAGTTAAGGATAAACTTAGGACAGAGGAAATAAGGCTGATAAGAAGAAGAGTCTAAATGTTTTTGATTCGGTTCTCCTTTTCAAGGGAGTTAGAGGGTAAGAATCAAGAACATTTTTGATGTGAAGGTAGAAAGGGAAGAGGGTAAATAGCTTAGACTTAAGACAACGACTGAATTTAAAAATAGGGCTTTTCGTGGAGGACTCAAGTAATTGAAAATTCTAAAACTGGTATTTGATTATCATTTTAATAATGAATTGGCAAAGCAGACATACTAATAGTGATTTTAAGTTAAAAACTTAAAATAGCTGTTGTGTTTTTGAAAAGTCAAAAGTTAGCAAAGTCGAGTAGGCAAAGCCATTTCAGACTAAGCCTCTCACAGAACCGTGCTTGAAAGTCTCCCCTCACACGGCTCTTGACATACAAATCTCCTTAATGTTTTAGCACCCAATGGTAA
>JALHLK010000095.1 GCA_022844565.1 Saprospiraceae bacterium
TGAAAAATGGGTACTTTTTTCTGTTGCTGTTTTTTTGTGTGAACGTTTTGTACGGTCAAAGGGCAAAAAAACCGAAGATCAACTATTTTATGAATGGTGATATAGGTTTTATATTTGAAAAATATAATGGCTTTGATGACATGATTATTGAAAGATTAAATCCCGGAAAGTTATTAAAATCAGAAACCCAATATCTGGGATTTGGCCCGATTTCATTTGGATTTTCAAAAATCAAAAATAAAAAGTTATCTGAATTACAGCTAGAATGGATTGATCTGAAAAGTAATACTATCCTCCATTATTCTAATACTAATAATTTTTTATTTAAAGATTCAAAACCACAAACATCCCGATCCCTCTCAATACATTATTTTTATTCGTTGTATCAAATGGGTAAAAAAAATATATTTTACGTGGGACCGTCATTAGGTGCCGGATATATCAGACATCGTCTGGGAAACGAATATTTTTCTTTTTCTAATTATACCCCATTATCAACATCATGTGTTTGTTTACATTTAGGTATCAGGATGAATTATCAAATTGTTTTGCATAAATTTTGGAGATTAAATATTGCTTCCCGATTGGTATTATTAGATGCGGGTTTCTTCAGAGAAAAGAGGTCGGACCCAAGCTTGCCACCAAGAGCTCGGATTTCTTCTGAAGGCATTCGTGCCGAATTTTGGAGAAAACAATACCCCCTGACCGTCGGACTCAGTTACCGCATCAAATAAAAGAACGTTACCTGATATTTTACAAATTGTATCCCGTTTGTAGACCATAAGGATGTGGATAGAGAAAGGCCAAAAGTGGGAGAACATTTGATTATAATACAAAAAAAATGACAAAAACAAGGTTTTAGTGGAAAAAAAATGACGTTTTGTGTCTTTTTTGAAGGTATTGTGGAAAAAAGAGGGAATGTGGTTTGATAGAAAATCCTACCGCAATAATTACATATCTTTTAAAGGTCATAAATGGCAAGCTTAAAAAAATGGAAAAGTGTTAATAAATTAATTTTTAAATATAAAAAAGTAGTATGTTTGAATCCTAAATAGAACATAATATTTTAAAAGATGACAAGAGATGATTTTATGAGTTTCTTTAGAGACGATGAATGTCTTAATACTTTAAGCGCTGCTGATAGTATAGAAGTTTTTTCTCAAATATTAATAGGTTCTAGTGACTTTACTGCAAAATTATTAAACGATGTTCTATCTGAATATTGTGTTGATCATAAAGAGGTTGTAGAATATGATAATTGAAGTTGTTTGTGGTGTTATCATTGATGGTGATAAGGTGCTTTGCGTTCAAAGAAGTGAAGCCATGAACTTACCCTTAAAATGGGAATTTCCTGGAGGAAAGATTGAGCGTGGTGAGACATCAGAAGCATGTTTGATACGAGAGTTGAAAGAGGAGTTAGAAATAGAAGTATCGATTACAGAAAAACTTTCAGAAAGTTATTTTAATTATGGTACCTTTGAAATCAATTTAGTGCCATATTTATGTAATTATTTAGGAGACAAGATAATCTTAAAAGAACATAAAACATTTATATGGCTACCTTTTAATGAACTTTTTAAGTTGGATTGGGCACCAGCTGATATACCGATTGTTAATGAAATAATGTTAAGAGATTATTCACTTTGAATGAAAATATGAGATGTTAAATTATTATTATAAACAGAGTATAGAGAATTTTGTAAATTCATCTCCAGAAGAAATTATAGGTATCCTTACACTAAGCAATACATTTGATTCTTTAAATACACAAAATAAAGCTTGGAAAGCACAAATTGATATTCTACAAGAAATTTTAAAATATCAAAAAGGTTATATCTTCTTTGAATTTTCTATTCCACGTATGGGAAAGAGGGTAGATTGTATTTTATTAATAAAAAACGTTGTGTTCATATTAGAATTTAAAGTTGGGGAAAAAGAATTTTTGAATCATAATATCGATCAAGTATGGGACTATGCATTGGATTTAAAAAACTTTCATCAACCTAGCCATAATGCAATATTAGCACCTATTCTTATTGCAACTGAATCCATTAAATCGTTTATCCAAGTTTCGATATCAAGTCATGATGATAACTTAATCAATCCTATAAAAACCAATGCTAAGGATCTAAAAAAGAGTATTGAAACTGTTTTAGATTTTTATAATAGTGAAAATTACATAAACGAAATTGAATTTACTTCAGGAAGTTATTCTCCAACACCAAATATAATTGAAGCGGCTATTTCAATGTTTAATAATCATTCTGTTGATGCAATTACTCGGAATGATTCTGGGTCGAAAAATCTAAAAATTACAACTAAATATGTTTCAAGTCTAATTGAGGATGCTAAAAACAATAATAAGAAATTGATATGTTTTGTCACTGGAGTACCGGGAGCAGGGAAAACTTTGGTGGGTCTAAAGGTAGCAATTGATCATTTAGATAAAGAAAAAGGTGATAGTAGTGTTTTTTTATCAGGTAATGCTCCTTTGGTAGCTGTTTTACAAGAAGCATTAACAAGAGATAAAGTTTCACAAGAAAAGCTTAAAGGCGTTAAAATTACTAAAAGCAAAGCTCGTGAGAGTGTCAAAGCTTTTATCCAAATTATTCACCATTATAGGGATGAATATCTGAGAGATACTAAGCCACCTTATGACCATGTTGCCATATTTGATGAAGCACAGAGAGCATGGAACAAGGAGCAGACAATTAAATTTATGCAACAAAAAAAAGGGCAGTCAAACTTTAAATTTTCCGAACCAGAATTCTTGATTTCTTGTTTAAATAGACACAAAGATTGGGCCGTTGTTGTTTGTTTGGTTGGAGGTGGGCAAGAAATAAATACAGGAGAAGCTGGTATTTCAGAATGGATAGATGCAATTAAAAACACATTTCCAGATTGGGAAACACATATTTCTGAGCATCTATATGATAAAGAATATAGTGCTATTCAATCATTAACAGAGCTTAAAATAAATAATAAAGTAATTTTTAATGAGTCTTTACATTTAGCTGTTTCAATGCGGTCTTTTAAAGCAGAGAATTTATCAAAACTCATTAAGGAAATACTAGATTTGGATAAATCCACAGCAATTGAAACACTAAATTCATTACAAGATAAGTACCCAATTGTTGTTACGAGAAGTATAGATTCCGCAAAAAAATGGTTAAAGGAAAAAGCGAGAGGATCTGAAAGGTATGGTATTGTAGTATCTTCGCAAGCATATAGGCTCAAACCTTTTGCTATCGATGTCAAATCTCCAATGAATCCCGTAAATTGGTTTTTAGATGGGAAGGATGATATTAGATCTTCATACTTTTTAGAAGATGTTGCAACAGAATTTCAAGTTCAGGGATTAGAATTAGATTGGACATGTATTATATGGGATGGTGACTTAAGATTTGATGATAATGATTGGAAATATTATTCTTTTGTTGGAAATAAATGGCAGAATATTTACAAAGAGGAAAGAAAAAGATATTTACTTAATGCATATAGAGTTCTTTTGACAAGGGCAAGACGTGGAATGATAATAGTTGTCCCAGAAGGAAATGTTGAGGATCACACAAGAAATCCAATTTTTTATGATAATACTTTTAAGTATTTAAGGAGTATTGGATTTAAAACTATTTAAATTATTTATTGAATAAATTAGAATAAAACCATTTCCCCTTCACCTCCCCAAAAGGTCAGATCTGACCAATTCAAAAAAAGTTATGATGTTAAACCATTTTTCAGGCATCTGTGACCCAAATGCTAAAGTTGCATCACAATAATTAAGGTTGTTTAAATCGCAGACAATGTAGGGAGTCTAAGCCCTTAACCTTCACCATGCCTCGGAAGCAAAAATATTATTCTACCTTTAAAGTAAATTCTGCATTATAGTTGCCGTCCGTTTGTAGTAAAGTAAATTGATCTACATACACAGAACCACTCTGAATATACATTACTTCCTCGACACCATCTTTGTGGGTCACCTTAAATACATCGTTCTCTATGGTGTAGTCAAAAAAAGTAGTCTCAGGTTCATCCGGATATTTAACTTCTATCGTTTTTTCATCAGTATCAAACGATAACCACTC
>JALHLK010000096.1 GCA_022844565.1 Saprospiraceae bacterium
GGTTTGGTACCTCCGCTTGTACAGCGATACCGATGGGCCTACCATCATCTTTTATACAACATTGATAAATCTATACAACGGATTTATCATTCACAGCACACCTTAGGACAGCGGGGGCTTCGTTTAAGCTTCGTCTTTTATATTCACTATCCAAGCTGCTGCATTCTCTAATTCTTTTTGATATTTAAGATAGTCTGGTTCATAGCTCCATTCTAAAGCTACCGTATTAGCATTGCTATCAGGTAAATCTTTTACGTTCTTTGGCATCTTACCGTATTTCTTTTGGTAGGATTCTGTCTCATATTCTCCATATATCATTTCTCCATTTAGTACTCTATAAAATGCATTGAAGTAAATAGATCGATCATAGTGCATGAATAGTTGAACATCACTAAATGTCTTTCCCCACTTTAGTAATTTATCAACATGATATTTCTCGATCGCTTCTTCTCCTTTGACCTGACAATCAAATAATATATCAGTCTTTTGTCCTGCTATAAATGTCCATCCTTTAAATTCATACATAAACATACCTTCACAAGCATGCATATTTGCTAAAGCTTCTGCCCAAGGCTTTTCCTCACCTTTGAGATTGTAAAATTCTTTTATTCCCTCCAAACTGGATCGAATTGCCAACCACATGTTGTTTCCTCCAAACGATTCTTTTTGGAATTCTACCTCTGACTCATTTGACTTCTTGGCAAGTCGCTTTTGGGCGGCTATGATTTTTGAGTTGGGATATACATCTTTATCATTAATATAGAAGTTAGCTTGTAAATCCTTTGCTATCTGAGCGGCAAAGACAACAAGCTCAGAGCTTATTTTACTATAACTTATCATGATTCTTCCTGCTCTCCAGATAAACTCTACTCCTATAATTTTATCATTGGGTTGTAAAAAGTACTTTGGTTGAAATTGTTCATCCTTGGACCAAAGATTACGTGCAAGTAAAAAATTTGAATTATTAGCATAAATAATCCATTCCTGTTCACTTATTTTTGAAGATTCTGGTATAAGTCTTACATCTACTATTTTTGTTCTAGCAATTTTCATTTACAAATGATCTTCCATTCGTGAAACAAAAACTTTTAATTTATCAATAGTCGATTGAGAATAATCCGCTCTCTTAAGTCTATCCCAATCCAAACAATAACAGCTGTATGAAGTTTGCAACTTCAAAACTCTATTAGTTTTACTGCAAATGCTAATCATTTATATACATTTTATTTTAATCCCCAATTGTGATGCTTACTTTTTGAAGTTTGTATTAATCTATTACATTGCGAAAATAATTGAATTTTATAAATTATGATGTTAGTCTAAAAATTTTATTGAAGTTTTTGAATAATTGAAAATTCTAAAATTGCTATCTGATTATCATTTTTATCAAGAATCGGCAAAGCAGATATGCTAATAGTGATTTGAAGTTGCAAACTTCAATTAGCAAGTTTGGTTGTTGGCTTTATGGGCATACTTAAGACAGTGGGGAAATTAATCCTTATCAAAAAAAGCATATTTCTCATATTTTTCAAGTGGTACTACTGGTATCAATTCTTTCGGAACCAAATGATGGTCAAAATCAATAATTAAGCCATTACGATATGCCAATTTTAAAATTGCAAGAGTTTCTAAACTAATATAATCTTTGACTAGCCCAATTAAATGATCTTGCTTTTTATGTGTTCCCAAGAATGAAGAAATCCCTTCCATAGAAAGGGATTTGTCATTATTTAGTATGCCTTCGAGTGCTTTTGGAATACCTCCATAATGCTTGATTACTCCTTTTTTAGAAGTATATTTATACAACTTTTCGATTTCTAAACTAAGCATTTGTTTATCATCCAAATAGACTGCTTTTATTGATTTACATAAGCTAGAAGAATATGTTTTTAAAAAATTATCATCATATTGGCTGTATCTCGACAGTATATCATCAGAATCAGATAAAACTGAATAAATGAAACCGTGAGAAGTTAAAAATAAATTTGAACTGCCATAAAAGCCAGGTTTTTCAAAATTTTCATAAGAAAACAATTTCAGCAACGCACAATCGTAAAATGATTGTTTAAAATTTTCTACATCTGGTTCGTTTGAAAAATTATAGATTGCTAAACTTGCATGACTATATATAAGTTGTAAACAAATAAATTCTTGATCATAATTAGGTTTATTATAATCCAAAAATAGTTGTTTCTCTTTTGCAATTGTTTGGTCAATTAAATTTTCTAAAACACTCATTTTAATAATACAATTTAATTATAACAACTTGTTTTAACTCTCTATCATCTGAAACTACAAATTTATTCAAGTTTCTATAACTTCGTAATCTCAAAATATTATTTCCAATTAATTGGTCAATATTTTTCGAAAATAAATTAGCATTATTAATAATCCATGGATCACTAATTTGCTATCCATTCGATTTAAGGGGACAAAAAGATTCCGATAGATTCCCATAAAATAAAAAACAGTCCTTCTAATTCATTTCAAAAATTAAAAAGACTGCCTTTGAAAATTAACAGATAGATTTTTTTTATTTTAACTTAGCCAAAATCAAATCTCTAGTTAATATCACGCCTTCTTCTTCCGATTTCTCCGAACCTTCGTACTCGACACCTATATGACCTTTGTAGCCTGCTGCATGTGCAATAGATATCATCTTGGCGTAGTCTGTCTTCGTTTCTTCACCTTTTTCGTCAAAGTCATGAGATTTTGCACTTAAGGCTTTAGCATAAGGCATCATTTCTTCCACACCTTTGTATCTATCGTACTCTTCTACACAAGCACCATCCCAATTTGAGTTATTTTCTCTTTTCACACAGAAATTACCAAAATCCGGTAATGTACCACAATTATCTAAATTTACTTTTGCCATCACATCTGCCAACCATTGTCCATTAGAACTGTATCCACCATGGTTTTCAACAATCACGTTGATGTTTTTAGCTTTTGCGTACAAACTTATTTTAGTTAATCCATCAACAACTGCAGCCGAAACTTCTTCTGGGGTACCAACACCGAAGGCATTAACTCTTATTGAGTGACATCCAAGGTATGCAGCAGCGTCAACCCATCTTTTATGATTTTCTACAGCGCTATCTCTTTTTAATAGATCCAACTCACCAAAATTGCCTTCTCCATCTATCATAATCAACAATGACTTAATGTTGTTTTCTGCAGCAACTTGCTTAAGACTATCCAAAAATGCCGTATTGGTTGCCTTGTCTTTGAAAAAAGCATTTACATATTCTACTCCGTCAAATTTAAGCTCTGCAGCTTTTCTGATAAAATCAAAATTATCCATTTCACCTGCAAATAATGCTTTATGATAGGACCATTGAGCTAAAGAAATCGGATTTTGAATTTTCTCAGAGGTTTGTTCTGATGATGTGCTACTTGATTCTTGATTTTTACAAGAAAAAAAAGACAATAAGATTACTAGACAAAATAAGCTATTTTTCACTACTTTAATGATTTGAATGTTAAATAATGGTATAAAGGTAATAAGTTAATTTTATATTTTGAAATATCAAGTCATTTCATTGTAAGGAAGAAAGATAAGATCGATTAGAGCAAAGAATTGTCGCCTACTATTAACCTTAGAGCCTAACCTTCTTAACCTGACATTTTAACCTTATTGACCCAGAATTTAGACATAGTCTTAACCTAAAAAGTTAACCTCCTCAACCTAGTGCTCCGTCTAAATAATTTTTTAAATTAAGTTGTGAGCTATTTTTGGATAGATCAAGGCAAAAAATGTAGCTGAACTGGGTAGTTCAGCGAGGCTTTTTAACGAAGAGATATCCA
>JALHLK010000097.1 GCA_022844565.1 Saprospiraceae bacterium
ATTCAGGATGAAAATATATCCTATTCAAAAGCTTTAGGGATTCCTGAGAGTATCCGCACCACTGTAATTAAACCATCAGGTACTATGAGCAAAATGGGGGACGCCGCCTGTGAAGGCATTCATCCAGCTTATTCCAGATATGGAATCCAAAGAGTAAGATTTTCTGCTAATGACCCGTTGATTCCAAAACTTAAGGCAGCTGGTCATTATATGGAACCAGTTCTAAGATTTGATGGTACTCTTGATCACAACACATTAGTTGTAGACTTTTACATTCAAGCCCCAGAAAATGCCCCTGTTGCTGATGAGGGTTGGAGCACGTGGGAACAACTAGATATGGTCAAAATGGCTCAAAAACATTGGGCAGACCAATCGGTTTCAGTTACAGTATATTATAAGAGAGAAGATATTCCAAAACTTAAGGAGTGGCTTCGCGAAAATCTTAATGAGTTAAAAACTATTAGTTTTCTTTGTCATAGTGACCATGGGTTCAAACAAGCACCAAAAGAAGCTATTACTAAATCCCAATTTGAAAAATTGAGTTCTAAGATTAAGCCAATTGAATTCGAAGGTGCCGACACTGACGATATGATAAGCTCATTGGAATGTGAAGGCGGGGCTTGTCCGATTAGATAGATTACATAGTGGCTCTTTGAAGTGCTTGGACCCTAACTTCTTTTGGAGTAATTTCAAGCACTTTTCCCGTGATTATAATCTTATCTGTCTTCACATAAACAACAAATCCAGAAAAAATACCCTTAACATATTGAATATTACAGACTTCAATGCTTTCAAACGGAATTTCTTCTTCGTCTACGACAATCTTTTCGAATTTGAAACTATCTTCTAGAAATTCTTTTAATTCATTAACCATTTAAACACCCATCCAACAAAAAGAAGTACAAAAAGATTATAAACCACAGTAAACAAATGGCTAAAATATGCTAGAATGTTTCTATCTTTAGCCTCTGCTCTTTCAAAAATTCTTTTTCTATCCAGAATGAAAATTCTAGTTGTATATACGACCATAAGCATTGTTAGATAATTAATTTCTGCTTTAGTGAGTTCCAAAAAGAACCACATATAATATTTATGCAGAACAAACGCTTGTAAGCTTGTTATTGGCAGACTCATTAATAGAAAAACAGGCAGAGATAGCAAAGTTCCAAAGACCGTTATAAATAATCCCATAGTATTTCTCCAGAATTTTCAAGTTATTATGATTTTATCATCAAACCTGTAAAAATTGATAGAAACTTGTGTGACGAAGGCAAAATGAAAAATTCGATATCTCTATGTATGATAGTCAAAAACGAAATCAAAAATCTAGGCACATTGTTGAGTCAAGTGTTGCCTATAATTGAGGAAGTTATTGTTGTTGACACTGGTTCAACAGATGGTACTCTAGAGCTGCTGCAAGAATTAGTTGTTAAACACTCAAATCTAAAATTGCACCACTTTGATTGGATAGATGATTTTTCAGCAGCAAGAAATTATTCTTTTAGCTTGGCAACAAAAGAATGGCTATATTGGGTCGATGGAGATGATCAAATCATACCAGACGAACTGAAGCAGTTTAAAGAAAACAATTTAGTCAGAGAAGATGTTGATTGTTGGCTTCTGAACTATGTGTATAGTAGTACTCCGGATGGTGCTCCACAACTGACATTGGCTCGTGAAAGATTTATCAGAAGAAGCAGAAACCCGATGTGGACAGGTGCAATTCACGAAAGCATTCCGATTTATCATATGAAACATGAATTCTCTGCTGCTATGACTATTTATCATCAGAGGGATAAATGTGGTAAAACTTTTGACTACAACAGAAATAAAAGGATACTTGGTAAGGAATATGAGAAAAATCCAAACGATGCTAGGACAGCGTTCTATTATGGCAAAGAACTGTTTGATGCTGTTGACCCAGCAGGTATACTGGTATTAGAACATTATTTAACTCTACCATACAAATATATTTGTGACCACGTTGGGGCTCTATTTAGGTTGGCTAAGCATTATTTGGTGCAGAAAAATCATAGAAAAGCCTTAGATTATGCCTATGAAATCTATAACCTAGAACATGACAGACAGCGAGCAGAGGTATACTGGATCTTCGGTTCTGTAGAGCAAGACTTAGGAAATTATCAAGTAGCTATTGACTGGTACAAAAGATGTTTGACCTGTAAACCAAACGCGCTTCGGGTTATTCCAGAAGAATATTACACTTGGCATCCATGTAAACGTATTTCTGAATGTTACAAATTGTTAAATGACTTTCAAAATTCTTTGGTCTGGGCCAATAAATATCTTGCCTATTTGCCTAGTGATAGAACAGCACTGTCATATTGCCAAAATATATTGATCAAATTACCACCTGCAAATCCAGAAATTGCAGACAAGATCATAGTAGAATATCATCATTTAGATCAAATTAGACCAGATAGCCACAAACTAGACACTCTTATTCATTTAGCCTCCGAAGGCGTTGACGGTCTGATAATTGGACCAAATCAGATACAAGATAGTGATGTCGTCAGAGTTCTTAAGCCCGGTGGATGGGTCTGGTCATTAGATAGTAATTATCATCATAAAGATTTGCAATTTTTGATCACTACAAATCTAAGCTGTTGTAATTTTGTAAGCAAATTTGTTAAAATTGACAACAATCTTCCTGCTTTGGCATTTCAAACTTCACCAAGTTTAGAATTTGGGCCTTATAGAATTCGAATTCATAACCTCAAATTATCAGCAATAAACAAAGGTCACAAAATAACCCATAGAGAAGAAGCTAACTTTCTAATTTGTTTTGCTTCTCCTGCACTAAGAACAAACTCTGATCAAAAAGTTATAATGGATATTTGTGAAAAACTTCCAAGTTATGCTATAAACTTCGATGAAGTAGATATGATTTCGGTATGTAGCCCACTGCTTAAAGAACACTTGAAAACAATTACTAATAAACCGGTCTTTGTGGTTCATGACCACTATGAATACACAGATGAGGAGTGGCTATGAAATATAAACTCAAACCTAAAGAGATTGAAGCTACACAATTCAATTTTCCATATGAGAAAAATTTTGAAGAACAACTGAAATATAGTAAAGATATTGGACTAATCACAGATGGCTGGGAGAGAAGAACTGGCATTGTCGTCTTTAGAATAGATGAAACTATTAGTGGCTGCCTCAGTGATGGCGATTATATCGTCAACGATCGGGGACAGAGAAAAGTAATTAGAAAGCGCGATTTTGAAGAGAATTATGAGGTATGTCTATGATAGTCGGTTGGTATGGCTACGGAGGACACAGCTTTCAAGCTGACCAATTTAGAGATGAATTAGCACAAAATGGCATAAAATTGCTTACTTGTCATGAATACCCAAATGCTGATGTTCCATACAATTATCAGAAAATTCATAGTTTTATTGATAATTGTGATGTTATTATCCTACCAAGCAGATATCAGGTACAACCAGCCAAAGGCGTAAACAAACTTGCGATCGCATGGTCCAGAAAAAAAGTTGTAGTAACTCATCCGATGCCATCTTATATGGAGTTTGTTAAACATGGTGAGAATGCTTTAGTAGCAAACAA
>JALHLK010000098.1 GCA_022844565.1 Saprospiraceae bacterium
ATCCGTCCAGGGATCAATATTATGAGCACCGAAGTCGTAATTTTGGAGAATTTATTACTCAAAAAGTTAAAATTCCTTTCTGCCGTTATACATACAGAAATTCCAAAACCAATGGATGCTATTTAAATGTAAAGCTCATTGAAGTGTATTGTAAAGTAGTCATAAAGCGGTACAAAAAGTACTTTCAGCAAAATCTACATGTGACGAATACAAAATATGAACTTAGCCCTATTTCAGAAACAGGAAATCATGGAAGGCTAACAAAGGAAAGATTGGTAAAGCACCCTTAAATTATCCACAGGAAGTGGCGGTGGTTTATATAAATAAAATCTGAGCGTCTTTGCATTTTCTTTAACCTTGTCATTTAGGTCAAAAGACACCCCAACGATTGGACTATAAAAAACAGTTTGAATATCAGAAAAAATAACTTTTGTTATTTCTGAAGCGTTTGTATTTAACTTTTTATAGTGTGACTTATCCTCACAGCAAGGCTTCTTTTTTATAGTTTGCCCTTTTGCTAAGACATCTTTAGTTTCGCACAAATACACTTTTTTAGCAGAACAACACTTTTTCTTTTTCTTTGTGCAACAGCTGTTTGACTTAATAAAAATTGCAATCGAAGTTCCATTTTTACTACATATATGCTCAAAGACCCTAAATCCTATTGTAGATATAAGAAGATTGAATGCCAGCAAAATATGTAACCCTTTAAAAATCATACTATTTATTAATTTTAAAACGTATTTTTGGTACTAAATGTTGTTCGTAAACTACTCTTTTGCGCATATTTTATCATAATTGCTTTTCTTATTTTTAATTTTTTATAAACGAAGCAGCTTCACTAAAAGTCGAATTACCTATTTTTATAAAGTAACCACCGCTCGGCCATTGCAATATATCCACTTTTATATTTTGTTTAGGAGATAAAGTGTGTAATTTCTTATAAACTATTTTTCCTTGAGTGTCACATATCATCACTTGATCATATACCTCTATTTCTTCTTCATGGATTATTTCAATCATATTTGTTGCTGGGTTAGGCCAAATTTTCAACTTTTCAGTTTTATTAAATTTATCATCTTTCGTTTTACTTACCCGATCTGTAACTATAAACTGCCCCATCATCCCTCCGTCTTCATGTGGGAGTAAATGGCAGTGAAACATATATGGTACATGGGGATTTGAAAACGTCTCAAACTTTGTAATAAAGCGAATAGTCTCACCGGGTCTGACCAATACGACATCTTTAAGTCCTTGTTCATTTGGCGGCGGTGTTTGCCCATTTCGTGATAAAATATTAAATTGTATATCATGTATATGAAAGGGATGTGATATAGCAGATTGATTTCTTAACTCCCATATTTCTATATTATTAAGCGGTATTTCATAATTTATGACATCCATGTCAAAAGATGTATTATTAATGGTGAAATCACCATTAAGTTGATTCATACCCATAGCCATCGGAGAAAAAGTCAGTGTTCTGGTAATATTCGACAAATTTTCATTTATTGATTCCTTTTCCACAAGAGAATTAGGTATATTTACGATAGGGTTTTGAGTTTGATGAATAATATTAAAACTCAATATTTTAAAGTTTTTACCATTAAGTGGATTTGGATTGTAGCCATCCAAAGTCATCATGGCGACCATGCCTGCATTCGTTGCACCGTAAATACCACTGGGTAGTTCAGATGCATAGCTTAAAAGGTGGACAGTTTGTCCAGTCATATCTTTAAAATCAATTAGTATTTCAACCCTTTCGCCCGGCGCTATTAATAATCGTTTTGTCTTAAAAGGTTTTGGTAATAACCCTCCATCTGTGGCTATTTGATAAAAATCTTGATCATTATTCAACCCTAGATTAAAGGCTCTTTGCGATGCTCCATTTACAATCCTGCATCTGACCACCTGCGAAGGAACTTCGAGAAATGGTTCTATAGTGGCATTTACCATCAAAATGTCATCATGATTTGATTGGGTAATTATTTCAAAACTTGAATCAAAATCCTTTGTTTGAATCACCAAAGGAAAATCATCCGCACCATAAGTTCTCGGCAACGCTAATTTTTTCTCGATTTCATCTATGATAATTATTACGCCCGAAATCCCTTTAGTAACATGCTCATTGGTCTTATGGTGCAGGTGTGGATGGTACCAACATGTAGATGCGCGGTTCTTTATTTCAAAGGTCGGTGACCAGGTGGATTCGTTTATAATGGGAGTGTGTGGTCCACCATCATTTTCCGGAGCTACGTGCAGTCCATGCCAATGAAGCGTGGTGGTTTCCCCGATTTGGTTATTCACATTTATTTTTACATCATCTCCTTTTCTAAGTATCAGAGTAGGTCCCAATATATTTCCATTGGCACCCAATGTTGCAGTCTGGTAGTTGTTAAAAAATGCATGATGACCTTTCTGAAGATGAAGATTTATAACTGATCCGCTCAATGTATCAGGTATAAATAATTTATTTTGACCATGTACAAAATGATAAATAGTCAAAAATATGAGAATAGTATAAAGTTTTACTTTATTCATTTTTTTTTATAAAAATAGATCCATAATACTCATTGATTATTCTATTGTGCATACTCCGGATTGGTTAGAAATTTTTGATCACTCAATGTTTTTAGAAAATTCACCAAATCTGTTTTGTCCTGAGCACTTAAACCAAGCCCCTTTGCGATAGTTGGCATTATTAGGGGAGATACTGTAGATGACATCTTTACGCCTGAATTATAATGTTCCACTACTTCTTCCAATGTTTTAAATCTGCCATCATGCATGTAAGGAGCGGTGTGGGCTACATTTCTGAGTGATGGCATCAAAAATGCTGCTCTATCAGATGCAAGATTACTTACTTTCTCTCTACCATAATCTGTAAAATCCGAATCATTATCCAATCCATTGTTCATAAATTCTCCATTTTCAAAATTGGGTCCACTATGACAATGGGCGCAATCAGCTCCTGACAAATCAGGGAAAAACTGATTGTACTCCGTGAAAAATAAACTCCGCCCTCGTTCCTCGCTTTCACTCAATGTTGCTTTTCCAGCCAAATATTGATCATATTTAGAATCAAAAGACACTATGGTCATCATAAACTGCTCCAAAGCTAAACTTACTTTTGTACTGTTTACTTCCGGAGTTCCAAAAGCTCGTATAAATTGGTCTGTATATGTTTTATTTCCACTGAGTTTAAGTACAACATTTTCCAATGTTTCATGCATCTCCAATGGATCTTGAATGGGCTTGAGTGATTG
>JALHLK010000099.1 GCA_022844565.1 Saprospiraceae bacterium
AGCATCAGGCTCTGGTTCCAAGTCTCAATCCAAAAAGAAAAAGCAATGAACATCGTGGAAATCAGATCAATAAAATACACTCATTTTTGAACATCTTAAAAAATACCTTAATTTGCTGTAAAGTATTATTTAAATTATATGGATCAATTGAAGAGCGGAAATTCGTTGCAAAAAATGCAATAGATTTATTTTAGTACAAAGTATCTACGATTATTAAATAAAGAACCAATTTACATCGTCATTTACTCGCTTTAGGTCATTTATATATGCATTCTTTAAAGGCTATGGAATAATATTATCAGCTTCAATGAACAGGACCAGCGTTTGAAACCCCTTGTCCCATGTTCAGGCAATTACACTGACACTCCAATTCACACAGTCTACATCTTCAATGAAGATAACTGAACTCTAATGTATTCATTTGAAGAGAAACTAGTTCATTCATTATGGATAGGATTTGAAACCAGAGACAGTTAATTCAACAGACATTTCAAGTGAGCTGGGAGATGAAAGCGGGTTCGTAATAGCATTCTTTGCAGTTGGGAGTGTTAGTCGGGCAACAAGACCAATGAATTAAGTTGAAGATTAGAGCTGTTTGGTATATTTGGAGCGTTAGTTGTGAGACGGCGTCTGTTGGATTTGAGAGAGGGAACGACGGACAATCTTGATGATAAACAAAAGCTTGATTTATTACAGTTTCTGTTTGAATGTGGTGTAACTGTTGAGTGCTTTAAGAGATGCGTTCACATTTGGAAATTACAGACCATTATGTTGATTGATTCAAATATTATTCAAGTCCTCAAGCATAATTACGTGAAGTTCGAGTATGTTCAGTATTTGTTTGATATTTGTGCTGACAAAAAGACTGTAGATGTCAATCTTGTCTTTCCTAAAGAGCCAAGTGCTTGCCAACTTGTTTTTATTTTGGATAATCCTGAGGTTTTTACAAATGTTTCCTCTATTTCCACCTCGCTGCAATCTATTGTAAGAAGAGCTGGCCATACACGTCTAAAATCTGCTATCAAACTATGTTTGCACCCTTTGGCGAATAGAATATTTAAAGAAAAAATTTTGAACGGTTTATTGATCAAGGATATTTTGAATTGTTGATATAAGTCCTCCATATCACCTTCGATGACATTTATGGATAGAGATGCACCGAAAATGGCCACGTGTCAGACAAGATTTATTTCATTTTTTGCTTTAGAGAAATATTTTGAAATAACTGTTCCGTTGAGTAATTTGAGAGGGAATTTGGATTATTGTAGTAAATTGAGTGAAGAAGAACAAAATTGAACAGCATGTGAATAATAATAATAATTAAAATAAATGTCAATGAATCAGTTCAGTAAATAATTGGCTTAGATCTACCAGCTATCATTTAATTGATGTTCAATTCAACAATCTATTGCCTTGAACACTGAAATGTCAGGGAAAATTAAAAAATATCAAAATTGGCTCAAGGTTGGTTGAGACTGATAAGCGCAAAAACTCATAGATTGATTACACAGTTATCATCACAGACATTAAATAGAAATATTGCATAAATTTTTAGAATATTTCACTAATTACAAAGAAATTGATAGATTATTTGGAAAAGAGAATATTTATAGAAAATGATCCCCAAAGACAACAAATTGACTCTGATTTGCAACTGTATGGTTTATAATATTGATAATATTTTTACACTGGTGGAGAATACCATTAACGTTTGGTGATCAAGAACTTAAACAATAAACTGTTAAAAGAGAAATTACCTCCAACTGTGATTGATCACAGAGCTATCAGATCCAATCATAATATCATAACCATCAAAGTCAATCAGCTCCAGATATTTTGCCTATAAATAAAGACGCATTTTTTGTATTAGAGTTACAATGTTTAAAAGAGGGAAAAAGCGAATAGCTCCTTCCCCTATCCCTTCTCCTGAAAGATCGCCAGGAAAGGAAACTAGGGTTTCAGATGTCCCTCCTGTTACAGGTACAACTTTATTCGTGAAGTAAACTTACTAAAAAGAGATGAGCGAAATATCAATAACCAATAATCTTTATTTGGCGCAGGAAAAAGCTGCAGATGATGTCGCTAGAGGACGATATCACTTCAACCAGAAAGTCATTTTGGGAAACGTTGAAGATTTTGATTTTGAAAATTTTCCAAAAGAGAAGAGATTGAGGGTCTTTGTCGATGGAGGCAAAGTCTACTATATTTCTCATCCAAATCCGCCACATGAAACCACATCTCGGAAATTAGAACAAAGCTTCATGACCGCTGCTGGTGAGCAAAGCCTGGCTCTCTGGAGAGATGGATCTTCAACTTATGGTTATGCAAATCTGTTATGCTGTTATGTTGGTAAAAAGGAAGCTGATGCATCTTTTTCTTTGAAGAATGCAACAGGACGCCAACTATATCCAGTGATAGTTGTTGAGGTTGCATACTTGCATGAGAGTGTACCGATGTTATTAAAAGAAGGGGCTGGATGGCTGAATGAAATGACTGATGTCCAATATTGCCTGTTAGTGAAGATATCTGAAGATGGTACAAAAATGGAAGTGATTCTATTAGAACGATCGGTTGAAACAGTTGATGATCTGACAGAGTTAAATTATGATGAAGAATTAACAAAAGAATTAGTTGAAGCTAGAGGTCTTCAATGTCAGCATGTTACATTTAAAGCAAAACAAGCTGGACTTGAAGATTTGCTAAAAGTGAGAATTTTGTTGAGAAAAACTGTGACCGAAGACAGTTTGAGGGAGACAGGAATAAGGTTCAATTTGTCATTGGAAAATCTTACAAGAAGAACGGAATCTGTGAGAGATGGAGTTTTATCGGTAGATATCACTGATGCACTGCTTTCATCATTTGAAAGGATAAGAGATTATTTTAATCGCCGTCGTGCACGCGCTAGGCAAAGGGCAGAAGGGACCACGGCAGCCTCAGGCTCTGGTTCCAAGTCTCAATCCAAAAAGAAAAAGCAATGAACATCGTGGAAATCAGATCAATAAAATGCATTTA
>JALHLK010000100.1 GCA_022844565.1 Saprospiraceae bacterium
ATAACCCGATGAAAAAGTAAACTATCAAAATAGTGTTCTTTTGCCAGCTTGATAAAATTCGCTTTGTGCTTTGGCGTTTCATCGTACAAGATAGCGACCATATCACCGTGCGGGGTTTTGATAGTCACCAGATAATCAGAACCGCTTTCTTGCGAGCATTGTGTCAAGGAAAGAACGGAAAGTAAAGTAAGGAGTGATAGAATACGTTTCATAAATGAATTTGATTTCGAATTATTAATTTTTTAAGATTTAAGGATTAATAGATTTTGCAATGTTTAAAGAGAGATCCAGAAAAATCATTTTGGCGCTGCCGTTTCGCTCCAAGTGATAATGCGCATCGGTAACGAGCCGATTAATTTTTTCGATCTTAGACACATTCATAATTTTGCTAAAATCTTTTACGAATTTAACTTCTCCGGATTTGATGCGGCCTACAGCATCAGCTCCTGCATGTTGAAGCAATGTTTCGCGCATCATGCCCAACGCATAGTGAAAAAGATTGCGTTGGCTTAGCTTATCCAACTCATGAAAATCATCCGCGAAAGCAACCAGTTTAGGATAATCTCTTTTATAACAGCTGCGCATCCAATCGGCAAACCGATCCTGAAAATGATCTTCTTCACTACTGATCAATTTTATAGCTGCGTTCAGATCGCCATCTGCTAGTTGCAGAATCTCCTGACGCCTTGAATCTTCTACCCCGTACTTTTCTTTCAGATAGGTGTCGAGGTCTTCATCCGGTAGTTGTGGCACCTGCACCATTTGTGTGCGCGAAAGTATAGTGGGTAACAAGCGCTCGGCTGCATTGCTTACCAGAAAGAAGAATGTATTGGGTGGTGGTTCTTCCAGAATTTTTAAAATACCATTGGCAGCTGAAGGATGCATAAATTCGGGTTGCCATATGATCATTACTTTATAAGAACTCTCAAACGGTTTCAGCGAAAGCGTTTTGATAATTTCGCGACCTGCTTCTCTTGAAATCGCTGCTTGTTTGTCTTCACCTTCATACAAAGTAATCCAATCGGCAATGCTGAAATATGGATTTTGTATTAGAGAACTGCGCCATAATTTTAAGGTTTCAGCTTTCACCCGATCTTCATCTTCTTCTTTTCTTAATGCCCTAAATGGAAAAACAAAACTTGTGTCGGGGTGAATGTACTTTAAGCTTTTGCTGCAAGCCGAACAAGTTCCACAGGCATCATCTCCGTTTTTGTTTTGACAATGAAGGTAGTTGGCATAAGCCAATGCAAGCGGTAAGTTCAACGCACCAGCTTTGCCCAAAAAAAGCTGCGCATGGGCAATGTGATTTTGCTTTACAGAATCAAGCAATCTTGACTTAATTTCGGATAGACCTGGGATGTCAGCGAATTTCACTTTTCTGATTTATGGTTAGTTCACTTTTTTTCCCACACCCGATACTGGGCTGATTCGTTATAAATCGTTCTCAGAATATCGCGATCTTCTTCAGTCAGGTCTACATTTCTTCGCGCCATCGCTTTCGATGCGGTATCCAATGCTTTGTTAAGTTGATAGGTTGTAAAACCAGCAGCGCCACCCCACGCAAAGGAAGGAATAAAATTGCGTGGATATCCATCACCAAAAATACTGGCGCTAACACCTACTACTGTGCCCGTGTTAAACATCATGTTGATGCCACATTTACTATGATCACCAAACATCAATCCACAAAACATCAATCCGGTATCTTTGAAACCTTTTTTGGCATAATTCCAGACCTTGATATTTTCATAGTTGTTCTTCATGTTTGAGGTGTTGCTATCCGCACCGATGTTACACCATTCACCAATCACGGAGTTTCCTAAAAAGCCATCATGTGCTTTATTGCTATATCCAAAGATGACCGAGTTGCTGACTTCTCCGCCAATTTTTGAAAAGGGACCCACCGTAGTATCGCCCCTCACTTTGGCACCCATGTTTACATGCGAGCCTTCGCATAAGGCAAACGGTCCGCGGATGAGTGCGCCTTCCTGGATAAAAGAATTTTTGCCAAGATAGATCGGTCCATTTTCAGCGTTAAGTAATGCAGCTCTTATCTGAACACCTTCTTCAAGAAACACCTGGTCAGGGTTATAAATCCGTGTAAACGCATCCTCAACAGGCGCTGATTTGCGACCTTTTGAAAGCAAGGTAAAATCTTGCCGGATCTCCGCACCATTGCTCTGGTATATCTTCCAAACCTGATCGATCAGCGTGAGGGGTTGGGTAAACTCCTTAATAGTACCCGTGATAATCTCAGGTACCTCATCATCGGGCGTGCGAACGACCAAGATCAGATTGTCTTTAGTAATTGCATCACCCGGTTTCAGTTGTCGAATGGCAGCCACCAGGTCTTCGTTGGGACACGCTGCCCCATTTATCCAATAATTATCGGCTTCGTGGTGAAGCGGAAATTTTTTGCTTAGGTAGGATTCAGTTGAATAGGAAGCTTTGAGGCCAAGATATTTTTCCCACTTCTCGGCAATGGTAAGAATGCCTGTTCTTATACCGGCCACGGGGCGAGTAAACGTAAAAGGCAACAGGTTTTGGCGGATTGTAGGACTATCAAACAGAATCAGATTCATGACGCTAAAATAGGTTGATCAATTTCCATCGCCAAATACAATCCCTTGCATGAAATGAAATTGCAACAAATAAAAAAGGTCTCTTTTGAGAGACCTTTTAAGCAAAACACGCTAAGAAAAATATCTATTACTTTCCGTATTTCTTTTTGAATTTCTCAACACGACCGGCTGTGTCGAGGAACATTTTCTTACCTGTGTAGAAGGGATGCGAGGCAGAACTCACTTCGACCTTAATTACCGGGTAATCTTTACCGTCTTCCCACTTAATAGTTTCTTTTGGAACCGATGTGGAGCGGCTCAAAAACTTGAAATCGCTTGAAGTATCCCAAAAAACCACTTCTTTATACTCTGGATGAATGCCTTTTTTCATATTCTAATTGCTTAAAGGACTGCAAAAGTAGGAAAACAG
>JALHLK010000101.1 GCA_022844565.1 Saprospiraceae bacterium
GGAAAACTATCACCATCGGGTAAATCATTCCATCTTCCTGAAATCGCTGTTTCAAGCACAACGCCATCTTCATTTCCAGAATCATTTGGTTCACCAGGATTCCAATTTGTGTAATTGACTAATTCTCCATTTTCCCAAACAAAATTGCCTTCAGATACTACATCACTTAGACCAATCCACAAATTACCTCCACCTATGTTTCCATTGGTACTTAAAAATTGATTTTCACCAAAAGATGAAATTGTTACCAAATGCCCACCTTCATATCCTGCGTCAATTGCAGCTCCTTCTCTTGTAAATTGATTATCTGATCGATAATATGCACTACCATTATAAACACCAAGATAGGTAAAACCAGGCTTGTTTTTATCAAGTATAGGTAAACACAGTGTAGAATCTGGCAGTGTATAAAAGACTGTTGCAAAACATTCTAATGTATCTGTATTAACAGTAATATCTTGTGGACAGTTAAAAGTAGAATTGTCTATTACTGTTACCAATTGATAACAAGTATCTTTATTACCAACTTGATCAGTTACTACCCACTGGTTGACTGTATTACCAAGAGGGAATGATGAACCTGAAGGAAGCCCAGCAGTCTGAATTAAACTTCCCTTTTTCTCAAGAATATATGGATAAGAAATATTATTTGGAACGTCATTCCAAAGGCCACTTCCTTCAGAAAATAAAACATAGTCCTCAAATGCACCACCATTTGGTTCTCCAGATGCCCAGTTTTGATAAATGAATGGTTCACCATTTTGCCAAACATATGATGTTAATGCAGCGTCAAATTTAAGACCTATTAATCCCACACCACCTCCTAAAGAATCAATAGCATTTAATATGAAAGCATTTTCCTCTGCGCTTGTAATGGAAGCTAATAAACCTCCTTGAGATATAGCATTCGCATAAGCAGCAGGCCCAGTAAAAACAGCATTGGAGTAATAATAGGTACTTCCGTTATAGGTTCCCAAAGTTGTAAAACCAGCTATACTCAAAGCTGGTAAACTGCAATTATCTGTGGCTGTTGGTAATGAATAATTAACAACTTTAGTGCATTCATTTAAATTAGTAATGACTACTGTATCATTTGAACAGGTGATAACAGGGGAGATTGAATCTAGTACTGTCACAAGATGACTACAGGTATCGTTATTTCCACCCCTATCTGTAATGACGAAGGTGTTTAATGTATTACCAAAAGGAAAACTACTTCCACTTACTAGTCCTGAAATTTGTTGTATACCACCTTTTAACTCGATAATATATCGGTAAGTAATAAGCCCTTCCGCTGCGGGGATATCATTCCATCTGCCATCGACAGGATTAAGTGCTGTATAATCTTCATTACCAACAGCATTATTAGGCTCATTTACATTCCAGTTTGTATAAGTGACAGGCTCGCCATTATGCCATACAAAAGTGCCTTCTGTAGCCACATCATTTAACCCGATCAAAAAAGTCTCTGCAAGTCCTATTTTAGAACTAATGCTATCAACCAAAAATGTATTTTCTCCTTGACTACTTACGCTTGAAATAAAACCACCTTTAGCCCTTGCATCTACAAAAGCTTGAGGTCCAGAAAGTCTATCAATTGAAGCATAATAGGTACTACCATTGTAAACCCCAAGGGTTACAAATCCCGGAATACTCAATGGAGGGACAGCGCAATTATCAGTAAAAGTGGGTAATGCATAATTAACTATCTTAGCACATTCCGTCGGGCCAAGATAGACCATAGTATCATTTGTACATGTCATAACAGGAGGCACTGTATCTAATACTGTCACTATGAAAATACATCGGGCTGTATCAGTTAGATTTGCAGCTGTAGCCATCACCTCGGTTATACCTGTAGGGAATAAATATGGAGAAGTGATCGGACCAGAAGCTATAGAATATGAAATAGTTGCTGCAGGTATCGTGGTGGTAGCTTCAAAAGTTACTATGGTATCACATGCCCCTGGTGCAGTATATTTAGTTATATCGGTTGGACATGTGATGGTGCCTTCTACAACTGTCACAGTAAAAGTACAAGTATCCGTATTTCCTGAAGGGTCAGTTACTACAAATTCAACCTCAGTCACTCCTATAGGAAATGTTGACCCACTTACCCACCTTGGGTCAGTAGCAGTCCCTTCTAATACTTCACTACAATTATCAAAACCTGCTTCTTCATCATAAATTACAATTGCCCCATTAGGACCGCTGGAAGAAACAACCATATTGCCTGGGCAATTAATAATGTTCGGTTTTAAGGTATCAATTACCGTTACTGTAAATGAACAAGTTGCCGTATCCAAGCCATTTGTAGCCGTTGCAATTACCTCCGTAGCTCCTATTCCAAATCTATATCCCGTAAATATATCTTCAATCTCACTATCAATAATACTACTGTAAGTTATAGCAGGTGTTGGATTACCAACAGCCAAAGCTAATGAAAAAGATGTCGTGGAATAACATCGATCCAAGTCATTAGCAACTTGAAAACTTGCTGGACATGTAACGGAGACACCCCCTTCTACGGTCAGAGTGTCGTTAATATATTCAACTACATAATTCGACAAACCGATAAAACTAAAAGACGTATCACCTCCCTCAAAAACATTAAGAGGTGGCTCATGAAACACGATGCTATCAGGAACTATTAAATTAATACCTGAAGGAGGTTCATCTGTCACATCTATACCTCCAAGAGTCTCTACTGTATATTTTGGACCGCTTGCGATAATATCTTCTGCTACCTCATCATATTTAAAACCTGTAATAACAGATCTAAAAAGAGGATTAGGAGATCCCAAAAACATACTCGTATCTTGGGCTTGTACTCTTAGTGTAGCAGGTGTGATAATCAAGGTATCAACTCCATAAGTTACTTCAAAATTTTCTGCAATCAGTGCACCTGGTATGATCAAGTGAAAACCTACATCATATCCAGTAATCATATTTATTGATTTTAATTCGTCACCAATGGT
>JALHLK010000102.1 GCA_022844565.1 Saprospiraceae bacterium
GATGAAATTTTATATCAAAATGACTACAGGCTGACTTTTTCTGAAGCAAACAATCGAGGATTCAGAAGTGCTAGCAAAGACACCGAATATTTTCTATTGCTAAACGATGATACTATAATTGGTAAAGATTGCATTCAGCACATGATCGATGCTGCTAATCAAACCAAAAATGAAGCCATTATTAATGCCTTTTCCAATTGTGATAAGGGTTGGCTACATAATAACAGAATAGTGGTTGATGGTCTAGAATTGATCCCGAATATGACTTATGAGCAAGTTCAAAGCAAACTTGAAAAAATTCGAAATACTGAAATTCAAGTTAATGACCAACTATTCTTGCATAAATTCACTGAGACCTATCCAACCACTTTCTGTGCAATGTATTGTACACTAATACCTAAGGCCATTTTTGATAAGGTCGGTGTGCTATCAGAAGAATACCTTAATGGTGGAGAGGATGCCGATTATTCTTATCGAGCTAAAAGATTAGGTTTTAGCACCTTTTGGACTAATGCTTGGTGTTTTCATTTTGGTGGTAAGACTAGAAAATTCTCTGAGGATCAGAACTTTGCTAGACATCATGAAGAAGACCTTCACAACAACCGAATGTGCCAATTAAAGTGGGGTAAGTCTGGAGACCGAAAAAAGGTGGGAATCTGGACTGGTCCAGCTTGGGAAAATTGGAATCTGGACTCACATAAAAGATCTGGTCTAGGTGGATCTGAGACTTGTGCCGGTCGTCTGGCTGAGACAATTGCAGAATTAGGATCTCATGTTTTAATGATGGGTAGTCATGAGCCGTGTGTCAAGCAGATTGGTATTGGTGTTGTAGAGCTTATGCCTTGGAGCAACTTCAAGCCAGAGCAAGAATATTTTGACCTGTTTATAGCTAGCAGAAATTTAAATTGTGTAGATAACAGGCTTAGAGCCAAAAAGATTGTTGCTTGGATTCATGATGTGTTTGCGATGTCTGGCAAGCAGATTAGCAACTACCACTTAGAAAAATTTGATAATTTTATCTGTTTATCCTCTTGGCATCGCAACTTCTTTATTCAATATCATGAAGTACCAGAAAAGTACCAGAATAAGGTTGTTATAATACCTAATGGTGTGAACGTTGAATTGTTTAAATGATGAAATGCTGTAACAAATGTCTAAATAACAAACCAACTGGTATGTTTTATAGAAATTCAAAAAGACTGGACGGTTTTAACGGTCTTTGCAGAGATTGTGCCAACACTACTACAAAAATTACCAAGCGTTGTTATAAATGTTGCATTGAAAAAAATGTATTAGATTTTAACAAAGATTCATCTAGATATGATGGTTTGTATTCTTTATGTAGAATGTGTTCTATGAGGAAGTCCTCAATAAATAACTCGCTTAGAAAAAAAAGTCTTGTGGAAAGACGTAAAACCGTAATTTTTCCAAACTTTATAAAGTGCTTGACCTGCAACATTGAAAAAGATTTAAATAATTTTTCTGATGATGTCAACCAATTATTAGGAAAATCAACGAAATGTAAGCAATGTACAGCTAAATATTATTTAGAAAACAAGGATAGAATAAACGAATACAATAAAAATTATCAAATAAAGAACAGAGAATCACTAAGTAGTTATAAAAAGCGTTGGCTTAGAGATAATCCAGGGAAAAAATATCAATATAAAAGTAAATGGAGTAAAAAAAGAAGAGAATCGGACCCACTTTGGGACTTTAATATAAGAATCAGAAGTGCTATTCAAAGAGTGTTTAAAGTTAGTGGCATAAGAAAAGCAACCAAATCAGAAATCTTGCTTGGTTGTAGTATAAAAAATTTCTTTGAAATTCTAGGTCCAAGACCATCCGTTGACTATGTGATTGATCATATATGTCCTATAGCTCAGGCTAAAACTGAGAGTGAATTAATTAAACTTAATAATCACAAAAATTTAAGATGGCTAACTAGAAAAGAAAATCAAGTTAAATCAGACAAGCCAACACTAGAAGCTGTACAAAAATGCAAAGAAATACTTGGGAGAGATTGGATATGACTTGGTCGTTATGGGAAGAACAAATTAAACACAAAGAAGTTGGTAGATTGCATTATTCTTCTAGTCCTGATAGAAGCCTAGACAACATAACATATATGCTGCCTTTTATTCTTGAAAAAGTCCCAAATTTAAAACTACACGTTTATTATGGATTTTTTAATTATGTGTCTGCAGCAAGACAACGTAATAATCAACATGAACTGCAACAAATCGAAAAGTTGCAAGACCAAATACGAAATTTAAAAGATCATGTTGTGTTTCATGATAGAATAAATCAGATAGAATTGGCAAAAGAGTGGCAAAAAGCTTATGTTTGGCTATATCCAACTATGTTTACAGAGACTTTCTGTTTGACTGCTAAGGAAGCTCAGTGTAGTGCTACACCAATTTTGTGTTCTAATATAGCAGCTTTAGAAACTACTGTTGGCGACTATGGTATTAGATGCATTCATGACCCATATTCCAAGGAAGGTAGGGAATACTTCATAGCCGAAACTATCAAGTTGATGACTAACAGGAGTCACTGGGAATGGTGGTCTAAAAGAAGTTATGAAGGTAGACATAA